>CAZSGH010000001.1:0-125821 GCA_964606405.1 uncultured Francisella sp.
ATTAGATAAGTATTAATGAATTCTTATCCTGTATAGAAAGTTTAAAATCTGATTTATATCGACTAGAAAGTAAGAAATAAACGATGAAAATACGACAAAAACAACCGTCATTCCTGAACCACTCGGAATGACGGTAATCAATGACGTTAGCGCAAAGTGACTAACTCTTCGGCAATACTCGGATGCACGGCAATGGTATTGTCGAAGTCTGCCTTAGTTGCACCCATGCCCATGGCAATGGCAAAGCCTTGAATGCCTTCATCAGCACCTTCGCCCAACCAATGTACACCAACGACTTCCTCGCGCTCACCCACGCACACCAACTTAATATGCACGGGCTGTGGATGTGCCGACATCAGATGACGCATGGGCGTAAACTTACTGCTATACACCTTCACCGCTTCGCCGTGTTCAGCACGCGCAGCCGCTTCGGTTAATCCGATCATTGCCATCGGCGGATGGGTGAAAACAACCGTCGCTACATATTTATTATCGAGCTTGCGTCCTGCTTTGCAGCCCCAAATACGATCCGCCAAGCGACGACCTGCAGCAATCGCAACTGGCGTTAGCGCCATTTGTCCTGTCGCATCACCAACCGCAAAAATGCTCGGCACATTGGTTTGTTGCCATTCATCGACTTTAATCAAACCACGTTCGCTAACCACGCCCGCCGCATCTAAGCCTAACCCTGCTGTTGCAGGCTTACGCCCCACCGCCCAAATGACTTTTTCTGCTGTCCAAGACTGACCATCGGCAGCCACAACCGACACACCGCCATCGACAGCAACCAAGCTGCAGACCTTTACGCCACCTTTGAATACAATGCCTTCTTTCTCCAACACCTCAACAAAGGTATTGCGAATGTCGGCATCGAATGCAGGCAAAGGCTGATCGACCATATCGACCAAGGTCACTTGCACACCAAAGGCTTTCATCGCGCTAGCAAGCTCGACCCCAATGTAACCACTACCAATCAATACGACCGATTGTGGCAAGGTTTCCCACTTAAAGACATCATCCGACGTACCGCCTAAAGTCGCGCCTTCGACAGGCGGAACAATCGGCGTACTACCGGGCGATAGCACAATACGTTCGCCGGTATAAACCACATCGTTTACCTGCACCTGATTGCTCGCAACCAAGGTAGCATTGCCAACAACACGGATAATCCCTTTTCCTTCCAGATAACCACCGTACCAATCGCCAATACCCGAGGTGTAGTTTAGGCGACGTTTAGCAAAGTCGGCATAATCGAAGTTAAAGGCAAAGTCTTTACCTTCTTGCGGTGAAAACCCCCAGCCCATAGCATCATTCAAAGCTTGCGCATGACCTGCCGCATACCACCAGACTTTTTTCGGCACACAACCACGATTGACACACGCACCACCAATACGGTCGCGCTCGATCAACAATACCTTAGCACCATACTCTGCCGCACGCTCGGCAACCGATAGTCCACCCGAACCACCACCAACAACGATCACATCGAAATTTTTCATTGTTTATTTCCTATGTTTTTGATTGAAAAAGGGCACGTTACCGTGCCCTAATGATAAAACCATCACGAGCAGGCAAAATTGCTAGGCGCTAGGCTCGCAGACTCAAGGAATGTACAAGAGTACATGACGCAGAGCGAGAACCGCAGCAACAACGCAAGATGCCTGCGCAGTAGGTTTTACGCTGGTTGAGCAGCCAAATAAGCTTCTAAATCATCACTTCCACCAATATGCTTACCATTGATAAACACTTGAGGTACTGTTTCACGACCACTTAACGCACGCAGTGCTGTTAAACCAATTGCTTCAAGCGACAATTCAACAAACTCATAACCTTCGTCTTCTAGTTTTGTTTTAGCCTTGTAGCAGAATGGGCAACCTTCACGAGAAATAACCACCACATCATCTGGCAATACAGCAGCTGGATCGATGTATTTCAACATGGTTACCGCATCAGAAACTTCAAAGGGGTCGCCTTCTTGAACAGGTTCGATGAACATTTTTTCGATAATGCCGTTTTTAACCAGCATTGAATAACGCCAAGAGCGCTCACCAAAACCGAGGTTTTCTTTGCTCACCAATAAGCCCATGCCCTTGGTGAACTCGCCGTTACCATCGGGAATAACTTGTACAAAGTCTAATTCTTGCTCGTCAGCCCAAGCATTCATAACGAAGGTATCGTTAACACTGATGCAGTAAATATCATCAACGCCATGCTCGAAGAACTTCATTGCCAACTCTTCGTAGCGAGGTAAATGGCTCGAAGAGCAAGTTGGCGTGTAAGCACCTGGCAACGAGAAAACAATAACCGTTTTATCTTTAAAAATATCGTCTGTGGTTACGTCCAACCACTCATGTCCATCACGCGTACGGAAGGTTACATTTGGAACGGCTTGTCCTGTCATATCTTTGAACTGCATTGTGGAATACTCCTAGTTGAATAAAAAATTAACGATGAATCGAAATCTGTGCGCCCAGCATCCAAGCTGTTTTATCATGATCTGCGGCACGAGCAGTTAATAAGTCTGCGGTAATACGATCATCAGCCTCATCTGCCAAATTCGCAAAACGTACCAAAGATGCAGCCATCGTGCGATGATCTTCAGCCAGCTCTTTTAGCATCGCTTCACCTGTTGTGGCTTGGGGAGCACCAATATTGCTGCTCTGCGCAAAGGCAGGCAACCCACCACTAACCATTGCGCCTAACTGACGAATACGTTCTGCAACCTCATCTGCTGCGGCAAACAAGGTTTCATACTGCGTCTGAAACTGTGTGTGCAACGACATGAAATTTGCGCCTGTCACATTCCAATGATACAGATGCGTTTTTGCCATCAAACTGTAGGTGTCGGCAAGGACTTGCTGTAGACCTGTTTGGATTTGTGTGTTCATTGTCTTTATCTCCTGTTTTTGTCTTGATGGTGTTATCTTACAAGCAGAAAGGCACATGCGCTAATGAATGTTTTATGAATAGTTAATCGCATAAATCGATTAACTATGGCAACTTAATTATTATTAAAGATTAAACAACAAGTCCACGTCGCAACACTTCTGCTTGCATGGCAGCCAAACCCTGTGCAGCCAAGGCTGGCACACCCACACAGCCCAACTCGATATGACGCGATCCATCGTCGCCAATATGCGGCAGACTATACAGCTTTAATGCAGGAAACTGACGTTCAAATTCCTCCATCCAATCGACCCATAGCGATTCTGACTGATTTTCGATGATGATGCGTTCCACTACCTGTGGCTGACCGACCAAATCAGGGTAATGCGTATCGAGCACCCAACGCATCATCGGCCAAGACATTTGCGGAAAGCCTGGCATAAAATAATGCTGACGAATCGAAAAACCTGCTACACGATTGATGGGATTAGGAATCAGTTCTGCGCCCTGCACCATGTCTGCCATCCGAACTCGAATGGGGTAAGCATCAGCGCCGAATTGCGCTTCGATCTCGCTAACCGCTCCTGCATGACGCACCATCGGCAAGCCCAATGCCGCAGCAACAGCCTGACGCGTTTTGTCGTCGGGCGTTGCGCCAATACCGCCAAACGAGAAGGTAATACTGTTAGGTCGCGCAAAGCTTTCCTTAAGCACGCGCAGCAGTTCACTGGTATCATCGCCAACATAGCGCACCCCCGCAAGGGTTAGGTTGCGCTCTGCCAATAAACCACGCGCGAACTCGAAATGTTTGTCTTCCCGACGACCTGATAGAATTTCGTCACCGATAATGATTAAGTGGATAGCAGGTTGACTCATACACTCACCTCTTCAAAATGTGCTAACTGACGTAAACGCACAACAATGCGTTTCAATTGTGCCTGATGTTGATAAATATGATTGATGATATTCATGGCAAGCAAGGTATTTTCATCATAATCATGGGCAATTTCATTACGAATTTCTCGCAATTCAAACCAATCATCTACCTGAACCACATTCAACTTTTCGAGACTGTTGAGAATGTCTAAAAAAGGCTTGTCGATGTTCTCGCCTTGGTACAATAAAAACGCCTTAAATAACTTTGCGCCCATGCTGTCTTGTGCCTTGGAAAAACGGTAGATAACCTGATCTGCAAAAGCAACATCGGCATGACTGGTTAGCAACTCAGTAAAGCTTTTAATGGTAAAAGGGATTTCATGCTTTTTTGATAGCTCAGAAAAAGCAATATCAACACGTTGCAAGTGTGTATCCACTTCTTTGAGCAAGTGACGCAACTTGGCTTCGTAAACTAGAGCTTGATTGCCCATTTTCTTGCCTCCTGTTCAATTAACCGTGATGAATCTTCACTCAAAACAACATCAATTTTTTGATCACCAATACCTCTTTTAAGACGCGCTAAAAAGCGGATTTTCTTAGCAAACCAATCTGAGGTGTCATCTGACTCAACGAACAAATCAATATCACCACCTTTTTTTGTATCATCAACACGACTGCCAAACAGGTAAATCTCACCCTGTCCAAAAACTTGGTCGAAAACCTGTTTAATGTGTTGATGCTCATAATTGGTTAGGCGCATTAGTCCCTCCGCACATCGACCGAACAACGACCATCTTCACAACCGCCACCACCATTAGGAAAAGCACGTTTGAGCAAGCGCACCAAGGTTAACACTCCCAGCGCAGCGACACTGGCAATGCCAAGCCATTCTATTTGGTAGTTTGCGTCATAAGTCAAATCGAGCAGTTCTTTGATATTATCGGGCAACACCAATGCCAGCGCAGCAAAAACAGTAACGCCAACGATTTGCCAATACCAGCTCTTATCCCATAGGTGCCCCAAGGCATAGCGCAATCCCATCCATAGTTTTAGTTTGGGCGTTAGTGGCGCGTAATAAGGCAAACGACTGTGCAAAAATACCTCAAGCGCTAACCACGTCAGAACATACGGTGCCGTATCAAATAACAAACCGATAAAATTTAACCAAAATGCTGATAACATGTCTCATCCATACTCAATTCAAAGATAGGCTAATCATAGCATGACCCTGACCGAACTACGCTATCTCCTTGCCTTGCATCAACAGCAACATTTTGCCCGTGCAGCCGATAGCTGTCACGTTACACAATCTACGCTGTCGGCGGGCATTAAACATCTCGAAGACAGTCTGGGCGTCACCTTGGTTGAGCGCAATCGTCAGTTTATGCGCTTCACACCAGTCGGTGAAACGGTGGTGAATCATGCACAAGACATACTATCTCGTGCCGATGACTTACTCGCCCTAGTTAAAACCAACGACCCAATGCAAGGCGAGTTATCGCTGGGTATTATTTACACCATCGCACCCTACTTATTACCGCAGCTTATTTTGCCTTGGCGCGAAGCCGCACCGCTCGCCCCATTGCGTTTAACGGAGGGCTTTACGCACGAACTGATTGCCAAACTTAATTCGGGCGAATTAGATGCAGCCATTATTGCTCTACCCTTTGCAGGAACCGACGACTTTACTGCATGGCAATTGTATCGAGAGTCTTTTTCGGCCGTCGTCCCCACGCAGCACCCGCTTGCCAGCAAATCGCAACTGACCTTAACCGACATTCAATCAGAGTCGTTACTCATTTTAGGGCGTGGACACTGTTTCCGCGATCATGCCTTAGCCGCCTTTCCTAACAACACGCAACACCCGTGGCAAGCACTCATCGAAGGTAGCTCGCTCGAAACCTTACGAGCCATGGTGGCAGGCGGCATGGGTATTACGCTCTTACCCGACTTAGCCGCCAAGCAACCTTGGCAGGGCTTAGTGAGTATTCCACTGGCAGAACCTGTTCCCTATCGCGACGTGGTGCTGATTGCACGCACCACCCACCCGCGTCGAGAGGCATTGCGCTTACTGGCACAAACGGTCAAAGGCTTGTCGTTAAACTAAGATTTCGGCTATGCTTGCCCCAGACCGCTAACCCTTTTAGTTTATAATATCTATCTCACTGATTAAAGGAAACACATCATGCGTCAAGTTATCGCAACACCCAATGCACCAGCAGCTATCGGCACTTATTCACAAGCCGTTCGTGCGGGCAATACGCTGTATTTATCGGGTCAGATTGGCTTAGACCCAGCAACCATGACGATGGCAGAAGGTATCGAAGCGCAAGCGCATCAGGTATTCAAAAACCTCCGTGCTGTGATTAGCGAAGCGGGTGGCGATATGAAAGACGTGGTTAAGCTGAACATTTTCTTAACCGACTTGGGACATTTTGCGTTAATTAACGAGATTATGGCGCAATACTGCCCACAACCCTACCCTGCACGCGCAGCGGTACAAGTATCAGCATTGCCCCGTGGTGCTTTAGTCGAAGCCGATGGCGTGGCGGTTGTTGATAGTTATTAATGCCCACCACCCCCATTAATCAACTCACCGGTATCGGTCCTGCCGCCGAAGATGCTTTACATTAGAACGCATTCTCAAAACTTGCCAACACGATCTGAATTCACTTAGAATCCGCCATGAACTTGCAAAAAGGAACAATTTCATGGCACAAACAGCATTGCGCGCAGCATCAACTTATATCATTCCCTCTTTATTACTTCTACTGTCAGGCTGTGTTTCAGTTCCTGAGCTTCCCAACCCATTTGCCAACAAACCTAAAGCAGAATCTGCCTCACCTGCGACACCAGTTGCTGAAAAAGCCGAAGTCAAACCAGCGCAACCAACTTTACCCGCCGAAATTCAAACTTTAATCGATAAAGCAAATACAGGTGACGCTAGCGCAATGGGTGAGCTAGGCGATATTTATCGCGAAGGTCGAAATATTGCCAAAGACGACAAAAAAGCCTTTGAGTGGTATAAAAAATCAGCCGATGCCAATAATCCTTATGGTATCGCTTGGACGGCTTACAATTTAGAAAAAGGTATTGGCGCATCTAAAAACCTAACTGAATCGACAAAACTCTATGAAAAATGCGCAACAGTAGAATCGGACAACAAGCTTTATTGTCAAGAAAACTACGGCATCGCGCTTTATGAAGGGAATGGCACAGCACAAAACATTCCACTTGCCATTAATGTACTGATAGCACCTGCCCAAGCAGGAAAACTCAGATCGCAAACTAATCTAGCTGAGGCCTACGCAGCCATTAATGACGAAACTAATGCAACAAAATGGAGGCTTGCGGCAGCAGAACAAGGAGACTTAGCAAGCCAACGGTATGTAGGCAACCGCATTCGCCTTGGCATGGGCACCAAAAAAGACGTCAAAACTGGCTTAATGTGGCTAACCAAAGCAGCAAATGGTGGTCTGTTAGATGCACAAACTAACTTAGGTATTTTGTATCGCAATGGTGAAGGGAAGGATATTCCTAAAAATTCATCACTCGCTTTTTACTGGTACATGGAAGCAGCTAAACAGGGAGATAAAGATTCTCAGTTCAATGTTGGATATATGTATGACACAGGTGAAGGCGTAACACGCAATGACTTTGAAGCCGTTAATTGGTATCGTAAAGCAGCTGATCAGGGGCATGCTGCAGCTCAGCGTAACCTTGGCATTAACTACAATCGAGGTATAGGTGTTGCGCAAAACTATACCGAATCGATCAAGTGGTATCAAAAAGCAGCCGATCAAGGCGATTCGAACGCAATGTTGAACCTAGGCTACATGTATAACAATGGGGTCGGTGTTGTAAAAGACTATAAAAAAGCTTATGACCTATACACCAAAGCGGCCGAAAAGGGCAACATTATCGCCATGAACAATATTGGTGCCATGTTTAACGATGGAGATTACGTAAAACAAAACTATGCAGAGGCAGCCCGCTGGTATTTGCGAGCAGCAGAAGCAGGCTATGGTCGATCTATGCGAAATATCGCAGCCATGTTTGAAAATGGTAACGGTGTTCCCTATAGCCCTTCACAAGCACTCGAATGGTATCAAAAAGGTGCAAACGCAGGTGATGAGCTTGCTATGGAGCGTTTGGCAAAAGCCTACGAGTTTGGGCAGCTTGGACTTAAAAAAGATGCCAAGCAATCCAATGCGTGGTACAAAAAAGCTGAAATAGCGCGTCGTAACTAAGGAAATTTAAGCCTCGAACAAATCAGCGTGTTCGAAGTGATATTAAAGCGCAATACAATCAATAGAAGGTAAAAGTAAAATGAACATTAAACCATTATTTTTAAGTGTGGTGATGCTTGTAACAGCTACCGCATGGGCTGATCCAGCTCCGTTTGGACTTGAGATTGGAAAGACAACGATCAAAGAAATGCAAGCCAAGTATAGCGCATCAAATATAGGCGAAAATAAATATAGTGGCGGCGAAATGTACAGCATTAAACCATCACAAATAGAGTTTGATGGTCTGCAAGAGATAACGACTGTTTTTAGCAAAGACGGACAATTGCTGGCTGTGTTGACGACGCTACCAAAAAGTAAGTTTGAATACCTCTATGAGAGCATGGGAAAAAAATACAAACTAATTTCTAAAGAAATACCGTTTGTTGGTAATAAATCCGCCAAATATGTTAATGGAAATACAGAAATCACACTGGATGCTCCGCACTTGAGCTTTGAAATGACTATGAACTATATTAGCAAAGATTTACAAAAGGCATTTGAAGCGCAATCAGCAACCGAAAATGCTAAGAAAAAATCAAAAGAGTCGTCACAGCTTTAACTCTGTTTTTGTAGGCTGCTTTCACGGATATTTGCCTAACTCATCGCGATAAAGCCTCCAAGCTGATCCAATTTAACGCAATATCACTCCAAACGTTCTGATGCCTCTTACGAGGCATTGTTTGTTTTATGGTATGATTCTGCAGGAAGTAGTTTACAAGGAATAACGCTATGTATGCAGTTGCATTCGAAGCAAAAGAACTGACAACAAACGCTAAGCAGTCAATCAAAACACTGCTAGGCAGCGCGCAAGAAAAACCATTCAAGCAGATACAAGACCCACTAGCTTGGCAAATATCACAACGAGATGAGTGGACGTGATTCTTCTTGATTCAAATATTTATTTCTACAATCATTAATCCGCTCATCATCTAGTCAGAACCATGCTATCCACCCCCATAAACCAACTCGCAGGCATAGGACCGGCCGCTGAAGATGCGCTACACAAAACAGGCATCTTCACCCTGTGGGATTTGTTATTGCACTTGCCGTTACGCTACGAAGACCGCACACAACTGACCCCATCGCATCAGTTACAAGTTGGGCAATTGATTCAAGTCGAAGGCACGATTAGCCGTTGCCAAGAATTACCCTCGCGTCGTCCCGTACATTTACTAACGCTACAAGGCGACGGTTTCAGTATTGCCCTACGCTTCCTTAACTATACCAAGTGGGCACACATTCTGCCCAAAGTCGGTACGCGCATTCGCGTCTTTGGGCAACTCAATCGAGACATGAGTGGTGAGCTAACCCTATTGCACCCCAATATGGTTCGACTCGACGGACGTAATCCCCCCCCTCTGCCCGACACCCTCACGGCAGTTTATCCCAGTGTAGGCTCGCTCAAGCAAGGATTATTGCGCAAGGCCATTTCCGATGGATTAGCACGCCTAACGCAAACACCGCCCGCTGAGTTACTCCCCCAGCAGGCCAATCAACTCAGCTTAGTACAAGCCCTAACCGCTATTCACCTTGCACGTCCAGGTGATGCCATTGCACTGACAGTCGGTAGCCATCCAGCCGTACAGCGTTTAGCCTTAGAAGAACTCACCGCACAGCAATTGCTTGCGATGAATGCGCGCGCCGCTTTTGCTAACAGTCGCGCCCTTGCCTTACAACCGAGCCAAGACTTGTGCGCACAACTCATCTCGGCACTGCCCTTTAGCCTCACCAAAGGGCAACAGCAGGTATGGCAAGACATTGCGCAAGACTTAATACAAGCGCATCCCATGCATCGACTGCTGCAAGGCGATGTCGGCAGCGGCAAAACGGTACTAGCCGCGCTGGCAGCCGTCCATGCTGCCAGCAGTGGCGTACAAACCAGCATCATGGCACCAACCGAAATTTTGGCCGAACAACTGCATGCTACTCTTGCACCTTGGCTCAAGCCGATGGGCATTGTCTGCCAACTACTTACCGCCAGCAGCAAAGCCGCCGATAAACGCAAAGCACTGGTGGGCATTAGCGATGGCAGTATCAGCGTCATTGTTGGCACCCATGCCCTCTTCCAAGAGCAAGTGCAATACAAAAACCTTGGCTTAGTCATTGTCGACGAGCAACATCGTTTTGGTGTCGAACAACGCCTCGCACTCAAAAACAAAGGCGCACAAGATGCACTGATTCCGCACTTACTGCTGATGACCGCCACCCCTATCCCTCGCACCCTTGCCATGAGTTTTTATGGCGACTTGAATATCAGCAGCCTGACCGAACGCCCCCCAGGTCGGCAGCCGATTGAAACCGTCGTTATTCCCGACGCCCGTCGTGAAACTGTTGCCGACAGACTCGCCAATGCTTGCCAAAAAGGCACACAGGCTTATTGGGTTTGTCCCTTCATTGTCGAAAGTGAAACGCTCGATGCGCACAACGTCAGCGATACCTCGCAATGGCTAAAAAGCCGCTATCCTGCGCTGCGCGTCGGGCTAGTACACGGACAACTGAGCGGCAAAGAAAAAGACAAACAGATGCAAGCTTTCAAAGCGGGCATGCTGGACTTATTAGTTGCCACGACAGTAATTGAAGTGGGTGTCAACGTCCCCAACGCGACGCTGATGGTCATTGACAATAGCGAACGCTACGGACTTGCGCAATTACACCAACTACGCGGACGCGTGGGGCGAGGATCAGGAAAAAGTAGCTGCGTGTTACTATACAAACACCCTGTATCGGAAACAGGGCACGCACGCCTTGAGGCGATTCGCAACAGCCAAGACGGCTTTGCCTTGGCAGAACAAGACTTACACCTACGCGGCCCAGGTGAGGTGCTTGGTACGCGCCAAACGGGATTAAGCGAATGGCGCATCGCCGATTTATTACGCGATACCGCCCTACATCAGCCCGCAAAACACCTGGCGGAGCATATCGCACAACAGAACCCAGAGCATGTCCAGCCGCTCATTCAGCGCTGGTTAGGCAATAAGCTCAGATTTGTACAAGCATAAGGGAACCTCAAAAAACTGCACTTCGTGCATTTTTTAGATTTCCTAAGTTGTTTTTTCTCTGGTGGAAGGGATTAATAGGTTTTTAGTTTGTAGAGGTGCCCATAAGTACTGCCCGAAAAACTATCCTCCCAACCACTCGCGCAATGGCTTAGGTTTACCTAAGAAATAACCTTGACCGTAGGTAATGCCGATGTTACGCAACACCTCAACATCTTTTGCTGTTTCAATATATTCAGCAACCGTTTCTTGCTGACGCAACTGGCTGATTTCATGAATATAACGAATCACTGCCAAATCTAGCGGATCTTTGTGCATATCTTTAATGAAGCTACCATCGATCTTGACCACATCAAACGGCAAGTGTTTGAGGTACTCAAACGAAGACATCCCTGTACCGAAATCATCCAACGCGAACTCAATCCCCACGCTTTGACAGTACTTAATAAAATCAATTGCCTGCGACAAATCACCCACAGCCGAGGTTTCTGTTACCTCTAGTGCTAATTTGTGCCATGGAAAACTAACGTCAGCGATCAATTGCTTAATCGCTCGCTGAAAATCAGGATGATTCAAGGAACCACCTGCTAAGTTGACATGTGCAATATGCAAACTGTTAACATGATCGGGATACTGGCTTACCGATGACAAATAGCTCGTGAGAACATAACGATCAATATCGACCATTAACTGATAGCGTTCAGCAGTCGGCAAAAAGTCATCGGGTGCAACAAATCGCCCCTCACTGTCCCACAGTCGAATCAGAATTTCGTAACCAATTTGATCGCTGTCCTGCTGCAAAGGAACAATCGCCTGAGCGTATAACTCAAATCGCGCTGGCCCCGCTCCCAAAGCCTCTTTGAGGTAGCTGGCAACCAGAATATCACGATCAAACTGCTGCGTATGAGCATCGTCGGCACAATAAACGTGTAAATGATTACGTCCTGCAGACTTAGCAATGTAAAAAGCAGTATCAGAGGCCTTACCCAAGGCCGCTAAGGTATATTCATTCGCCTTAAAACTCACCATACCAATCGAACCAGATACCGAAATCGCTTGCCCATCCCATACAAAACGATAATCATGCAACATTGCTAATAGACTTTGAGCAAGCGCATCTGCTGATGCTTGCGATTCGTTCAGCAATAAAACAAGGAAATCATCTCCGCCCAACCTTGCCACCATCGCCTTTTCAGGAAGCGTCGATTGCAGAGATTGCGATAACACTTTAAGCAAGTCATCGCCTGCCTCATAGCCATACTGATCATTAACGAGCTTAAATTGATCTAAATCCAATTTGAACAGATGATGTAACAAAGTAGTAGGCGCTAATAATGCACGAGAAAGCGCTTGATCCATTGCAAACCGATTCCATAGACCCGTTAAATCATCATGCTCACTTTGATAGCGCAATGCCGCACTTGCCTGTTGGATATTAACCATCATCTGGTTATAGCCATCGAATAGCTGACCCACTTCATTCTTCGCTTCTGTTCTGACTGGTTCGAAATGCTGATGCAACAACTGTTGCTGTTGCATCGACTGTGCTAACTGAGCAAATGGATAGGTAAAACGCACGCTCACGCGCCAAGCGACCAACAACCCCAGCAACAACTCTAATGGGAAGATCCACATCAGCGTCATGAACCGATCTTCCAGTTGCGTGGCATACTGTTGAGGGTCGATCACAATCAGCGCACTTCCAAACACATGGTCATCGGCTTGAATAGGCATCCTTAAAAACAGATGCGCCCCATCAAATACTGACTGTGACAAGTTAACAGTCGAAAGTTTGAGTAAATCAGCGTAGGCATCGTGCTTTTGATAATCATAAATAGGCAGCCGTTGCGCATTAGCAATGCGCACCGCATCTACTGGCTGATAAGCCGCAATACGAAAACCCAGTTCCGCAAAATTGTCGGTTGTTGGGTTAAGAATGGCCTCTAAGAAATCATTATTGAGCGATCTCGCTAAAGTTTGCGCCTGCTCATGCGCAATCGTTTGACGTTCTTGGCGATCGAACCAGTTAATCAACAACAAGGTCGTCACTTGAATCGCAGAAAGTAACACAATCATCAGTACCATGAGCTGGGTACGAATGCTAAGTCTTTGCCACACGACGATAATTTCCTTAATTGCCTAGGATCGCATTCGACGGATTTTCTATCGGCAAGTTAAAATCATTCCCCCATTGCTGCCAAGAGGCATCATAGTTAGCCACATCATAACCTAACGAACGTAATGCCAAATAATTCGCCGAAGACACACGACCAATCGCACAATATAAAATCACACGTTTGTCTTTAGACACATCGGCATACAAATCAGCCAAAGCATTCAACGACAAAAACTGATCGCCTTTATTTTCAATCGCAATAACATTTTGTGCCGCTGGGATATTGCGAGCCGCTGGAATATGACCAAAACGCTGCGCACTGGATGTTTTACCCACATAATCCGATTTACTTCGCGCATCGATAATAAGCTGATTCGGATTTTGTGTGGCTGCCAGTGTCGTTAGCTTAGTCGCAATGCGATGATGATCTATTCTTGCTACATAATCGCTAGGCGATCGCAAAGGCACCTCAAAACTTTCGGCATACCCTAATGCTGTCCAGCCTGCATACCCCATATCGAGCACTTGTATTTGCTTAACGCCATAAACTTCAAGCATCCAAAACACGCGTGCGGCATCCATCATATTGCCACTATCGTAAACGACCACCTTGGTATCGCTAGTAATCCCTAACTGACGCAAGGTCGCCTGCGCCTGCGCAGGTTGCACAATCGCACCATCTAGCGACTTATTTGCAAAGGTCCAATCGACAGGAAAGCTCAGTGCGCCCGCAATGTGCCCTGTATCGTAACTCTGGGCACTACGCGCATCAAGCACCACCACACGATTGAGATGCGAAGCCAATTCATCTGGCGACAGAATAAATTGCGCCTGCGCAGGCAAGACAGTCGCGGCAAGTGCCCAGCACATCATCAGAATAATGCTTTGATTAAAACGCATACCCATTCCTTAACACAACAGCAAGAGTATTCATTCTAAGTGCCTTTAAGGATCAATAGCAACACATTAAACAAGACAGCTATGATATGATTTTAGACCAAGCCAATAAGTACGCAAAAAGACTGAATCATGTCTCATCATAAATCGACAACTGTATTGATTACGCTCATGCTTAGCCTAGTGGCAATCATGAGTTTAAACAGTTATGCTGCAGACAAGCCCAACGAAAAAGTTACCCTACAGCTCAAATGGATGCATCAATTCCAGTTTGCGGGTTACTATGCAGCAAAAGAAAAAGGCTATTATCAAGAAGCGGGACTAGATGTTAGCTTTATTGAAGGCTCTCCCAGTACCGATGTCATGCAAGAAGTGCAAGCAGGACATGCCGACTATGGCACAGGAACCAGCGAAATTATTTTGGCTCACTATCATGGTGCACCCTTTGTTGTGTTAGGCGTTATTTTCCAACACTCACCCGTCAAACTGGTTACCCTCGCTAGCAGCGGTATCGACAATGTGCACAAACTCGCTGGGCGCAACATCATGATCGAGACTGGCTCTGCCGAACTTTTTGCTTATTTACAGCAAGAAGGCTTGCCTGCAAAAAAATTCACGCAAGCACCACTGAGCAGCAAGCTCGACGATTTTATCGCAGGAAAAGTCGATGCCATGCTGATCTACGATACCGACGAGTCTTTTGTTTTACAAACCATGCACCAAGACTATTACCAATTCAGCCCACGCATGAGCGGCATCGACTTTTATGGCGACAACCTTTTTACAACCGAGCAGCAGCTCAAAAACAACCCAAAACAAGTAGAGGCCTTTCGTGCTGCCAGTATGCGTGGCTGGCAATATGCCCTCAACAACCAAGAAGAAATCGCTCGCCTCATCTATGACAAATACAGCCAACGCCACACACTCGATCACCTACGCTTTGAAGCAAAAGCTATGTGTAACCTCATGCAGCCCGAACTGATTATGCCAGGCTACATGAATGAGGGACGTTGGCAGCATATTGTCCAAACCTATCATCAGCTAGGGCTACTACCCAAACATATTGATGTGAGTAAGATGCTTTATTTTCCCGATCATCAAGCAGAAGTGGCCAAACTACGCGAACACCTCTTTATCAGCATCACCGCACTTGCCTCAGCATTATTATTGGCATTGCTCATTGGATACGTCTATCGGCGTGTTCGGGCAACAGCCAATCGGCTAGACACCTTATTCCAATATGCACCCATTAGCATGATTGTGATTAGTGAAGAGAACAAAATATTACAATGGAACCGAGAAGCCGAAAAAACATTTGGCTGGTCTGAAGCCGAAGTACTTGGCAAAAACGTGCTCGAACTACTGGTTCCGCCAGCCAGTACCGTACAAGTTGAAACGATTTTTTCTGGCGTTAAATCCAAAGGTGTCACCCTAGACTCAGAAAATATGAATCGCCGTAAAGACGGATCAATGATTTTATGCGAATGGCTCAATACCCCCTTCAAAAACGCCAATAACGACGGAGGCTACATTCTTTGCATGGCAAAAGACATCACAGAAAAAAAGCAAATACAAGCTAAAATAGAACGCTTAGCCCATTTTGACAGTCTAACCGAGCTACCCAACCGCGCCACCTTCTTCGATCGTGTCAACCAAACCCTAAGCATTGCCAAGCGGGAAAAGAGTGGGTTTGCGCTTCTATTTATTGACCTTGACGGGTTTAAAGCCGTTAACGATACGCATGGTCATGAAATTGGCGACTCACTACTTAAAATTTCGGCGCAACGTATGCAAGAATGTGTGCGAGAATCAGATACATTAGGTCGTATTGGCGGCGATGAATTTGTGCTATTGCTATCGACCAGCATCGAAAACGAACAAGATGCACAACCTGTTGCCGATAAAATTCATGCTGCCATGTTTCGTCCCTTCATGATTAACGAACTGAGTATCACCATAGGCTGTAGCATCGGTATTGCGATTTATCCCGAACATGGCAACGATAGCACTAGCTTAGCGCATTATGCGGATATTGCTATGTATCAAGAAAAAATACGCCACAAAGCAGCTAAGCAGACAGAGCGATCATGATTTTTAGAATACATTCCTACCTACAATCGCTACTGCAACGCCATGCTGTTACTACCTACTACCCCGCATTTACAGGGTTGATTGCTTGTGGCTGTGCGGTTAGTGCCATTCCATTTGTACCTGTACTCATGGCGGCGGTACTCATATCTCCTGCACAATGGCGGAGCATTACCCTATTTACCAGCATGGGAAGTGCCTTAGGCGGCGTTTTTGTCTTGCTCATATTTCACCATCTTGGTTGGGTGCAAGTCATGGAATCACATCCAGAGTGGTTTGCGAGCGATATTTGGCAAATGATGTTGCACTGGCTAACCGACTGGGGCGTATGGGCGCTGGCGGTTATTGCTGCAACCCCCTTACCACAAAGTCCTGCCCTTTTCTTTTTAGCCATGACCGATCAATCTTGGTGGGCGATGTGGGGCGCATTAGCAGGCGGAAAACTGATTAAATATGGCAGTGTCGCCTACCTCACCGCGCGTTTTCCCGAAAAGCTAGCACAATTTAGAGAAAATCGTTTCAACAAGAAAAACGCCATTACCGATAAAGATTTAACACCATGAATACCATCATCATTCGCCCCGAAGGCTCACTACAAATTCTATCGCAACAGGAAGCGTTGCAGCTTTGCGATCAGTCCGACGAAGGGCTTAATGACATACTGCGTCAATGTGCATTAGCGGTTCTGAATACCGGCAATGATGAAGATGACGGCTTAAAACTCATCGAACGCCATCCCGACTTTACGATTCAGGTGATTGCCAAAGGGCGAGGTGTGCAAATACACCTCAACAACCCGCCCAATATTGCCTTTGTCAATAACGAGCTGATTACGGGTATTAAAGAACATCTTTTTACCGTTGTTCGCGACTTGGTTTATACCAAAAACGATATTCTTGCTTCGGGGCGTTTTGATTTGAATTGTAGCGAAGGCATCACCAATGCCCTATTTCATCAACTTCGCAACGCCAATATTTTAAAAGCCAACCTGACCCCCAACATCATCGTTTGCTGGGGTGGACACGCCATCAGTCGTTATGAATACGACTACAGCAAATACGTTGGTTATGAGCTTGGACTGCAAGAGCTTGATGTCTGCACGGGATGTGGACCGGGGGCTATGAAAGGACCCATGAAGGGAGCTGCAGTCGGTCATAGTAAACAACGCAACCGCTCCGCACGTTATATCGGCTTATCTGAGCCCAATATTATCGCAGCCGAAGCACCCAACGCGATTGTCAACGAACTGGTTATTTTGCCAGACATCGAAAAACGCCTAGAAGCTTTTTTACGTGTTGGACATGGCATTATTATTTTCCCTGGCGGCGCTGGGACTATGGAAGAGTTGCTCTATCTGCTCTGTATCCTGATCCATCCTGATAATAGCGACATTCACTTACCTGTCATTCTCACAGGTCCTGCGGGTAGCGAAGCCTATTTTTCTGCGGTAAAAACATTCATTACCGACACCTTAGGCGAAGGCACATGGAGCAAGGTCAGTTTAATCATTAATCAACCAAAGCAGATTGCAGCGCAGATCAAACAACAACTGCAAGCCGTGCGCGAACAGCGCAAAGCGACCAGCGATGCCTATTACTTTAACTGGCAACTTAATATCCCCTTCGAATTACAGCAACCTTTCGAACCCAATCATATCAACATGCGTGGCATCAATCTAACCAGCCAGCAACCCACGTACCAGCTTGCTAGTCAACTTCGCCAAGCTTTTTCGGGCATTGTTGCTGGTAATGTTAAAGCGAATGGTATTCGGGCAATTCGAGAAAAAGGTCCCTATCAACTCACCGGTGACGCGCACATTATGCAAGCGATGGATCGTCTGCTAACCACGCTGGTTGAGCAAAAACGCATGAAATTAGGCGACAAACCCTATCAGCCTTGTTATGAAGTAATCTGCACGAAGTAATCCGCACAAAACAAAGGCAGCCTAAGCTGCCTTTAGTTCCACTTATCGCGTACTCAATACCCGATTGCGCCCAGCGGCTTTAGCTTGATAAAGCGCATCATCGGCTGCTTTAATCAGCTGTAATTCATTGTCGGTAAAGGCTCGTGGAATGGCACTCACCCCCATGCTGGCAGTTACACTCAACTTTTGATGCTCATCAGTAATAACCATATCCTCAATCAATCGACGAACACGGTCAGCGGTAGATGCACCGATATTTAAATCAGCGCCAGGTAACACAACCAAAAACTCTTCACACCATATCGAATCAGAATATCTTCTTCGCGCAAAGCTCCGCGCAATACTTGAGAAGTTTCGACCAGCACACGATCTCCCATCAAATGACCATAAGTATCATTAATGTTTTTGAAATGATCTAAATCAAGCATAATCACAGCGAGTGGCAACTGACCACGCAGAGCGCGCTGAAACTCTTCTCGCAGACGATTTAAACCAAAGCGACGATTATAAACACCTGTTAACGGATCCATTGCCGCCAAATCTTGCAAACGATCATGCGTTAAAGCATTCGACATCGCCAAACCGAGACCCTGCGTAAACATATCGACCAAATCGTGGTCTTCCTGAACATAACCCGTCGCGCTCGCAAGCACCAAAACGCCCTGATTTTCATCTTTATAACGAATCGGCACAACCAAAATCTCTTTCGGTCTAAACTGAGTTAACAAGGCATTCACTTCAACGTCCTCTGGCAAAGAAACCTTATCTTTGCGTCCTACGTCCATACAGTAAAGTACAAATGGATCTTTTGCCAACTTATCCGCATCTTGAATACCCAAATTGGCAATGGTAATTAAACGCCCTTTATCTTCAACAAACAAACAACCAGCACTAGATGCTGTGCGGGTAATCATCAATCGTAACGCTGACTCACCCATTTCGGACAAGTCCAGCGAGCTTGATAATGTTTGCCCTAACTCTTTAAGCGAAAACTCTACATCGTGCGAATGCACTAAAGCTTTGACCAGAGCATTAAAGGCTTGTGCCGACTCACCAATTTCATCTTGAGATGACTCTTGAATAAAGCAACTTTGATGTCCACAAGCCGAGTCCCAATCCTCCTGATACATGTTTTTATTGAGCACCAACTCAATACCATGCATACGATCAGCCAATAAGCGTAGATGGGGACGTAAGGTAACATGCACCCACAAAAAATTAATTAGCCCCATCGACACGCCAGCAAAAACAGAACTGGCCCAAAACAAGGGGGTCATGACACTACTACTATCAACACCAAACAGAGGCATAAAGAAAGGGTAACTTAAGCCCGCAAATAGACCGAAGCCCACCATATAAAGCAATAAGTCGATAAAAATTGAGCGGGTTAAACGTGGCATATTCATGACCTGACCTGACCTTGTTTGTTTTATTAAGGCGTACTGTAATAACTTGTCATTTTATTACGTTCCAACACTACATTATGCATGCTTACCGACAGACACACAAGCCCATCAATTCATGTCACGCTACTTGCAGATAAAGTCGATTATCGATAGTATTCGTCTATTGGGCTAACCTATCGAAAAACATAAAGAAAACACGATGAAAAAAACAGAACTTCTCTCTCCTGCTGGCTCCCTGCGAAACCTGCGTTATGCATACGCTTATGGCTCAGATGCTGTCTATGCAGGACAGCCGCGCTACTCGTTGCGTGTACGCAATAACTCATTCGATTTGGAAGCGCTGGCAACGGGCATCAGCGAAGCACACGCACAAGGGAAGAAACTGTATGTCGTGGTTAACATCATGCCGCACAACTCTAAGCTTAAAACCTTTATCGAAGATATGCGCGAGGTGATCGACCTAAACCCAGATGCGCTGATTATGTCAGACCCTGGCTTAATTATGCTGGTACGCCAACACTTCCCCGACATGGACATCCATTTGTCGGTACAGGCCAACGCGGTTAACTGGGCAAGCGTGCAATTTTGGAAAAACCAAGGCTTAACGCGTGCTATTTTATCGCGCGAGCTATCGGTCGAAGAAATTGCTGAGATTCGCACGACGGTACCAGACATAGAACTAGAAGTCTTTGTTCACGGTGCGTTATGTATCGCTTACTCGGGACGTTGCTTACTATCGGGCTATATGAATAAACGCGACCCCAATCAAGGCGCATGTACCAATGCTTGCCGCTGGAAGTACGACACCCACGAAGCCACCGAAACTGCAGGTGGCGATGTGGTGATGGTCGACCCCAAAGAAATTAAACTCAATCGCAGCGCGGGCGATCAAATTTATCTGCTCGAAGAACAAAACCGCCCCGGCGAACTCATGCCTGCATTCGAAGATGAGCATGGCACTTATATCATGAACTCGAAGGACTTACGCGCCATCGAGCAAGTGAAGCCATTAATGGATATTGGTGTACACTCGCTTAAAATCGAAGGACGTACCAAGTCGCATTATTATGTGGCTCGTACGGCAGCGACTTACCGTGCCGCCATTGATGCTGCCGAATCTGGCAAACCTTTCGACGACCAATGGCTTAAAGACTTGGATGGACTGGCTAACCGAGGCTACACCGAAGGCTTCTTACGTCGCCATCGCGCACCCGAAGACACCCAAACCTACGAAACTGGCTCTAGTCTTGCCTTACACGAACAATTCTGCGGCGAAGTACTCGACAGCTCAGACAAAACCATCACCATTGATGTCAAAAACCACTTTCATGTCGGTGACCTACTCACTTTGCATACCCCACAAGGGCGCTACCCTTTTATTCTAGAAGGATTGCTCGACAAAAATGGCAGAGAAACGCAAGTCGCATCGGGCAGTGGACATATTGTGCAAATTCCACGCAGTCTGATTCCTCAGTTAACCAACGATGAAACCCTCAAGTTTGGGCTTTTGGTGCGTCAGCTGTAATGGCATTAATCATTACCAAAGACTGCATTAACTGCGACATGTGCCTACCCGAATGCCCTAATCAGGCCATTTCGGTGGGCAAAAAAATTTACGTCATCGATCCTGATCGCTGTACCGAGTGCGTTGGCTTTTACGACAAACCACAATGCGTCGAAGCCTGTCCGATTGATTGCATCCCCAAAGATCCAGCGCATATCGAAAGCCAAGAAGCACTCTTAGCCAAACAGCGCAAACTATGGCAGTAGCAGCAGCAAAAATACGCACACAAGGCAGCGCTTGACAGAAAAGACAACAACACCTAACCTTAAATCAACACTTTTCGAGACTAAGCCATCATGATCAAAACAATTTATGGTTTCCTATTGACCACAATGATGGCTTGCATTTCTGCTCACGCCAATGCAACTGACTCGATATTAATTGGTATTGCACCCCACTCTTCAGCTCGTGTCATTCTCGAATCTCACGCATCACTACGCAATTTCCTCGAAACAAAACTTGGCAAAAACGTCGAGATTGTCACTGCTCCAAACTTTAGTGAGTTTACGCGCCGCAGCTTGCAAGGTCAGTATGATTTACTCATCACTTCACCTCATCTCGCACTCATGGCGCAGGAACACGCAGGCTATGTACCATTGACGACTTATACACAAGGCTTAGAAACGGTTCTAATTACCCGTAGCGAACGAATACCCGAAGAACGTCCGCTTAAAACAACAGGACTTGACCCTGTATCTTTTGTTACCCTAACAGGACTACAGGAACTCAACTATCGTGGCTTAACCGTAGAAAATGGCAGCTTAACAGTCAATTATGCCAGCGCTTCAGACAGTGCTGCATTGGCAGTCGCACAGGGCAGAACGGACATTGCTATCATGTCATGGCCTAACTACGTCAAACTAAACGATGAGATCAAAAAACAAATCCATGTATCTTGGCGTAGCGAACCTAAACCTAGCCGCATCTATCTCGCCAAAACAGATAAAGGCATCGACCTACGCACATGGCAACAAACCATCGATGCCTTTGCCATCAGTCCAGAGGGCATCGCACACTTAGAAAGTAACAAACTAAAAGCCTTTCGCCCTGTCACTACAGACGACTTAAACAGCGTCAGAGCATTAAGCAATGCAGCTTTCACATATCTTAATACGACGCCAACAATTGATATGGGTAGATAACGTGTTTAACGCAAAAACAACTTCTTCTGGTTTGAAATGGGTACTCGCTAGCTTATTCATTGAAAGCATTATGCTGAGCTTGTTAATCTGGAGCAATCTGGAGCAACTCCATACAAGCCTGTCAGCACAAACACAAACTCGACTCAACGAATCAAGCGCTTTACTGCAAAGCGCCCTATCCGCCCCACTGGTACAAATGGACTACGCCACGGCAAAGGCGATCATGAACGAAACACAACAAGTCGAAGGCATTGTTTATCTGGTTGTCCTTGATCGTCAAAGCCGACGACTCATTTCGGTTGGCTGGGACGAACAAACGCCGTTACCGCGAGTAGAAACCGAAGCATTTAACCCGAACGCCCTATCAGATGCCCGCTTTGATACACGCATTCCGCTCAGCCTTGGCGAAACCCCATTAGGAACACTTGCTATTGGTCTTTCCACTCAATTTTACCTTCAAGCGCGAGAAGACGCCTTAATTCGCAGCATTGGTATCGCCTTATTTGAACTGTTATTTTCTGCCTTACTCCTGCTTAGCTTAAATTATTGGTTCGGTAAAAAGTTTATGCAATTAACACAACAAGCAAAAACAATTGCCCAAGGCAACTATCATCAAAAGCTAAGCACTAGCGAACACCACGAGTACGACCAGCTCGTGATGGCGTTTAATCAAATGTCCGATGCTATTTCTCTCAAAATAGAACAACTTGAATCGGCATACGATGAGCAAAAACGCTTAAATAAAAAAGTCATGTATCTTGCAAACAATGATAGCTTAACGGCATTACCCAATGCTTATGCGCTCGACTCTCACTTAAATCTAATGGTCAACACAAAACAAGACACCAGTATTTTGCTGCTCGACTTAGACAACTTTAAACAAATTAACGATACAATCGGACACCATATCGGCGATCAGTTGATTAAGAGCTTTGCGGCACTATTACAGCGATTAGTACCCGAAAAATCGTTTATTGCGCGCTTACAAGGCGACGAATTTGCAATCGTTTTACCCGAAACAGAATCTAAGCGACTTTCTGCCCTTGCCAGCAGCCTATGCTTACAAATCAGCAATCACCACTTTCACGCGGGGTCAAACCAACTAAAGCTGGGCATTAGCATCGGCTACAGCCGTTTCCCAAATGAAGCGCCAGACGCTCGCTCGCTCATGAATCAAGCAGACATTGCGATGTATCAAGCTAAAGCCGCTGGAAAAAACATTTATCGTGCTTACACCCCGAACATGGATTAATTGCAAGAATCATAAAAATTTCTTATCAATGCCTTGCTATTCACTTATAAAGAAGGCATAATAAACTTTCTCTCGCATCGCCGTTATTAAAAACTGTTTACGGCAATAAACTCGATTATCTCGCCCCCCTCTGTGACTGTGCTTCAATGCACCCGATAACAGAACAATAGGCCAGCCAATCGCGCGGGAGCTGACGGGAACCGCCCGCCCATACGATTGCTGCTGCCACAAGCTATTATTGTCCATTTAGACATCTCGCTTCATTTTGCATGCACTTATTTTGGCTTGTTGTTCTCTTTTATCGTCTCGTTGTTTGCTTTTGCGCAACGAACGAGCACTTAATAAACCGTCATAAACTGCCAAGATTGCAGTGAAATAGGTTTTAAATGTGCTCGACTCATAATGGGAAAAATAATTATGTCTGATAGCTTATTAGATTTTAGCACCGAAGAACTCGCAACCGATGTTGCAGAATCATCTGAAACAAAAACACCTGTTAACGCCTTTTTAGGTCTTGGCATCGATGATCGCATCGTCGACAACCTAACACGCAACGACATCACAACACCAACACCAATTCAGGTACAAGGCATTCCGTTGTTGCTGCAAGGCAAAGACTTGATTGCTTGCGCACCAACAGGCACAGGTAAAACAGCAGCTTTCGTTCTGCCTTCATTACAACGCTTATTAACACCAAGCGATAACAAGGAATCTCGTGGCGCACGTATTGTTGTGTTAACACCAACTCGCGAATTGGCGCAACAGGTTTCTAAAGCAGCAATGATGATGGCTGGCAAATTACCACGCATGAAAACCGTTTGTGTCACAGGTGGCGAACCTTTCCGTGATCAATTACGCAACATCGGCATGGCGCATGAAATTTTGGTCGCCACACCAGGTCGTTTGTTAGATCATATCAGCCGTGGCAAAGTAGATTTAAGCCGCGTTGAAATGTTCATTCTAGACGAAGCTGATCGCATGTTGGACATGGGCTTCTCTGAAGACGTACAAGCGATTGGTGCGCAACTGCCTAAAAACCACCAAACGATTTGTTTCTCGGCAACTTTCGATGACAGCGTTAAGTCGTTTGCCTCTAAGTTACTGAACGAGCCAGAATGGTTACAAGTTGCTGCGACTAAGCCAAATCACGAAACCATCGTGCAACAAGCACATTACGCTGACGGTTTAGAACACAAGCGTACCATGTTACAGCATTGGTTAAACCAACCTGAATTGGGTCAAGCAGTTGTCTTTACAGCGACTAAGCGTGATGCTGAAGAATTAGCAATGGGCTTGCGCGATGCTGGCTTCTCTGCTGATCCGTTACACGGTGACATGGTTCAACGTCAGCGTACCAAAATGATTCAGCGTATGCGCAACGGCGAAACACAAATTTTGGTAGCTACCGATGTGGCTTCTCGTGGTATCGACGTTCCTGGTATTACACACGTGTTCAACTTCGATATGCCTAAGTTTGCCGAAGATTATGTTCACCGTATTGGTCGTACAGGTCGTGCTGGTCGTAATGGTGCTGCCATTTCTTTCGTTAGCCGTATGGATGTTCAGTCTTTAGGTCGTATCGAAAAACTGATGAGCAAAAAAATTGACATCACTGCTTTAGAAGGTTTAGAAGCGCGCTTCAAGCCACAAGAAAGCCGTGGTTTCGGTGGTCGTGATGGTGGTCGCGGTGGTTTCGGTGGTGGTCGTCGTGATGGCGGCGGTTTCGGTGGTGGACGTGGTCGTGATGGCGGCAATAGCCGTGGTGGCGAGCGCAGCTTCGGCGGCAACCGTGATGGCGGAGCACCTCGTGGTGATTTCGCACCTCGTGGCGATCGCCCATCATTCAACCGTGATGGTGGCGCGCCTCGTGGTGATTTCGCACCTCGTGGTGATCGTCCTTCATTCAATCGTGACGGTGGTGCGCCTCGTGGTGATTTCGCACCTCGTGGTGATCGTCCTTCATTCAACCGTGATGGTGGTGCGCCTCGCGGTGATCGTCCTGCGTTCAACCGTGATGGTGGCGCGCCTCGCGGTGATCGCCCAGCATTCAACCGTGATGGTGGTGCTCCACGTGGTGACCGTCCTGCGTTCAATCGCCCAGCGGGTGGTGATCGCTTCGACAGCCGTACAGACAGCCGCTTTGGCGACCGTCGCCCAGCGGGCGATGACAGCCGTCCACGCTTTAGCCGTGACGGTGCTGCCTCTGCTGGTGCAGGTCATCACCGTGGCGCTGAAGAACGTAGCCGCTTTCACGACCGTGACGAGCGTCCTTCTCGTGATGGCGCGCCGCGTCCAGCACGTCATGACCGCACAGAACGTCATCATTAAGAAGTCGTTCTAATAAAAAGCCCCGCAGATGAAAGTCTCGCGGGGCTTTTTTTATGCTTATCTTTACAACAAAGCAAGATGGCAGCGCAGCAAACCAATAAAACCGTCACGAGCTGGCAAAATTGCTAGGCGCAAGACTCGCAGACGCAAGGCACGTACATCAGTACGTAACGCAGCGCGAGAATCGCAGCAACAACGCAAGATGACTGCGTAGTCGGTTTTAACCTTCCCAAATAACCGTGCGCCCTACTTGCCGAGAGTCTAGATGCATCCAATTGGGCGTGCCAGCATAATAGCCCATACCCACACCCTGATGAAATTTGACTTGCTGCATCCACTTAAATAAAACGTCAGTTGGTACATTTTGAACATGAAAATCAATCGCCTGCCCTTTAAGATGATAGCTATTAAGCACTCCACCTACCTCTCGGTTGGTTTGCCATGTACGAAACGCACTGTGCACCATAAAAGTGGGATTTTTCACACCAGCCTGAACCAGAGCCGCCCGAATGCCATCGAGAATATCGAGCAAGCGTAAATCAATGACGGAGGCCTGATCGGCCTTCACGTCGCGCATGAGCGCACACACTTTACGATAACCCGCAACATCCAACTGACCATTACGTTTATAGATAACGGACAACCGTTCGCCCGACTGCGGACGAGCAAGATTCAACCAGCGACCTGTTCCTGCCTCTGCCTCGACTTCGCTTGGCAACAGCGTAGGGATTGCCAAGGTTGTTGCAATTGTTTTTAAGAAAAGCCGTCTATCCATCATCAGCTCACACGAATACCCTGCCCTTGCACAATATGCCCAATAGCACTTGCTTTTGAAAAGCCAGCGTTATGGAAAGCTTCTAATACCGACATCGCCGCCGATGGCGCACAAGAAACCAATAAGCCACCACTGGTTTGCGCATCGCACAACAGCTTGCGTTGCCAATCTTCGATATCATCGGCTAATTGAACCTGCTCGCTATAGCTTGCCCAGTTGCGAGCAATCGCACCAGGACCAAAACCAGCCTGCGCTAACGGCAAGGCTTCCGACCACACGGGCACTTGATGCATGGTTAAGTTGGCAGCAACACCAGAGCCACGACAAACCTCGAGCAAATGACCAAGCAAGCCAAAACCTGTGACATCGGTCATGGCATGAACTCCTTGCATATAGCCCAAGGTTGTACCTACTTTATTGAGTTGTGTGGTGCTGGCAATCATCTGCTCATAACCTGCATCGGGGAGTTTTAACTTTTTAAGCGCGTCGGCAAAAACACCAATACCTAAGGGCTTACCCAAAATGAGTACATCGCCGACTTTTGCGCCATCATTGCGTTTGATGTGCTGTGGATGTGCTAAGCCCATACCTACCAGCCCATAAATGGGTTCGACCGAATCAATGCTATGCCCGCCCGCAACAGGAATACCTGCTTCGCGACAAATACTCTCACCACCTGCAATAATAGCGCGCATGGTCTCGACAGGTAACACAGCAATCGGCATGGCAACCAATGCCAACGCCATAATCGGCTGTCCGCCCATGGCATAAATATCACTTAAGGCATTAGCCGCAGCGATACGCCCAAAGGTATAAGGGTCATCGACAATGGGCATAAAAAAGTCGGTGGTGGCAATTAACGCTTGGTGCTCGTTAAGTTGATAAACAGCCGCATCATCGCTCGTTTCTGTACCAACCATTAAAGCTGCAGGCAAAACAGCTTGCTCACGCAAGCCTGCCAACATATCGGACAATAAAGCAGGCGAAATTTTGCAGCCACAGCCGCCACCGTGCGATAATTCCGTTAACCGTTTTTCTGTTTCCATGGGTGGGTTTTTCTCTATATGGGAATCTCTAAAAACCTAGCTTCGCTGATTTTTAGGCTTTCCAAGTTTATTTTTAGCTGAAGGAAGGGAGTAAATCAAAGGGTTACAGATTAGTTCCTGCAATCCCTTCCTCCAGACCTCCAACCCCTTAGATTTTTAGTGGTGCCAGTATGTTATTTAAGTTATCTAATTTATCACAGCTCGATGCTTTCGACAGCATATTAGATGCAAGAACCCCAGCAGAATACCTGCTCGACCATATTCCTAATGCGATCAACACCCCCACTTTGAATGATGAGGAACGCATTTTAATCGGTACCACCTATAAACAGGTTTCTGCCTTTGAAGCTAAAAAGCGTGGCGGTGCAATGGCAGCACGCAACATTGCGATGCATATCGAAGCACTGTTTATGGACAAACCAAAAAACTGGAAACCCTTGGTCTACTGCTGGCGAGGGGGTAATCGTTCGGGCAGTATGGTAACGATTTTGCGCGCCATTGGTTGGCAAGCGCAACAACTCGAAGGCGGACACAAAGCCTACCGTAAGTTGGTGGTTGAGTCTCTCGAAAGCTTACCAACGCAGCATGACTTTAAGGTGATCGGTGGCGCAACAGGTAGTGGTAAAAGTGCCTTACTGAGCGAGCTTACTAAACAAGGCGCACAAGTGCTCGATTTAGAAACATTAGCCCAACACCGTGGCTCAGTGTTGGGTCGTTTTGCCGACACAGCGCAACCGACACAAAAGTGGTTCGATAGCCAACTGGCGGATACCCTACGCCGTTTTGATGCCAGCAAGCCCATATTTGTCGAAGCTGAAAGCAAAAAAATTGGTCAGATTGCCCTGCCAGAAAGTCTAATGACAGCCATACGAAGTGCGCCCTTGTGGGAAGTGCAAGCACCTATAGCCAGTCGCGTCACTTATTTATTACAAGATTATGCCGAATATGTTGCCCATCCCGAACGACTCAAACAACAACTGTCTTACTTATTACCCGTTTTTGGTCACGACAAACTCAACAACTGGCACGAACGTATTGATGCAGGCAACTTTGCCGACATCACCGAAGCACTCCTGTTAGAACACTACGATCCGCTATATCAGCGCGCACTAGAACGACAAAGCGAAACCAGACAACCACATGACGCGCTTATTTTAGATGATTTATCGGCAACAACTCTGGCAAATACTGCAAAAAAACTGATGCTCATTTCTTAAAAATTTCATATAAATTGATATATGCGCAGTTGTTTTTAACCATACAATAACAAGTGGGCATAACGAATACAGGGTACCTCTTAAAACTTAATGGGTAGGAAGTCTGAAGGAAGGGGATTGCTAAAAATAGCATGTAACGTATTGATAAACCCCCTTCCTTCAGCTAAAAAACAAACTTGGGAAATCTAAAAACGAGCGAAGCTAAGTTTTTAGAGGTTCCCTACACTATGGAGAACACGAGATGAACCTAACACGCAGCCTATTATTAGGAACGGTACTATCTATCGCAGCTGCGAGCGCAGCTTACGCAGAAATGAAACCCGAAGACGCGATTAAGTTTCGCAAAGCGGGCTATAACGTCATGGCTTGGAACATGAGTAAAATCAAAGCAATGACCATCGACTCACCAGAAAGCTTTGATGCCAAACAAGTCGCCAATGCTGCAACAGCCATTGCCGCAATGGCAAACATGGGCATGGGTGCATTGTACATTTCAGGATCGGAAGAAAGTATTGGCGATATGAAAACGCGCGCCAAATCGGAAATCTTTACCGATAAAGATGGTGTCAAAGAAGTCGCTGTTAAGTTTAACCAAGCCGCCAACGAACTCGCCAAAGTCGCAGCCACTGGCGACAAGGTTGCGGTTATGCAGGCTTTCAAAGACACAGGGGCTAGCTGCAAAGCTTGTCACGACAAATATCGTAAAGAGTAATTAGGGCGCAGCTCATAAACAGGAATCTCTAAAAACCTGTCATTCCCGCGAAAGCGGGAATCTATCTTATCGATTTTGACAAAAAGCAGGTTTTTAGAGGTACCCAACAATCACCACGCAGGTGAACTAACCACTGGCTTTGCTGGCGGTTGGTGCCATGCCCCACTCGCTCCCCAAACAGCCAGAATAGCCATTACCAGCGCCACAATCACAGCAATCATCCCGCCACCTTGTGTCGACTCATCACTATCCAACTCGGCAGGTGCATCACCTTTAAGCATGGGTGTCACCAAGTCTTTTGCCAACACAATTTTGTAGAAAAAAATTGCACCAATATGAATGGCTACCAGCACCAACAACAGCTTAAACAATAAATGATGTGCCGATGTTAATAGCGAACTGACGCTATCGGAAACCAAAAAGGTTAGCGGGGCGGTAAAGTCAGCATCATTATTGGCAAATAAGCCCGTAATGGTCATGGCGACGAGCAAAGCCAGCATCGCAACAACCGACCAGCCACCCAAAGGATTATGTCCAACCCCTTGCCAACGACCATTGAGGTAATCGCTCACCGCTTCCTTACCACGCACAAACTGACTAAAACGCGCCGTTGTCGAACCAACAAAGCCCCATACAAGGCGAAAACTGAGTAAGAAAACCATTGCCAAACCAATCCATTGGTGTGGTTCTAAAAGGTCAAAGACATCACCCGTTAGATATGCACCAACAAAAGCCGCTAACAACGACCAGTGGAAAAGTCGCGTGGGCAAGTCCCACACGCGAATGTGTTTTGATTCCATTAGATCTTCTCTATGATTAAGCGAACAGCAGCACCGCCCAACAGATGTTGCAAGGACATAATAATGTCCATTTCTTGCTGCCCTCGCGTTAGCGGGTCTTGCGCTTTCGCACCCGTAACACGGACAACGAAAACATCATCTGCTGTTTCTAGCGAGACAGACACTTGCCAACCCAAAACGCGCTGGCAAATATCAATGATTGCGTCTTGCACGCTATTTAGGCTTTTTTGGTAAAGGCTGACACAATCACAATGGTCGAACCATTGATCTTACCTTCGATGTGCTTAGGATTACTGGTTAGGTGAATGTTTTTTACCAGTGTGCCGCGCTTTGCCGTAAAGTTCATGCCCTTCACATCCAAGTCTTTAATCAGCGTGACGCTATCACCTTCAGCCAACTCTGCACCATTGCTATCGCGTGGCTTAGGATCATCGTCGTCGGCTGTTGCTTGTGCAATACCCGATTCTGCCCATGCTTTGACATCATCTTCTAAGTAAGCTGTGTCTAACAATTCCTGCGCCCAAGACTCGCCTTTAGCGGCTAGGGTATGCAACATACGATAAGCGACCACTTGCACCGCTGCCGTTGGCGACCAAATCGCTTCATTCAAACAACGCCATTGATTGGCATCAATCGTATCGGGGTTCTCGATTTGGCTTTTGAAAGAGTCGCAAATATAGACACTGCTATCGGCAGAATCATCATTGCCAGAAACCGTCATGACGACTAAGGTGCCACAGGCATCGCCACACAGTTCACACGCATTATTACTACGATCTTTTAACATTTGTTCGATAGACATTATTTTTCCTTTATTAAATTAAGAGTAACACTAAAAACACGTCATTCCCGCGAAAGCGGGAATCTATCTCTTTGACTTCTTGGATCCCCGCATGCGCGAGGATGACGACGAAGCGAGGTTTTATAAGTTTTGATATATGACATTCAACACGGTGTAAGTCACGCCTGCGACAACAATATCATCATCAACAGACTTACCCAATAGGGCTTTTGCCATAGGTGCATTCAAACTGACGTAAACACAGTCTGATTCGGGCAACAGCTCACCCACACCAACAAGTCGCAAATAGAGTTCAACGCCGTTATCATCTTCGAGCAACACCCGCGCACCGAAAAAAATACGCTGGCGCTCTGCAGGCAACTTATCGATGATTTTTGCACCATCCAAACGCATTTGCAGTCGTCGAATCTCGCGGTCGATTTCACGCAGCTTGCGTTTACCGTAAATATAATCGGCATTTTCTGAACGATCGCCCAATGCCGCTGCTTCCGATACAGCTTGCACGGTTTGCGGACGATCATTGTATAACAGATGATTCAAACGCGCTTTCATGAAAGCATAACCATCAGGCGTTAGATATTTATGAATGTGTATTTCGGACATGTCTCTACAAATAAACGATAAATAGAGAAATTTTCAAACTGCGCTTTGTGCTGTTTGAAAAGGCTCTAATAAGTGATTCAAAATCGTTTTCACGACCAACTTAACGACATCAATGAACATGCATTGTAAAGCACCAACGAATGATTTGGAAACATCTAACGAATTCGTTTATACTGCAAACACAATAAAGTTCATCGTAGGTGGTGATAGTGGTATGAATAACATGGTGCAGTGGCTTGTCATAACCAGTCTGTCTTTATTAGTTGGCTGCGAACAGACAACAGAAAAACATTATGAGCTCACCTATACGGAAAAACCAACCGACGGAAAAACGCTAACCTACCAGTTCGCGATTCATCCGCTCTACAACCCTCAAAAACTCATACAGCGCTACCAGCCATTAATTGACTATCTCAACCGCCATTTACAAGGCGTGCAGCTCTCACTAGAAGCATCTCGAGACTACCAAGCTTACGAGCAAAAATATCAACTTCGCAATCCCGAAATTTTGCTACCAAACCCTTGGCAAACCACACAAGCGATACAATATGGCTATCAGGTAATTGCCATGGCGGGCGCACCACAAGATTTTAAAGGTGTCTTTATTGCACGCAAAGATGCCATGCCAGAAAGCCCTTTAGCCTTAAAAGGCAAGGTTGTTAGTTACCCATCCTATACTGCATTAGCAGCCTGCGTCATGCCACAATATTTTTTACATAAGAATGGTATTGATGTTCAAAAAGACATTCAAAATACCTATGTTGGCTCACAAGAATCATCCATCATGAATGTTTACCTAGGCAAGTCCTCTGTTGCCGCAACATGGCCACCGCCGTGGCGCGCCTTCCAAAAAGACTATCCCAAAGAAGCTTCTGAATTAGCGCTGGTATGGGAAACAGAGTCACTAATGAATAACTCGGTTATGGTTCGCGACGATCTGCCACAAACAATCAAAAGCCAACTTCAAACATTACTAACCACCTTATCAACGTCTACCGAAGGGCGCTCTATCTTGGCTGCAATGGAAACCAGTGATTTTTATTCCGCCGACAATGCTAACTATCATGTTGTCAGCGAATACTTAGCAAACTTTGAACGCGATGTTCGAAAAATAGATCAGCCATAATTACGAATAAGCTGACGTTTTTTAAGCCAATAAAAACCAACGATACAGCGTTAGTTACGCTTTCGTATCTCGATGCCTCGGCTTACGCACTTTATCGGTTTTGGTTTTATCGCCAGCACGCTCGGTGTACTTGGTTAAAAACTGCTGCTGACCATTCTTCTTACCGACACGCTTACCCTCACCACCCGCTTCGCCTGTACCAGCAGGTTGCCATGTGGGAATCAAGTGGTGCTTGCCATTGCCGATTAAGTCGGCACGTCCCATTTTTTTCAGTGCTTCACGTAACAATGGCCAGTTTTCGGCATCATGATAACGCAAAAAGGCTTTATGCAAGCGGCGTTGCTTCATTCCTTTCGGACTAAAAACTTCTTCTCTTTCGTCACCTTCGCGCTGAATCTTACGCAACGGGTTGCGCCCACTGTAATACATCGCAGAGGCTAGCGCCATCGGGCTGGGCAAGAAGGCTTGCACTTGATCGGCTCTAAACCCATTGCGCTTGAGCCACAACGCCAAGTTCATCATGTCTTCGTCGTTGGTACCAGGATGCGCTGCAATAAAGTAAGGAATGAGATATTGCTCTTTGCCCGCCTCGGCAGAAAACTTATCGAACATGGCTTTGAAGCGATCATACGCCCCCATGCCCGGCTTCATCATTTTCGATAAAGGTCCCGTTTCGGTGTGCTCTGGCGCGATTTTAAGATAGCCACCCACATGATGCTGCACCAATTCTTTGACGTATTCTGGCGTTTCGACTGCCAAGTCGTAACGCAACCCCGATGCAATCAATACTTTTTTGATGCCTGGCAAGGCTCGCGCTTTACGATACAAATTCACTAAAGGCGTTTGATCGGTATTTAAGTAGCGACAAATGACAGGATGCACACAAGATAAGCGACGACAGTTTTGCTCGATACGCTCATCTTTGCACGCCAAACGCCACATATTCGCCGTTGGACCGCCAAGGTCAGAAATAATGCCCGTAAAACCTTTGACCTTATCACGAATATCTTCGACTTCGCGCAGAATGGATTTTTCGGAACGGTTTTGAATAATTCGCCCTTCATGCTCGGTAATCGAACAGAAAGTACAGCCACCAAAACAGCCGCGCATGATATTGACTGAAAAGCGAATCATCTCCCACGCTGGAATTTTTGCGCCCGCATAAGCAGGATGCGGAGCGCGTGCATAAGGCAAATCGAAAACACCATCCATTTCTGGCGTGGTCAGCGGAATGGGCGGTGGATTAACCCACACCTCGCGATTACCATGACGCTGCACCAGCGCACGCGCATTACCTGGGTTGGTTTCGAGATGAAACACACGCGACGCATGGGCATAAAGCACTGGGTCTTCGCTCACCTGCTCAAACGAGGGCATACGAATGACGGTTAAGTCGCGCGGATGAAAACGGGGGATTTGACTGGTTAAATGCACCACCGTAATGCCATTTTGTTCATCGACCGTTTGCTTAGGCTTAGGGTTGGCTTCAGCCAACTCAGCCGTTTGTTCTTTGTTTGTTTCGCAACTGGCTTCAGTTTGCATGGCATAGGGGTCGATATGGGCATCGACTTTACCTGGCACATCTACCTCGGTAGAGTCTAATACCACGAACCCTTCTGGCACACGATTACGCACAAAAACCGTACCACGTACATCCGCAATATCTTTAGGATGCTCGCCCTTGGCAATACGATGACTGATTTCGACCAAAGCGCGTTCGGCATTACCATAAAGCAAAATATCAGCCTTACTGTCCAAAATGACGGAGCGACGTACCTTATCCGACCAATAGTCGTAATGCGCAATGCGACGTAAACTGCCCTCTATGCCACCAATTACAATCGGAACATCTTTGAATGCTTCGCGACAACGCTGCGAATATACCGTAAGGGCGCGATCAGGACGTTTACCATGCTCGTCGTTAGGCGTGTAAGCATCGTTATGACGCAAGCGACGGTCGGAAGTGTAATGGTTAATCATCGAGTCCATATTGCCAGCCGTCACGCCAAAATACAGGTTCGGCTTGCCCAATGCACGGAAAGCTTCAGCCGATGTCCAGTCGGGTTGGGCAATAATGCCCACGCGAAAACCCTGCGCTTCGAGCACTCGCCCAATCACCGCCATACCAAAGCTGGGCTGATCGACGTAAGCATCGCCAGTAACCAAAATAATATCGCAGCTATCCCAGCCTAATTCATCCATTTCTGCCTTGGACATCGGCAAAAAAGGCGCGGTACCGAAGCGGTGCGCCCAGTACTTACGGTAAGAAAAAATCGGTTTAGCGTCGAACATAATGGCTCCTTGGGGTAGCCCACAATCATTTTATTATTGAAATAACGATTATTTTAATTGATTTAAGATATGATTATCTGGCTAAAAACAATATTTAATTCGCTACGAAGAGGTATAACCCATCATGATGATCAAGTCAACCGCCCTTGTGTTCGCGCTCGCCTTTACCGGCATCGCACAGGCCGAATATGTACAAGCGAATATTCAACACGAGCCTTACGGCATGCAACGTGTTGCTTACCAAATGAATACAGGCGACGATCAAGAACAATTGCAAATCATCAAATACGCCAATAACCACATACAAACGATTGGAAAAGACAGCATTGAGTTGCAAGTAGTCATCTTTGGTGCAGGAATGAGTTTACTGCAATCTAACGACGAAAAACTGAACAAAGCAGTAGATGATTTGCGTGCCAAAGGCGTTAAAATTGCGATTTGCAATAACACACTACGCAATAAAAACATCGACTGGCACAGTCTGCGTGGCGTTCAGGAAGCGGACATCGTTCCAGGTGGCGTTGCCGAACTCGCCTTCCTACAACAGCGTGGTTTTGCTTACATTAAGCCTTAAGCCAAGATGATACGATTACGACCTTGCTCTTTCGCTTGATACAAGCGGTGGTCAATCGTAGAGTATAACTGGTCTGAATCTGGCAACTCATTGCTCTGCCAAAGCCCAGCACCGATAGAAATGGTCAAAACTTCCAGCGGTGCTTGGCTATTTTCTATCTGCAAGCCCATCACATCAGTACGCAAGGCTTCTAAATGTGTGACTAACTCCTGCTCATCTTGGAACTGCGCCAACACCACAAACTCCTCACCGCCAATACGGAAAACGAAATCATTAGCACGATTAAAATGCTGCTGAATTTGTTGCGCGACAGCAACCAACACCTCATCGCCACGCTGATGACCATAGGTATCATTAATCGACTTAAAAAAGTCGATATCGATAATAACGGCAGATAAACAACGATCTTCTCGTTTAGCTCGGTTAATTTCTTGCTCTACGATCTTATTGTAGTAGCGTCGGTTATATAATCCCGTCAACTCATCAATAATAGACAGCTGCTCAATGCGCTTTTTATCACTAATGTCTACGCGAGTTGCCCAAGCATACTGAATTCTACCCAACCAATCCTTTTGCGGGGTGAGCGTCAGCTCAATCCAGTAATGACTGCCATCTTTACGTACCGCTTCAATTTCGCCTGTCCACGACCTTCCCGAAGTTACCTGCATAAAAATCGCGTCTTTTTGTGCTTCCGTTACCGTATTAGCCGATAAGTTCCGATAATTAAGCTGTTTTAATTCTTCGAGGCTGTAACCCGTTAACCGAGCATAAGACTGACTCGTCCATACAACACGCGCATCGGCAATGGCAATTTTTGATGCCAGCGTTAGTTCATGAATCTGGTTAATGTAGTTCTGACGATTATTTTTTTGCTGCCGATAAAAAAGCACAACAAGTAAGAAAACACCAACAATCAACAACGAATAAAGCGTTAGCTGCTTTAATTGTGCTGAATCTAAGCGATTGATCACCTCGAGCTTAACCCACTTGCTATAAATCTGCTGACGCTCCTCTTCAGAAATACTGCTCAAGGCTTTTTCTAAAATACCCAATAAAACGGAATTATCTTTGTGTACCGCCATCGCCAAATCAAACATCATCTGCGTTTGACCAATCACGTTTAAACCCTGAATACTCAACTGCTGCATATGATGATTAATAACCATTAAATTATCGGCGTATGCAAAGGCTTCTCCCTTGCTAACCGCACTTAACCCCACTTCAACATTGTCTACCAACAATAGGTTAACAGAAGGATAATTCTGTTCGAGGTAGTCATTAACCCAATAGTCTTTAACAACGGCAATCGTCTTGCCATTGAGCTGATTGAAGTCTGCGACATAGGTCTGGCTACTATTCGCAACAAGCGTAATCGGAAAGGAAAGATAAGGTTTGGTAAACGAAAAATCTCGCTGCCGAGTAGGGGTAATCACAATGGAGGGTATAACATCTAATTGTTGGTCGCGCACCAACTGAAGAACTTCTGACCAAGACTTATCCTGCGTTGCCTGAAAATAAACACCCAGCTTTTTCTCCATCAACTTAAGATAATCAGCAACGATGCCTTGATAACGTGCTTCCTTATCCATAAATTCAAATGGCATCCAGCGGTTATCATTCGCCAAGGTCAAGCTAGGATGCTGTTGCAAATACTGCCACTCTTGCTCTGTCAACCAAGACTGCTTAGTCGAAAAGATAAAGCTCTCGGGCTTAAACGCATCCAGCTGAGCTTGAGTAATCAAATCAACTTCTTTAGCGAGCGTGAGCGCGGTCACTAATTTTGTTGCTTCTAGCGCACCAATGGGAATACTGCCCGACTTAACTAATGGCGCTGTTGCATTGGCTTCATAAATCAGTGCTTCACGCGTTTTATCCACTGGGTAGTTAGCGATAATGTAGTCAACGATTTCTTCTTGGTGCTCAAGTGCATACTGCCAACCCGCAATGGTCGCTTCTTTAAACGCCTGTACCATGCCTTGGTTGGTGCGTGCATTTTTTTCACTGGTAATAACGAGGCTTTCTTGCGACTGAATACCGTAAAGCCGAGGATCTACAATATGATAGGGTTGGTGCATGAGCTGTAATTGATAGGGTTCGTTGGTCGCATAGGCAGCGTAGAAATCTACTTTATGCTCAATAAAATCATTTAACCTACCTGTATGTGGCACGCGAACAACGGGATTCTCTAATGTTTTAAACATCGACAGAATCTGTAAACTATTCAGATCATAAACCATCTTCCCCGACATCTGCTCTAAATGCGTAATCGGTTCATGCGACAATAGAATCATGGGAGAATATTGAAAAGCGGCCATTAGCAACTGGATTGGTGCACCTTTAACACAGTCAATCAACGCGCTTGAATGTTCAATGCCAAAGTCGGCACGTCCTGCCAACACTTCGTTTAACGGGGTAATCCCTGGTTGCCATTCCTTAGCGGTAACCGCCAAGCCACGTTCTGCATAATAGCCTTGCTTAATGGCGGCATAAATACCCGCAAACTGAAACTGATGTTTCCATGTCAATTGCACTGTCACGGGCTTAAGTGGTGCGTTGTTGGCAAGCGATTCGGCATTCGCCGTTGCGAGAAGCACACAAAAAAACAAACCTATAAAAAATAGGCCATAACGATTTATTCTACTGATGATCACAAGACCAACCCTGTGCTGTGCTGCAATGCCAACCCCTCATTAACCCGAGTCAATAAGAAACTAACGATACTTACTGATTATTAGTAATTCTACGCTACCCAAGATAACAACACAACACGTAATGGTAAATGCGCTCTAATCACGCACCTTGGCAAACAAATCGTAGGTATCCGACCCCGTAATATCCACTTCGACAAATTCACCTACTGGCAAGTGTGCGCCATTTTTAATGATGACTGTGCCATCAATTTCTGGCGCATCGGCAGCCGAGCGTGCAATCGCACCCTGCTCACCAATGGTATCGACTAACACCGTCATACGCGAGCCGACTTTAGCTTTCATCTTCTCTTCCGAAATATCCATCTGCAACGCCATTAACTCTTCCCAACGATCTTGTTTGACATCATCAGGTACTGGCGGTGCTAGGTCGTTAGCAACCGCACCATCGACGGGTGAGTATGGGAAACAACCAACACGATCCAGCTCGGCTTCATCTAAGAAGTCCATCAGCATTTCGAAGTCTTCGTCTGTTTCACCTGGGAAGCCAACAATAAAGGTGCTACGGATGGTAAGTTCTGGACAAATATCACGCCATTTTTTAATGCGATCTAACAAACGATTCACATCCCCTGGTCGCTTCATCATTTTGAGGATGCGCGGACTGGCATGTTGGAAAGGAATATCTAAATAAGGCAGAATTTTGCCCTGCGCCATCAGCGGAATGATGTCGTCGACATTCGGATAAGGGTAAACATAGTGCATCCGCGTCCAGATACCCAAGTCACCTAACGCACTCGCCATATCGTACAGATTGGTTTTTAGCGGACGACCACCCCAGAAGTCCAACTTGTGCTTTAAGTCCACCCCGTAGGCACTGGTGTCTTGCGACACGACCAATAACTCTTTCACACCAGCATTTGCCAAGTTTTGTGCTTCAGTCATCACATCGCTAATCGAGCGAGACACCAGCTTACCGCGCATACTGGGGATAATGCAGAAGGTGCAGTTATGGTTACAGCCTTCCGAAATTTTAAGATAGGCATAATGCTTCGGCGTTAGTTTAACGCCTGTGTCGGGCATTAAGTCCAAAAACGGTTCGTGCGGTTTGGGCACATGGGTATGTACCGCATTCATCACTTCGGTATAAGCTGCTGCGCCCGAAATGGCTAGTACATTTGGGTGCTCCGCCATAATCACTTCAGGACGTGCACCCAAGCAACCCGTCACAATCACTTTACCGTTTTCGTTCAAAGCTTCGCCAATGGTATCGAGCGACTCGGCAACAGCAGAGTCGATAAAACCACAGGTATTCACCACCACCAAATCCGACCCTTTGTAATCGGGCGAAATGTCATAACCTTCGCTACGCAACTGCGTTAGGATGCGTTCAGAGTCCACCAACGCCTTGGGGCAACCGAGGCTCACAAAGCCAATTTTGGGGGCATTTTGCGCAGCAAGTACGCGCTTTGGGGTTGGTGTTGTCATGGTCAATCACATCGCATCGAAACAAAAAAGGAAGCCATTGTAACATAAGACAAAAAGCACGAACACACTTGGACAACAAGCCCCAACGCATTGCTCTTTTCAGAGACACCTACAACAACGAAACAATTAAGGGAATATCTAAAAACCCAACGGGTAGGAGGTCTGGAGGAAGGGATTGTAGAAAATAGCATGTAACTCATTGATTAAAAACCTTCCTTCAGCTAACAAATAAACTTGGAAAGTCTAAAAACAAGCGAAACGTGGTTTTTAGAGGCTCCCAAAGCTTAATCGACATCAATTAAACAAAGAGATTCACACTTCATAAGTAATTATTTTGTTATTATTAAAAATAAACTTATATTACGTAAAGGGCGATGCTCACTCATGTCTGCCGAATATGTGCCTGCCGATGATGCCGTTATTTTGTCTACCTCTGACTTACAAGGAAACATCTTAAGCTGCAATCATACCTTTTTAACCGTATCTGGTTATGAATCACAGGAAGTCATCGGACAGCCGCATTGTATTCTGCGCCATCCCGACATGCCCAAAGAAGCCTTTAAAGACTTATGGAATACCATCAGCAATGGTCGTCCGTGGTTTGGTATCGTCAAGAACAAACGAAAAAATGGCGATTATTATTGGGTAGCTGCAAATGTCTCACCTATTTTTGAGGATGGCAAACTAACCAGCTATGTTTCGGTTCGCTACCCTGCCACCGACGCACAAAAAACACAAGCAGAAGCCTACTATGCCAAAGTTCAACAGGGTAAAGCACCGTTTACGACAACCCCCTACCGACCCTACGACCCCTTACTCCTAATCAGCGCAGGACTTGGACTTCTCGGTGTCCTGCTGTTTAGTTTACTAGACAGCGCAGACAGTGGACTGGTTTTTTTAATCACCATCACAGCACTAGTCTTAGCGTTGGTACGAGGACAGCAACTTTCAGCGCCCTCTCCTAACCAAATGAAAGCTATTCAACATATTGCTCATGGTTATTTTAAGGAGCCTGTTGAGGGATTTAATGCGTGGAGTAATGCACTCAATCTATTGAGAACCCGAATTGGGCAAAATGCCAGTGACATTATTCAGGAGTCGTTTAACGAAAGTGTCCGCCTGACACAGACCATGAAACAAGGTGCACACGAAATCAGTGATGCCTTATCAAGTCAAGCCGCGACATCAGCTCAAATGTCATCTTCCATTGTTGAAATTACCTCAACGATGGAAGAACTCTCTGCATCTTCCACTCAAATTGCTGAACACGCCAAACTGGTTGTCAATATTGCAAATCAAGCAATGACTGACTCAAACAACGGCGCTGAGGCGATGCAAAATGTGCTGGTACGCATGAACGACATTCGCAATGACAATCAGGTTAGCCTACAGGACATCATCGCATTGGGCGACAAGTCAAAACAAATTGGCAAAGTCATGACACTCATTACCAATCTTGCTGATCAGACCAAATTAATTGCTTTTAATGCCGCATTAGAAGCATCTAGCGCTGGAGAGGCTGGTAAACGATTTTCAGTGGTCGCTAGCGAAATACGTCGACTTGCCGACAGCGTGACAGAGTCAACACAGGATATCGAAAACAAAATTACCGAGATACAGGATGCAATTCAGCGTCTTGTCACAACGTCAGAAAAAGGTACTAACGGCATTTTAGCTGGCGCAGCTGCAACAAATGCCACAGCGGAGCGCTTAAATGCCATCGTTAATGCTGTTAGTCAAACCAGTAGTGCTGCACAACAGATATCTCTTTCGACACAACAACAAAAAACAGCAAGCTCGCAGGTTGTTATTGCCTTACGAGAAATCGTGAGCGCTAGCACTCAAACAGCAAGCTCAATCAACCGAATCAGCCAAGTGAGTCTTGAAATGGAACAACTGTCAGAACAATTATCAGAAACAACAAAACAAGTAAAAAAATAAGTATTTTGTCATATAAAACAAGATAATTAGGCAACAAAATGCAACAGAGATATTTTTAGAGCATACCTAAAAAATATTTATTATTAATGCGTAATTAATGCGTATATAATTAGCAGCAACTTATAGATTGCTATTTACACTTCTTACAATTGAGCTTCACTATGTTAAACCGACTCAGTCTTCGTGCTAAATTCATGCTTCCCATATCTGCTGTCATTATTGCAACGGGCTTGGTATTAACCACGGTCAACCTCAGCAACATGCAAACCCTCATCAAAAATGCAGAGCAAGCTGAGTTACGCTCTTATATGAGCGCATTAAACAATGCCATCGCCAGCGAAAGTAGGGTCGCAGAGTCACTTAGTGCGCTCGTTGCCAACATTCCACTGGTACAAGAAAAATTTGCTGCCAACGATCGCAGCACCTTATCCGACTTATTTTTGCCTGGCTATAAAACCATCGCAAAAAACTACGGCATTGATCAATTCCAATTCCACACACCACCAGCGACCTCTTTCTTTCGCGTACATAAGCCAGAAAAGTTTGGTGATGACCTGTCCTCTTTTCGTTTTTCCGTTATCGATACCAACAACACTAAAAAACCGATTCATGGTCTAGAAAATGGTGTTGCGGGCTTAGGTGTGCGCGGCATTGTTCCTATCAGTTATCAAGACAAGCATATCGGCTCGGTTGAGTTTGGTATGAGCTTTGGTCAATCCTTTTTCGATCAATTCAAACAGCGCAATGGTGTTGACGTCAGCTTTCAAGTAGCCACACACGACCACTTTAAAGCGCTCGCCAATACCATGGGTAGCGGCTTGATTACCAATAACGAACTATTAGTCGAGGCTCTGGGCAGTAGTGAAGCCAAATGGGCGCAAAAGAACATCAATGGCACGTCATATGCCATTATTATTCAGACCGTACACGATTACTCGGGCGCACCAATTGGCGCTATCGAAATCGCAATGGACAATACACACAACCAAGCACTGTTAACCGATACGCGCAATAACGCCATCCTCATTAGTATCGTCATCCTACTGCTTGGACTCTGGAGTTCTTGGTTAACAGCAAATTATCTCATTCGTCGGATTCAGACGGTTGCAGATGGCGTAAACTACATTGCTCAAGGCGACTTATCTCATGCCATTCTGGTGGACGGTCACGATGAATTGACGGACTTAGCTCGAGCAACAAATCGCATGCGCGAACAGCTTCGAGTCATGGCAACCAGCGTTAGTGAGCACGCACAAGCCGTACAGATGGCCGCTCGTGAAATTAATGCCGCAGTCGAAAACCAAGCTGCAACCTCGTCACAAATGTCTTCTTCTGTTGCCGAAATCACCTCAACAATGGAAGAGCTATCTGCTTCTTCAACACAAATTGCCGACCACTCAAAATCGGTCGTCGATGTCGCCAACCAAGCAATGAGCGGCTCTTACAAAGGCTCCGAAGCCATGCAAACCGTGTTGGTGCGCATGGAAGACATCCGTAATGATAATCAAAGTAGTCTGCAAGAAATTATGGCACTAGGGATTAAATCAAAACAAATCAGCAAAATCATGTCGTTGATTACCAACCTTGCCGATCAGACAAAACTCATCGCCTTTAATGCAGCCCTTGAGGCATCAAGCGCTGGAGAGGCAGGTAAGCGATTCTCGGTTGTGGCGGGAGAAATTCGTCGCTTAGCAGATAGCGTGACCGAATCCAGCAGTGAAATCGAAAACAAGATTAATGAAATTCAAGATGCGATCAATCGTCTCGTGATTACCTCCGAGAAAGGAGCAAACGGCATTTTGGCTGGAACGACAGCAAGTAATAATACCGCTGAGCGCTTTAATGAAATTGTTAGTGCAGTCAACCAAACAAGCACGGCGGCACAGCAAATTTCTTTATCGACACAACAGCAAAAAACGGCAAGCAGTCAGGTTGTGGTCGCACTGAGGGAGATTGTCACAGCAAGCTCTCATACCGCTGGATCCATTAATAAAATCGCCCAGATTAGCCATGAAATGACCGATGTGGCAGAACAGCTCGGACAAGCAACGGCCTTTTTTAAACTCGGCGATAAGCACTAAGTAACAAAGATGGCAAATACCCGCGTCTTAATTGCTGATGACAGCGCCCTCTCACGTAGCTTGCTGCGTGACTATTTAGAGCAAGATCCCGAGATCGAAATCATTGCTGAGGCAAACAATGGGCAGGAGGCTGTGACAATGGCAGCCAACTTACTGCCCGATGTAATTACCATGGATCTACAAATGCCGATCATGGACGGTATTGCAGCCATTACAGAAATCATGTCGAGTAAAGCCATTCCCATTTTGGTGGTGAGTAGTGTCGCAGATGCTAAAATGGCTTACGATGCCTTGTTGTGTGGGGCGCTCGATGTCATCAACAAGCCAGACTACAACAGCAACGAAGCGAAAACACTGGCAAGCAAGGTCAAAATGCTGGCTGGCGTATCTGTCTTTACACGTAGCAAACCACGCAATAGCAGCATCCAAATAGAAGCCGCTCAGGTCTTGCTGCCGACTCGAGCGCATGCAGACGGCTTTGATCGCATATTTGCGATTGCCTGTTCAACCGGCGGACCTCAAGCGTTAGCACAACTTCTTCCCAAACTTCTCAAAGACTTTCCATGCCCAATCGTCATCGCTCAGCATATTGCCGAAGGCTTTGCACAAGGAATGGTGGACTGGCTAGATAAGATTTGTCCACTGGACATACGCTTAGCACAGGAAGGATCGCAATTACGGGCAGGAATTGTTTATATTGCCCCATCAGAACAGAATCTCCTGATTAGCGCCACGAAACGTCTTATGTTAAGTGCCAGAGAAACAAACGAAGTTTATCACCCTAGCTGCAACAAGTTACTGACCTCTGCAGCCGAGGTCTTTAATCAACGTGTTGTGGGCATTATTTTAACTGGCATGGGTAAAGATGGCGCACAAGGCATCGCCGACATTCGTGCGCAAGGCGGCATCACGCTAGCACAAGACGAGGCAAGCTCGGTCATTTATGGCATGAATCGCGTGGCTATTGAATCTGGCAGCGTCACACAAGTGCTTGCTTTAAGCGACATAGCAACACGCATGATTGCATTGGCAGAAAAACCATGAATATCGTTCTTTCGCCATTTCAAATCTTGATTAAAGCGCGTACGGGGTTAATGCTCGAAGACCCCAACAGCCTCGAGAAGCTGCACGCAGCATTAAGCGAACGCTTAAACCATTTAGCAGTCCGAGCAGAAACTTATTTGGCGCAACTTGGGCACGACGATGAGGAGTTTCAAACACTCATTAATCAGCTAACCATTAATGAAACATACTTTTTCCGCGAGTCCGAGCAGATTGATCTCTTGGTCAATCACCTGATTCCTCGACTACTCGCTAAAATAGATGGTAACGCCCCCAAACCGATTCGTATCCTCAGTGCGGGGTGCTCTTCGGGTGAAGAACCTTACTCCCTAGTGATGGCACTAACCGAAAAATATGCTGATCAAGCAACACGGTTATTCCAAGTTGTCGGAGGTGATATCGATAGCCAAGTACTCGCTAAAGCACGCGCTGGCATTTACAGCGACTTCTCATTTCGTGGTGTGACACCAGAAATACGCCATCGTTACTTTACGCGGGTGCAACATCATAATCGTATTCAAGATGCCATTCGCAATCAAGTTAGCTTTTACGAGCTCAACTTACTGGCACCACAAAAAACAGCCGAACTATCCGAATTTGATGTGATTTTCTTTCGCAATGTCTCCATTTATTTTGATACACCTACCAGAAAAATCATTCAACAAAACCTATCGTCAATGCTACGCGAACAAGGTATTTTAGTAATTGGTACGGCAGAAACATTAGCCAATGATTTGGGTGTACTACCAATCGTTGAAGAGCAAGGCTTATTCTATTTTGTTAAAGGGCAATTGCTAACGGGAATGACCGCTGCATCTCGAGTTACCATACAACACCCTGCACCAACGCATGCCCCGACAACGGCACCCGAACCAATCATCCACATACCGCAACCTTTGCGCCCGTTATTAGCGTCAGCAGACAGAGTACAGTTAGCACAACTTGTACGAGACAAGCATTATGATGCCGCCTTACCCATCGCGGAAGCCTTGTTAATGCAAGATGCTAACGACCATGATGGACAGATTTTTAAAGCCTATATTTTGCTCAATCGCAAACAATGGGCCGCGGCTGAAGGACTATTAAAAGCAAGCCTAGAAGATGATCATTGGTGCATCGATACGATGATTCTGCTCGGATTGTCTGCCAAATGGCAGGGACATCATCAAACAGCGATTGACTGGTTCAAAAAAGCAGTTTATGCCCATAGTGACAGCTGGTTAGCCCACTATCACCTTGCAGACACCTATCGACATAACGAACCCGTGTTGGCATTACGTAGTTATCGTACTGCACTACAACTTCTCAATAAAAGCCCCGATAAAACAGGACTAACACAACTACCGCTAGAGTTGCCGCCCAGTGAAGTACGCTTTTTATGTGAACACCAAATTAACAAGCTATCGACGCATAGCACGGGAAAGGACAACGCATAAATGGCAATCGATCTAACCAAATTCATTGTCCGATTCATAGAAGAGGCACGAGACCATCTACGTCGACTTAACGAAGGGTTGTCGGCACTAGAACAAGGTGATCGTAACCCAGAAACAATTAATGCTATTTTTCGCTCTGCGCACACCATTAAAGGCTCGTCGCGCATGCTCAAACTGAGCACCATTAGCGATCTTGCACATAAAATGGAAGATCTTCTCGGCACGCTACGCGATGGCAGTAAAACCTTCACGCCAACACTAGCACAACTACTCTATCGTGCAAACGATGCCCTTGCGACAATGGTTGACCAGCTCGACAAAAGCAAAGATGGCAATAGCATCACGGCAGCAGATGCGAGCTTATGCACAGCGCTATTACAAGCCTTAAACACCGACAACGCCGCTGCTGAAGTTATCGCCATAGACAATAACACTATGCCAAGTGAAGCGCCAATGGCGATAACTCAAGCGCCACTCGCGGCACCGTTAACCACTCACGACGAACAACAACTCGCACCAGCAACACAGCTCAAAACAGCCGATACAGTGCGTATTAGGCTTAATAAGCTTGATGAACTGTTAGGCCTCATGGGCGAAGTGGTATCTAGTCACAGTCGCATGCGAACGCGCTTACACGAAGTGCATCAACTCGAACGTGCGTTTGTCCACCAATACGATAAAGATGAAAACCCACTGGTACAGCAATTGCATCTCTTTAGTCAATCATTTAAAGAGGACGTGCAACAACAAGAAACACAGATGGCAGAGCTCCTCGACAAGGCTTTAATCATGCGCATGCTACCACTAGCAATTGTCTTTGAGCCTGCCAGTCGCATGGTACGAGAATTAGCACAATCGGTCAGCAAACAAGTGACCTGTCAAGTGCTGGGTTCAGAGATTGAGCTTGATAGACAGTTAATCGACAAACTCAGCGACCCCATTATTCACCTGATTCGTAATGCCATTGATCATGGCATCGAATCTAAAGCGCAACGACTGGCAAATCAGAAACCAGAACAAGGCAAAATTACCTTATCGGCACGTCAGGATGGTGGCTGGGTTCTCGTTGAAGTCAGTGATGATGGTGGCGGCATTCCCCTACCCTTAGTGCTCGATAAGGCTATTCGCAAAGGCATCACCACCCCAGAAAAAGCAGCGAACTTATCCGATCAAGAAATTATCGACTTTATTTTCTTGCCTGGTTTCTCGACCAACGCCATTATCACCGACATGTCAGGACGCGGCGTCGGCATGGACGTGGTTAAAAATACCATTGTTGGCGATCTACACGGCAGCATTGCTGTCGAAACAACAACAAATAAAGGAACGACCTTTCAGCTACGCCTACCCATGTCGCTTGCCGTCATGCGTGTATTGCTCGTACGCGCGGGTAAGCATTGCTACGGATTTACGGCTCAATACGTCTACGAAATTTTGCGCGTATCGCGCGAAAAACTGCTGAATATTACCGAGCGGCAAGCCATTATTTTACATAATGAATTCGTGCCCGTTGTTTCACTGAGTACCTTAGTTAACGGCGAGCAAGACAACAACGATCATGACAGTCTACTGCTTGTCGTCGTACGCATTCGCAACGAAAAACTTGCACTGATTATTGACCATCTCGAAGATGAACGCGACATGGTCATTAAACCATTACCAGCACACTTACAATTTATCGAGCTGGTATCTGGCATGGTCGTAACGGGTAAAAATGAACTCATCAATATGCTACATGCGCCGGCACTTTTGTCGCTAGCAAAAAACAGCCGTCATAAAGCATCAGCCAAAACAGTCAACACGCCCAATGACCATCAGCAAATACGTCATACACGACATGTACTGGTGGTTGACGACTCGCTCAACACGCGCGAAATTGAAAAAGATGTCCTCGAAGCACATGGCTACCAAGTAACTTTGGCAGAAGACGGTCAAGACGGTCTCCACAAAGCAAGAGAAGGGGATTTTGACGCCATCTTAACCGACGTCGAAATGCCCAATATGGACGGATTTACACTCACCGCCAACCTGCGCAAAGAAGACAAGTATCGCAATCGACCCATTATTATTATCACCTCTCGTGAAAAAGAAGAGGACAAACGCCGCGGCATACAAGTTGGCGCAGATGCTTATATTGTTAAAGGTGACTTTGACCAAAGCAACCTTGTTGAAACGCTCAATGCGTTACTCGGATAAGAAGGAAACCACAAAAAATGAATATTTTAGTTGTTGATGATGATGCCTTAGCGGGTGAAATGATTGGTGCCACACTCGAAATGCTAGATCACAACGTCATGCTGGCAGAAAACGGCATAGAAGCGATTGATCACATTAATGATCACCCAGAGCTAAACTTAATTATTAGTGATATGAACATGCCCATGATGAGTGGCATTGAACTATTTCACACACTATTAGAAAGCGGTGTTCGCTTGCCCTTTATTTTGCTCACAGGCGATGACCCCGCGCCATTATTGGTACAAGAGCCACGTCTGAGTGCCTGTGTCTTAAAAGACTACTCGCTTGATGAAACACTACCGACGCTAATTGATAACGTCATGCAAGCACACCAAGGAGCGGAATGATGAGCGAGCCAATCGATAAGTTTCAACGCGCCAAAGAAAAAATTGCGCGCCTACGCCAAACCTTTATCGACCAACTCCCAGAGCGTCTGATAGAAGGACGTAGGTTGTCGGCACAACTTAAAGCAGCGCAAACCTCCGAAAACATTGCCCATCTGCACCGCTTTTTTCACAGCATTAAAGGGACAAGTCGCTCGTTTGGTTTTGAAAACTTAGCCAACTGTATTTTAGCGGGAGACGACATTTCTAACCGTCTGCTTAATCAACCAGAAACCCTACCGAGTGACTGGCAAACGATTATCGAAGAAACACTAAATGGCTTAGAAAACGAAGTTAAACAGCTCGGAAAAGCCGACTACACAGCAACACAGCAACTCAACAATATCGCTTACTTTAACCCTCAAGAACAACAGACAGAGTCTGACGAACCGAATCACAATAAAATGATTTATTTGTGCGATGATGATGTATTGCAAATCGAGCATCTCGCCACACAACTGGGATTTTTTGGTTATCAGGCGCGCATTTTTGTTTCGACGCAATCGCTTAGCGAAGCCATTTATCACTTACCACCCAATGCCATTATCATGGATATTAATTTTCCTGAAGGGCAGAATGCGGGTATTGATGTACTGGATGCGCTCTTTAAACAACTCAACAGCACCATTCCAACGATCTTTCTATCATCACGACAAGATTTTAATGCCCGCATGCGTAGCGTGCAGATTGGCGGAGCCGCTTACTTCCAAAAGCCCGCCCGAACATTAGAATTGGTTGCGATGCTCGATAGCTTAACTGCCCCGAAAGCACCAGACCCTTTCCGCGTACTCATTGTCGATGATGAGCCTGAGATCGCAGCCTATCATGCGATTATTTTGCAACAAGCAGGCATGGTGACAGAGCAACTCGACAAACCCGAAAACTTTCTCGATATTTTACAATCCTTTCATCCCGACTTAGTGCTGATGGATATGTATATGCCCTGCTGTAATGGACGCGACTTAGCAAAAATGATCCGTCAAATTCCTGAATACATCAGCCTGCCTATTGTATTCCTATCGAGCGAAATGGATCGCCAAAAACAATTTTCGGCAATGAGTGTGGGAGCAGAAGGCTTTTTAACCAAACCTGTCGTTCCTGAATACTTGGTTGCAGCGGTATCTATTCGCGCCGAACGGATGCGCATTTTACGTGGCCTTATGGCAAAAGACAGTCTTACTGGATTATTTAACCATACCACAACAACAACCTTATTAAGTAGCGCCCTACTCGACGCCAAACGTCAACACAGCAGTCTATCCTTTGCCATGCTCGATATTGACCACTTCAAGCAGGTTAATGACATTCATGGACACCCTATTGGTGACCAAGTATTATTGGCGATATCGCGTGTACTACAACAACGCTTACGCGGAACAGATATTGTTGGACGTTATGGTGGTGAAGAATTCGCCATCATTCTTCCTAATACAAGCCAAGAACAAGCCATTAAAACCATCGATATCTTGCGTCAAGACTTTTCTCGCATTATCTTTCATGGCGAAGAAGGTGACTTTTCGTGTACATTTAGTGCGGGCATTGCCAGCTTCCCCTTGTTTAAATCGATCGAATCCTTACGTGCCGCATCGGATAAAGCACTATACAAAGCCAAACATCACGGACGCAATCAAGTCATCGGCGCAGAAAAAACAACGGAACTGACGGACATCGCTGTATGAATACGAGCAAACTCAGTCAAGCACTAACGCAACGTCGAGAAATTAACAATAATATCGTCAATGTCGATGAACCAAGTGTTAAATTAGTGATCGTTAGTATGGGAGGGGACTATTTCGCTTTCCACGCCAACCATATCCAAGAGATTCTAGCGCACGCCACCGTATTCTTTATGCCTGGTTGCCCAGATTCGATGGAAGGCGTGATTAACTTACGAGGGAACATCGAGTCGGTGATTCGTCTGCATACGATGTTACAACTACCCGCACCAAAAACAACTGACGACACACATATTTTACTTGGTCGTACCCGCAGCATGAATAGTGGTATTCGCGTCGAGCAAGTCATCGACATGATTGATGTGGTTGAAAGTGCCTTACAATCCCCGCCCAGCACACTGCCGCCACACTTAAGCGCGCTTGTATCGAGTGTGATTCAATTTGAACAAAAACCCATTGCCGTACTCGACTTAGAGCGTATTTTCGCTGACTACCAGCGTGGTTTAGGATGAGTGAAGCGATCAACCAACTAGACATCGTTGCTTGCGTAGCGGCAGGCTACCATATTGGTCTATTAGCCGAACAGGTCATGGCAGCCCACCCAGTTGTCCAGCCAACAACCGTTGCTGTACTATCCCTAGAGGCTCTATTAGGACTGAATGAACACGAAGCGACACCGCAGCAGCAGCTGACCTTGACCATTGGCGATCAATACAGCGTCGACATTACTATCAGTTGCGACATGATACTGCAAACCTTAGCCATTAGCGACATTCACCCATTGCCGCCACTGTTGGCAGCACGCTGCACACTGAATGGGCTAGCTGCTTTCGCACAATTAGAAAACAGACTGATCCTCATTATCGACACAAACCTTATTGCCGATAAATTACAGGCACCTAAACCTGAACAACAAATAACTGATTAACATCCTGTTTTTCTAGTACTTCGGATTTTAGCGTCAGCTTTGTCGCAAAATGCTGTGGAAAATTTAATATCGGCTTTTCTAATGGCACAGCATCACCCAACTCGAACAACCAATATGGCTCAGCGCTGGCTTTTAAGCTACCTGCTTGCTCGACGGTTAAGACATGACGCGGGAACTGTTGTACCGACAACACCGACCATAAAAACTTAACGCTACGCTCGCCCATCCCCGCCACGGTTGTGCCTAGAGCACAATAACGTAGCTGCTCGATGAGTTCGTCATCATACTTGTCTGCCAAGGCAGCAACAGGCAAATGGTACCAACGCGCCAATCCTTGCTCAAACGCCACATTATAGTCATGATTGCGCGCATTCTTTGGTGCAGCAGGTGCAACCAAGGTTAGCGGGAACTCGACTAATTTAGGCTGTGGCTTTTGAATAGGTGTCTGCTTACGCACCTGTTTTTTCAACCACGCCTTGCAATTGCATGGTTCGGATGCAATAGGCAGCGCATGACGTTCGGTAATCTGTCTTAACCGTCGTTCAAATTTTAAGCTTTGGGTTTTGGCTTTTAGGTCTTTCATCACCCCGCCTCACCCCGATAAGCGCTCCACTCAACCAATGTTCTATCTAGTAGGCTGGCATCGTAATCGCCCGTCATATAGGCTTTACCGATTGATTGCAGCAGCACCAAACGAATATGCCCTGCATCTGCCTTCTTATCCACAGCCATCATATCTAAAAACTGTGCAGGCTTAATTTGGGGTGGCGGATATAACGGCAAACGCGCACGACTGACGATATCTGCCATGCGGTCTAAGTCGACCTCACTGATATTGCCCATGATTTTGCTCATGTAGCCCGCCATCATCATCCCAGCACCGACAGCCTCGCCATGCAACCATTCGCCATATCCCATGCCAGTTTCGATGGCATGACCAAAAGTGTGTCCCAAATTGAGCAACGCACGCACATCGGCTTCTTTTTCATCGGCAGCAACAATATCAGCTTTATCTTGGCACGAACGCGCAATGGCGTAAGCCAAGGCGGATGGTTCGCGTGCAAGCAAGGCATCCATGTTGACTTCCAACCAATCAAAGAAAGGGGCATCGCACAACAAACCATACTTGATGATTTCTGCCACACCTGCCGACAGTTCACGGTCGGGCAAGGTATTGAGCGTTAGGGTATCAATGAGCACCACTTTCGGCTGATGGAACGCACCAATCATGTTTTTACCTAATTCATGATTGACACCCGTTTTACCCCCAACAGAAGAATCTACCTGTGACAATAGCGTCGTCGGAATCTGAATGAAATCAACACCACGCTGATAAATCGACGCTGCAAACCCCACCATGTCGCCAATCACCCCGCCACCGAGCGCGACCAGCATACATTTACGGTCAAAGCGCGCTTCGAGCAGGGCAGTAAAAATTTTATTCAACTCGCTCAGCGTTTTGTATTCTTCACCGTCATCCAAAATACAGGTAGCGACTTTTTTACCTGTGCCTTCAAATAGTGCTTGCGCCTGCGCCATATACAAAGGCGCAACCGTGGTATTAGAAACAATCATCACTTGCTTGGCTGGCACATGCGGCAACACTAACGCTGGCTGATTCAATAATCCTTCGCCGATATGAATCGGGTAAGAACGCTCGCCCAAGGCGACGGTTAAGGTTTGCATGCTCAACATTAGGCTCTCGCTCCTTTTGCTTCTGGCCAGCCACGATCGGCCAAGGCATTTAAAATTTCTTGTACCACACGGGTAATGGATTTTCGCTCGGTATGCAGCACAATATCCGCAACCTGACGGTAAAAAGGCTCACGCACTTTCATTAATGCGGTCAAGACACGCTCACTATCAACATTTTGCAACAAAGGACGAGTGGTGTCGTGACGCGTTCGTTCAACAAGTTGCTTAACAGGCGATGACAAGTAAATCACTGTGCCATACTCTTTGAGTGCTAACCGATTTTCTTCACGGATCACCGCACCGCCGCCTGTTGCTAACACCTTGCGCGCACCATGCTCAACTAGGTCGGCGATAACTTGCGTTTCGCGCTGTCGAAACCCGTCCTCACCTTCAACATCGAAAATGGTGCTAATCGACACTTTTAAGCGTGCTTCAATTTCATGGTCAGAGTCGACAAATGGCAAATCCAATACCTGCGCCAACCGCTTACCAACCGATGATTTTCCTGCCCCCATAGGGCCAACTAAAATGACGTTTCGTTTCTTATTCATAAGAGACATTATATCCTACTCAGACGCTCTAAAAATATAAAAGGTTGGGGGTTCAGGGGGAAGGAAGGCACAATCAATTCATGTCGTTTTTTGTCTTTACCCCTTCCCCCCCTGAAATAAAATAACTCGGATACTGATAAAAAACTGCCACAGCGCCGTTTTTTATCAGTATCCTATTCCTTTTTATCCCGCTTGATAAGTGGGCAAGACAAAGCAAAAATGTTAGGAGACAGTCATGCGCGGTCAGCTTTATGTGATTTCAGCCCCTTCTGGTGCGGGCAAAACGTCGTTAGTCGCAGCGTTACTGCGTCAAGAACCCAAAGTACGCGTTAGCGTATCACACACCACGCGCGCACCTCGCCCTGGCGAGCAAACAGGCGTTCACTATCATTTTGTTAGCCAAGCCGAATTTGCTCAGCGCATTAGCGAAGGGGATTTTTTAGAGCACGCGCAGGTCTTTGATAATTTTTATGGCACCTCTCAGCAGGCCGTCGAAGTGATGCTAAACGATGGGCTAGATGTCATTTTAGAAATTGACTGGCAAGGCGCACAACAAATTCGCCGTATGCGCCCCGATATGATTAGCATTTTTATTGTTCCACCGTCTATCGACGAACTACGTACCCGCCTAACGGGTCGTGGGCAAGACAGCGACGAGATCATCAATCGTCGCATGACCGATGCGGTCAATGAAATGCGTCATTACAGCGAGTTTGACTACCTCGTGGTTAACGATGCCTTCGATTTGGCCTTGGGCGAATTGACAACAATTTTCCGCGCGCAACGCTTGCGCTTACACCGTCAAGCGGCTGAGCACCAAAAGCTACTCATTGCATTAACTGCTTAATCATTAGAGGGTCTCTAAAAACTCAACGCTTCGTCATCTCGCGTATGAAGGGATCAATAGTCAAGGAGATAGACTCCCGCTTTCCCCCGCCTACGCAAGGGTGACAGGGAATGATGGGTTATTAGCGTTTTTCATTGGTAATAAAAAAGCCTGCGTAAACCGCAGGCTTTTTTTGTGTTGACACATGACACGCCTACGATCGACCAAGCAATCGCATCTCTGACGAAGAGCCAGACAACTTGAAGCGAGCCACACGCGCTTGCACTTCTTGTGCCTGACTACGCATCGTTTCTGCGGCCGACGAGGTTTCTTCGACCAATGCCGCGTTTTGTTGCGTTGACTGATCAATATCAGCAACAGAGTGATTAACTTGTAACACCCCTTCACGCTGTTCTGTCATTGCAGAGGCAATGGTCACAATCGCAGCGTCCGTTTCCGATAAACGTGCTTGAATAGCAGCAAAAGCATCCACTGTCTGAGCAACCAGCTTATCGCCTGTATCGACTTTAACCACGGTTTGATCGATAAGTAACTTAATATCTTTCGCCGCATCTGCGGACTTCCCAGCTAAGGCTCGTACTTCAGAAGCAACCACAGCGAAACCACGACCATGCTCACCCGCACGCGCAGCCTCTACCGCAGCGTTCAATGCAAGTAAATTGGTTTGGAAGGCAATTGAGTCAATTAAAGAAACAATGGCAGTAATCTTCTGGTTAGCTTCACCAATTTCACGCATTGCTTGAACCGTTTGATCCATTAAGGCCACACCACTTTGAGCCGCAGCTTGTGTGTTAGCAGCCAATACTCGAGCCTGTTGTGCATTATCAGCAGTCTGAGCAATACCATGCGTCATGTGAGTCATCGCTGTTGCTGTTTTTTCTACCGATAACGCTTGAGTTTGCGTACGGTTTGACAAATCGGTATTACCCATAGCAACTTCACCAGCAGCCTGAACAACCACACCCGAAGCACGGGCAATGTCGAGCAAACTATCGTGAATACTACGAACCCCATTATTAAATGCTTGTGCAATACTGCCTAGTTCGCCTTGATATTGCCCTTTAATCTGTACTGTCAAATCACCACGAGACATCTCTGCAGCAGCACTACTCAACTCATCCATGCTTGCACGCAACGCACGAATTGAACCGTTTACACTATCTTTCAAGGTGACCCAGTCGCCTTGCGCATCCATCGTCAACTCACGACTAAAATCACCTGCTGCAACAGCCCCCATGCTTTCATTGATTTGAGCAATGGTTGACCCTAAGTTTTTCAACGCTGAATCCACTTGAGCACGCATATGGGCTTCTACGCTGGTATCCATACGATAATTAAACTGACCACGCCCTAGTGCATCCATCGCATGAGACAAGGCCTTCATATTATCTTGCAACGCAATAACCGCTGTATTGAGGTTGTTTTTGAGTACACCTAAGTCGCCAGGCAAGTCCGCCTCAATCCGTTGACGGAAATCACCTTCCGCAACTTTATTGAGCACGCTGTTTACACTGCCTAAGGACTGAGACAACATGGTTAGCAAACCATTAACCGCACTGGCCATCTGACCCATTTCGTCATCTGGCATACCTTTAATATGATGGTCAAATAGCCCAGATTGCTGAATATCCGCCAACTGGCACTGCATTAAGCCGATAGGCTTAGAAACCTGCGAACGAACCGCCAACCAAACAACCAACATAATACCCAAAACCAAAGCCAACATAATGGCTTCTAGCGTATAAGCGACCGAATCAAGCTCCGCAAAACGAGCCTCGAGTGCCGACTTATCGAAGCCAAGCAAGTGGTAACCGATATTTTCACCCTTAGCATTAGTAATCGGCAACACACTCACCACACGTGTTGCATCTTGCCAGCTTTCTTTAGTAACAATGCTATCAACAGGCAAAGATGCATACCACTGCTGTGCCTTCTCTCTAAACTGCGTATTACTAGAAAGATAATAACTACCAAACTTCGTGTTCTCTTTACCTTTTTTGAACGTTTCAACCGCTTTTTCATTCAACAGAGAAATGTGGTAAAAGCCTGTATTCAACAATTTGTCATTAATTGAACCAAAACCAGAACGAAATTCCAAAACACCTACAGGATTACCTTTCGCTTCAACCGCTACCATACTAGACAACACCAATCCACCACTGGAAAGATCAATGCCCATATGCACGCTTTCTTTGCCTGATAGAATTTCTTTTACACCAGCTCGATACGTTGCATCTTTACCACGACCAGAATCTGGCTCGTTTACGTAAGTGCGCAGCAAAAAGTTACCATCCACATCAATAACCAAAAACTGGATATTTTTATTGTCTGTTTTTTTAGCGTAGTTATCAGCAACGCCTTTGAGAACGTCTGCTAAGACTTCATGATCTTGCAATGCCACGTTGGTTTTAACCGTTTGACTGCTAGCAATAGAAACAGCACCACCCACACCAGCAGCTAGCTTTTCCTGAACAATTGCTTTGAAATCACTTACCTCTTGCAAACGGTAGGTCTCTACGGCTGAATCAAGCATGCCTTGCTTCACTTGATTGGTGATGAGCAGACCAATCACAAACAAAACAACTGCTGTTGCGCCAATCAAAAGCAACATTCTTGATGAAATACTACGCATTAAACAAACCCCTATTATCATAATTATCGTTCTAAAGCATGGCGCGATAGAGCTGTATTGGTGCTTTTGAGTATAACATCAAACGAAAACACAAAAAAGCAAGCTAATCGACAGTTTTAGCACCATATCTCAACATTTTCATGTCAATGCAAAAAGGGTCGAAAAGCCGACCCTTTTTAATAACGATAAATGCAATTACTTCTTCAGTAATACCTTAACACTCGCATCCACCTTAGACTCATCGATGTAACCAACAGCACCAGGTGTTGTGGCAACAAAAGCCTTAACAGCAGCATCGTCAGCGACTTCTTTTGGTGGCGTACCCTTACCTGTGAAGACCATTTCGGTACGGTAAGCTTTTACTTCGTCTTCTGTCTGACCCACGACACCCTCATAAAAGGCTTTACGTGCTGCAGAACCTTCTTTTTGATCGACAGGCGTCACGGCTCCACCACCAAGCTCCGACTTCTTACCCATAAACACTTTTTTAATGTCTTTATCGGTAGCACCATCGCCAACACTCGGATTCGCAATAACCGCAACACCAGCCTGAGCGGCAAAAGAGCAAGCTAATAAAGAAACAAGGAGTATTTTTTTCATTATGCTTAGCCCCTTAGAACAATAAATTATAGTTTAGGCGGTAGACGTTCACATCTTTACCTGCAACAGCGGAAGCATTATTAAAGAACTCATTCGAGTTATTGTCTGAACCAACAGACACTTGTGAGGCCTCTGCTTTAATATTAGATTTGCCATCAATGTTATAAACAGTACCGACCGCTTTAGTCGATTGATGTAGATTGCTAATACCCAAGTTGCTCTGACCAGCCACAGTCTTACTCTTATCTGATGTGATTTCAGCATAGCTCACATAAGGAACAAAAGCACCCAGTTTATGTTGAACGGTGACATAACGACCATCAGTATCGGCAAACATCATACTGGCCACACGACGCTGACCATACTCACCAACAATACTGGTATTGCCTAACTTGACTTCCGCACCAACAGAGGTAAAGCTAGCATCTACATTATGCACGTAATCACCAGCCGTCAATCCGAAACCAGTTGGAATAACAGTTGCACCATCTTTATTAGACAAGCTTGCTTTCATGTATCCAGCACGCAAACGCAAGATTTCGTTATAGTCAAAACCCACATTCAAACCAGCCAAACTACCCGCTTCATACTGATTGAATCCTGCAGCATAATTACCTGATGAATCAGGAGCAGTCATCATTGTATTAACAGATCGCCCCGTAAAATTAGTTAAACCTGCATAAGGTTGAACAGTCAACTGACCATCTTCACCCACTTCAAAGGTTTTTAACGCATCAACACCTGTGTAGCCATTAGTTGGTGCTTGACCATACATTTCTAACGGCAAATTAGCCATCGTATACGCCTTACCAACATCTAGTTGTTCCGACATCATGAACAAAGGAAGACGTAATTTACCTGCGCGAACCTTAGTGCTGTCGTCAATAGCATAAGCAGCAAACAACCACTCACCCTGAACATCCATTTTGCCATCATTGCTTGCTGATTGCTTAGCAACAACTTGACCAGTCATACTTAACTTGTTTGTTAGTTTAACGTCTGCTTGCAAACCTAATTTACTCGCACCAATCCAGTCAGTATTATTTTTATTGACTGAACGGTTGTAAGTAACAGAGTTATCTGAACCTGCAATACCTGCCGTACCAAAACCAGAAACCTGACCTTCAACCGCTGACGCTGTTAACGGTAACAAACTGACAATACTTAATGCCAATAGTGTTTTTTTCATTTTTTACATTCCCCTAAAATTAGCCCAATATGAATATCTACATTAAATTTAATGCGGCAACGTTATCCGAGTATTTTAAAACATTCGCTTTAAAACAAGGTATTGTTTTTGTTGTTTTGAATAAAAAACTTTCTGTGCACTCTCATAAGTTTATTCAATAAACGCAAGCAAACTTAAAGCGTCGAAGAAGAGCCATTATGCTGTAAATAAAAGCGATTGAAATCATCAACAGGTAAAGGACGAGAGCATAAATAACCTTGAAACTCTTCACAACCGAGCTTTTGTAGCTGCGCTAATTGATTTTCGGTTTCCACGCCTTCAGCAATCGCAGATAAACCAAAGGCATTTGCCAACTCAATAACGGCCTTAACCACCCCCAAGCTTGCACCCTCTGCTTCATCATCCATACTACGAATAAAACTTTGGTCAATTTTGAGCCGATCCAGAGGAAAAGCATCTAAATATGACAAGCTTGAAAAGCCTGTACCAAAGTCATCCATCGCCAATTGAACCCCCATACCCTTAAGTGATTCAAATGTACGCCGCAACTGTTCTTTAGACAACACCATAATACTTTCTGTTAGCTCTAACTCTAACAAGTTTGGCGGCAATTGCTCCGTCTCCAGAACCTGACGCACCAGTTGCACATAATCCGACTTTGCAAACTGCAAAAAGGATACGTTCACCGCAACACGTACTGACATTCCTTGTTGATGCCATATTTTAGCTTGAGCACAAGCCTGTTCTAACACCCACTGACCAATAGGCAAAATCAAACCTGTTTCTTCTGCCAATGGAATAAACTCCACGGGAGAAATCATGCCTAAGCTGGGATGAAACCACCGAACCAGAGCCTCTGCACCCACGATGTGATTTGTCTGAATATCCACTTGGGGTTGATAATAAACGCGCAATTGATTGTGCTCAATCGCATTACGCAAGTCTGCCTCTAGCCGAAGCAAATACAACTGATTTTTACCTTCGTTGGCTTTAAATAACACAAACGTATTTCGACCGTTTGCTTTAGCTTGATAAAGCGCTGCGTCTGCATGAGACATAAGTAGCGACGCATCTTGTCCATCGTGCGGATAAAAACAAATCCCCATACTGACAGGCGCCGTTAAGCTATGATCGTTAAGAAGATAAGGAAGAGAAAGCGACGCTAACATAGCATCTAGGCGGCTTGTAAAGTCTGACATATCGCCTACATCCAGCAGTAATGCAAACTCATCACCACTCATGCGCGCCACTAATTCGTGCTCTAACACCAATGTTTCTAATCGATGCGCAACCTGCTGCAATAATTGATTGCCTGTATCGTGCCCTAATGCCTCATTAACATGTTTAAAGCGATCCAAATCGAGCAACACAACCGCAAACACTCGAGATTCAGATGCTATGCGTTCTGTAATCCCATGTTTTAAAAGGTGCTGATTGGGTAAGCCCGTTAAACTATCAAACTCGGATAAGTAACGAACATGTTCTTCTACTGCATGCTGAGCACTCAAATCGCTTAAAAGCAGCAAATAATGTGTCACGCGATGCTGATCGTCTTTTATCAAAATAACGTCAACTTGCACTGGCAACTTATCTTGCTGACCTTTCTGAGTTATCAGCCAATTATCTGACCAATTGCCATCTTGCACGAGCTTCTGCCAAAACTGCGTATCTTCCGCTACTGTCCCTATAAAAAACTGCTGCGCCGTTTTTCCCAATAAACTAGACTGTTCGAACGCACCAAATAGATGTTTAACAGCATCATTTGCCATAACAATGGTCAACCGTTCGTCGATGAGCAGAACACCATCCTGACTATTTTGAAAAACGCTCTGCAGCAACATAATTTCTGCAGACTGGCGCTGTTCCTGTTGCAGCATATCGTTGTAGGTATTAACCAGATCACTTAACTCTTTGCTATCAGCACTCGGTGCTTGAACAGGATTGCCAATAACACGCTGATCCATTGCATAACGTAAACCATCTACTGGTCGCAACACAAAACGTTGCCACATCACCGCCCAGACACCAAACAAAACGGACATCACTAATGCAAAGCCAATACCCATGACAATCACTGACTGCATCGCTTGCTGCATCAGTTTAGAACCATCTAGCGTGACCACAATCATGCCATCTTCAAGCATAAGTTGCGACGCATCACTTGACGGTAAACGAATCGGCAATAAGACATCTACCGTTTGGTCGTAATAACTGTGACTATCTAAAGTCGACTTATGCCAATTCTGCATAATTTCACGTTTAAGATGCGCATCTGGCAAATCAGAAACCTTCTGATTGAGCCACGCCAATTGAGAGGCAGCAATAATGCGTTGCTCTTTTCCCGCAATCAACAGCACTTGCTTAATATCTCTTTCGGCAGCAAGCGAAGAAACAAAGCGTTGCAACGCAAAACGATCCGAAAAACTTTCTACCGCCAACACCATGGTTTCAACAACAGACTCGGTACGCGTTGTCACCAATTGTTGTGTGACAGCCATGAGCTGTTGATACCCCATAAAAGCAACGGAAAAAACCAATACCAAAGCCAAAACAACAGAGGCAAGCCAAAGCTGCCAAAGGCTTGGCTTACGACGTATAAGATGTGGCAACATCATGGCTGTACAGGCCATGCAGCGTGAATCAACTGCTTTTCGTTGAGCACCGTAATCGGGAGCCCTAACTGTGGCAACAACTGTTGCACCGCAAGAATACCATTAGACACATCGCTACCAGAAGACAACAACTGATGCTGTTGTGCGCGCATCGGAATCTGCAGCCCCGCAAGCGTCTGATTCATATCATCAATTGACATTCCCGCATGCTGTGCCATGATCTGGGCGGACTGTTGTGGATGTGCGTGATAGTAGTCTAGCGCCTTGGCAACGCCTTCAAAAAACGCCTGCCACGCTTTCGGATTTCGAGCACGCACTTCGGGATGAACAGCAAGCATATCCACAATCGCATTCGGCACATCAGCAGAACTAAACAATACACGAGCAGCAGATTGAGATTGAATAGCAATAGAATAGGGTGCATAAATCGCCGCCAGATCAATAGCTCCTGACTTCATTGCATCGACCATCTGGGCAGGCGGCATAACCACCCAACGAACATCTTGAAATGTTAAACCCGCTTTTTGTACCAACAAGGCAGCAAGCTGAACACTGACACTATCTGCCTCCACAGCAAATCGCTTACCTTTAATATCAGACAATTGCCGAATACTTGGGTCAGCCAAGACTTGATCTGCGCCATGCGACATGTCAAGCACCATCGCCACTTGCGCAGATGGCGTTTGGTCATTGCTGGCAATTTGCAATAGTTCAACTGCGGTAACACCAACCGCATCAATCTGACCACGCTCATAAGCCCGTTTAGCATCGGCCAAAGAAACAAACTGCACATGTTCGACGCTCACACCAGCATCTTTGAAATAGCCCAACCGATCTGCCAACCAAATCAGCTCGTAACCTGGCCAGTTATTGTACCCAACACGCAATGCCGTAGCAGGAGAAGCACTGCAGGCAATCAGTAGGAAACTCAGCAACAAAACAAGGAAATATCGCATGCCATCTCACTAAAAACGCTTTTCGCCATCTTAACAAGATAAACAGGTGACTTCAATCAAAACGCCCCTGTTATAACAATTAAAAAGGGATTAATACCCTTCCCAACGTTTAATCTGACTAATCGGCACACTTACCACGCCATCGGATAGTGCTTGTGGCAACTGCCCTGCAAAGGCATGGGCATAAACCACCTCGAAAGTAGCAGGAATGCGACCATCGGTGAGGGCTTGGTTCTGATAAGCCTGCAAAAAAGCTGCCCATTTCGTCTTGCCCATTAAGCCAGCTCCCCGCCCCTTGTTCGCATTGGTCGCACCGATGTGTTTTAAGTCATCCAGTGCTGCACGCGGGGTCGCATAAGTTAGGGTAATGCGTTCGACATCAAGCACAGGGTCGGCAAAGCCAGAACGTGATACGGCATCGCCCAAATCGTGGATATCGGCGAAATTGAGTAGGTGTTGCTGCGCCTGTCCATCGACAGCCTGCCATGCTAGTCGAATTTCTTTGAGGGTGTCAGGCCCTAAACTGGCGATAAAAAACACGCCACTGGGTTTAAGGACACGTCGACACTCGGCTAACACGGCAGGCAAATCATCGCACCACTGTAGCATCAGGCTAGAAACCAGCATATCCACACTGGCATCGCTAAAAGGCAACGTGTAGGCATCAGCAGACACCACATGCACATCGGCTTTACTGGTGAAAGGATTGAGTTTTTGCCACCAAGCAACATTCGCCTGCTGATTATGACGATACTGCCGCAACATCTGCTCCGACAAGTCTACTGCTAATAACTGTGCTTGCGGATACTGCGCCTGAATATGCGCCGATAAAAAACCCGTCCCCGCCCCCAAATCGACAATACGCGTTGGGTTAATCTTGAGCAACGGCAAGCGCTCTGCCAATCGGCAGGCAATTTCTTTTTGCACAATCGCGCTAGCATCGTAAGAGGTTGATGCCCGACTAAAATGGCGACGAACAGCACTGCGATCAATCACGCGACATTCCTTGTAAAAACTGGTTCACCAATAAGCTGGTTTGCGCTGGCGACGATAAAAAAGGTAAATGTCCAGCATCTGCCACAAGGTCAATCCGCGCTTGTGGCTGTAAACTTGGCAAAGCTTGCGCTAAGGCAACAGGCACAATCGCATCTTGTTCGCCCAAGAGCCACAGGGTGGGCATCGCCAAAGCTGCAATCTCTTGGCGCAAATCGAGTTGCGCCAATAACTGCAAACCTTGCTTGAGCGAGTGTTGATGCGTGGTCAGTAAGTCAGTCAGCAGTGGTAACAACTGTTTTAACAGATGCTTGGGCTTTTGACTGCCCAAGGTCTGTAATGCCACAAAGGACTTGAGTAGCGTTAAGGTTTGTGTCATCACTTCGGTTAAATAACGGGCAAACAATGACTGTTCTAATGCAGGCAACCAGCCCTGTTTTTGTACGAAACACGGACTGCTGGCAATCAACAACAAAGCACTGACACGCTCGGGATGACTCAACGCCAAACGTTGCGCCAATAAGCCACCGAGCGACCAACCAACGACCATCGCACGAGCAGGCATCACGACTAATAAGGCATCTTGCCAGGCATCAGCAACCGATGCTGATATGATCGGCAACTCTGGGCTTGAACCATGACCTGGCAAGTCGATAAACGTCAGACGGCAGCCAACAAAGGTTTGTTCTGCCCAATCTTGCCAAATCGCACTGTCAGATCCCCAACCATGAATCAGTACCACCTCTTGCCCCTGCCCGATGACTTTGGTCGCTAAGGTCATGCGAGACGCTCGCTTTGCAGACACACAGACAAAGCAACCAGCAGTGCATCTATCTGTTCAAGGCTATGATTGGCACAAATCGACAGACGCAACCGTGCTGTGCCTTCGGGTACGGTTGGTGGGCGAATGGCTGGCACCCAAAAACCCGCGTCCCATAGCTGCTGCTGCCAACGCATGGCGCGGGCATTGTCGGCTAATAAAATCGGCTGAATGGGCGTTAAAGATGACATGAGTTCAAGTCCTAATGCCGTTGCCCCTGCTCTAAAGTGGGCAATCAGTTGATTTAACTGAGTACGCAAATCATCGCCCTGCTGCACCCGACGCAGCGCCGCACGGGTAAAGCTTGCCTGATAGGGCGGCTGCGCCGTGGTGTAGCGATAGCTTCGCGCAAACTGAGCGATGGTATCGATCAGCAAGGCACTCCCCGCCACAAAAGCACCGCTGCTACCAAAGGCCTTGCCTAAGGTGCCAACACGCAACACATTTTGCCCTGCTTCGATGCCAAAATGAGAAAAGGTACCGCGCCCCTGCTCACCCAGTACGGCAAAGCTATGCGCTTCATCCACCACCAACAACACATCTTTGTCCACCAAGACATCGCGCATAGCAGGTAAATTCACCACATCACCGTCCATACTGAAGACGCCATCAGTGACAACCATGGTTAAGCCATCGTTGGGCTGCGCTAAGCGTCGCGCCAGTGCTTTCATGTCGTTATGCGGATAACGCTTAAAATTCACCCCCGACAATAACGCCCCATCGATAAGTGAAGCATGATTGAGTTTGTCGTGAATGAGACGGTCGCCCTGCTGCATAAACGCGGTTTGTACCGCCAAATTCGCTAAGTACCCACTAGAAAACAACAACACCCGCTCAACACCCAGCCAGTCTGCCAGTTCATCTTCGAGCAAATGATGTGGCAAGTGATGTCCTGCCAAGACATGAGAAGCACTACTACCGCCCAGCCCTGCATCGGCATTGAGGGCAAGCGCATCGGTAGCAAGGGAAGCATCGGCTGCCAAGCCTAAATAATCATTACTGGCAAAACTCGTCAGCCATTTACCGTTAACCTGTACCCGCGCCGCAGGTGCACTGGTCATCAGTGGACGGTCACGCCACAAGCCCGCGTCGCGTTGATGGGTTAAGCGTTGGGTAAGACGGGTTTGCCAAGCGGTCAACTTAGCACCCACTCGTGGCTTGCGTTAAGCCCAAACGCTTAAACAGCATTAAGTCGTGCTGAGAGTCCGGATTATCTGCTGTCAACAACTTGTCACCGTAAAAAATCGAGTTAGCACCTGCTAAAAAGCACAAGGCTTGCGTTTCGTCGGTCATTTCACTGCGCCCAGCCGACAGACGAACATAAGAAGCTGGCATCATGATGCGCGCGGTGGCAATGACGCGAATAAAGTCGAAGGGGTCGGTTTTACCACGCATATCGGCAAGCGGTGTGCCTTCCATTGGCACAAGCAAATTAATCGGCACAGAATGCGGGTGCTCCGCCAAATTCGCAAAAGTGCGCAGCATTTGCGCTCGATCGGTATTCGATTCGCCCATACCAATAATGCCGCCCGAACATACCTTCATACCCTGATTACGCACCCGCTCTAAGGTATCTAAGCGATCCTGAAAACTACGGGTGGTAATCACTTGTGGGTAGAAAGCTTCAGAGGTATCTAAGTTATGGTTGTAATAATCCAAGCCGGCTTCTTTTAAGCGCGATGCCTGATCGTCATTCAGCATCCCTAGCGTACAGCACGCCTCCATGCCCAAGTCTTTCACACCACGCACCATGCTGAGCACCATCTCGAAGTCTTTGGCATTGGGATTCCGCCACGCTGCACCCATACAAAAACGCGTTGCGCCTGTTGATTTGGCTTGCTGCGCCTTCGTCAGTACGTCGTCTAACTGCATCATCTGTTCTTTATCTAGGCCCGTATCATAACGCGAACTTTGCGAACAGTAAGAACAGTCTTCGGCACAGCCTCCTGTTTTGATGTTCAACAAGGTCGAAGTTTGTACCGAGTTAGGATCGAAATGCTGGCGGTGTACCGTTTGTGCAGCAAAGATTAAATCGTTGAAAGGCTGGTTGAGCAACGCCTCTACTTCTTCGCGTGTCCAGTCGTGACGGATAGTGCCTAGTGTCATTTTTTGTCCTTTGATTTGTGCGTAGCCGAAGGAAGGCCTCAATAATGCGCTTCGCTTTTTATTCAAGAGCCTTCCTATTTACATTTTTTGGTTGGTGGAAGGGATATTATCAACAGACTCACGCCTTTATTTTACGCCCCTTCCCCCAAACTCCCATCCCTTTATATTTTTCAGAACTTTTCTAAGTTTAGTGCTATTCTAATCGGTATCACCCAACTTGATAAAGGCTTACGCCCGCAATATGCACTGGCTTGAGAAATTTTTACTGCCGCCGTCCTGTCAACTCTGTGGCGCAGCCGCCATAGACGATGAGTTGTGCCCCGACTGCGCCAGCAAAGCTAAGGTGGTTGTTTCTGCTTGCCCCTTGTGTGCGTTACCCAATGACGATGCAAGTGTCTGCGCTGTCTGCACTGTTACGCCACCCGTCTGGCAGCAAGCCTATAGCTGTTTGGTCTACGATGGCAGCGTACAACAACTCATGATTAACTGGAAATATCGGCGACGCAATAGCACCGCCAGATTACTGGGTGAAACACTCAGTGGCTGGTTAACATTGCAAAATACAAAACTCGAAGCAACCGCAATAATCCCCATCCCCATGCACCCTAAAAAGTTGCGTACGCGCGGATTCAACACCGCCTACTTATTGGCGCAAGCCATTCAACAGAGCACCAACCTACCCATTCTCGATAACGCACTGAATCGCATTCGCCACACCAACGCACAAGCAGGACTGGACAAAGCTGCTCGACACAAAAACCTTGCGGGAGCTTTTTCTGTTGTTGCCGAAAACTTGAAGGGACATCATCATATTCTACTCATTGATGACGTTTATACCACGGGCACAACCTTAAACATCTGTAGCCAGCTCCTACAAGAAGCGGGCGTAAAACACATTACGATTCTGACCTTAGCTCGAGCGCTTCCTCCAGATAAAAAGTGCTAAAAACAAACGAAGCGCAGTTTTTAGCGGCTCACCCTATGATCCTCGCCTGTGCGAGGATGCAATACATCAATTTTGAAAGGTTAATACCGTATTTTAAGAAGTGCTCACCAAATGCTTCTTAAGCTTTTCAATTAAGGCGGGCATTTGTAAAGGTTTAGATAAATAATCCGTCATACCAGCAGCATAGCAAGCATCTTGGTCTTCTTTCATCGCATTCGCCGTTAAGGCAATCACCGTCAGATTCGGGCGAGCGCCACTCATCCCAGCCCGAATCGCTCGCGTTGCTTCAAAACCATCCATAACGGGCATCTGACAATCCATAAAGACCACATCAAAGTCCTGCTCGACCAATAAGCCTAATGCCTCTTTCCCGTTATTTGCCACAACGGGCTTATAGCCTAGTTTACCGAGCATTGCGACGGCTACTTTCTGATTAACCAGGTTATCTTCTACTAATAAGATGCGTGCTGGTGGCAAATCAGAAACAGCTACAACGGCACTGACAACTTTTGACTGATCACTAATCGCCTCACGTACCGATACCGTAAACCAAAAAACAGATCCTTGTCCCTCAACACTACTAACACCCATTTCACCCTGCATCAACTCAGCTAAACGCTTACTGATTGACAAACCCAAACCCGTGCCACCAAAACGACGTGAGGTTGAATCATCTACCTGACTAAACGACTTAAACAAACGATCTAATTTGTCACTCGCAATGCCAATACCCGTATCGCTAACTTCAATACGAATGATGAATCGATCACCCTCATGATGTGTTAATAAGGCTAAGACCTCGACACTGCCACGGTCGGTAAACTTAATAGCGTTACCAATCAAATTCAACAAGACTTGGCGTATACGCACACCATCGCCCAACACAATATGAGGCACAGCCTCCGCAACACGCAACGACAAAATCAAATCTTTCTGATTGGCTCTAACCTGCATGAGACGTTGTACATCTTTAAATAAAGCGCGCAAGTCTAATGGTGCGTATTCAATCGTCATCATGCCTGCTTCGATTTTAGAATAATCTAAAATATCATCAATCACCGTTAACAAGGCATCGCCACTACTGCGAATGGTTTGCACATAGTCAGACTGTTCTGCGTTCAGCGGAGTCTCTTGCAATAGCGCAGTCATACCTAATACCCCGTTCATCGGAGTACGAATTTCATGACTCATATTCGCTAAAAAAGCACTTTTTGCTGCACTTGCCTGTTCTGCCAACTCTCTAGCAGCAATAATTTCTTTTTTGGCTGCATTCCTTGCTGAAACATCTCGAAAAACAGTAACGGCACCAATCAGGTTGTCCGACTGCACAATCGGCTGACTGGCGACCTCCACATCAAAGGTACTACCATCGTGACGCATAAACCGCCACTCTCCCTGAAAAGGCGCTCCCGTTAACAAGACTCGACATAACGGACAATCTTTTGCTTCAATGCCCCTTTCTCCCTGAGCATTAATATAAAACAACTCTCGAGCCAGACATCCCTCTAGCACGCTCGCTTCATAGCCTAACAAACTAACCGTTGCAGGATTAACAAACGTAATCACCCCTTTATTGTCAGTCACATAAAGACCATCCGCCATGGTATCTGAAATGGTTTGCATGCGACGTTGCTGCTCGCTACGCAAAGCGGACTCTTGTTGTACTCGCCACAAGAAAACCCCTAACAGCAACACAAACAAACTACTCACAAAGAGGCTGACCCAAAAATCTTGTAACACTGCGGCAACTTCGGGCGATAAACTGTCAGAAACGACATAAGCAACATGCTTATTATCAATGTCTTTTATTGGTAGCAAGGCCAAAACATGCCAATGACCATCAACCCAAGCATAGGTTGCAATAGGTTTGCCAGAGCGGATCGCAACCTGAACCTTTTTATTCTGTTTCAGTTTTTGTTGTAACTTCACAAAGTCAGACGACAAGGGTGGAGGAGAGCTCGGCAATACAGACTGAGGATCTTCAATTAAATAATCAGCATGCAAATCAGCAGGTTCATAAAGCGCACGCTGACTAGCAACCATTGAGCGGACGGCATCTTGCTTAATCAAAAAGGCATATTCATAATTCGGTGCTAACTGCAACATTGACTCGCGTAACGCATTAAACGAAACGCTAATTTCGACACTACCCAAACGCTGATCTGCCTGAAAAACAGGATAAACAAAACGAAACGCGCTGGCCAACGCACCGACCTCAAATCCTTTCACAGGCTTACCCGTCTGCATTACCCTCGCAATAGAGGAGCGAATCGACGCTAATTCATCACCAAATTTATCGGGCTGATGAAAGCGCAAATAACTTCTTCCCTCCTTGGTATGAAAATGAAACTGCAAAACATTTTCCGCAACCAAGCGCTGATAAGTAGGAACCAACATTCGATAAAGCCTGCCCCTCGCCTGCGCTTGCTCACCTGCATCCTTAGCGGTGATGCCTTCACTAAAGGCAGCCAACACATCTTGACGCAAAACCACCTCTAACACAGCCAAACGCATTGCCGTATCACGCATCTTCAAAGCAGCATCGTATGACATTTGTAACGAGGAAACCGCTCGTTCTAACGCCTGATCTTCCCGTTGTTCCCTGTTAATATAGAGCAGACTAACAATAATCACCTCTACCATAAACAGCAAAAATAAACCGAACCAACGAGACATTAGAAGTTTCCTTTTTCGGGCAAGTTATCACGCGACATCAGTGCGCGGACGACTCGATAATCATCATCTTTGGCTTCGACAACACCATTACGGACAGCATCACCCCACGCCTGCATTAAAGCGGCATCTCGTATAGGGTCAAGCTTACCGAGCGCACTGACAATCCGATTTTGCATACTGCTACTTAATGTAGACGCATTCGCCACCAAGGCAAAACTTGGCATAGGTTCGGTTTCTTGCAAAATCGTGAGGCCTAAATTATCGTATTTATGCGCAATGGCTGTTTTAACGCCCGCTAAGTCGTACTCACCGTTCACAACAGACAAAGCAGCCTTGTCATGAGCACCCAAATAACGATAATGCTGTGCTTCAATATCAATCCCTTTAAGCGCCAACAAACCAGCAACAGACAAATAACCACATGTCGATAATGATTGTGTCAGGGCTATCGTTAAGGGTTGCTTATGCGTCAACACAGTCTTATCGGTAGCAATTAGCGCGCAAGAATAACTTGCTTTACCATCACCTTCTTTAAAATGAACCAAAGGCGTTGCGGGGGGATATTGTTTCTTGAGACTCACGTAGGGCAAAGGGCCTAAATAAGCTAAGTCAACCTGCCCCTGACCAAAAGCGGTCATCACATCTTGATAAGAACTCATGTAACGAATCTGTATCTCAATACCCAGTTCATTTTCGAGATACTTAAGCATCGGTCGCATCTGAGCAACGACCTCATCGGGCTTTTGCATGGGCAAGGGTGCGAAAACCAAAGGTTTTTGCGCCCATGCGACACCAGCAATCATCAATAGCACCAAACCGAATTGAATACGCATACACACCACCCTAACAGAACTTTTCTTGCAGTCTTTCGCTCAAAGCCTTACACTGCCCAAAATTTTATTTCAAGTATACCTTAACAAGAAAGCAAGGAGCACCCCCATGAGCGAAGCATTTAATAACGTTAGCGTTGGCAAAACAGCAAATGTCTATTTCGACGGTAAATGTGTGAGTCATACCGTAACATTGGCAGATGGAGTGCGCAAAAGCGTGGGAGTTATCCTACCCTCAACATTGACCTTTAATGTTGGGGTTCCTGAGATAATGGAACTACTTGCTGGCAAAGGTCGCGTACAAGTGAATGGCGGTGAATGGCAAGCCATTGATGGCGCAATGACCTTCTCTGTTCCCGAAAACGGCAACTTTGTGATTGAAGTAACCGATACCGTACATTACGTTTGCCATTTCGGTTAAAGCTCCCTCCCCCAACCCTCTCCTTAGGAGAGGGTTGAGATTCAAAACCTCATCAACCACGCCACCACATCATCACATTCTTCAGCTAAAATCGCGTGCGCCATCGGATAGGTATCCAAACTTAATCGTGTCATCCCCATCGTTTTCAAGCGCGAATAAGCACGCTCTGCTGCGGCTAAAGGCACAACCGTATCCACCGAGCCGTGCCCCAACCAAATCGGCAAACTAGCACGGTTTTCTGGCAAGGGTAATAATTGCTCATGCGCTGGTAACCATGTCGACAAACCAATCACTGCGCCAATCTGCACAGATGCAGACAAGGCAGCATGCAAAGCAACAACGCCACCCTGCGAAAAGCCCAACAACACAATTTCAGACGCTGGCACACCTTGCGCAACTTGCGTCTCAATCAAGCCAACAATCCGACGTGCACTCTGCGCAATGCCTTGTGCATCGACAGGGTCGGTGGGCGAAAAGCCTAAAATATCGAACCATGCAGGCATACGCAGACCACCATTAACCGTCACGGATAATGAAGGCGCATTTGGTAACAACCAAGGCACATCCATCAACCCCATCATGTCTTGCAAGGGCGCCAAGTCCTGCCCATCAGCCCCCAAACCATGCAAGGCAATCACGCAACTGATTTTCATGCGCCGTCACGCTCCGCAAAAGCCGCCTCCAAACGCGCAATCAAAGTTTTCAAAATCTGAATCCGAGCAAAACGCTTATCCTCTGCCGCAATCAATGTCCAAGGCGCAAAGTGCGTACTGGTGCGTTCAATCATATCCGCCACAGCTTGCTCATATAACGGACGCTTCTCGCGATTACGCCAATCATCGTCGGTTAGCTTAAACTGCTTCCAAGGCACATTCGCGCGCTCATCAAAACGACGCAATTGCTCTTCTGGACTAATATTAAGCCAAAACTTAGTGACTACAATACCATGCGACGCAAGCTGATCTTCAAAGTCCGATATCTCAGCATAGGCACGCATCCAAGCCGACTCAGAAGCAAAGCCTTCTACTCGCTCAACCAAAACGCGACCATACCAAGAACGATCAAAAATCGCTACTTTACCCGCGCGCGGTAAACGTCGCCAAAAACGCCACAAATAATGGTGTGCCAATTCTTCATCGCTAGGCGCAGCAATCGGATGCACCACAAACTGACGCGCATCTAACGCTTGTGTAATGCGTCGAATCGCACTACCCTTGCCTGCCGCGTCCCAACCCTCAAAAACAATCACATTGGTCATGCCAACATCTTGAGCTTGCTGCATCAACAACCCCAAGCGCGCCTGCAACTTAGCAAGTTGATCTTTGTATTCAATAGGTGTTAGGGTTTGTGTTAAATCAACAGAGGCTAACAAGGGGTGCACTGCAGGTATCGCTGGCACATCTTCTGCCATATCTTGCGTCGACAACAAGCGAACAGAGGACTCTGCATGACGTTTATCCGCATATTGTTGACGTTGTAACTGCTTTTCTAAAGCATCGGCTAACGCCTCACCAACCGTAATACTGCGATAGTTGGCATCTTCACCTTCTACAATCAACCAAGGGGCTTGCCCTGTGCCTGTTTTATGCAAGGCTGTTTCGGCAGCACGAATAAAGTCATCGTAATGGTGGTAATTTTCCCAATCCTTATCCGTAACACGCCATGCGGTTAGCGGATCTTTTTCGAGCTGATTCATGCGTTTTTTTTGTGCTTTTTTGTCTAAATGCATCCAAAATTTTAACACCAGCGTCCCATCATCGGCCAACGCACGCTCAAAGTTGTTAATCTGCATCAACGAAGCTTGATAAGCAGCCTCGTCAATGCGACCGTAAACTTTATCCAAAACAGGCTGAGAATACCAAGAACTTAAAAACAACCCCATTCGACCTTTCGTCGGTAAATCTCGCCAATAATGCCAATAAGGCGGACGCTGACGTGTTTCTTCTGTTGCCGCACCATAAGCATGGGTTTCCAACCAACGAGGATCCATCCATGCATTCAACTGATTAATCATTTCGGACTTACCGGCAGCATTCACCCCAGCAAACACCACCACAACCGAAAACTTTGCCGATTGCAATTGAAACTGCAATGCAAGCAAACGCTCACGCAACGCTTTTTCGCGTTCTTTATAAACCTTATCGGATAGCTTCATACCCAACTGTGCGACTTCAAACATAAAACACCTTTATCTTTACGCAATAAAAAACCGTCATGAACCGAAAAAGTGCTAGGCGCAAGACGCACAACGCAAGGCGTGTACAAAAGTACACAACGCAGCGCGAGCATCGCAGCAACAACGCAATTTAAGGCGCAATAGGTTTTTACTCTTTTGGATTTTCATAAAAGACATACTCCGATGTGTACTCACCCACCTCAAAATACACCTTCTTTTCACCATCATCTTTATGATAGTTTAAATTCTCATCAATCACACCGTAACCAAAACGGTAAGGGCGTGCCTGCTTATCATTCGTACCGTACGCCGTCGACAACTTATCCACATGAATAAAGCGTTTAACAATCACGCCGCCCGAATAAATCTCGACCACGCCATTGGTTCCCGTCCAGTTTTGCAGACTGCGCCCGATTTGGTTTTGCGATTCTTGCGTACAAGCAGATATGGTTACGAAACATACAGCAATTAAGGCAAAAGAAAAACTACGCACAAACATCTCTTATCTCCCGCTTAAATAGGTCATCATAACCGATACAACCCGTTAAATTCTAAAACGTCCTAAACTACATGACAATGCTTCGGTTAACTGTATTAAACGGTCATACTGTTGCATAGAATCAACAATCAATTTCCCCGATGCTTGAACCGAAACATCTAATTCGCCAATAGCACAAGTAACATCCTGAATCCCGCGTTTTTGCTCCCCTGCCGCTGTTGCCACTTGCGCAATTACCAATGTTAGACCTTGCGTCTCTCGATTAATTGACTGCAATGAATCGCTCACCTGGGCAACCATCGCAACACCTTGATTCACCTCAGCACTGGTTTGATCGATAAGCTTCTTAATCTCGCGTGCAGCATCTGCCGACTTACCAGCCAAAGCCCTTACCTCTCCAGCAACGACAGCAAAACCTCTTCCATGCTCACCAGCGCGAGCAGCCTCTACCGCGGCATTCAATGCCAACAAATTGGTTTGAAAAGCAATCGAGTCAATTACCGTCACAATGTCACCCACTCGCTCACTCATTGTCTGGATACCGCCCATAGCATCAATCGTGATCTGCATGCGAGCATTTCCTTCCTCAACCCAACTAGCCTGTTGTGTTGCAATACGGTTAGCAGACACTGCAGCATCGCTTGTCGAGACAACCGAATTCATATTTTCTGCCATAACACCGACGGTTTGTTGCACCGATCCCAACTGCGACTGAAAGCGCTGTTCAATCTGCTGCGCATCATGATTTAAAGACACAGCAATCTGTTGCACCTCTTGCTCTGCTTGACGAACATCTCTAATAATTTGAGCAATACCGACGACAGCATCATTCCAGCGCGTCGCAATCGCTTTAAAAGCACCCGATGCATCGCTCGACAAACGAGCTGAGACCAAGTCACCTTGAGATAAGCCTATCGCAGACTGTTCAATATCAGCAAACAACACCTGCATCTGATTAGCCATTGTGTTAATAGCCACTTTTAAAGCAGATAACTCACCAGGGGCATCGACATCAACGCGCTCATTCAGCACGCCATCTTGCATTGCACTCATTACCCGTCGAATATCCATAATGACCTGTTGCAAACCATCCGATGCAGAGACAACTGACGTCAATACTTGAGCATAAGCTCCCATCTGACCCTGCACAATGCTCGGCTTGATACTCGAAAAATCGGCAGATTGCAATTGCGTCATGCTCGTACCAATCAAATTAAAGGCAGAGTTTACCGAGCGCGTCATTCGACCAAAGTCGTCAAACAACAACGCCATATCCCCAATCGGCTGATACGAAAACTGATGATTAAAGTCTCCTGCTGCCAACTTTTGTGCCATTAAACTTAATTCAGCAATAGCATTACCCGTCTGTTCCAAGCGTGAATTAAAACTACTCGCCAAATAATCAATCTCATCATGATTACCAGAAGTCGGAATTCGTACGCTCATATCGCCAGTTTGAACAGAAAGATCAATCGAATTCCCAATCGTACGCATTGGGCGAATAATTGTCATACTCATCATCATCAGCACGACCAACAATAAAACAACCAAAGCAATAATGAGCGTATAAAATCCCTCCCAAACGGCTGACTGCCGTTCGGCAACAATTGCATCAAACTCGGCACGATCTTTAAATAAAACGTGATGTCCAATAACAACCTGATTGCTATCTTTAATCGGCAAAGCCAAATAAAAATACTTCTGCCCCAAAACAGAGCCCGAACTTAATAAAACTTGCCAATCTGCCGCATTGCTTAACGCCGCATCATGCAGCGCAGCAACAGACTTTGCATCAAACTGTGATTTATGAGCGACAACAAAGTCATCATTAATGGGAGCATTCTGCAACAAATGTTCAAAACGCTTACCCATACCCTTAACATAACGAACATCTAAGGTCTGAACATAATGAATGTCGCGACCCTCAAAATAACTCTTAGTACTAGAAAAACCTTGAATAAAATTTATCAGACCAACAAACTTATCTTTATAGAAAATAGGGATAATCGCATCTAACGTAATGCCAGACTCTCCAACAGAGGTAGCAATATTGGGCTTTTTAAGTGATAACGCCTCTTTTATTTTAGGGATAGTCGCCAAATCCATACCATAGCTTTTATTACTGGCATCCCAACTGGCAAACACCGATCTACCTTCTTCAGACACAACGCGAATACGAATGTTCTTAAAGTCAGTGTACTGCTCAAAATCACGTATAACGGTCCGAACCGCTAACGCCACATCTTCAGCATCACCCGCATCCATTGCCGCGGATAAAGCACTGTTAGAGGCGATAGCAACACCTGAAGTTAAGCCGGAAGACCACTTAACCGCGATCTGCTCTGATAGAAGCTGCTGATATTCTTTGTGAATACGATCTTGCTCATGCTCTTTGACGTCAGACAACTGCTGCATGACCCAAAAACTGACGGCAAATAAGACAACAAACATTGCCGTCAACGAAGACAACAACATTTTACCTTGAAGGCTTTTAAACATGATCTTAGTTTCCTCATGATGAAGTTTTTGTCTAACCCAAACAAAAACGAATAACATGAGCAAGAATTATTGTGATTTGTTCTCTTGCTACTGGTTGGATATTACTGAGTTAATGAAACTACGTAAATAAGCAATCAATACTACGAGAAAAAACCACACCAATGAATAAACAACCACCCAACCAAACATTACTTCTAAAAGCAGAAAAAGCCGCCTCTCTTGTCTCAAAACGAACAAGCCAAAGCTGCCACATAAAATGTATCACCACAAATAGCAGAGATAACCACCAAGCAACACCTAAGTCGAATGCAAGACCCAGTTGCCATAAACATAACAACATTAATAGCATTAATAGAGCGATAATAGGACGAACATAAGCCCCAAACAACACTGCAGTCGATTTAATACCTACCTTGATGTCATCCTCTCGGTCAACCAACGCATACCAAGTGTCGTAAATCAGCGCCCAGACGACTGTAGCGGCAAACAACCACCAACCACCGCTAGGCATCTCCCCCAACACGGCCACAAAGCCCATCGGAATCGCCCAAGCAAAGGCTAGCCCTAAGAACAATTGCGGATAATACGTCCAGCGCTTGGTAAATGGATACAAGGTCGCCAATATCACAGCGCCAAAAGCCCACAACAAGACTTCTGGACGCAAGGTAAGCACCAGCACCCCGCCAATAGCAAGCAAGCCAACAAACAAACGCAAGGCTGCTTTAGGCGTTATCTCGCCACACGCCAACGGACGATCACAAGTACGCGCTACCTCACCATCCCAATGACGATCGGCATAGTCGTTAATCACACAGCCCGCCGAACGCATAACGTATGCGCCCGCGATAAACACAAACAACGTCCATAAATCGGGGACACCATCAGCAGCCAACCACAAAGCAGTTAAAGCGGGCAACAATACCAAATAAGTTCCGACGGGTTTATCGAGACGCATGAGACGAAAAAAAGGGTGCTTACGCACCCCAGAAAACGCAAAAAACATCACTCGACCGTCACGCTCTTAGCTAAGTTTCTTGGTTGATCCACGTCAGTACCACGAATCACAGCGGTATGGTAGGCCAACAACTGCAACGGTACGACATACGCCACGGGCGCTAACGACGTTAAGGTAATCGGCAAACAAATGTTGTGATAGCGTGCATGTTCAAACTCACTCGGATCGATCATCCCCTCTGCCGAGAACACAAACAACTCACCACCACGCGCAGACACTTCTTCCAAGTTCGATTTCAGCTTCGCCCATAAGACATCGTTAGGTGCAACCGATACCACTGGCATTTTCTCATCGATCAACGCCAGCGGACCATGCTTTAGCTCACCTGCAGGATAGGCTTCGGCATGGATGTAAGATAACTCTTTCATCTTCAAAGCCCCTTCTTCGGCAATTGGGTACATAAAGCCACGTCCCAAGAACATCGCATTGTCTTTCAATGCCAATTTCTGCGCCATTTGTTGGATTTCATCATCTTTGGTAAGCACCTGACGCAACACATCAGGCAAAGCACGCAACTCATTCACCAAGACCTGTGCCGCGGCTTCTTTAAGGTTGCCTTTCGCTTTACCAATCGCCAATACCAACAACATCATCGCGACCAATTGCGTGGTAAAGCCTTTGGTTGATGCCACCGACATTTCACGACCCGCACGCGTCAGCAATACCATATCCGCTTCGCGCACCATACTGCTTTCTGGCACGTTCACTACTGCCAACGTCTTAAATCCACGCGCCTTTGCTTCACGCATCGCCGACAAGGTATCGGCTGTTTCGCCCGACTGGGAAATGAACACCATCAGGGTATTTTTGAACATTGACGGCTGACGGTAGCGGAACTCACTGGCAATTTCTACCTGACAAGGCATATCGACCAAATATTCTAACCAGTAACGCGCCACTTCACCCGACAAAAAGCTAGTACCACAACCGACCACTTTAATCGCTTCAATTGAACGCAGCATATCATCCGAGTCAGGTCCTAACAGATTGGACACAACACCATTAGGCAGCAAACGTCCCTCTAGAGATTCAGCGATCAAGCTCGGTTGCTCATGAATTTCTTTGAGCATAAAGTGACGATACTCACCCTTACTCACCGAATCGTTGGTGAGGTTACTTTGCACCACAGGACGTTCACTTTCTGCCAACATGCGCCACTGACGATCATAAATGGTTAAGCTATCCTTCGTAATATCCGCAACATCGCCCTCTTCCAAGAAAATGAACTGCTGCGTGACCGGCAACAACGCCATCTGATCAGAAGCCACAAACTTCTCACCAAAGCCCAATCCAATTACCAAGGGGCTACCTTCACGTGCCACAATCATACGACCTGGGATATCTTTGTTTAAGATCGCTAAAGCAAACGAACCATGTAGCTTGGCTAGCGTATTTTTTACCGCCTGTAACCAGTCACCCGTTTTTTTGCTTTCTTGCGCTAACAAATGAACAACAACTTCGGTATCGGTTTCCGATGTGAACTCGACACCCGCCGCTTGCATGGCTTCACGCAATTCAAACGCATTTTCGATAATACCATTGTGAACTAACACAATACGACCTTCCGATACATGCGGATGCGCATTACGCTCTGCTGGTTTGCCATGGGTTGCCCAACGGGTATGGGCAATGCCATCAATACCAGAAACGCCCTGCTCTGCAACCAAATCTGCTAGGTTTTGCACCTTGCCGACTGCACGCGCACGCTCAATACCACTTTCATTGAGCACGGCCAAACCAGCTGAGTCATAACCACGATACTCCAAACGGCGCAAGCCTTCGATTAAGATTGGAACCACATTACGCTCAGCAACACCACCAACAATTCCACACATACTTTCTTAACTCCAAAAATTCTTATTTCTTAACGGGACGTTGCCAGTTTTCAAGCGTCACTTGCTTGGCGCGTGCCAAGGTAAGCTTTTCGTCAGGCGCATCCTTGGTCACAACCGATCCAGCACCGATGGTCGCACCAGCACCAATGGTCACAGGAGCAACCAATGCCGAATTAGAACCAACAAAAGCCCCTTCGCCAATCACAGTGCGATGCTTATTCACACCATCATAGTTACAGGTAATCGTACCCGCGCCAATGTTCGCTTTAGCACCAACTGTCGCATCACCGACATAACTCAGATGATTTACCTTCGCACCACTGCCCAACTGAGCATTTTTTAGCTCCACAAAATTACCAATATGCGCATGATCTTGCGTTACCGTACCTGGGCGAACGCGCGCAAAAGGACCGACACGAGAGTCCGTGCCAATCACACAGTCTTCAAGCACCGAATAAGGCAATAGCGTCACGCCATCGCCTAAGGTTACGTTGGTCAGAACACAGCCAGCACCGATGCTAACGTTATTCCCTAACACCACCTTGCCCGACATGACGACATTCACATCAATCGACACATCCATGCCGACCTCAACCGAGCCACGAATGTCACAACGCGCAGGATCTAGTACAGTTGCACCAGCCTTTAATAGTTGTGCAACATTTTCTTGCTGCAACATACGCTCTAAACTAGCAAGCTGAACCTTATCATTAACCCCTAACACTTCCATTTCGCTCATGGCTTCTGTTGACTTAACCGTAAAGCCATCCTCTACCGCCATGGCAATAATGTCCGTCAAATAATATTCACCTTGCGCATTATGATTCTTTAAATTCAACAACCACTGACGCAGCTTTAAACCCTTCACAGCCATAATACCGGTATTTACTTCAGTAATTGTTTTTTGCTGTTCCGTAGCATCTTTTTCTTCCACGATACTGAGCATTTTATTGGACTTATTACGCACCACTCGCCCATAACCTGTTGGATTATCTAACTTAATAGTCAGCAACGCAATCGGATGATTCGTATCAACCAAATCAACCAAACGCTGCAACGTGGCAGCATGAATTAACGGCACATCACCATACAAAATTAAGGCAGTTTCATCATCACGAATCATATCGATCGCTTGAGCAACCGCATGACCTGTGCCTAACTGCTGTGCTTGCTCTGCCCAACTCACATCCATCTTGGCACACGATGCTTTAACCGCATCAATACCAAAACCCGCGACAACAACAGTCTGACGTAACGACAAACTTTGAGCCGTTGCGATCACATGATGCAACAAAGGACGACAACCCAAAGGCTGTAGCACTTTAGGCAATACTGAACGCATACGCGTTCCTTTTCCAGCGGCAAGAATAATGCTACTTAGCATATAACCTCTTTAGCGATGAGTAATGAAAATAGAAAACAGAAACACACTGCTCTGTGGTTGATTGTACGCTAGCTACAGACAAAAAAAAACGGGAGGCAATCGCCCCCCGCTCTTTTTTTTGATCTCGATGAACAGAATCAGTGCATTAAGCCCTGTTTGCTCAGTTGATCTCGGAAACGACCCAACATGGTTAGCTGTGCCATCGCTTCTGCTAGCTCGGCTTGGGCGCGTGTTACGTCCAAATCCGACTTTGCATTTTCCATGGCATCTTTTGCACGTTGCATTGCTTCTTTCGCAGCTGCTTCATCCAAATCTTTTGCACGAATCGCTGTGTCTGCCAAAATTGTTGCCACAGAGGGCTGAATTTCAAGCACACCACCAGAAACGTAGAAATAACTGGTTTCATCACCTGACACCGTACGAACCTCACCTGGTTTTAATGTGGTAAGGAACTGGGCGTGGTGAGGGAGAACCCCCACCTCACCATTCGCTGCCAAAGCGAAGAAACGATCTACCTTTCCAGAAAAGATCAAGCCTTCGGCACTGACGATATCCAATTGCATGGTTGCGGACATAATCTGTCCTCCTTACTTGGATGCCATCTTGTTAGCTTTCTCGATGGCTTCATCAATGTTACCAACCATGTAGAAAGCTTGCTCTGGCAAATGATCCAACTCACCAGCAAGAATCATCTTGAAACCAGCCAGTGTTTCTTTCAATGTCACATAACGACCTTTATCACCCGTGAACACTTCTGCTACGTGGTAAGGCTGTGACAAGAAACGTTGAATCTTACGAGCACGTGTAACGATCGACTTATCTTCTTCAGATAATTCGTCCATACCCAAAATCGCAATGATGTCTTTCAATTCTTTGTAACGCTGTAACGTCTGCTGTACCGCACGGGCGATTTCATAGTGATCGTTACCGACAACTAATGGATCTAACTGACGAGACGTTGAATCTAACGGGTCAATCGCTGGGTATAAACCTTGTTCTGCAATCGAACGGTTCAATACAACAGTTGCATCTAAGTGAGCAAACGTCGTAGCAGGCGCTGGGTCAGTCAAGTCATCCGCAGGAACGTAAACTGCTTGGATCGATGTGATCGAACCATTCTTAGTTGACGTAATACGTTCTTGAACCAAGCCCATTTCTTCTGCCAATGTTGGCTGGTAACCTACCGCAGAAGGCATACGACCCAACAATGCTGACACTTCGTTACCCGCTAGGGTATAACGGTAAATGTTGTCAACGAAGAACAGAATGTCACGACCTTCATCACGGAAGTACTCGGCCATTGTCAAACCTGTCAAGGCAACGCGTAAACGGTTACCAGGCGGCTCATTCATCTGACCGTAAACCATGGCTACTTTATCAAGTACACCAGAGTCTTTCATTTCGTGGTAGAAATCGTTACCTTCACGAGTACGCTCACCAACACCAGCGAACACTGACAAACCGTCGTGCGCTTTAGCGATGTTGTTGATCAACTCCATCATGTTTACGGTTTTACCAACACCCGCACCACCGAACAAGCCGATCTTACCACCCTTAGCGAATGGAACCAACATGTCGATAACCTTAACACCTGTTTCCAACAATACAGTTGAAGGTGCTAATTCGTCGAAACGAGGCGCTTTACGGTGAATAGGGTGCTTCTCTTCAGAAACAACTTCACCCGCTTCGTCGATTGGGTTACCCAATACGTCAAAAATACGACCCAAAGTAGCAGGACCAACAGGAACCGCAATTGGGTTACCTGTACCAACGACTTCCATGCCACGCTTTAGACCATCAGATGCGCCCATTGCGATGGCACGTACAACGCCGCCACCAATTTGCTGTTGCACTTCTAAGGTAAGACCCACTGACGGAACCGTCAATGCATCATAAACCTTAGGCATGTCAGCTTGCTTAAACTCGACGTCGATAACGGCGCCGATGATTTGCAAAATCTTTCCAGAACTCATAACGCAAACCTCTATATTTGCTAAACCTTAACCTGAAACCGCCGCTGCACCCGCTGTGATTTCTGAAATCTCTGCGGTAATGGCAGCTTGACGTGCCTTGTTGTAAGCCAACTGTAGTTCTTTAATGAACTTGCCTGCATTGTCGGTAGCGCCTTTCATCGCAACCATACGTGCCGACATTTCACAAGCAAGGTTTTCTACCGTTGCCGTGTAAACCAAACTTTCAACATAACGTGTTAACAACTGATCTAACACGTCTTTGGCTTCGGGTTCATACAGGTAATCCCAATGACCATCCGCGCTCGTTGTATCTTGAGCAATCGGCAGAATGCGCTGCATTGTTGGTTGCTGTGTCATGGTATTGACGAAATGGTTAGACATTAACCACAACTCATCAATTGAACCTTGCTCATAGGCATCCAACATCACTTTGACACTGCCAATCAAATCACTGATACGTGGCTTATCTCCCAAACCATTCTTCGTCGCAACTACGTTACCACCGAATGACTTGAAGAAGCTAATACCTTTACTACCCAGCACGCTAAATGAAACTTCCGTACCCTGAGCCGACCATTCCTTAGCACGTGAACTTAATCGACGTAATAAGTTACTGTTCAAGCCACCACACAACCCACGATCCGAGGTGATGACGATAACGCCAACACGCTTAACAGGACGCACGGTCATGAATGAATGCTTGTATTCGGGATGAGCTTTCGTCAAATGCCCGATTACACGCTTAACTTTTTCAGAGTATGGAAGTGCAGCTTCCATGCGCTGCTTGGCACGGCGCATTTTAGACGCCGCAACCAATTCCATGGCCTTGGTGATTTTCTGCGTATTTTTGATACTCGCAATCTTACCGCGAATCTCTTTTCCGCTTGCCATGGCATCACCCTCTTTACTTAGTAAACGCCATTAGCCTTGAATGCGACCACACAGTCTTTCAAGCCAGCCATGATATCATCGTTTAGGTCACCCTTAACGTTGATCTTGTCAGCCAATTCTTTGTGGTTGCTATTCAAGAAAGCGTGCAATGCAGATTCAAACGCGCCAATTTTAGAGACATCAACGTCATCCAAGTGACCCGCAGTTGCTGCATACAATGAAATACCCATTTCAGCAATTGATAAAGGCGAGAACTGCTTCTGCTTCATCAACTCAGTGACGCGCTTACCGCGCTCTAACTGCTTACGTGTTGCTTCATCTAAGTCAGATGCAAACTGAGCAAACGCTGCCAATTCACGGTACTGAGCCAAATCTAAACGGATACCACCACCAAACTTCTTGATGATCTTAGTTTGCGCAGCACCACCCACACGAGATACCGACAGACCCGCGTTAACCGCAGGACGAATACCTTGTGCAAACAAGCTGGTTTCTAAGAAGATCTGACCGTCAGTAATCGAAATCACGTTAGTCGGTACGAACGCAGATACGTCACCCGCTTGTGTTTCGATAATAGGCAACGCGGTTAAAGAACCCGTTTTGCCTGTAACAGCACCCTTAGTGAAGGCTTCAACGTAGTCAGCATTCACACGCGCAGCACGCTCTAATAAACGGCTGTGGAGATAGAATACGTCACCTGGGTAAGCTTCACGGCCTGGTGGACGGCGTAATAGCAACGAGATTTGACGGTAAGCAACAGCTTGCTTCGACAAATCATCATAAACGATCAACGCATCTTCACCGCGGTCACGGAAGTACTCGCCCATCGCACAACCACCGTAAGCAGCCAAGAATACCATTGCTGATGGATCAGCTGCGTTAGCAGCAACCACAGTGGTGTATTCCATCGCGCCAGCTTCTTCTAATTTACGAACAACGTTCTTAACAGAAGATGCTTTCTGACCCATCGCCACATAAATACAAGGAACACCCTTGCCTTTTTGGTTGATGATGGCATCGATAGCGATTGCTGATTTACCTGTCTGACGGTCACCAATGATCAACTCACGCTGACCACGACCAACAGGGATCATTGAGTCAATTGACTTGATACCCGTCATCATTGGCTGGTCAACGCTTTGACGTGCAATAACGCCAGGCGCAATACGTTCGATTGGTGATGTAATCATCTCGCCAACCAAAGGACCTTTACCATCGATAGGTGTACCCAAAGCATCAACAACACGACCCAATAACGCTGGACCTGTTGGTACTTCTAGAATACGGCCAGTACACTTAACGCGCTGACCTTCGGCGATATTACCGTAATCACCTAAAACAACAACCCCAACAGAGTCGCGCTCTAAGTTCAACGCCATACCATATACATTTTCGTCGAACTGCACCATTTCGCCGTACATGACATCAGACAAGCCATGAATGCGTGCAATGCCATCAGCAATGCTAATGACGACGCCTTCAGAACCAGATTCTGGTGTTGCGGCGAAGCCAGTGATGCGTTCTTTAATCAGACTACTGATTTCAGAAGGATTCAGTTGCATGTTTGTTCCTCTATACCTTACTGGGCAATGACTGCTGCCAGCTTCTTCAGCTGACTCGCAACCGAGCCATCGATAACCCAATCGCGTGCTTTGATAACAGCACCACCAACAAGTGATGGATCAACATGGAAAGCGATTTCCACGTCTGCTGACCACTTTGCATCAAGGGCAGTTTTAATCGCTGTTTGTTGCGCCGCTGACATTGCTGCCGCCGACGTAACACTTGCTTGAACACGACCTTCGCCTTCTGATTTAAGCGCTTCAAATTGCGCCTTCACTTCAGACAAAGTCGCCAAGCGACGATTCGCAGCCATGGCTTCAACTAAGCGTTTTGCATCGTCTGTTAAGACGGTTGCACCCACTGCATTGACCACACCTGCCACTACACCTGTCGGCGCACTGGGATTGTTAATCAGATCGCTAATCTGGGATTCGGTCGTAATACTAACCAAGCTAGACAATTGTCCAGCCCAGCTGTCTACTGACCCTTGTTCGCGCGCCAAGCCGTAAACGGCTTCAGCATAAGGACGCGCCAGTGTCTGTGACTCTGCCATAGCGTTACCCAGAAGTTAAATCTGTTTGACAAGACGATCGATGATATCTTGATGCTTCGCAGCATCAATCTCGACCGCCAAAATCTGACCTGCACCAGCCACAGCCAGTTGAGCGACTTCGCTACGTAACTGTTCACGAGCAGCCGCAACTTCTTGCGCTAATTCTGCTTGTGCACCAGCACGAACGCGGTCGGCTTCTTCCTGTGCTTTGGTTTTAGCGTCGTCAACGATTTCGTTAGCGCGCTTTTCGGCTTGGCCAATAATGTTTTGAGCCTGCTCTTTGGCATCTTTAAGCACTTCTTTCGCGCGCTTCTCAGCCATCTCGAGCTCACGCTTGCCTTTTTCAGCGGCTGATAAGCCGTCGGCAATGCGCTTTTGACGCTCTTCCATCAATTTGGAAATTGGGCCCCATAGGACCTTGTTCACGAACCAGATCAGAAGCACAAAGGCAACAATCTGGATCAAGAGCGTAGCATTAATACTCACGGTTCGCCCCTAAGGTTGGTTAACACAAAAACCTGGGTAGGGAAATGCCAAAGCATCCCCTCTAACCACAAATTAAGCGCCTAAAGCCGCTTTCATTGCGCCAACGAATGGGTTAGCGAACAGGAACCACATAGCGAAAGCCAAAATGATGAATGGGAAAGATTCCATCAAGCCAGCGAAGATGAACATGTTAGTCATCAATGCAGGACGCATTTCTGGTTGACGTGCAATACCTTCCAGCGTCTTAGAACAGATTAGGCCCCAGCCGATAGCTGAACCCAAGCCAGCAGCAGCCAGAATAACACCGACACCGATAGCAGTTGCAGAGTAAATGCTCGCAATCATATCTGGAGTGATCATAGTAAGGATCTCCTTGGTTAAGTTTTAAAGTTAAAAGTTGAAAAAATCGTTTTTAATTCAGTATAAGGTGGCGACAAGGTAACGCACGGCTAATCTCAACGCACACCCACAATGAATTATATCTTAGTGATCGTCCATCTCGGTATGCGCCATGCCTAAGTAGACAATGGTTAGTACCATGAAGATGAAGGACTGCAACGTGATAACCAACACGTGGAAAATCAACCAGCCCAAATCAAGCAGTGCTTGTAATGGCGCCCAGAAAAGCGCACCAATACCCACTGCAAGCGTGCCACCGATCAAGGCGATCAGCAGGAACACTAGCTCACCAGCAAACATGTTGCCGAATAGTCGCAATCCTAACGATAGCGGCTTAGAAACTTCTTCGATTAACGTCATCACCACGTTGAATGGCACAAACCACTTACCAAACGGGTGGAACAAGAACATTTTAATAAAGCCCCACAGACCTTTTACCTTAATGTTGTAAAACAAAATTAAGCCAAAAACAGTCAGCGACATCGCCATTGCTGTGTTTAAGTCGGTTGTTGGTACAATCTTAAGATGAAGATCAGGGTTACCTGTCACCATTTGAGCCAATAACGGCACCAAGTCAACAGGAATCAAGTCCATAAAGTTCATTAACCAAACCCATAAGAAAATGGTTAAGGCCAAAGGTGCAATTAAGGCGTTTTTACCAGGAAAGGTATCACGAACTTGACCGCTAACAAAATCTAAAACGCCCTCAACGCCATTTTGAAAACCGCTTGGCGCTCCCGCTTCCAAACGCTTACCTAAACGCGCCGCGACAAAAATAATCAGTGATGCAATCGCAATACTGACAAAAATTGTGTCGAGGTGAAACGTCCAAAACCCTTCACCAATCGCATTGTTTGCGAGGTGGTGTTGGATATATTCCACTGTCCCTAGCTTTTCTGCACTCAAGGTGTTTACTCCTTTCCTTTAATCTGTAAGCCGTTTTTTGCCACGCAATGCCATGACTTGCGCAAGCTGCATTGCAATGAACGTCAGAACCAAGGGCATTGGATCTAGTCCAAGCCCTTGAATACCAACCACAAAGCACACAGCCAATGCGACAAATCGAATGGCAGCACTGACGTATAATATCCACATGCTCTGTCTTGGGTCGATGACAGCACGCGCATCAGCGATGCGCATCGTAACCACCAAAAACCCGACATTTAACAGTCCGAGCATTAGACCATAAGCGCTAGCCGGCACGCTCATTGGCGAAAAAACACCAAAAGCAACCAAGGCTAAACCGCCAAAAATCATTTTCCAAACCAATAGTGGTTTCAAATTTAAGCGCATCATGATGGCATCTTCATCAATACGTCATACACTTTACGACCGCCGCCGATAAAGCCCATCACACCACACACCATCAAACCAATCGGCTGGGTATCAAACCACGTATCGATCCAGTAACCAACCAAAAACCCTGCCACAACCATTGATGTGAACATGGAGCCTGCACCAATCAAGAGCAGGTTCAAAGGTTTGGTATCATGTTTATCGCTCATGCTATCCTAAAAATGCAGCTAAATCCTGCCTATAATACCGTTAAAAGCACCTTCATCGCAAGATGAGCCGTAAACAATTAATAGAATAAACTACATCTAGTGATCGCCATCGTCAAAAACACTAGATATGCACAACGACCGTACAACACACCTGTTACTGAAGCTTTTCAAGCAATGACTTTAGCGCGCTTTCGCTAACAAAAGGAATCTCAATTTTACCTTTGCCCTTGGCATTAACCGTTAGCCGAACTGCCACACCCAACTTAGTCGATAAACTATCTCGCCAACACTCAATATCTGGCGCAAGCGTTGAGGTATTAACCGCAGGTTGCACTTCATCATCACGAGGCTGCTGCAGTTGGCGCACAACTGTTTCTAACTCGCGCACCGACCACTGCAACGACATGGCTTGTTGCGCCAACTGTTTTTGCTGCGCTTCTGGCAGTGCGACCAAAGCACGCGCATGCCCTGCCGATAACTGACCATCCAAAACGGATTCTTGCACACTCAGCTCTAACTTAAGCAAACGCAATAAGTTACTGACAGCTTCACGAGAGCGACCCAACACCTGAGCTACCTGCTCGTGAGTCAGATTAAAACTGTCGGTTAAGTTGCGAATCGCTCGCGCCTCTTCGATAGCACACAAGTCTTCACGTTGAATATTTTCAATAAGTGCAATGGCGAGCGCACTTTGATCGTCCAGCTGACGCACGACCGCTGGAATACTGGTTAATCCCGCCAATTTAGAGGCACGCCAACGACGCTCACCCGCAATAATTTCGTATAAACCACCAGCAAGCGGACGCACGACGATTGGCTGAACAACACCCTGAGACTGAATTGATGCCGCCAAGTCTGCTAACGCAGCATCATCCCACTGGGTACGCGGTTGAAAACGCCCTGCAATCAATGCAGACAATGAAAGCTGGATCAACTCATCTTCGTTGGTCAACTCTGGCGACAAGGTTGTTTTATCGCCCAATAACGAGGCAAAACCTGCCCCTAAACCACGTGGTTTTTTACTCATAGCTGCTCCTGTTAAAAGCGACGACGCAATAACTCTTGCGCTAAAGCTAAATATGCTGCAGCGCCCGTTGAATTGGAGTCAAACTCAAAAATAGACTGTCCAAAGCTTGGCGCTTCTGCCAAACGGACATTACGCGGAATCACACTGGCAAGTACCTGAGGACCAAAGTGAACCAACAACTCGTTTGATACATCATTAGCGAGCTTATTGCGACGATCGTACATAGTGCGCAACAGCCCCGCAATTGACAGCGAGGGATTAACGGTTTGACGCACGCTGTCAATAGTACCCAACAAAGCAGCCAGCCCTTCCAGCGCATAATATTCACACTGCACAGGCACTAACACCCCATCGGCAGCAGTGAGTGCATTTAGGGTTAATAAGTTAAGACTAGGCGGACAATCAATCACCACCCAATGATAGGACTTTGTTAGTGTTGCCAATGCCTTTTTGAGTTGATTTTCGCGCTCAGGCAATGCCATTAAGGCAACATCGGCAGAAACCAAATCACCATTACTGGGCAAAACATCAACTGGCGCGGTTGGTGAACGCACAATTGCTTGGTTAACGGTTACTTGTCCAAGTAATACCTGCGTCACCGCAATTGGCAAGTCGTCTTTAGCAATACCTAAACCAGTGGTGGCATTCCCTTGCGGATCCATGTCAACTAACAACACTTTTTTGCCCAACATACCCAAAGCAGCAGCCAAATTAACCGTCGTCGTGGTTTTACCAACACCGCCTTTTTGATTGGAAACAGCAATAATTGGCATCTGTTAACTCACCACTTCCTGACGCTGACAGCGCACTAACCAACGCTGCGCATCTAAAGATGGCACGTGTAATTCAGTGGTAGATGTCACAATGGAGTCGGGCAATTGATCTAGTTCTGCTTGTGGATACTGACCCTTCATGAGCCACCAAGCCCCTTGGTCGGCACATAAATGCTGTGTAAAACCGATAAAGTCAGCCGTTTCTGTTACCGCACGCGCAATCACGCCATCATAATGTTGGTGATGGTCTTCCGCTCGAGAATGAACAACACTAACGCGACTTGCTAACCCAAGCTCTAGCGTTGCTTGGGTTAAAAAACGTGTTTTCTTGCCATTACTGTCTAGCAGCGTCCATGTACGAGACGGATCAGCAATCGCCAAAATCAAACCAGGAATACCTCCCCCACTACCGACATCAATCCAACGCCCACCCGATGGAAGCTGATTCTGTACGCTCAGCGCATCAAAGACGTGCTTAACCAACATATCGTCTGGTTGACGAATCGCAGTCAAATTATAGGCCGCATTCCATTTATGAAGCAAGGCAACATAAGCCAGCAACTGTGCCTGTTGAGAATCCGTTTGCACCACATTAAGTGTAGCAAGACCAGAAATAAGATGATGAGCAAGAGAATCAAACACGAACGAATCCCATCGATAACTTAGATGGTTAATCATAGCATTTTAAGATAGATTGCGCATCAACTCGTCATAAAAGACCTATATCTGATATGTCGCCCCTCATACAATACGCTGTTCTTACGACAACCATAACAAAACGACTCGTATTTTATGCTACGCATTATTGAATAATCATGCTTGCAAGCGTAAACTGAAAGCATGAAACAGATAATGTATTTATTAGTGCTTGGTGTCGTCTTTTTGCTCTCAAGCTGCGAACAGAAAGAAAAAGCGCAAGGCTCTCAACCCCACTACAGTGACGCACAAAGCGCCAGCGCTAAGGTGTTTGTCCTTGGAATACACCCGCTTTACAATCCTCAACGATTGGCGGAGGTATTTACGCCGCTTGCCGACTATTTAACACGACAACTACCCAGTTATCATTTTATCATCGAAGCATCCAAGGATTACGCGGACTACAATCAAAAACTACGAGAGGGGCAGTTTGATTTTGCCTTACCTAACCCTTATCAAACCTTATTAGCTGCTGATCATGGTTATACAATTATTGCCAAAGTTGCACCAGATGATGAGTTTATGGGCATCATCTTGACACCGAAGACAAGCGCGCTTTCTGACACAGCATCACTTAAGGGAAAAGCAATTAGCTTTCCCGCCCCTTCTGCCGTCGCCGCGACAATGCTACCGCAATGGTTTCTATTTTCTCACGGGTTAAAACCACACCGAGATTACGAGGTGCAGTATGTTGTCTCACAAGAGTCTTCCATTCTGGCTGTCGCCAATGGCATTACACAAGCTGGCGCAACATGGCCACCACCATGGAAACAGTTTCAACAAGATCATCCCGAACTTGCTGCAAAACTGGTCGTAACATGGAAGACCCAAACATTACCAAACAATGGCTTTGTCGCACGAAATGACATACCTGACAGCATCAAACAACAAGTCGTGCATTTACTAACACAACTCGGTAATCATGAAGAAGGCAAACGCATTTTATCTGCCATGAAATTTGATGGCTTTGAACCTGCCAATCGCGATAGCTATCAATCGCTAGTAACATTTATTGACCAGTTTGAAACAAACATCCGAAAAGCAGAAGATAAGTAATGTTACCAATACAAGGCATTCTACAATCGTTACAATCGCGCATTATGATTAACATCATTTTAGTGCATGCTATTATGATGAGCGCATTGGTTTACGAGCTGGTTGGTCGAGAAGAAGCATTGCTGCACAGCATGGCACACACTCAAGCACAAGATATCGCAACAGGAATCGCTTCTAGCGCACACAATGCCTTATTAAGTACAGACCTAGCGGGACTGAATGAGCTTATCACCGTGTTTAAACGACAGCAAAACGTTAATTACCTAATGATTGCTCGAATTGATGGTCGAATTATGGCGCACACACAGACTCAACATGTTGGTCGTTACTTAGATGATCCAAGCAGCTTAAGCTTACGGGAACAGCACGAAATTGTTACGCTCATAGACACAAATCATCAACTAGATATCGCCGCACCCATTATTGGGACGTCGAGTACAAAACCAATTGGCTGGGTTAGGCTTAGCCTAAATCTCAAGCAACAACAAGAAAACCAACAGGCGATTATTGTTCGCGGCATCTTTTACACGTTGTTGGCGACCGTTTTTGGTGCTATTGTCGCTTGGTTGCTGGCACGAAAAACGGCACTGAGCTTGAAAAGCATTCAACAAGCATCCCAAGCCTTTACGGATGGAGACACACAAGCACGAGTGCCCAAGCAACCTTTTAGCGAGTTGCAGTTACTTGCCTCGGGCATGAATAAACTACTGGAAACAATACATCAACGAGAGCACGAACTGAGAAAAGTGAATAGCAAAATGACCTTTCTTGCTATGCATGATGCGCTGACGCAACTGGCAAATCCTCGCGCATTCTATGATCGTCTGCATCAACTGTTGAAAACGGGATATTCAACCCAACCTTTCTCATTAGTCATGATTGATTTAGATGGCTTTAAGCCCGTTAATGATACATTAGGGCATGATACTGGCGATGCCATATTGGTCAGCGTTGCAGATCGCTTACGTACAGCCATACCACTTGCAGAGGGCAATCTTGTTGCCCGCCTTGGCGGTGATGAGTTTACGCTTATCTTAATGCAGCCAAACGATTTAACGGCAGACCTTGAACATTTGCGAGCATTATTGGCGCAACCTTATTATGTCAAAAACCAAGAGGTAACAGAGGTAAGCGCTAGTATTGGTGCTGTTTACTGCCAACAAGGACAAAACATTAATGAAATGCGACTACTGAAGCTCGCAGATAATGCAATGTATGAAGCCAAAAACAATGGTCGCAATCGCGTGGTAATCATTCAGCACTCAGAAAAGTAACGCAGCTTGCTCGAACACGTCAGCGTGGCAACAACAATTAATGACCGCAAACAAACAACACGCACGCAAGGCTTACACGCCAGAAACAACAAAGGGTTACATTGCTGTAACCCTTTGATAAATATGGTGCCGATTGAGAGACTCGAACTCCCGACCCACTGATTACAAATCAGTAGCTCTACCAACTGAGCTAAATCGGCTTAACTTGATGAGGTGAATTATAATAAAGGCGCTTTCCGTCGTCAATACCTTTTAAGCGTTTTTTCGCTCATTTAGCCATTTTTGCCAATACTCTAGCCGTTCTTTCAATAAACCATGATTAATTGGCTTGGTGAGATAGTCATCCATTCCTGATTCATAGCATTTCTCGGCATCGCCTTTCATTGCATGTGCCGTTAAGGCGATAATCGGCAAGTGATGTTCTGTACCCGCTTCCCGCAAGCGAATTTGACGACTCGCTTCATAACCATCCATAACAGGCATCTGACAATCCATCAACACCGCATCAAAGGTGTCGACAGCCAAACGATCTAAGCCTTCCTGACCATTATTCGCAACCTCGACGGCATAGCCCATACGCTTTAGCAGAGCCATCGCCACTTTTTGATTAACAACATTATCTTCGATTAACAAGATTTTCATGTTGGCAATTGTGTCGAATGGAGCACTAACAGGCGTATCCACCACGGCTGGCTCATTAACACCTTGTGGTTCATCTAAAACACATTGTTTGTTCTCAACAATCGCATGCGTCAATAACCGCTCTTGCGACATTAAGCGCTCGCTACCCGAAGCTGGCAATACAACCGTCACGACAAATGTTGAACCCTGCCCCAAAACAGAGTTCACGTGAATATCGCCCCCCATTAGCAAGGCTAACTGACGAGAGATAACCAAGCCCAATCCTGCGCCACCAAATGCACGCGTTACAGAACCATCCAACTGAGAAAACGCCTGAAACAACCGATCTATTGCACCATCAGAAATGCCGACCCCTGTGTCCTGAATCGATATCTTTAACGCAACGGAATCGCCTAACGACTCTATCGCATCTAATTGAATACGAATAGAACCTGTACGGGTAAATTTAATTGCATTACTCACCAAGTTATTAATAATCTGTGACAGACGTGCCGCATCAGCAATCAATTTGGCGGGAACACCTGAGCTAATCGCGGCAGTCACCGCCAAACCTTTGCTCTGCGCTGCTTGCAAATGCACAGCCAGCGAGTCAAACAACCAACTCTGAACATAAAAAGCAGAAGGGTTTAACGTAAACTTAGCTGACTCAATTGATGCAAAGTCGAGCACATCATCAACAATGGCTAATAGCTGCTGCGCACTGGCGTGAATAATCCTAGCTTGCTCTTTGTCTTCGGCATGAACTAAGTCTTCTGATAACACCTGACTCATACCCATAATGCCATTTAGAGGGGTGCGCAACTCATGTGATATGTTTGTTAAAAACTGAGACTTCATCTTAACGCTTTCAATCGCTTTGTCCCGCGCCACTTTCAATGCCAACTCTGTTTCGAGCCGAATGGTTACATCACGAATAACACCAGCAAAAAGAACCTCTCCACCAACATTAACTTCGTTAACTGAAAGATCGATATCGACTAATCGCCCATCTTTACGCACACCCTGCAACTGACGGGTATAACCAATAACATGAGGCTGTCTTGTTTCCATATAACGCTGTAAATAACCATCATGCGCACTGGCATGAGGTTCAGGGGTTAACAAACTAATGTTTTTGCCAATCAGTTCTTCTTTTTGATATTGGAACAGAGACAACACAGCATCATTCACTTGTTGAATAACACCTTTACTATCAATCACAACAATAGCATCGGCAACAGCTCGAAATACTGCTAGTAATTTTTGCTCTTCACGTAATAGAGCTTCATGTAAACTCGCTCGCTGCTCAACCTCAACACCAAGCGCATCTCGAGCTGATTGAACTTGATCCATGCGTTCTCGCGACAAACGTAACGCTTTTTGCAAATGGAAAACGATAAAAATGAGCAATAGAAAAACAGCAGAGCCTAGTACGATAAGCCAAATAGCAATTTCTTGGAAGCTTGCTCGAATCGCTGTTTCGGTATCTTGTAAGGGACGAGACAACTCAAAAACACCGCGAACGTCACCTACTTTCCAATCCGTTTTCGGAGTTCCTGGATAGGTATTATGACAACTAATACAAGCGTCATGTAAAACGTCTGCCTTCGCATAGCGCAAGACTCGGATACCATCTCGCTCTTCTATTTGCCAATAAGCCTGATTTGGATTGTCGCGTGCCTGTAGTATTGCTTCTCGTTCAAAAGCATCTTGAAAACTCGAACCATCGGCAATCCGCCACGGAAAAGGAAGGTCACTATACATGCGGACTTTAATTTCTTGATCGCGAGAAACAAAATCGGCAAAGTCTTTCACAAAAGTGGCGGGGAGTGGCAAGGCATTTGATATCGACAAGTAGTCATGACTAAAAGCCGCGCCCAATGCACCCGCTCTGGGAACAATGATTTTGGCATAAAAATCACGATATTGTGCAACCGAATTTACAAACTTTTCAGCATCACTCACGGCAGCTTTATCTGCAACATCGCGAACTTGCACGTAGGTTCGCGCAAAAATGGCAGACATCGCCACCATCAGTAACAAAATAGTGACACTAACCAACACAATGATACCGCGACCACTACTCACCTTATGCTGCACTTTGTGATCTTTTTGTTCCAAAATTAAGCCCCTTGCCCGTCGCTTTGTGCTGTTATGCTTTTACTTAAAATCTTGTTGTGCTTTTTCAACAGCCTGACTTACTTTTTCTGCTGTGTGTTGCGTCCGATCACCCCATTCACGCAACACATCGACCCATTCTACAGCGGTTGTTAATCCATTACGAACCAAATGGTAACTATCGAACCAGTTAAAAGCAATTGCTGATAATATTAGAAAAAGTGTCGCCGTACTACCCAAAAAAATACGAGATAATAAAAATACTTTTAATGCCAGTAGATTCATTTTACTGATGATATCCTTAGTGATATGAGGTACATCTAAAACCGCGCTACGCTTATTTTTAGGGTTCCCAAATTATTTTTTTAGTAAGAGAAAGGAACTTAAGTTACAAGCAAGTTGCAACCCCATCCTTCATACCTCCAACCCATTGGGTTTTTAGCGCTGTCTCATAATTAGTGGAGCTTATTTTAACGCATTTTGTGTCAGTTGACGAAAAATGACGCGCGCTGGATGCACGGCGAGCTTAAGCTTCTCGGTTACGGGTGTAGCCTGACCAGTAATTTGCGCTCGCAATACGGCCGCCGATAGAAATGAAGAGGTTAAACCACGAGAGCCTTGCCCTAATGTTAGCCAAAGATTAGGCAAGAGCAAGTCTGTACCATCGGGACACGTATCGGGATGAAGCGCACAGGCTCGCATACGCAACTGGTAAGCATTGACTGCAACGGACTGTCCGACCAGAGGAAGATGATCGCTCGTCATCGCTCGATAAGCACTATGTCCACCAATAGGCTGGGCATGGGAGAACAATGCATCTGGAAAGACATCTCTTAACATAGTTACATTATGGTGATGTCCCTCATGCGTCAATCCTAAAGGCGCACTGCCTTCGAATGTCGCTCCGACACATGTCACACCATTAACCGCAGGTGTTGCATAACCACCATAGGATAAAACCATTGACGGTGCTGTTAACCAATCCGCTGCATTAAAGTGCGTGACTTGACCTTTGTTCAATTGTAAAAAATTTGTCCACTCAGGTAATAGTCTGGCTGTTTGCGCCCCTGTTGCAACAACAACAGCATCAAAATCTTCGCTTGATCCTTCATCAACAGATAAACGCCAGGCACACCCTTGCTGCTCCAAAGCACTAACGCTTGCATTTGTTCTAACGTGAATATTAGGATGACGGAGGAGTCTTTTAACCACCTGGCTAGGCACCAGATAGCCACCCTGTTTAAACCAAACGCCTTCTGTATCGGGAGCATCGACAAGCGGACATCCCCACTGCGCCAACTCAGGCTTATCTAATTCATTGACCCACTTGCGCCACGTCGTTTGCTTGTGCGTGTTGGTTGACCATTTGAAAGCTCCCGATAAGTCGCCTAGCTGATCACGATCTTCTTGACCTTCCCACCAATGATAAGCCAAACGCCACGCTTGCCAATACCACTGGTTGTAAGGTGTATTGCCACGATCAACAACGGGCAAACAATTACCTGCGATATTGCCTGAAGCAGCCATTGCTGGAGCGTTTTCCGCTTCAAAAACCGTAACTAAAAACCCCGCAGACGCTAACTCAGCCGCAGCCGTAGCCCCTGAAATACCTGCCCCAATGATCGCGATGGATGATCCTGTTGGCAATGTCGACGGCTGCTCTGGCAACCAGTTTTTTTGACCCTTAGCGCGTCGCTGTGACGGCGCGGATTCAGGCTGTGAATCTCGGCTACAATTCATATCTATCCGTTAAAACATGCTCAACATACTAGACGACTCTGAATCTTCTCTCGCCTGTTTTGCTAAAAATAACAAGTGATCACGCGTTAGTTTCTCTCTCTCTAAGTTCTCGATAAGACTCGCTGAGGTTTGATCTGGATTATGCGAGAAAAAGCCATTACTTTCTCCTAACAACCAAGCTGCACCTTCTGCCAAACACGTCACATAGGCAATACGATAATGATCTTCGTGCAATCGCGCTGGATGATGATGCCCAGCAACACCCATCACAATTTCAGATGGCAAATGCCACTGCTGAAACAAGGCGGCACCCAACACAGCATGCGTCATATGCAGGGTTTTATTTTCCAGCTCTAAAAACTCATCTAGGCTATTCGCTGCATCACGCACGGCACCATAGTCATTTTTAAAAAACCGCGCCATCAATACCACGCCTGCTTCATGCACCAAAGCAGCAAGGAAAGCCATTTGAGGATCGACTTCCCACTTAAAGCGTTTATTCATGTATTCGGCGATTTTACGCGCTGCAAAAGCACTGCTGATACTGTGTCGCCAAAATTTTTTGGCATCAATGTGGGGATTCGAGAAGGCATCGTGCAAACTAACCGCATGTACCACGTTGCGTGTTTCGATGACACCAAGACGCGCCACCGCTTGCGCGGCAGTTTCCACGTTACTATCACCGCGATGCAATACGGAGTTCGCTGTATTAATAATACGTTTACTAATCTCCGAGTTGGCGGCAACAATCGCACCAAGTTCGGTCATATGTTTATGCGGATCTCGCCATGCCAGTTCAAACTCACGCAAGGTATCAGGAATAACGGGCAATCGACCCTGCTTGTGGAGTTCTGCTAATACTTCACCGCTTTTCATAGGCTTACGCATGATTTTTCCTTGTTATTATGGACCCCGTCCCTAGCCTTCTAGCAAGACAACAGTCTTATTGCCATGAATCATGACTCTATCTTCTAGGTGGTAACGCAAACCTCGTGCCAAAACATTGCGTTCGACATCTTTCCCTAAGCGCTGTAGGTCTTCAATATTATGTTTGTGACTAACGCGGATAACATCTTGCTCAATAATGGGACCTTCATCTAAGTCTTGGGTGACATAGTGACAGGTTGCACCGATCAGTTTAACACCACGGGTAAAGGCTTGATGATAAGGCTTGGCGCCAACAAAAGACGGTAAGAAACTATGGTGAATGTTAATCATTCGCCCAAGGTATTGCTCGCATAATGCAGGTGGCATAATTTGCATATAACGCGCCAGAACAATAACATCGACATTCAGCGCGTTAATTTGGCGCTCATACTCGGCAAACGAAGCCGCCTTATTATCTTTATCGACAGGGATATGGAAGAAAGGAATACCGTACCAGCCAGCCATTTCACGTAGCTTTTCGTGATTAGCGACAATACCAACAATATCACCTTCTAATTCACCTGCTTGCCAACGATACAATAAGTCGTGTACACAATGCGCTTCGTGACTGGCTAATAAAACAACTCGTTTCTTCTGTGCCGAGTCATGAATCGACCAGCGCATGTTAAATTCTCGTGCGATTGGCTCGAAGGCAGTACGAAATTGTGTGGCATCGAAAGGCAAAGAAGCCGCTTCGATTTCGGTACGCATAAAAAACCAACCTGCATCACTGTCTAAATGATGGTTGGCTTCGGTGATATTGCCTCCATAGATGGCAATGAAATTAGAGACTTTTCCGACAATGCCCACACGATCTGGACAAGCAATGGTTAAACGGTAAACGTGTTTATTGTGAGCCATGATAATCTTTATTTTTATACGTGATAGAAAATGGGATAAGTATGCACGATTTACGGCAAATTTGTTAGCCTTACCCGCTCACTTCTTCTGTAAAATCAATTACACACTTACCAATAGATCTCCCAGACTCCATCAGAGCATGCGCTTGGCGCAAATTATCGACAGTTAGTCCGTATAAGCGGGTATTCAATGTTGACTCTAGTACACCAATATCCACTAACGCACCAATTTCGGCCAGAATAGCGCCCTGCTTGGCGCTCTCATGTCGACTATCGGCTCTGGCGAACATAAACTCCCAACATATCCGCGCACACTTATCCTTAAACAAATTCATATTAACATCGCCTTTCATGCTGGTAATGACACCAATCGCACCAAAGGGTTTAATCAGATTAGCCATATCTTGCCAATAAGGCTGACTATCTGTTAAACAGACAATGTAATCAAAACCATCATAACCTGCTAACTGACAACTATTCGTTAAACCAAATCGCCAATCGAGTACCGCATCAGCACCCATTTGACGACACCAAATATTCGATTTCGGACGCGAGGCAGTAGCAACCACCTGTAAGCCAGACCACTTAGCTAATTGAATGAGTATCGATCCAACACCACCCGCACCATTAATCACCAGAATTTTTTTGCCTGCATTAGCACGGACATTTCCTGGCGCAACCCCCATACTATCAAACAACAATTCCCATGCCGTTAGTGCGGTTAGCGGCAAGGCTGCAGCTTGCGCATCGTCGAGCGTACTGGGTGAATGGGCAACCAAAGCAGCCGGTACACATTGTAAGGTCGCATTAGATCCCGATACAGATAAGGCGCCTGCATAATAAACGGCATCACCTACGGCAAAATCGCGCACACCATCGCCCACCGCAACGACCTCGCCCGCTGCATCCCAACCTAAAATGCGTGGCGTACTTTCGACTTTATCTTTAGGCGCGCGCAACTTGGCATCAATCGGATTGACTGCGCAAGCGTTAACCTTAATTAACAATTCTCCAGCTTGCGGCTGTGGATCGGGCAAATCAAACGCTTGCAAGGCGTCGGGATGATCGATGGGTAAATACTGTGTTAAACCAATGGCACGCATGGCGTTAGCTCCTAGTAAATGGGGGACACCTCTAAAACCTAGCGGGAAGGAGGTCTGGAGGAAGGGGGTAAGGGAAATAGCATGTAACCAATTGATTAAACCCCTTCCTTCAGTGAAAAAACAAACTTGGAAATGCTAAAAACGAGCAAAGCGTAGTTTTTAGAGGTTTCCATAAGTCTTTATGGACAACATCATATCAAATGCCCGTGTTGTTACTGCACAAACCTGATAAAATTTTACGCTACGCCCAATTTAACTAGGAATCTTATGCCTTACTCAGATCAATCCATTGCCAATAAACTACTGGTTGCGATGCCCGATATCGGTAGTGGTTTTTTTGAAAGCAGTGTTGTACTCATGCTTGAGCATAATAAAGAGGGTGCGATGGGGCTAACACTTACCCAAGCAGCAACACTCACCATTGACGGGCTATTAAAGAACCTAGAAATTTCTGTGGCAACAGACTGCCAGCTATTAGAGCAAAACATTATGATTGGCGGACCTGTTCAACCCGATCGCGGCTTTATTTTGCATAACGGTAATCGAGCTTGGCAAAACACCACGCGGCTATCACCAGAGTTATCGATGACCGTATCGCTAGACTTGCTACAAGACCTCGCTCAAGGCAATATAACCGATGATTGTGAAGTCTTTTTAGGCTATGCTGGCTGGGGCGCTGGACAATTAGAACAAGAACTACGCGATGGTCATTGGCTTTTTGCACAAGCAACACACGAAATCATTTTTGAGTTGCCGCCAGAGGCACGTTGGCAAGCCGCGTTTAATACCCTCGGTTTTGACATTAACCGCCTATCGCGTGTGGCTGGTCATGCCTAAAGGAGTGTTTGTCGGCATCGACTGGGGCGAAAAACGCATTGGCTTGGCGGTAGGTCAAAGTCTGACGGGCAGCGCACGCGGCTTGGCGGTACTTAAAGCAAAAAAAGGCATTCCCGACTGGGTCGAAGTTAAGAAGTGGTTGGCAAAATATCAGCCAGAAGCTTTGGTGCTAGGCTTGCCCTTGTTACTTGATGGTAAAGAACAACCGCTAACTGAGCGCGTGCGTGAGTTTGCACAAGTTCTCAGTGCCATGATTCCTTTACCTGTGTATTGGGTCGAAGAACAATTATCATCAAGCGAAGCGAGCGAGCGTTGCGATAATCCTGCTATGCTTGATGCCGAAGCAGCTGCCGTTATTTTAGAAACTTGGCTATCGATGCCAGCCGCACAACGTGATGCCAGTCGTCACCTTCAAATAGAACAACCGAAACACAAAGAGGACTAATTATGTTTGGCTATCCTGGTTTATCGTCGCCAAATCTACAGCTCACAGAGGCAGGCAAGCTCAAACATTTATTAACACTAGAAGGTTTAAAGCCGCATCATATTCGCAGTATTCTTGAGCGTGCCGATCAATTCATTGACCCTGTGACACGCCAAATCCACAAGCAACCGTTACTCAAAGGTAAAACCATCGTTAACCTATTTTTCGAAGCCTCGACGCGCACGCGCACCACCTTCGAGATTGCTGAAAAAAGTCTTGGTGCGGATGTGATTAACCTCAACGTGGCAACCTCGGCAACGAAAAAGGGCGAATCCCTGCTCGACACCATTTACAACCTTGAAGCCATGCAAGCCGATATGTTTGTCGTGCGTCATGCCGAATCGGGCGCAGCGCACTTTTTTGCCCGTCATGTTGCGCCACATGTACATGTACTCAATGCCGGCGATGGTCGTCATGCGCACCCCACACAAGCCTTGCTGGATGCTTACACCATCCGTCATTTTAAAGGTACCGACTTTTCTCAACTGCGCGTAGCGATTGTCGGAGACATTTTGCATTCACGCGTGGCGCGTTCACAAATTCAGGTGTTAAATTTGCTAGAAACGGAAGAAATTCGTCTGGTCGCCCCCAAAACGCTATTGCCACACGATGCCAGTGCCATGGGCGCGCATTGCTTCACCGACATTGAAGCGGGTTTAAAAGATGTCGATGTCGTCATTACCTTACGCATGCAAAACGAGCGCATGAGCAGCGCTCGGCTACCGTCCGAACAAGAGTATTTCGAAACCTATGGCATCACTGAAGATCGTCTGAAGCTTGCCATGCCCGACGCCATCGTGATGCACCCAGGTCCGATCAATCGCGGCGTCGAAATTGCCTCGAATGTTGCCGATGGCAAACAATCGGTCATTTTAGATCAGGTCACCTTTGGTATTGCCGTGCGCATGGCGGTGATTGCGATGATTATGGAAAATGAGGGAGACAAATCATGATTGCCACCACCATTAAAAACGGGCGCTTATTCGACCCTGCCAACCAACTCGACACGATTGCAGATATTCATATCAACCACGGACGCATTATTGCTATTGGTGCAGCGCCTACCGATTTTGCAGCGACCAAAACCATCGATGCCGCTGGACTATTAGTGATCCCTGGCTTAATCGACCTATCCACACGTTTGGGCGAACCTGGTCTTGAACATTTCACCACCATCGCCCGCGAAGGGCGCGCTGCCGCTGCGGGCGGCATTACCAGTCTGTGCGTGATGCCCGACACCGACCCTGTCAATGATAGTTTTGCGGTAACTGAGTTGATTCAACGTCGAGCGCGTCAGGCAGGAACAGCCTTTGTACTGCCTGTCGGTGCGCTCACCAAAGGCTTAAAAGGCGAAGCCTTGTCGGAAATGGTTGCCATGCACCGCGAGGGCTGTATTGCCTTTAGTCAGGTGAATAAACCTGTCACCAACACACAAACGTTATTTAATGCTTTCGATTATGCAGCCACACACAACTTATTGGTGATGATGCGCCCGATTGATCCTTATTTAGGTAAAGATGGCGTTGCACATCGTGGCGCGATTAGCTCGGCATTAGGCTTGCCTGATATTCCCGCTGCTACCGAAACACTTGCGGTTTCTCGCTTGCTGCTATTGGCAGAAGAAACGGGCGTGCGCTTGCACTTAAGTCAGCTTTCGACAGCGCGCGCAGTGGACATGCTCGCTGATGCCCAAGCACGCGGCTTGCCTGTTACCGCCGATGTCGCCATTCATAATTTACACCTCACCGAATTTGATACTGCCGACTTTGCCAGTTTCATGCACGTGCAACCCCCATTACGCAGCCAACGCGATCGCGATGCCTTACGTGCTGGCGTGAAGGCCGGCATTATTAACGCCGTTTGCTCTGACCATACACCGCTGATGCATGACGATAAACTTTTGCCTTTCCCCGAGTCGGTGGCAGGCATTAGCGGGTTGGAAAGTTTACTGCCATTACTACTGGCATTAGTACGTGAACACGTCTTAACGCTGGAACAAGCGATTACCGCCGTCACCCACAATCCTGCCAAATTGCTAGGAATCAATCGTGGAAGCCTAACAGTGGGCGCACCTGCCGACATAGCATTGGTGGACTTGAATGAAGACTGGCTGTTCAATCGCCACCAACTGCTCAGCGCTGGCGACAATACGCCTTTCCACAAATGGCCGTTTACTGGACGCGTTAAGACGACACTCTTTCAAGGGCAAGTCACGTTTCAATCATGATAACATTGCCGCATAACACCCCCACCCTAAGCAGCCTACCCAATGGTTGGTGGCAAGTGAGCTTTACCTTAACGCTGCCGTTTACGCTAGAAATGGGTGCGCGGTTACGTATGGGAGAAACGCTGTTAGCGCCTTGGCGTATCGACGGACAGCGCATTGACTGCCTCGCTTTACCGACAACAAACGAGCCAGACATAAGACAAGCCATTACCCTTGAGCATCAAGGCAAGCCATTGCCACACATCGAAGGGTATCAGCCCTTATTAATAACGGGTGAAAACCTCGGCATTGCCGATGCCCTCCTAAGCGCCCAACACCTAAAGCACCACGCCAAGCATTGCGTGGTGTTACTGTCGGGAGAATCTTTCCCTTGCGTCATCAAACCCGCTCGCTTTATGGTGCGCGAACTACCCGAACTCATTGCAGCCTGTCCCTTGCTCGAAGACTGGGGTTTTGCCAATCGACTGGCAAGCAACACGGGATTGGCGGGTTGTTTTGAGGGAAAATTATCACACCTTGTGACGCAGCTTAACTGCAACGCAACCAACACTCATTGGCATTTTGACAGATGAACGAAACACTGACCGTTTATACCATGAACCTGAGCTACAATACGCTCGAAGATCGATTAAGTCTATTGCTGACCAACGACGAACAGAGTATTAATCTATGGCTCACGCGATCACTAACGCAACGCCTGCTTAAGGGCTTAAGCGATCTACTCGTTCATCAATCAGATGTCGAGAGCCAACAAGCAAAAGCGCGCGAAGCGGCAACCATTATGGAGCACTTGGCCATTACCCAACGTCATAGTCAAAGCCCAGATACGTTAGCGGCAGATACACCAACACCAATCCATCGTGGTTTATTAACAAAAGTCGACATCCAATATAGCCCAAATCAATACCAACTCTTATTTTTTGCTCAAGATACATGCATCGCACAAATGCCAACAGGACGTGCTGGATTACATCGAATTATCGATTTATTTGAACGAATGAGTGAACGAGCAAATTGGCAGCTCATTGATGTTAACCTTGGCTGGTTAGCACGCAAAGAAACAGCTTTAGCCGATATGCCTGTCGTGGGGCATTGCTAGAGAAAACGCTAAGGCGCAGACAATTGATAGCGAACGGGCAGTTCAAACTGCAACGGGGTTTGCGTCATACCTTCTAAAAAAGCGGGCAACTGCATATTAAGCTGCTCAAAAATAGCTAAGGTTGCCAAGTCGAGACGTTCGTAACCACTGCCATTCACCAACTCAAGCCCCGATACTTTCCCGTTGGCAGCAACCGTAAAACGAACACGCACAACCCCTTCTTCTGCCAAACGACGTGACAGACGCGGATACTCTTTATGCTTGCCTAAGATGTCGAGCAAAAGCACACGATAGGTTTTAGCTGCGTCTAACGCAACCTGAGGATCAACTTGACTAACAGGTAGCGGTGTCGGCATCGCTGGTGGTGTGGCGACAACCGCACTCGGCGTGACTTGCTCTGTTACTGGCACAACTACTGGGCGAGCCTTTACTGATGGCTTTGCTGCAATCGGCTTATTTTTTGGCTTGGCCTGCGCCAGCGGTGAAGGGGATTCTTGAACAGGACTAGGCGACATGGGTGTTGGTGACACTTCTACCTGTACAGGCTCTGGTGTTAGCGGTTCGGGTCGGATTGTTTCTGGTGTGGGGAGAACTTCTGGCACAGGTGGTGCAAGCGCTAATAACTGCAATGCTTCGGTTATGGCTTTATCGGCTGTCGTCGATGTTTGGCTTTTGGGCGTGATATCTGGTGTTAACATCCAGCCAACAGCCATCACCACCAAGGTGATAACCGTCAGCAAACTCGCTCGCTGTTCGCTATGTGTCATTTAGGCTGCTGAGTATGTAACGCGAAGCGCGTCATCTTCATCGACTTAAGTAAGTCAACAACCGACACCACGGCAGCAAAGCCACACGCAGCATCGACACGAATATCCACATGACTATCGATGGGTAACGCCGACAAGCGCGATGAGACCTCGGCAAGATCTGTTGCTTCATCGTGCCAATAGAGTTTGCCTTGCGCATCGAGCACCAACACAACAATGGGCTTATGATCTGCCACAGCTTCACCTTGTGTTGCGTTCGGTAAATCAACCTTTAACACTTGATGCACCACAAACGAACTGGTCAGCAATACCACCACCAGCAATACCAGCAAGACATCGATTAAGGGAACAAGATTAATCTCGTTGTAACGCTTGATGTGCATTTAGGTTGCCTGCGCATCTTGCCAGCGAATGGTCAGCACATCGACTTTGCGCATGAGTAAGTTAACACTGACCATACCCAACACAGCCAAAATAATACCCGCAGCGGTTGCCTTGAGTGCTAACGCCAAACCCACCATGATTTTACTCGGATCCATGCTACCCGCCATGCCGACATCGTAAAGCGCAACCATAATACCCAGCACCGTACCCAATAGCCCAATATAAGGTGCATTGGCAGCGACCGTGCTCATTAAGGTGATATTGCGCGTTAACGCAAGCTGCAAACTGCCAGCCGTATGATAAGTATGCACATCAACTGCGCTTAAAAACAGCAGACGCTCGAATAATACCCATAGCCACACCACAGCCATTAGCCCTAATACCGAAAATACGCCAACATCAAGCCATTGTGTTGCAATCATGGTTCATCCTTTTTATCTTGTTATGCCGCATACCAAAGCGACAATCGACGCAAACCGAGCAATACTAGCACAAATGCCGCCAACCAGCGCATGGCGATCGGCAACCAATTTTGTTGGGCGCGTAATTTTTGCGAAAACGCATGTAAAAGCGGCAGAATCAACAATACGGGCGTTAATGCTGCCCCTAAACCGAATGCCAATCCATAACCAGCACCTTGCCACCAAACGCCTGCCTGTGCCGCCAATGCCAACAAGGTTGCTAAGGGCGCGCAAGGTACAAAACTCAAACTAAACCCCAACCAAAAAGGCGGCGTACCCACACTGGCATTAGCAATACCACAACGCCCACCCCTGCTCGGAAGAAGCAACCATATCGCTGCCGAAAAAGCCGCCAAAGCAATGAGTAAGTTACCCACACCAGAACCCAACGACGTTTCTAACCATTGCCCTGCAACCGCTGCTGTTAGCGCCAACAGGGTATAGGCAAGAATACGCCCCGCAACAAACAAACTCGCATCGAGCCACATAATGCTTCTTTGGATTCCCGCACGAGCAATCACCCAACTACTCATAAAAGGCAAACACGTAATGGTGCAAGCTGTCAGCCCTAAAGAAGCACCCAACAACCAAACAGAAACTAAGCTAACCCCTGCTTCTAGTTCAGGCATCGGGCTTATCCACTGCTTGTTTTAGGGTATTCTGAACGTCTTTTAAGGGAATGGACACGCGCTTAAGCTCTCCCTTAGCATTTTCGGTTCTGCTGCGACTTTTATAGTAATCCCTCGCCGATGAGAACCAACGCCACTTGGCAAATTGCAGATGAATCACGCCATCATCGGGACAAAACTCGGCACAACGACCACATAAAATGCAATCTTCGTGAAATGCCTTATTGCCATGCTCTCGCCAGATTTCGGGAATATCCATCGGACAAGCCTGATGACACAAGCTACACTTGTCGCAACGACTGTGCTCGACTTTAACCAAACGCATGAGCGAAAAACGCTGGAATAAGCTATTCCATGCCAACAGCGGGCAACCACGACAAAATGGCTGACGATAAGCAAGCGCGACCAATAGAATAAAGCCAAACAACAGATTAGCAACCACACCGAATACAGTCGAAACCACATCAGGGGTAGCAATCGCCAACTGTTCCCAATCGCCAGTCATTACGGTGGTTAAAATCCGCGATGGGCAGACTTGGCAAAAAGAATCACCTGTTACATGCGGTGTCACCCCCATGCCAGCCAATAGCGGAAAGAGCAACACCAATACAAGCAACATCAACCACTTAATCGGGCGAACCTTACCGACTTGTTCTGGCGCAATAAAACGCGGCTGAATGTTCAGTCTACGCCCCAGTTTACCCATTAACTCTTGCACTGTGCCCAGCGGACACACCCAACCACAAAATGCTTTACCCATCACCACATAAAAGGCAAAGAAAGAGACAATCGTAAAAAACAGCGGCAATAACACATTCAGCGAAAACGTTTGTGCCGCGACTAACGCCTCACCAATACGATGATGTAATTGATGCTGTAACGGAATCAGAACACAATAACCGCCCGTTTGTTTATCGTATGCACAAGACAACACAGGCAAAGCATTCGATATTTTTTCGGCCGCATAATAACCGACCAGAGAACCACCATAAACCATTAAAAACAGCATCGTTAACTGAATCATCAATCGGAAACGGCTGAGTGAAATTTTGTGCCACATTATGCACCTTCTCCTTCGATTGACTGACGACGTTTTTTCGCCTTTTTACGGCGCACAAACAATCCGACTGCCGCCAACATGCCCAATACCGCCAAGCCCACACCGTACCATAACGAATGTTGATACGAAGCATTCGCCGCATAGTGATAATCGAATCCTGCTAACGAGGAACCATCGGGAGCAACTGCCCATAACGCAAAGCCTCGACGCGCTTGTTGATTGTGTCCAGCTGCTTCGTGTGCATCATGAGCCATTTCATCGGGCATAAAATCAGGGAAAACAACCCGAACCATACCCTTATCATCACTACGCAAAGCCTGCGCATTACCAAGGCTATCGACAAATAACACACCTGCATCAATGAGCGGCTGACCTTGCCAACGCACAAGAAACGACCAAGCATCGCCGCCACGATAACGCCAATGCTCGCGCGGCAAGGGTTGGGGAATGACTTCTAATGGCGCTTTGCTGAGCAACAACATATCGGTTGGCGCGTCACCTTTGCCCATGTTGTTGTAATACGCAGTGGAAAGACTGGTCGAGCAGCCGTGCCAATCACCCGACGCTTGTAACCAGTGATAGTTCCCCGCTGTTAATCGCGTGCTTTGACCTAAAACAAGACTTTCGGATGTGTGTGCCGACCAATATTCAGCACCAACTGTCTGCATCCCTCTCACTTGCGCTAACATAGCGCCCTTATCAGGCCGAGCCATAAAGTGAGGCAGACTTTTCCAGTCTGCCCCGACCAGTGAGCAATCCCCTGCATCAGCACCAGCAATCCAAACCAGTGCTAACAGACCAAACCACTTAGAACGCATAACGATAAGTCAACATCGCAATGCGAGGCGCACCTGGTGTATAAGACGCACCGCTCGAACTGTTTGTCACTGACATGGCATAACGCATATCGGTCACATTATCTACGTTTAAGGTGATGCTATGTGGCTTGCTATCCCAGCCGACCATCAAACGCGGCAACAAGGTATAGCCTTGATATTTAGATGAATTGGCATTGTCAATCCAATACTCACCCCAAGTATCTAACTGTAAACGTGCCTTCCAGTTGCCTTGTTTATAACCTGTAAAAAGGTTGTATTGTAGTTCTGGAATATAAGATACTTTATTCCCTGCACGACTGATATTTTGCGCACTAACAACCTCTGTAAACGATTTAAAGCGGTAATCAGTAACACTCACCCCCCCACCAACTTGCCAGCGATTGGTTAACTCAACAGCGGTTGACACCTCAACCCCTTTACGCTCTGTCTTACCCGCATTAGCATAGGTAGTGTAACTGCCATCGCGCACCTGAATAATATCGTTTTCAACGGGCGCAATATAAGCAGCAACATCCATTTGCCACCCTTCTTGACGCACCTTTGTGCCCACTTCATAGTTGGTAACACGCGATGGCGTTAAGTTTTGATTGGTACCGAGCTGACTATCTGCAGGGGTCTGATCTGCCGCGGCTACCTGAGCATAAGCATTAACCCCTGGCATCACTTTATAAATAACCCCTAAATGAGGCGAAAAGAAGTCATAGCTGCGATCATAACTACCAGAGCTGGTATCGGTCACGTACTTGCCCGTTGCATAATCGTATTTGCTAAAGTTTTGCCAGTTGCTTTTCATATTCATCTTATCGAACCGCGCACCACCATCCAATTGCCAGTTTTGGCTGAGTTGAATATTCTCGCCAGCATAAAAACCATACAACAAAGCTTCTGAGCTAGACTTTTGTGCTAGGGTGCCAATTTCATCAGATAGTGTTGAGCTAATACGCCCGCCAGCAATGGTCGTCACGTCGCGAAATTGATACTTATTGGCTTCTGGTGCGCGCTGTTGTTTAATCGTTGCCGACAAAACTAACGAAGCTGGCAACCCTGCCAATGTGTGTTTACGTGTACCATCGACATCCGCCCCAACCGTCGTATTCCAATCGCCACTTTCGTTGATTAAGCCTGTTACAGGGTGAAAATGTTTCCACAGCGTAGCATATAATTTGGGCTTAACATTCCACTCACCAAATGCCAAATCTAGCTTGGTATTCGCTGCCCAAATTTTAGAATAACGCCCAGAGTTTTTCCAAGCATCGGTTGTATAGGTTTGTTTGCCTGTATTTTTAAACTGTTCAAAAGCCGCGGCATTTAACCCACCAGGTAACTGGGCATTGGCTTCGGTATAGCTCAGTTCACTTTCCCACGTTTCCTTAGCATTTAGCTCCATGCCATGCTTCATGGTAAAGCTAGTGGTATCGCTTTGATTCCAACCACGCCAGCTATTATCCATCGCGCGATGCGAAAACTGCACCGCAAAAGCCTGATTGCCTACCTGATTCTGATAGCGCGTCGATAACTTGCGTGACCCTTGCTCACCACCTGCGATGGTGACATTATTCCCCGTATCAAATGCCGATTTAGACACAATCTGAATCGTACCACCCGCCACACCTGGTGCATAGGGACTGCCAGGTCCTTTGGTGACTTCGACTTGTTTGATGTCATCTAAATCCAAAAAGTCCAAACGGGTAAAGCTGTCAGGGTCTGTTTGAGGCACACCATCACGTAAAATCATAATTTCACGAATACCGTAGGCAGCGCTTAAGCCCGCGCCACGAATAATTAAGCGCGAATCGTAACCACCATTTTTACTGTCAATCAACACGCCAGGAACACCAGACAAGGCATCTTGCAAATTCATCATTTTGCGGCTTTCAAGCTGTTCTTGATTCACCACCGCAATTGCTTGCGCGACCTCTGATGTCGGACGCTCGTCACGGGTTGCTGTAACCGATAAGTTATCTAAAATTTCGCCATAAACAGGGGTTGCAAGGCAACAAGCAATTGCCAGTGAAAGGGTGCGTTGACGCATGGTGTTCATCTCGTTGTGTCAAGGTTAATCAAAACCAACAGCATCCTATCCATGTCACTTTATGATTTAAAGCACGATGCTATTGGCAGCTCGGCATCTTAAAACGCATTAACCTTGCTGACAATGTGACAAATTGTCCCACCCAAAAAGCTTATACGGGTATTAAAAAAAATAATCCAACAAAGCTCCGAAAAATGCAACGGACGGTTTTTAGCGCTGCCCTACACGTTATATTCACGTTTTAATGCCAATAATTTGCTACAATCAAACCAATACGCCAAACAAGGACTCTATGCCATGATGAACGCCATTAGCCGCCGCCAATTCTTAGCAACTGTATTAGCAGCAAGCCTAGTGCCCTCTATTGCCTTTGCCGACACTAAAGAACTATTAATTTACTGCGGTATTACCATGGTAAAACCCATTAGCGAAATGGCTGCCGAGTTTGAAAAACAACAGGACGTTAAAGTCAACATCAGCCAAGGCGGTTCTAAAGACTTATACGAAAGCCTTAAGCTGAGCCAAAAAGGCGACATTTACCTGCCTGGAGAACCTTCTTTCCGCGCTAAATATCTTGGTGAAGGTTTGCTAGGTGACTTCAAAACCATTGGTTACAACCAAGCTGCCTTGTTCGTGCGCAAAGGTAATCCTAAAAATGTCACGGCAGATGTCAAACAGTTACTGCGTAACGACCTAACCATCTTAGTTGCCGCAGAGAATCAAGGCAGCATTGGTTCAGAAACCAAACGCATTTTAACCCAAGCGGGTATTTATGATCGCGTTGTCGATAATGCATCACAGGTTTCACCTGACTCACGCACCATTAATGCGGCACTCAAAAAAGGCGAGGCTGATATCACCCTTAACTGGCGCGCAACGGCATTCTTCCCCGACAACAGCCCACACATTGACGTCATTGACCTGCCGATCACTGTTGCAGAACCGCAAGCGCTGTTGATGAATTTAGTAACGATTAGCACAAACAAAACACTGGCTCAACAATTTATTGACTATGCTGCCAGCCCTACAGGTCAAGCGATCATGCGTAAACATGGATTTTTAGACAATACAACCTTAAATTAAATGCTGCAACAAACACCCATTAAAACATCTGCGCTGCGGGTATTTTTACTGCAGGGGGTGTTTATTGTTGGTTTTTTGATGGTTTTTGGCTTAGAGCAGGTCTTCTCAGGGCTTATTCAAAAACTAGACCAAGTCAGTCAAAATGAACGTGCACGCTTATTCATTGGCGAACAGATTTTGCGAGACATCGAAAACATCGAAATGAATGTTTATCGCATGACCATCGCAACGGGTAATAATGCGTACCAACGGTTCGAGAACAACATTCAAGAACAGGTCAATCACCTTCATCAAAGCCTTAAAGTATTGCGTGAAGGTGGCACCGTTAGCCGAACCATTTATCTTAACCTAGAATCTGCCGATCAAATGGTTAAAAGTGTTGACTACCAGCCCGACGCATCTAAACCTTACTTACTAGAAGTGATTGAGCTAGAACCCTTAATTGAGCAAATCCTTGAAAAAGCACCCGCACTGCGGCAGCTACTCGAAGCAAGAGAAACGCAACGTCAGCTAGATTATGGCGATACAAGTGTTTACGATAAACAAATCAAATTTTATGTTAAACAAATCCCACCATTTTTTATTCGCTTAAAAGAAAATGCCAGCCGTTTAAGCTACGACACGCAACAACGTTTAACGCAACTTGAAGCGGACTTATCCGCCCAAAAATCACACTATGAACTGACCAAGTTGGGGTTGATGGTTTTGGTTATCCTCTCAGTTATCTTAGTGGGGCTGATTGTTGCGCGTCAAATCAACCAAAGCAATCGTCAGCTCACGGAAACATGGCAAGAAATGTTACGTGCTAAAGAAGAGGCAGACCTTGCCAGCAAGGCGAAATCTGACTTTGTTTCACGCATGAGTCATGAGTTACGCACCCCACTCAATGCCATTTTGGGATTTGCCCAACTGCTCGAAATGGACGACTTACCCAACCATCAAAAAACACCCGTGCAACAGATTAATCGCGCAGGCAAGCACCTACTCGAGCTGATTAATCAGGTCCTAGACATTGCTAAAATCGAAGCTGGCAAGCTCGAAGTCGAAACGCTAAGTATCGACTTACCACAACTGCTCAACGACACCGCTGCCATTAGCCAAGAACGTATTCAAAACAAAGGATTAATATTCAATATCAATCTTGATGCCCATCTTCCACAGTACGTTATGGGCGACCCAACTCGACTGCGTCAGGTTCTTATCAATTTAATCGGCAATGCCATTAAATTTACCGATACAGGCAGCATCACGCTCAATGCCGCGCCATTGCCAGATCAAACAATTCGATTTGAAGTCATTGATACGGGTATTGGCATGAGCGAACAAGCACAAGCACGTCTTTTCAAAGCTTTTGCTCAGGCTGATGATTCCATCACGCGCAAATACGGTGGCACTGGATTAGGCTTGATGCTATGTAAAGAAATTGTCGAAGTGCTCGGTGGTCACATCGGGGTGAGCAGCGAAGCGGGTAAGGGGTCATGCTTCTGGTTTAAACTGCCTTTAGCGCCAGCCGAATCACAAACACAAGCCCCACAACTGTCAGCTGATCTCGCCCCAAAAACAACCATTAGCACTCCTAATGCATCTGCAATACTGGAAGGAAAGCGCCTACTATTGGTAGAAGACAATCCCGTGAACCAAATGGTTGCCAGCAAGCTGCTACAAAAACTCGGAACAACGCCAGATATTGCTAACAATGGTCAAGAAGCGCTAGATAAACTCAAACTCGCCAGCTACGACCTTGTGCTGCTCGACCTAGAAATGCCTGTTATGGATGGCTACACCACCATCGGTAAAATCCGAGAGGAAGAAGGCTATTGTGATGAGTATCGCCACCAATTGGTTATCGCCATGTCTGCCAACGCGCTCAACGAAGATAAGCAGCGCGCTTTTGCATTAGGGGTAGACGACTACCTAACTAAGCCTGTGAACTTTGTACTGCTGCAGTCTACGCTAACAAAATGGTTACTAGAGAAGCCTGAATAATGCGGAAGGGGCGTCTAAAACTTCGCAAAGCGAGGTTTTAGACTCTTTTCTTTAACCCTGCTCTGAGTGCATTTTCTCCATAAACTTCTCACCCATCACATGACACACAGAACAAGCATGATTCTGAGGGTTTTCTACGGCATCAGCAACTTTGGCAAATAAATCCTGCACTTCTTTGGGGCTAAAAACCGACAGTAGACGGTTCATTTGTTCGGGCACCATCATCACGTTAGTATATTCACCTGTCGACAACTGAATCTGTACACCACAAGCATCGGCTTCGGAAGCACCCGCTTCGACTAACTCGGCTTGCTCGATGAAAAACAATTCATCATAAAGATCGCCCGCTTGATCAATTGCTTCGTCTGTTAAGCTGGCTTGCGGCACACGTACCTGTACCCCGCCTTCTGGTGTTGCTTCGACCACAGCCGAACCACCCAGCTCGCGAACCGAATCTGCAAAACGCTGAGCAAGAGACTCGTCAAAAAAGAGATAGTCGAGCATCATGGTTCCTTCATTACGTATTATTTCGTTATATAATCTGCTTAATATGCCACCTTTAGCGAGAAAACGCCATGATCCCACGTAATTTTCCATTAACGCGCCCTCGTCGCATGCGTAAAGACGACTTTTCTCGTCGTCTCATGTGCGAAAACGTCTTAACCAGCAATGATTTAATTTGGCCTGTCTTTGTGATGGAAGGCAGCAATCGTCGTGAAACCATTGCCTCAATGCCCGGCGTTGAGCGCCTGACGCTCGATTTGCTTATCGAAGAAGCCAAGCAAGCCGCCGCACTGGGTATTCCCATGATGGCAATCTTCCCCGTGGTCGAGCAAGACAAAAAATCGCTTGATGCAGCAGAAGCCTACAATGATGATGGGCTAGTACCGCGTGTGGTTCGCGCACTTAAGACCGCTGTGCCAGAATTAGGCATTATGACGGATATCGCACTCGACCCTTACACCAGTCATGGTCAAGACGGACTAATCGATGCCTCTGGCTATGTGCTGAACGACGAAACCAGTGCCGTATTGGTACAACAAGCCTTGTGTCATGCCCGTGCAGGTGCTGATGTGGTTGCACCATCGGACATGATGGACGGTCGCATTGCCGAAATTCGCTTTGCGCTAGAAGAAAGCAATTTTATTCATACACGCATCATGGCATACTCGGCAAAATATGCCTCTGCTTATTATGGTCCCTTCCGCGATGCCGTTGGCAGTGCTGCCAATCTTGGCAAAGCCGATAAAAAAACCTATCAAATGGACCCCGCCAATAGCGATGAAGCCATTATGGAAGTTACTATCGACATCAGCGAAGGGGCGGACATGGTAATGGTCAAACCCGGGATTCCTTACTTAGACATTGTGCGCAGAGTCAAAACAGAATGCCAAGCGCCGACCTTTGTTTATCATGTGTCGGGAGAATACGCCATGATTAAAGCTGCCGCTGCCAATGGTTGGATTAATGAACGTGCCGTGGTGCTCGAAACGCTGCTATCGTGCAAACGGGCGGGTGCAGATGGGATTCTGACCTATTACGCCAAGGCTGTTGCCCAGTGGTTAGCAGAGCCAAAAGCATGACAGACCAATACGCTGTACTCGGCAACCCGATTAGTCATAGTAAATCGCCGTTGATCCATCGCTTATTTGCCGAGCAAACAGGGCAGAACTTGACCTACACGGCTATTTGCGTACCGCTCGATGGTTTCTTGTTGAGTCTTACCGATTTGCACGCGCAAGGCTTTAAAGGCATGAATGTCACCGTCCCCTTTAAGTTCGAGGCGTTTGCAGCTTGTGAGCAGGTCAGTGATCGCGCCAAGCTCGCTGGTGCCGTGAATACCCTTATTCGCACCGATACAGGCTGGACAGGCGACAATACCGACGGTGCTGGCTTGGTGGCAGACTTAATCCGCTTGGTTGGCGACTTAGCAGGTAAGCGGGTACTGATGTTGGGTGCTGGTGGGGCTGCCAGCGGTGTTGTGAAGCCGTTGCTCGACGCTAAAGTCGACCAACTCACGATTGCCAACCGCACCGCCGAAAAAGCAGTCGACTTGGCAACCCGTGCGCAACACCTGCGCGTCAATGGTTGTGGCTACGATGTTGTGCCTAACCAGCCTTACGACATTGTTATCAATGCCACAGCGGCCAGTTTGGCGGGCGACTTGCCGCCCTTAAAATCGGGCTGGTTTGCCGACAGTCATTGTCTCGCCTACGACATGATGTACAGTAAAGAAGCAACTGTGTTTATGCAAGCCGCACAAGGATTCGGCGCACAGCACACAGCCGATGGGCTAGGTATGCTGGTTGAGCAAGCCGCCGAAGCCTTTTATTTATGGCGCGACATCAAACCAGAAACCACAGAACTGCTCATCCATCTTAAAAAAACGCTTGGTTAATGAACGAAGACAATGGACAAGTCGTAATAAAAACGGCAAGATTAACCTCGACCACATAGGACATCTCTAACAACTTAGTATTTTCGTCATCCTCGCGTATGCGGTGATCCAAAAATCAAGGAGATAGATTCCCGCTTTTGCGGGAATGACGGGGTTTTAAAGGTTTTCTATCGTATTTATAAGGATTAAAACGATGTTCGGCAATAAACAGCTTAAAGAAACCATTGCACAGCAAACACAGCAGCTTCAAGCGCAACAGGCACAACTCGATGCCATTAGTCGCTCGATGGCGGTAATCGAGTTCGATTTGCAGGGCAACATCATCACCGCCAATGATAACTTTCTAAACGCTTTGGGTTATTCCCTCGCCGAAGTCCAAGGCAAACATCATCGCATCTTTGTTGATGCTGCCTATGGACAATCATCGGAATACCGTCAGTTTTGGCAAAAACTGCAATCGGGCAGTTTTTTTACCGACCGCTTTAAACGCATCGCTAAAAACGGTAAAACCGTTTGGATTGAGGCGAGCTACAACCCCATTCTTGATGCCAGTGGCAAACCGAGCAAAGTCATCAAGCTTGCCACAGATATTACTGCCAAAGTCGAAGCTGAAAACGATGCTAAAGGTCGACTTGATGCTATTAGCCGTTCGATGGCAGTGATTGAGTTTGACTTACAAGGCAACATTCTCGATGCTAACAGTAATTTTTGTCAGACCATGGGTTATAACCTATCCGACATTAAAGGCAAACATCATCGACTCTTCGTCGAAGCGAGCTATGCCGCCAGCGCTGACTACGCTCAGCTATGGCAAACACTTGCACGCGGCGAATTGTCAGCGGGCACCTTTAAGCGGATTGGCAACAATGGCAAGATTGTCTGGATCGAAGCCAGTTACAACCCCATTCTTGATGCGGCTGGCAAGCCTTACAAAGTTGTTAAATACGCCGTCGATGTCGGTGCGAACACCAACACGAAACTACTCAAGTCAGTTATCGAAGACGCAACCCATTTACTAGAATCAGTGGCAAACGGTAAGTTAACAGCACAAATGCAAGGCAATTACAGCAGCTATCAGAACACCATGTTCTACGACATGATTGCGCAACTGCAAGCCGCCATCAATCATATGTCTAGCGCACTACAAAATGCCATTCATAATGCCGCATTGGTTGCAAACACTGTCACACAGGTATCGGCACACGTTGCGAATAGCGCAACGCGACTGACCGAACGAATGCAGGAACAGGCAGCATCGTTAGAAGAAACCAACGCAACCATGAGCGAAATGACCGCAACCGTTCAGGCTAACACCAACAACTCGCAAAAAGTTGCCGATTTGGCACATCAAATGCAAGCGCAAGCAGGATCGGGCGTCACTGTCATGCGACAAACCATCACTGCGATGCAATCCATTCGAGCGTCGAGCACGCAAATTGCCGACATTGTCACCCTAATCGATGGCATCGCTTTTCAAACCAACCTATTAGCACTTAACGCAGCCGTCGAAGCCGCTCGTGCTGGTGAGCACGGGCGTGGTTTTGCTGTCGTAGCAGGAGAAGTGCGTGCCTTAGCGCAAAAGTCATCTGAAGCCGCTAAAGATATTCGCACCCTCATTAGCGATAGTGTGTCACGCATCGAAAACGGCACGCAATTAGCCGATAAGTCAGGAGAAATGCTAGACGGCATTAATCAGTCTATTGGTCTGGTTGCCATGATGATTGAACAAATTGCTAGCGCTTCTCACGAGCAGGCAAGCGCAATCCATCACATTCATAAAGCCATGAGCGAAATTGACAGTGTGACACAGGAAAATAGCATGCTGGTACAAGATACCAGTGCTTCTGCCGAAACCTTATCCAGCGAAGCCGAAAGTCTGCGCAGCAATATGTCATTTTTCAACACTGGTCATTAAATAAAATTATCGAATAAAAAAAATATTTATGGGCACGCAAGTGCTCATTTTTATTTATAATATTAGGGTACTTCTAAAAACCCCACTTCGTGGCATTTTTAGTGTCCCTAAATTGTTTTACCTCTGGTAGAAGGGCTTAAATCAAGCAGTTACATGCAATATTAGTGCATCCCTTCCCCCAGACCCCCAACCCTTTAGGTTATTAGATGTTCCCTATTACTATCTTATACTTACAAGTGAATTAACCACCATGTCAAACATCACCATTTTGGGTAGCGGATTTGCTGCCTTAACAGCCGTTAAGCGCTTACGCGCGCAACGTCCTAACGCCAAAATCACCGTTATTAGTCCCAAAGCAGAAATGATCTACTACCCTAGCTTAATTTGGGTGCCGACAGGTTCTCGCACTGGCGACGATTTGCGCGTCGACTTAACCGCTTTCTTTAAGCGCATGAATGTCAGCCACGTTAGCGCAAGCGTAACAGGCTTAACGCACGATGGTCGCACAGTACAAACGACAGCAGGCGACTTTCATAACGATGGTTTAATCATCGGCACAGGTGGTCGTTTTATGAAAAAACTGCCTGGTATCGACCACGCGATTGCCATTTGTGAAGGCATCCCTGCGGCACAAGCGATTCGTGACCGTATCGCTGCCATGCGCGAGACGGGCGGTGGTACCATCGCCTTCGGATTTGCCAGCAATCCGAACGAACAAGCTGCCATGCGTGGTGGTCCTAACTTCGAAATCCTGTTTGGTATCGATAACTGGATGCGTAAAGAAGGCATTCGTGACCAGTTTAAACTGGTGTTCTTTTCGCCCGCTCAACGCCCTGGTCAGCGCTTAGGTGATGCGGCTGTCGACCGTATTTTGGGCATGATGGCAGAAAAAGGTATTAGCACACACCTCGGTCATAAAATGGTGCGCTTCGAAGAAAAGAAAGTGGTTACCGAGGGCGAAGAAATCGATACCGATTTAATTCTGTTTATGCCCGGCATGACAGGACCTGCTTGGGCAGAAAATGCAGGGATTTCTCTGTCCGCGGGCGGCTTCTTTCCGGCCAACGCGCACTGTCAAGTACAAGGCTTAGAGCGCGTTTATGTCGCAGGTGATGCGGGTAGCTATCCAGGACCAGAATGGTTACCAAAACAAGCCCACGTTGCCGACTTACAAGCAGAAACGGCTGTCGATAACCTGATTGCAGAACTTGACTCGCAACCTGTCGAGAAGAAGTTTAAGGTTGAGCTATTATGCATTATGGATATGTACGACAAAGCCGTGCTAGTATTACGCACCGAAACGCGCAGCCTGCTATTACCCTGTCGCTTATTGCACTGGGCGAAAGTTGGCTTTGAATGGTGGTATTTACGCGGCTATCGTCGTTAATATTTAAACGCTACACATACTTCTGTCATTCTCGTATTCAGAGAGAATGACAGACAGATCAAACCCTTGCGCCTAAGCCCGATCGTTACGCCAAACTAATGCGACCATAAAACCACCGAAACTAACCACCAACAACAAAACCATCCACAAGGACAGCTGGTTATTTAACTGTCTATCGTAAACCTTTTCAATATCATCGACATAAATTCCTGTTCCGACAACCCAACCCCACGACTCAACACGCTTCACATAGGATAGCTTGGGCAGTTGTTCTTCGCTATTTTCAAAACCAGGACGCGCACGATAATAGACTAAAAAACCTGAGCCTTGCGGGGATTGTGCGGTAGTGACAAACTCACGATAAACATATACGCCTTCCTTGTCCTGAAAGTTAAACATCGACTTCCCCTCTAAAGCGAGACGAAATGGATGCACAATCAGCGTATGATCTAAACCATTCACCCAAAAGTAACCTTCCTTAGCATAGCGTAGACTGCGCAAAATATCTGCAGCACGACGCTGTGCTTCCGCTAAACTCAGTTGGTGCGTTTCGACGAGGTGTTGATGGTAGTCAATCACACTAATCGCCTGATCTACCTGTTCTTTAATGTGATGGCGTTTCTCTGCCCAGAGCACATCTCTCAAACCTGTCAGGCTGGTATAGCCCGATGCTGCAATGCCAACAAATAGCGCCAAAAGCACTAACCAAATACTTACTTTTGTATTTAACATTATTTATTCCCCAATCCCTAGGGTAGATTATACGCTAAGACATTCCTACAACAACACCTTCTCCACGCCACCGTTTTTAATCTGTTCGATAAAGGTTTCTTGCCAGCTAGTTCTTTGGGATACCAACGTTCTATCTACAGAAATACGTTAGTTAATAATTGTAAGTCGTTTTCTTAGCAACCCTGACGGTGAGCCTATTACGTTCACGCCAAAAACATTAAGATCACCGAACACAATGAAGGAATCTTTAGCGCGAGAAACGGCTACATTAAGCATATTAGAACCAACATCATAAAACTTTCCTTTGTTTTTTTCATTCTCACCATACACACTAGAGAATAGTACAATCAAGCGCTCGTCTCCTTGTAGGCTATGAACTGTTCCAACAGTTAAGCCACTAACCCCCACCCTTTGTAGTTCATTTTTAATAAGTTGAGCCTGTTTGCTAAAAGGTGTAATAATGCCAACCGTTTTCTTTAGTACCGACAGGTCATCCATTGCTAAATACTTATCATCTTGTTGGCGTGCATAAGCAACAATAACACTTCGCTCCGCGGCTAACCAGTTTGCAATTTCTTTCGCCTCACCGTAATTCCCTCGACTACCACCAAAAGAACTCGACGGGGAGCAAACGTGCTTCATCGACATTGTTCCCCAAGGTACAACGTGTTTAGCTTCACCACGCATCGGTTCAAGTAGACCTTTATAAATCAGATCATTACAATAACCGACAATGTTGTTAAAACAACGTCTATGTTCTGTCAGATACAGGCCACGTTGTAACATCTCAAATTGATGGTAATGGCATTGTCTTTGCGCTATTCGCATGACATTACCACTACTGGCTAATAATCCACTCTCTAACCATCGATCATAATCGGCATCGTCGCTAAGCAAACCATTCATTGCAAGGTTAGATCGATCTATACTTGCAGGAATGTTCCAGACAGGTTCAATCTGGTCGGTATCGCCAACAATCACTGCTTTTTTAGCTAATGCAAAACTCACAGCCGACACATCAGACAAAGCCTGTCCGGCCTCATCAACGACGAGCAAATCAATTGCTCCAATTAAGGGAAGCTCCGCCCACACTTTATCCCTAAACTCACCAGCAATAAAGGTGCTCGGAACCATATAAAAAGTAGAAACAAAGCAAGGAGTTAGCTTAGCGTATCTACGCAATTTTCGCAAAACCTTCGTCAGCGATTTTTTATCTTGATCATTACTCTCAACAAATGCCTTGGTTTCTTTTAACCAGCGCGCTTCAAAATAATGAGTTGCCAATTTAAATAGGCGAAAACGGTAGTAGCGATCACTAATCTCGGACACTTTTTCAGTGATGGTTTTAGCAAAGAGTTGGATACTATCTGCTGGCTTCATCCATTCATTAAGTTGATTGCTTAATTCTTCAAACCGCTGTAAATCACCCTCAAGATCGACAAGTTGTTTTTGAATTTTATCGTGATTTTTGCGCTCATTGTCAATATCGTTAGTAAGCTCGATTTCTACTTCATCGTCTGTAAACACCGTAATAGTGCTATTCCATTGTTTTAACAACCGAGCTGTTTTTCTTGACTCTTGTTTGCGTATCGTTGCAATCCATAACAACAATGAAATCAGCCAACTACGCGACTCCCAAAGCCCATATACTGCGTCTAATAAATCACGTTTACGTTTAACATTAATGCTATGCTCAAACAGTGACTTATTCAAATCTCTAACTAACGATTCAAGACTCTCAACGGAGCCATATCTTTGCTCAATATCGACCAAAGATGCTTGCCATGACTCTAGCAAATCTAAACCTCTATCAATTTGGCTTTGCTCAAAAGACATTGCGTTATGCAGGGTATTAATTGCACAATCAATACTTGAACAGTTATTACTGCCACTTTGCCAGCTTGCTAACTTGCTTAGAAAGAATGTTTGAGCCTTAGTCACAAACTCTGTTGTTTGCCATTCGCTCATACAGCCTTCACCTTTTGGTCCAGCGTAACGATAAAGATTGTCTTTTGTTGCTTTTCCTTGTGAGCAAAAATATAAACCATAACTATCTATTTCTGGTATCCATCTTCCTTGCAGATGTTCATCTAAACCCACTTCGTCAACACGAGCAAAGCTTTCCAAGATATTGGTTACTGCTTGATTATTATTCGATGTCGCCACGATAATTGGGGGTTCAGCATGATTCAACGCTGCTTGTGTCCAAAGATTAGCGACAATAGATCTTAGAAGTGTTGTTTTGCCCGTCCCTGGAGGACCATTAACAGCCAAGATGTCACCATCGCCTTGTTCTAGAAAATAATGCAATGCGTTACGTTGATTGGAAGCTAATGGAAACTCGCCAGTCATTTGGCCTACATGATGTTTTGCCAATAATTTTGAAGTTGTTTTACTCGTAAAGACACGAAGATCCGAATCTCTTCTGCTGCTATAGTTTTGATAAAGACGAGGAAAGCTATTTTTATTTATAAGATAATCAAGAACTTTCATCATATTCTTTTTCGCATCAGTTACTGGCGGAGTTAACTGTATCAAACACTGGCTACTCGGCTCATAGTTTTCTAACAGTTTAATATCAAAAAGTTGTTCATTACTTCCTTTATATTGTGCTCTACCTACATGGCAAAGCAAGCGTGTAGTGTAACTAACTAATTGCGGCCAACTATCGATGCCTTCAAATGGATTATGAGTGAAATACTGATCCAACAACGTCATCTCAGTGAACGGCTGATTAGCCCCTTCTTGTGTCGGTCCAATCCAAACTCGTGGAATCCAAGGTGCTTTGTTTGTTGGCGACAATTTACCATCACGCATAAGATTGGCAAAAATAGCTACGGGAATAAGGACAGTTCTTAGGTTGCCGTTTTTTGCACCGCCACTCTGCATCAACATGTCTACGCGTGGGTAAATAACGATCTCTAACTGTTGAAGTTGCAGTTTATTTGGTGGTTGTCTGGCATCAAGAATTTGCTCTGCCAATGACGCATCAATGCGACCTTCTGTCCACACCAAATAATTTTGCGCCAGATAATTTCCAGCTGGATCTTGTTTCTTGTCACACCCTATTATGGGAAGGATATCTTTGTCTGCTGGACATAAGCGCTCAGAGTCGATCAATGATTGTCGAAAATAACGGCTGATAGACATTAAGTATGAGTTCATTATTCTTTCCCATTTATAAGCATAATCAGTGCAGAATAACCGCTATAGGCATACAACTCAAGCACTCTGCCCGATACGACATAGGAAAGAAAGCAACTTGCACGTTTTAAATAAAATCGCACACTTTTCTTATAGTTAGTTTTTTCAGTAAGCCCCACCCAGACGAGAAAACCCTATCAATTAGACTAATTATCGCTAGCTTATCCGACAAAAATAATTCTATAGTCTTTATAAAAATATTTAGTTAGCGCCCTGTGTTAAATGATGGGTATACTCTGACCAACGCCGCAACCATAAACACGGCATAACACAACATTTAGGTGTATCCACAATGAACATTACCCGTCTATCTTCTGGGTCTCCGCACCCTTATTCCGTCTCTACGGCACATGCCGCTTTATTTCGCTATCAATTCAATCTAACTGGGCAGCATGCTCGAAAACACACACCGTCCAATTCTCTTATTGGCTGACTAGCCGTTCGTAAAAAGGAATTTAAAGTGAAACAAAGACTTATCACCACAATAGTTACGCTACTGTGCTTAACGGTATTCAGTAGCGCTTCTTATGCTTGGCGAACAGATTGGAAAGCAAAAGCCGATCAAATGATTGTGGTTAGCCCAGAAGTAAAAGCTGAAATAGCTAAAAGCCCCGACAAAGCCAAGCTTAACAAGGTAGTAAAGGTTGGGCAGATGTTTATGAAATCCTATCATGGACTTGTTGACTCTGATGAAGACTTGGATTTGTGGTGGGAAAAAAACCTTGCACCATGGACAACGGCAAATTCAGATGATTTTTTTAATTATCATGCTTTTCCAGATAGCGATCAAATAAGTAACTATTGGATTTGTGACCATATCTCTTTAGATGAAGTAAGGGTTACAACCCAAGGTTATGAACTTCTTTATCAGGCAATTATTGCGAGTCGAGGTAATTTGGGGCGTTTTGGAGGTGGAGAGTTTACTGATGAAGAATATCAGAACACGCCAGAAAATGGGGATATTTATCGGGAACGTTTGTACATCAATCATGACAATAAAGTTTACGATGTCAAATCCCATAACCAAACGGGTGCTGCGTGGATTGGAAAATCAATAGAAACCGCTAAGCATGATTTAGAGAGAGGGTATAAAACAGATCCTAGTCAAATTGATGGCTTAGGTCAGAATTCGCGAGAACACCGTATCACTTTATACAGCAAACAACTCAATTTTTTAACACAGGCAAATAAAGTCTGTCCTAAATACTAGTTTTTTCATAACCCCAAGAGGAAATCATCATGAGCAATACAAATAACATCCTAGAAGCAGCAATGTTGGAGTTTGGTGTTCAGTCATCAAAAGCGGTGCCATCAGACACAACCGCAGCTAATGCACGTTACGAATACAAATATGGTGGCAAAGGTGCTGATACCAATGGTAACGGCAAATTTGAAACAGACTGCTCGTATTTGGTGCAAACGACACTCAGAAAGTCTGGCTATGATGAAGTTGCCAACCAAATGTCCGACACGAATAGTTTGTTTAATGGTGATTCGCTAACCAATACCGCTAAAACTTTTTTTACAGGGTACGATAAAGACTTTGTTTTAAAAAGTGGTGCTTTGCAACAGGGCGATCTAATCATGTGGAAGTCAACAACGTCAACTATGCAACATATTGCCGTTTTCTATGGTTACGATAAAGCGGGAAACCCCATGTTTTATGGTGCACAGAGCTCTGGCATGAATGTACAAACGATAGATGTTAAGTCGGGAAGTGATAAAGGTGGTTGGAATGGAACAAATTTTAATGTCCTCGGAGCTTTGCGACTTAAGCCAGATGCACCTTACAATGCCGCTACGGATGTCATCGCTCAAACCAGCAATAAAGTTAGCCTTATGTCTAACTTAGATTATG
>CAZSGH010000002.1:0-107560 GCA_964606405.1 uncultured Francisella sp.
GCTTGCACGCGACCAGATAGGTTACTGGCGCCTTGAGCAACTTGTTGCGATGCTTCATTCACAACATGTGCCGCTTCGGTTGCTCGGGCAACGGTTTCTTTAACACGCGCGGCAGAATAGTTAATCGCATTTTTAAGATCGTGTAGCTGTCCAGAATAATGCCCTGATGGCAAAGTTTGCGTCAAATCGCCCATTGCTTGCGCACTCACCACCTGATTTATGCGCTCGATAGCCTGCGCAATTACCGCCACAGAATCATTAATATTTTGTTTCATGGTTGCCAAATCGCCACGCGCATCCGCATTGACTCTTAAACTAAAATTGCCTTCGTGCATACCTGCAATGACTTGCTGCACATCGGTTAACAAACCACTAAAACTACGCATTGCACGATCAACATTCTGCGCCAAGTCACCTCGCACTCGTTTATCTAAACGTACAGACAGATTGCCGTCATAAATACCCTGCATCACATTAGAAAGCTCACTCATGGTCAATTCTACCGATGCCGCGCTGTCATTAATATTCTGCTTAAGGGTGTTCAAATCACCTTCGTAATTTCCCGTCATACGAGCAGTGAAGTTACCATTAGCAATCGCCCCCATCACAACATTCGCTTCGGTTACTGCTTGTTGCACCATTGCTAAATAGTCGCTAATTGAGCCAGACAACTGATCGTACTCTTTGCTAAATGGATACTTTTCGAACTGATGCGATAAGTTCATATTTTTTGCCATATTGGAAAAATGCTTCATGATCGACTCAGCTGCATTGACCCCATTCATTTTTTCATCATAGTCATGAATCAAAATAACGACGGCTACCACAAACTGCACTATCTGACCAATTAGGTTGTCAGTAAATAACAATGCGTTAATAATCAACAACGCCACACCAATATAATGCACAGAGCGCATTCTAAAAAACAACGAACGTAACATATCCAATCCCCCTAAAGTTATGCGTTAACCGTTTAACGACCCTGCATTTTGGCAAACATCGCTGTTGCCATATCCATACTACGCACATGCGTATCAAACCAGCGTGACCATTGCTCACAGACAAAATGATTGAGCAACTCTGGTTCATTGTCTGATCGAAACTGACTAATAAGCTGCTGAATTTGCGCAAAAACCTTTTCATGTTCATCACGATGAACCGTGTAAGCAGGAAAACCAATTTCTTGCATTAATTGATTTTCTGCTTCAAAGTGTGCTTTGGTATGCACCACCCAAGCATCAATGGCACGATTTAAGACCGCTTCATCAATCTCTGGTGCTTTTAACGCTTCTGCTAAACAATGAACAAGTGCGACTTCTTCTTCATGAGTATGGTTCATACTGTCTAAAGCAACACGGGGCAAGCTCTCTTTGGTTGGTAATGTCATTTTTTCACCTCTAACTAACACTGCAATTATAACCAATATTTATAATGCATTTTTAATGATTTTATTGTAATTTTTTAATCAGTTGTCGAAAATAAGGCCTAACTTGCGTTATGATAAAATATCGTTTAATTATTACGGATATTACATCGTGCAACTAACACGGTTTACAGATTACGCCCTTAGAGTATTAATGCATCTTGGACGACAAAACGAAGGTACACTCTCTCAAATTACGCCCTTAGCGGAAATGTTTAATGTGCCGCGCACACACATGATGAAAGTCATTCACCATTTAGGAAAAGCAGGTTGGGTTACTACCTTTCAGGGTAGAGGGGGTGGGTTTTGTTTAGGTATTGCAGCTGACCAAATTCGTTTGGGCGATGTCATCCGTAAGTTCGAACCCACAACGCAACCCATTAATTGTCACGAACCCATTTGTCCCATGGCTGGTAACTGTCTTTTATTTCCGGCGTTAAATCGAGCAACACAAGCATTTCTGGCTGAGTGTGACACCGTAACCCTAGCCGATTTAATTTAAACAGCCTTAAAGCTGATCAAGGTTTGCTGAATGGTTAATCTCCCGTAATCTTCGCCTTGTGTTTGCCCATTAAGCACCACCAACAAGCGTTGCGCCACGGCATCTATCGATAAATCTTCGGCAATCGGGCGCGTGATACCTTCAATGGCTTGGCTACTGAATTCGTTGATAGCACTGCCATCAATATCGACCATTGGAATGCGCTTATCAGCTGACACCTCGGCTTCTCCGCCATCGCCACGAATGACCAGCACTCGTCCCTGCCCTTGTAGCTTAGCAACCTGAGCGTGAAGATTAACGTATTCTTGATGAAAAACACCGCGAATACTTAAGGATGCATTTAACGGGTTGAGCATTCTCGCCACCGTGTGCATTACCGAACGCAAGCCTAGCGTTTGCTTTAAGTCGAGCCAGCCAACCAGTTGTGGAAAGAAGCTTTCCATACGCAAATACACCCAATTGTGTTCATTCAGAGCCGCTTCAGCTTGTTGCCAGTTGTCGGCAATGGGCAGTCCCATGGCACGGATCACAGGTTCTAGATAGAGTCGGTCGCTATCGCCACCGACTGCGCCATGCATCACCACGCGATTACCTTGTTTGGCAAGCTCAAGACTGGCGAGTAAAAACCACGGTAATTGGCGACGCTTACCCGCATAGACTGGCCAGTCGATGTCGGCTTTTAGATGAGTAGGTGCACTCATACCAAGGCGCAATCCTTCTGCCAAGCCAGCAGCTTCTTCGGGGCTTTCTGTGCGCAAGCGCAGCATCATTAAGAATGCACCGAGTTGTACATCACTCACTTGTCCATCGAGTAACCACTGTGCGGCTTGTAGTGCTTCGGCTTGTGTGAGCGTGCGTCCAAGGGTTGCCCCGCGCCCAATGACACGGACAATATCGGTAAAGCTGTTGATGCTATCGTTGCGTTTACTATGCGTTGAAGACATGACTCAATCCTTCGTTGTTTCTAGCTACTGCGACCAATTGTTCTTGCGCCAAGGTGGCGACGCTACCCACAATCAGTAAACTCGGTGATTGAAACTGATGATTTTCGACCCGTTCAACGACTTCACTTAAAGTCGATTTGAGCACCCGTTGATCTGGTTGACTACCCTTTTCGATAACCGCAATCGGATAGTCAGCGGACAAACCTGCTGTTTGTAGCTTTTGTGTCAACTCGCCTAAACTCGACAGCCCCATATAAAATGCCAGCGTTTGACGCGGGGCAACCAAAGCATCCCACGGCAAATCGAGTTGACCATCTTTTAAGTGCGCCGTGATTAAACTCAGACCTTGAGAATGATCGCGGTGGGTGAGTGGAATACCCGCACTGGCGGCACAGCCTAAGGCGGCAGTAATACCAGGAATAATCGTCACAGGAATTCCCTCGACTTGTAAAGCTTGCATTTCTTCACCACCGCGTCCAAAGACAAACGGATCGCCCGCTTTTAAGCGCACGACATTGTGACCTGCTTTCGCTAATCGAACCATCATGGCATTAATGTCTTCTTGTGGAACACAATGGTTTTTGCGTTCTTTGCCGACATAAATACGTTCGGCATCACGACGCACTAACGCCATAATTTCTGGTGGAATGAGGCGATCATAAAGCACCACATCGGCCGACTGCATGGCTTGCAAGGCGGCAATGGTCAGCCATTCTGGCTTACCCGTCCCAACACCAACCAGCTGTACCCTGCCTTGATTAAAATCGGCATCGGTTTGCGTCAGAGCCGTTTGCATGATGCTTTCGGCTTGCGCTGTTTGTCCAGACAAGACCGCTTCTGACCAGCTTCCTGTGAGCATTTTCTCCCAAAATCGCCGACGCAAATCGGGCGAGAAAGTATTTTTTACTCTTTGTCGATAATAAGAAGCCAACTTCCCCAATTGAGTATAGGATTGTGGAATCAGTGCTTCGATTTTGGTTTTGAGCAGTCGTGCCAAGACAGGCGACTCGCCACCCGAAGACACGGCAACGGTAATAGGTCCTCGCTCAACAATGGCAGGCATAATAAAACGACATTTAACGGGCGTATCGACGACATTCACCAAGATATGACGCGCCTCGCAATCGTCCGACACTTGGGCGTTGAGCACTTCATCATTAGTGGCGGCAATCACCAATCGCCACGGCTGATTGAGCACCTGAGAATCATATCTCTGGGCGATGTGGGCAATGTCACCTTGTGCCAATAACTTGGCGAGCTCATCGTTCAAGTCAGGGCTAACCACTGTCACCGCTGCACCCGCTTCGCGTAATAAGGACACCTTACGCAAGCCAATACCACCACCTCCGACCACTAAAGCTGGCTGATGGGTCATTTTAATAAAAATAGGAAGATGTTCCATATTACACCTGCTTTGCCAATAAGGCTTTAATTTCGGGAATACACGAGCCGCAATTGGTGCCAGCCTGACAACACGCCCCCACTGCTTCAACGGTTGTTACGCCAGATTTGATGGCAGATTGAATCGTTTTTTGACCGACTTGAAAGCAAGCACAGACCATCGCACCGACGTCTTCTGTCGTACTGTCTTGTCCCGACAACAGGGAAAAGCGTTGGCTGTCGCTTAGGCTCTCTTTCGCAAACAAACTAGCCACCCAATCAGCATTGGGTAGGCGTTCATCTAAGGCTGGAGCAACAAACAGCACCGTTTGCAGACGGTCATTAATAATGCTTGCCAAACGGACAATGCCTTGCGCACTGTCGGTATAGGTCATATTCGCGCTGGCAACACCAAAATCAGACAGTATTAACGGTGTATCGCTGGCAAGTTTCCACAAAGTCATCTCATCTAACGGCACTTTGACCCAATAAGGCGTTGTGGGTTGCCAATCGTTGCGCGATAAAAACCACCCTTGCCAAAGCGTCGCAAACTTCTCGACAGACACCACTGCATGTTTCGATTCTGGTTGACCAGATAAGGTATCGGTATGCGATGGAATCAGCGCATCGACACGCGCCGATGACGCATAAACGCTCGTCCAGTGCATGGGAGCAAACAAATTACCCCGTTGCAATCCAGCATCATATTCGACGCGTAATAGGTTAGTTGCCAATCGTGAGGACACACGGACAAAATCACCCGCTTGCACGCCTAACTGTTGGGCATCGTTGGAATGTATCGACAATAGTGGCTCGCTACGGTGTTGCATCAATCGAGGAGCAAGTGCCGTGCGGGTCATGGTATGCCATTGATCGCGGTATCGACCTGTGTTTAAGATAAACGGATAATCTAGGCTTGGCTGCTCGACGGGTAAGCATGGCGTAATGGCAATAAAATGTGCTTTTTTATTGGGCGTAAAAAACTGTCCATCGGCAAACAATCGCTTTGTGCCTTGCGGATTTTCTCTATTGATCGGCCATTGCATCGGCACAAGCGCGTCATAATCGACATCAGAAATGCCTTGTAACGCTGAAATATCAAAATCACGACGACTGAGTACACCATCATTTTCAAAGCCTGACAATGCTGCATGTTCGCGAAAAACATCGGCAGCACTGGTGTAATCAAAGCCAACAAACCCCATGCGTTTTGCCACCTGTGCAATCCACCACCAATCGGGTTTGGTGTTTCCGGGCATTTCTAAAAATGCACGCTGACGCGAAATGGTACGGTCTGAGTTAGTGATCGTTCCGTCTTTTTCACCCCAAGCCGCGGCTGGCAACTTGATGTGTGCTAGATTTACCGTATCCGTGTTCGTCATATTGTCCGAAATGACCACCAACGGACAGACTTCGAGTGCGGCACGAACAAAATCGGCATCAGGCATACTCACCACAGGATTAGTATGCATAATCCATATCGCTTTGATTTTGCCTTCATGAACAGCTTTGAACATATCAACCGCTTTTAAGCCATTAGTCTGCGCCATATTGGTTGCACCCCAAAAACGCGCTACACGATCAATATCTTCTGGCTTATTAAAATCCATATGTGCGGCTAATTGATTCGCCAATCCGCCGACTTCTCGACCGCCCATCGCATTGGGCTGACCCGTAATCGAAAAAGGCGAAGCCCCCACCTGCCCGACACGCCCCGTCGCTAAATGGACATTAATAATCGCATTCGACTTATCCACCCCCGATGATGACTGATTCACCCCTTGCGAGTAAAAGGTCACGGTTTTATCGGTATGGGCAAACCAGTCGTAAAATTGACTTACTGCTTCAATGCTTAACCCACACACGAGGGCAACGCTGTCGATGTTAGGTGCCGTTGCCTGCGCCTGTGCTAAAGCATCATCAAAACCTTGCGTAAACTGGTCGATGTAATCTTGGTTGATTAAGCCATGTTGCGATAAATAAGTCAGCAAACCATTAAACAGATAAGCATCTGTGCCTGCTTTGAGCGGCAAGTGTAAATCAGCAATGTCATTCGTAGCGGTTGCTCGCGGGTCAATCAACACGACCTTTTTGTGAGGCTTATCACGTTTGCTTTGCGCCATTTGTTGAAACAAAATCGGGTGCGCGTAGGCGGCATTCGACCCAACCAATACCAGCAAATCGGCTTCGTCTAAATCTTCGTAACTGGCCGGTACACCATCGCATCCAAAGGCACGCTTATAACCAACCACTGACGATGCCATACATAAGCGAGAATTGGTATCGATATTTGCCGTGCCGATAAAACCTTTAATGAGCTTATTGGCGACATAGTAGTCTTCAGTCAGCAGTTGACCCGACACATAAAAGGCAACCGCATCCGCGCCATGATCGTGAATTACCTTGCTAAAGCCATCGGCGACGCTAGTAATGGCATTTTCGACGGAAACCACAACATCATCGACCATCGGTTGCAATAACCGTCCCGCTAACGACAGCGTTTCGCCCACCGCAGTGCCTTTTACACACAGCTTGCCAAAGTTGGCTGGGTGGGTTTTATCCCCTTTGATACCAATCTTATCGGCATTAACCGTCACTTCGATACCACACCCTACACCACAATAAGGGCATGTGGTTGATGTACTGCTGGGATTGTCTTGCATGAATAGGCTTCTCGCTCACTAAAAACAAAAAAGGCGTTCAGTCGCGCAACCCCAATGCAGGAATCGCACAACTGAACGCCTTTGTTCAGATTCGTTAAGTCTTCGTTGACTTATAGGTTAGTGTTTAGCAATTAGAGTGCCAAACTTATTAATTCTTTCTATTCAACAAGTTATAGAAATAAATCGTAAAAAAAATTAACAACAAAAGTTAGAATTACTTTTTATGGTTAGATTTGCACCAAATCAATCAACCCAAACACACCCACCTTCAACCTTAACCGAATACACCGTCAACGCATATTCGGGCTTTTCCAAACACTTGCCTGTCCTCAAGCTGTAATGTTCTTTGTACAAAGGCGATGCCACCACTAGCTCGCCCTTAATCGAGCCGACAATGCCACGCGAAATCACATTGGCTTGTCCAATCGGGTCATAGTTCGATAGAGCGTAAACCTGCCCATCAACATAAAACAACGCAATCGCTTTGCCGTTAAATAAAGCAGGAATACCTGCATCAGGAATCAAATCACTGAGCGCGCAGATTTTTATAAATTCAGACATGTTGCTTCCCCTTAAACCAATTCAATCGCTAGGCTTTCTAGTTTTTCCTGAGCCGTCGCAGGACGCAATTGTCCGCGCTCACGTAAATAAAGCTGCTCTGGGTCTTTGGCATCGTCGTTAACGAAGTTGTAGAAAAGTTTTGCCTTTTCTGGATCATCGACCACTTGTTGCCAATCGCATTGATAGGTATCCACTAACGCCTGCATTTGCATTTCTAAATGCATTCCAATCCCTAAACTATCTTCGATGACAACCTGACGCAAATAATCAATACCGCCTTCTAAATTACCCAACCAAGTCGCTGTACGCTCTAAACGTCCAGCGGTTTGAATGTAAAACATGATAAAACGGTCGATATATTTGTATAAGGTCGCTTCGTCCAAATCGACGGCGAATAAGTCAGCATGACGTGGTTTCATGCCACCATTACCGCAGACAAATAAATTCCAACCGTTTTCCGTCGCAATCACGCCAATGTCTTTCGCTTGTGCTTCGGCACATTCACGGGTACAGCCAGAGACGCCCATTTTCATTTTGTGCGGTGAGCGCACACCCTTGTAACGATTTTCTAAATCAATCGCCATCTTGACCGAATCCAACATGCCATAACGACACCAAGTCGACCCAACACACGACTTCACGGTACGAAGTGCTTTGGCATACGCCTGACCCGACTCAAAGCCTGCATCGATTAAGCGTTGCCAAATGGTCGGCATATCGGGTAGTTTCGCGCCAAACAAGACAATGCGCTGACCACCATTAATTTTGGTGTAAAGCTGATAATCCTTAGCGACCTGCCCCAACACAATAAGTTTATCGGGTGTAATCTCGCCCCCAGGGACACGAGGAATAATGGAATAAGTACCATCTTTTTGCATATTACCCAAGTAACGGTCGTTGGTGTCTTGCAGCGGAATATTTTTCTTATCCAAAGCGTAAGCATTCCACACCGAGCCTAAAATCGAGCCAATCGCTGGTTTACAAATATCACAGCCATGCCCTTCGCCATGCGCGTGCAATACCGAGGAAAAATCTTTATGTCCTTCGACCTTAACGATATGGTAAAGCTCTTGACGCGAATACGGGAAATGCTCACAAATCGCTTTGCTCACTTCCACCCCACGTTTAGCCAGTTCACTATTCACGACTGAGGTGACTAATTGCGTGCAACCCCCACAGCCAGTACAGGCTTTGGTGGCATTTTTGACATCTGCCAAACAGGTTGCACCCTCATCAATCGCAGCGATGATTTTGCCTTTACTGACATCGTAGCAAGAACACAATTGCGCCGTATCGGGTAAGGCATCGGCACCAAAAGCTGGCTTAGACCCCGAACGCGCTGGCAAAATCAAATCATCAGGATGCTCTGGCAAATCCATATCGTTGAGTTTTAATTGCAGCAAATTGCCGTAATCATCGACATCGCCAACCAGCACGGCACCGAGCAACTTTTTACCATCACTCGATACCACCAGTTTCTTGTACACTTCTTGCGGACCATTTTCGTAGATGTACGACTTAGCTGCTTCATCAGTGCCATGTGGATCACCAATGGACGCCACATCGACACCCATCAGCTTCAACTTGGTGGACATATCTGCCCCAGCAAAGGCTGCTGGCTTATGATTGAGCTGATCGACTACCACCTGTGCCATCGCATAGCCAGGCGCAACCAAGCCGTAAATCATACCACCATGTAGCGCACATTCACCGATGGCATACACATGCGCTGCGCTGGTCTGACACTGATCGTTAATGACAATACCCCCACGCGCCCCCATCGCAATACCAGACTGCTTTGCCAACTCATCGCGCGGACGAATACCTGCTGAAAAAAGAATAAAATCGGTTTCTAAGCTTTCACCATCGTTAAACACCATTTTATGACGCGCTGTTTCGCCATCTTCAATAATTTTTGTTCCCTTACTGGTATGAATTTTTACACCCAACTTCTCGATTTTGCGACGCAACATGCTCGCACCACCATTATCGAGCTGAACAGGCATAAGTCGTGGCGCAAACTCAACGACATGCGTTTGCAAACCCAAATCGACCAATGCCTTCGCCGCTTCTAAACCGAGCAATCCTCCGCCAACCACGACCCCAATTTTGCTGCGGGTTGCAGCTTCTTTCATCGCCTCTAAATCTTCGATGGTACGATAGACCAAACACGCATCGCGGTTATTACCTTCTATCGGCGGCACAAAGGGATAAGAACCTGTTGCCAACACCAACTTATCGTAAGTCATACTGATGCCAGAAGCCGTAGTGATGGTTTGTGCTGCGCTATCAATTGCCACCACTTTTTCATTTAAGCGAATATCGATGCCATTGGCTTCATAAAAACCAGTCGGAACTAGCGACAAATCCTCAGCCGTTTTGCCACTAAAATAAGATGATAAATACACCCGATCGTAAGCCACACGCGGCTCTTCACCAAACACTGTCACCGCATAATCAGCAAAAGCAGATGAATTAACCAACTTATCCAAAAAGGCATGACCGACCATGCCATTACCCACCACCACTAACTTCTTTTTCATATCTAACTCTCTCTTACTGGCCAAATACCAATTCGGCACGCTGTGCAACCGACACAGGCATCGCTTGCTGATATTGATTAAAAATGGTCTGTGCTTGATTGATATTGCCCAGCAACACCGCCCCCATCACACAACCTTGTGGCGATAACATCACCTTGCGATACACGCCCTTTGCGCCATCTTCATAAACCAATGCCTGAGTGTCGCTTTGACCCATCGGATCACCAAAGGCGTAGAGCGTTACACCCGATACCTTTAACTGCGTCGCCGTTGCCAGATTACAAAAACCATCAACCGCCTCACCCATCAACTGACCAACCAACACCGATACCTGCCGATAAATCGGGGCAACCAAGCCGTAAGTCTGACCATCAAACTCTGAACACTCACCAACAGCATACACATCGTCCACCGAAGTGCGACACTGCCCATCGACGATCACACCACGATTAACGACCAAACCTGCATCGTTGGCCAAAGCACTATTCGGTCGAATGCCAATCGCCATGATCACCGCCTGAGCAGCCAAAGTTTCCCCTGAACTGAGCTGAACGGCTTCAACAGAATCAACACCATCAATCGATGCCACCTGCGACGACAAGACAAACTGCATGCCCATGCTTTCTAAATGCGTCTGCAATAAAGCACCCGCCGCAACATCTAACTGCTGGCTCATCACTCGATTAGAACGATGCACCACCGTAACCTCAAAACCCTGCTTGACCAAACCATAAGCGGCCTCAAGCCCCAACAACCCAGCCCCAACGACGACGATGCGTCCATTATTAGGACTGAGTGACAACATGCGTTGCACATCAAACACATCGCGAAAATACATCACGCCTGACAGGTTATTTCCAGCGACATCAACCATGACAGGAAGCGACCCTGTTGCTAGCACCAGATTATCGTAGTCATGAACATCACCAGTGGCATCGGTTAAGCACTTCGCTTGCGTATCAATTGACACAACCTTTCGACCCGAAAACCATGTCATATCGTGCTGTTCAAACCAAGCTGCATCATGACTGGTAATGTCATCCAGCGTCGTTTCACCCGATAGCACATGCGACAACTGAATACGGTTATAACCACCATGCGATTCCTCACCAAACACCACGATCTCGTATCGCTGTTGCGCTTGTCGTTTGACCAACTCATCAAGCAAGCGCACCGCCGCCATCCCGAGTCCAACAATGATGAGCTTCTGCTTTCTCATAACATCACCTCCTAACAGATTAAGCTGAGCGAGCAGTGAAAATTGCTAGGCGTAGGAGCGCAAAACAAGGAATGTACACAAAGTACATGACGCAGGTTGAGCACCGCACAACAACGCAAGGTCACTGCGCAGCCAGTTTAATGATCGTCTTTACGATGTTTGTCGTATAAGAAGGTCAACACAGCCTGACGACAACGCAAATATTCAGCATCATTAGCTAACGCCAAACGACTACGAGGACGTTCCAAGTGAACAGATAAAATCTCACCGACCGTCGCCGCAGGGCCATTGGTCATCATCACAATTTTGTCCGACAGCAATACTGCTTCATCGACATCGTGCGTCACCATAACAACTGTTGTGTTAATTTCGGCACAAATTTTCATCAACTCATCTTGTAGATGGGCGCGGGTTAAGGCATCTAACGCACCGAATGGCTCATCCATCAGCAACACTTTTGGCTGCATGGCAAGCGCACGCGCAATCCCCACCCGTTGCTTCATACCACCCGAAATTTCATTCGGACGTTTATGTGCCGCATGATCCATATGCACTAGCTTGAGATTGTAATTGACCCAATCATCTTTCTCGGCTTTGGTTTTTGTTTTAGCAAAAACCGAATCGACAGCCAGCATCACGTTTTCATATACCGTCAACCAAGGTAATAACGAATGGTTCTGAAAGACCACTGCCCGCTCAGGACCAGGACCTGAAATTTCACGATCTGCGCACAGAGCAACCCCTTCAGAGGCAGGATACAAGCCAGCAATAATGTTCAACACCGTTGACTTACCGCAACCTGAGTGTCCAATAATCGACACAAACTCGCCTTGCTTAATGTTAATGCTCACATCTTTAAGTGCTGTAAATGCCCCAGACTTAGTGTGAAACGTCATCTCAATGTTTTCTAACGAAACAAATTTATCTAGGTTCATCTTCTTATTCTCCGTAGCTAAAGCGTTGCGCCAACCAGACCAAAGCAGCTTCTAACATCAAACCAATCATCCCGATGACAATAATGGCAACCAAAATGTGCGCGACATTTAAGTTATTCCACTCATCCCACACCCAGAACCCGATACCAACACCACCAGTCAGCATTTCGGCGGCGACAATCACTAGCCACGCTACACCAATCGCCAAACGAACCCCTGTGAGCAAGTATGGCAATACGGCAGGAATCATAATTTTGGTCATAATTTGCCATTCGCTTAGGCGCAAAACTTTTGCCACGTTCATATAATCTGATGGCACACGCGACACACCGACAGCGGTATTAATAATCATCGGCCAGATACTGGAGATAAAAATCACCCAAATCGCCGCCCAATGCGTCGAGTTAAAAATCAACAACCCCAATGGCAACCAAGCTAATGGCGACACAGGGCGCAACAAACTAATAATCGGATTAAACGCACGAGAGGCAAACAACGAACGACCAATCCAAAAGCCTAAGGGAATACCGATCAATGCTGCCAGCCCAAACCCTAGCCCAACACGACCCAATGAATACATAATGTTCCAACCGATTCCCTTGTCATTAGGACCATTGTCATAGAAAGGATCAGAAAACAACTCCACTCCTGCCGTCCAAGTCACAGCTGGCGTAGGGATTTTTCCATCGGTTGCCGTCGACACGCCCGACCACAACAAAATAAAAAACAGGATGCCTAATAATGTTGGCGCCAACCACAACAAAAAGGACTTCAATTGCATTTGCGACATAGCAAACTCCTAAATACAAGGCATAGGCTGCCCAACCCATGCGTAACATGGGGTAGACAGGCTCAAAACGAACTAAAAATTAGGCTTTAATAGCGAAAGAAGCGGCATAAGCTGCTGGATTAGAACCATCCCACACCTTGCCATCCATCAACTTAGAAGAACGCATATCAGAGCTTGGCAACGAAACTTTTGCCATAGCCGCTGCGTCTTTGTAGACATCGATACGGTTAACCGATTTAGCCACTGCTAAATAATCAGGATCAGTTTTCAACAACCCCCAACGCTTATGCTGCGTCATGAACCACATCGCATCGGACAAATACGGGAAGTTAACCGCACCATCGCTGAAAAATTTCATGTAGTTTTTATCATCCCACGTTTTACCCGCGCCATTGTCATAGTGCCCTTCTAAACGACCATCAATGACATTCACTTCGGTATTCACATAAGATTTCGCAGCAATAATTTCTGCTGTTTCACGACGATTGCTCATCTGATCGATATATTTAGAAGCATCTAAAATGGCAGCAACTAACGCACGCGCGGTATTCGGATATTGATCGACCCAAGCCTTGGTTGTGCCCAATACTTTTTCGGGATGATCCTGCCAAATATCTTGTGTGGTTGTCGCCGTAAAGCCAATCTTGTCCATAATGGCACGCGCATTCCACGGCTCACCCACACAATAACCGTCCATATTACCAACACGCATATTGGCAACCATTTGGGGCGGCGGTACCACAATGTTTTTGACATCGGCAATGGGATTAATATCGTTCGCGGCTAACCAATAGTTCAACCACATGGCATGCGTTCCCGTCGGGAAGGTTTGCGCAAAGGTATATTCACGCTTATCGCTGGTAATTAACTTGCGCAGGCTTTGCCCATCCATCACGCCTTTATCTTTGAGCGCATTCGATAAGGTAATAGCCTGACCATTGTTATTCAATGTCATCAATACCGACATGTCTTTTTGCGGACCACCGACACCCATTTGCAAACCGTAAATTAATCCATAAAGCACATGCGAAGCATCCAATTCGCCATTCGTTAATTTATCGCGGACAGCAGCCCAAGAAGCCTCTTTCGATGGGATGATATTAATACCATATTTTTTATCAAATCCCTTAACAGAAGCCATCACCACACTGGCACAATCAGTTAAGGGAATAAAGCCAACTTTAACATCTGTTTTTTCGGGTGCATCAGATCCTGCCGCCCATGCCCCGATACGTACCCCAGGGGAAACCAAACTCATAAACGCAGCTCCTGTTAATAGTGCCCCGCCTTTAATAAAACTGCGACGAGACATACCCGTTGCCGCTGTATCTACCACCGAAGCACCTAAGTGTGATCCAATATCCTTCTTGTCATTCATGACAGTCTCTCCCTTTGATAAAAACAAAAAAGGCGTTCAACCACTCAACTTCTTTGACTAAGAAGGAGTAGCTGAACGCCTTTGTTCAGGTAACGAATCGTCATTGATCCGCCATTAATGTTTTAATTTAAGCCAATTTTACACCAATACAAATATAAGGCTTAACTATCATATAGATAATTAAAAATAAACAACCAACAAAAATAAAATAACACGAAAAAATAACTAAAATAAAAAGAATTGCACCAAAATAATATTTTAGCCATGAAAATACAATAAAAGCAATTTAAGATGCTACAATAGCGTAACTATACTATGTAACGGAACCCTGTCATGCCAGATACAGACAGTATCGAACAGATCTTAGCAGAATCAAGATTGGTTGTTCATCTACAACCCATTACCGCCATCAGCGGACGCACTGTATTTGGTTTTGAGTCACTCATTAGAGGCATTGATAAAAGCGGAAACCTCATTCCACCATTTAGCCTCTTCGAAATGGCAAGAAATAAAGGAATGACGCTTGAACTAGACAAGCTAGCCAGAACGCTTGCTGTGCAAGCATTCGAACCCTTATGGCAACAAGACAAAAAACGCATCTTATTCGTCAATTTTGAACCCAAGCTCATCGAAAATTTTGAGACAGGAAACTCCCTATTTTACGGTGAACTACAAAAAGCAGGCATCCCTTACCAAAATATCGTACTTGAAGTTAAAGAGGACGAAATCAGCGATACAAGCAAACTGAAAGACTTCTGCAATCACTATCGCGAACTTGGCTTTAATATCGCCCTAGACGACTTTGGCTCTGGACAATCTAGCTTTGACAGAATTGCCATCGTGCGACCAGATATCATTAAAATCGATCGCAGCCTGATGACCAATATTAGCCAAAATCAAATTCATCAAGAAATCGTCAATGCCATCTGCAAAATGTGTCAAAACATTGGTGCGTTAGCATTAGCAGAGGGCGTAGAAACATTAGATGAAACTGTTTTTGCCATTGCGCACGGCGCACTGCTCATGCAAGGCTATTACTTCGCCAAACCCAGTTGCAATCCGCTAGACAACCAATTAAGCGAAAAAGTTAGCGCAGTACAACACAGCTATGCAGAAATGATGGGCAACTTACAACTTGAGATGAGCAGAGTTCACAAAATGGCAAAACAGGTAGAAGATCGATTTTTAACAATCATGAACACCATCGAAACAATTGAGCACTGGGAAAGCTTCGCACAGCCACTCTTAACGGCCTGCCCCAGCATAGAAGCCATTTACCTCATCGACGAACACAACAAACAAGTTGGCTCAACACTGATTAAAAGCCAAACACGCGCCTTGTACGAACCAACACCACACGGACACGATTACTCACTTAAAGCTTACTACGTTCGCGCACGCAATGCGATCAATGGCAGACATTTAACACGCCCTTACCTATCTCTGGCATCAGGCAGCCTATGTCGCACACACGCTTCCTGCATTTCGGTCAAGCAAAGTTCCTTTGTGCTCTGTGTTGATTTTGCGGTTTAAGCAGCACGAAACACTATCCACTAACCCAAAAGCTCCGCAACCGCCATCACGCTGGTTGCAACTTCTGCCAAACTCTTGCCTTTGTCCATTGCCATTTTGCGCAGCGCTTTAAAAGCAGCCTCTTCATCCACCCCTTTTTGCTTCATTAAAAAGCCCTTTGCTTTTTCAATAACCTTTCGATCTGCCAGCTGCGTTTTGGCGCTACTCAACTCATCTTTTAATGCTTGGTATTCCCGAAATCGCGTCATCGCCACTTCTAAAATACCCAAGACACGATTATGCGCCAACCCATCTACCACGTAGGCACTGACACCAGAGCGAATGGCTTTACCAATTAAACTTGAATCGTTATCGTTAGAAAAAACAACGACGGGTTTTGGATTATGCTCATTAATAATTGCCAAATGCTCTAATGTATCTCGACTAGGCGAATCAACTTCGATAATAATGACATCAGGCGCATAGGACTCGACCAATTTAATTAAGTTACTCGCCACATCAGGACGAAAGACATCAAAATCCGCATCTGCATCAGATAAAGCTTGCGCAATCATTGCACCACGACCACGATTTTCATCCAACAACAAAACCTTAATCATTGCACTACCTAGAGCCATAAAAACACTTTATAACCACAAAGCAAATTAAAACCCAAAATAGATTATTGCGATATAAAACAAATAAAAAAAATAAATCTACAGTATTTAGCAGCAAGAAAATCAAAAAAACGCACTAAAAAAGAACAAAAAAACCTTCGATTTCATATAATGAACACACCAACAACATCCATAAGGTGCCGCAAAATGAACCCCATTCTTATTTGCCAGTTCTACCCCAGCGAAGGCGCTGGCTATTTCAGTACTGTTTGTGACAAACAACAGATTCCTTGGCAACTGCTGCGCATCGACCAAAATGAACCCCTGCCAACGACGCTAAACAACCACAGCGCCTTAGTCATGATGGGTGGACCGATGAGTGTTAACGATGAACTCACATGGATTAATCCATTGCTCGATTTAATTCGACAGGCACAGGCCGACCATATACCCATTCTTGGGCATTGTTTAGGCGGACAGCTTATCGCTAAAGCCTTAGGTGCTCGCGTTGGCGCAAATAGCGTGAAAGAAATTGGATGGGGCGCAGTCAATCCCAGTGATAACGAGACAGCTCGTGCTTATTTTGGCAATTTACCCTTCATGGCTTTTCATTGGCATGGCGAAACCTTTGGCTTACCCGAAGGCGCAACACACCTGCTTTCTAGCCCCTACTGCGACAATCAAGCCTTTGTTATAGGCAATACGCTCGCCTTGCAATGTCATATTGAAATGACCAGCGACATGGTTAAAGATTGGTGCTTAACGGATAGCGACTATCTGAATGCCGCGCAAGACTCACCCGCTGTGCAATCGGCAGACGTTATGCAACAGAATCTAGACATCAAAATCAGAGAAATGCAAAAAACAGCTGACTGTGTTTACGATTATTGGTTGATGCCAATTAAAGAAAAAACAAAAAATCCCGCATAAAGCGGGATCATTGATACAGGGAAAGTCTAATAACCCCTTATTTTTTCTGCAGCTCTAAGGCTTCTTTCGACATGCGACGGTAATTGTCTGGCATTTCATCCCAACCAGCTTTCACTTCGCGCAATAACTCAGCGACCTCATCAAGAATGTCAGTGTCGTTTTTTGCACTCGCCTGAAATAATCGACGTACCATAAAGTCGTAAAGGGCATTCAAGTTTTCAGCCACTTCACCACCATGCTCTAAATCTAAACCACCTCGTAAGCCTGTGATAATGGTAATGGCATGATTAATGCGCTTACCTTTAATTTCATAGTCTTTACGGATCATCGCGCCCTTCGCTTGAGCAATAATATCCAATGCACCTTCGTAAAGCATCTGTACTAAACGATGAGGTGTTGCGCCCTCTACGCCTGTTTGCATGTTAGTTTGCGCGTACTGCTGCAAAAAACGATTACGAACCATTGCGTTCATTCCTAATTACTCCCTAGTGCCGAGAAAACGATCTTGTTTTGATACTTGAGTTATCGACGGCTTGTAGGAAATCTTTAATAAAAAAGCCGAGATTTCTCTCGGCTGTTTCTGTTAAACGGCTACCACGCCGATTTTCTCGAGTTTATCACTCTCGACTTGGTAATCGGGCAGCTTATCGAACTGTAAATAACGATAAATATCTGCCGTCATGGTGTCCAGTTTGCCGACATATTCAAGATACTCGGCAGGTGTCGGCAAATAACCCAATTTGGCAATCACCGCTGCTAACTCAGCCGAACCTAAATAGACCTGCGCATCTTTACCCAAACGATTTGGGAAGTTACGTGTCGAGGTCGAGAACACCGCCGAACCATCACGCACGCGTGCTTGGTTACCCATACACAGTGAGCAACCTGGCATCTCCATGCGCGCACCCGCTTTACCAAAGGTGCTGTAATACCCCTCTTCCATTAATTGGTGCTGATCCATTTTGGTCGGCGGCGCAATCCACAAAGTGGTTGGTAATCCTGTAATACCATCTAACACCTTGCCTGCTGCACGATAATGCCCAATATTCGTCATACACGAACCAATAAATACTTCATCGATCTGAGCGCCAGCAACATCAGAAAGCTTACGCACATCGTCAGGGTCATTCGGGCAAGCCACTAATGGCTCAGTAATGGTGTTGAGATCAATCTCGATGATTTCGCTATATTCTGCATCTTTATCGGCTTTTAACAGACTAGGATTAGCTAACCAATCTTCCATACCCGCAATACGACGCTCTAGCGTGCGCACATCGCTGTAGCCATTGGCGATCATCCAACGCATTAGGGTAATGTTCGAGCGCAAGTACTCTGCAACAGAATCTTCACTCAGCGCGACCGTACAACCATTAGCAGAACGCTCGGCAGAGGCATCAGACAACTCAAACGCCTGCTCAACTTTCAAATCAGGTAAGCCTTCGATTTCTAAAATACGACCGTTAAAGACGTTTTTCTTACCCTTTTTATCGACCGTTAATAAGCCTTTTTGAATGGCAACGTAAGGAATTGCATTGACCAAATCGCGCAAAGTGATACCGGGCTGCATTTTTCCTGTGAATCGCACTAAAACTGACTCTGCCATGTTCAACGGCATCACGCCCAAGGTTGCGGCAAAAGCAACCAAGCCCGACCCTGCTGGGAAAGAAATTCCGATGGGGAAACGCGTATGCGAATCACCGCCTGTACCGACGGTATCAGGCAACAGCAAACGGTTCAACCATGAGTGAATCACACCATCCCCTGGGCGAAGCGACACACCGCCACGGCTGGTAATAAACTCGGGCAAGCTGTGCTGTAATTTAATGTCGACAGGCTTAGGATAAGCTGCGGTATGACAGAAAGACTGCATGACCAAATCGGCACTAAAGCCCAAACAAGCAAGTTCTTTAAGCTCGTCACGCGTCATCGCACCTGTTGTATCTTGAGAACCTACTGTGGTCATGTGTGGCTCGCAATACTGACCCGCACGCACGCCTTCTAGGCCACAGGCTTTACCAACCATTTTTTGCGCTAAGGTGTAACCCTTACCTGTATCGTTCGGAATCGACTGACGCAAGAATAATTCAGAGGCTGGCAGCCCTAAGGTGCGACGCGCACGTTCCGTCAGCGCACGACCAATGATTAACGGCACACGTCCACCCGCGCGCACTTCGTCCGACAAAGTTTCTGGGGTTAAGGTAAAAGTCGCAATCACGTCACCTTTGTCATTATGAATTTCGCCTTTGAATGGGTAAATGGTAATCACATCACCCATTTCCATCGCGCTCACGTCACATTCAATCGGCAGACTGCCCGAATCCTCTGCGGTGTTAAAGAAAATCGGGGCGATTTTACCGCCCAGTACCACGCCACCTTGACGCTTATTCGGTACATGAGGAATGTCATCGCCAAACCACCACATCACCGAGTTCATTGCCGACTTACGTGACGAGCCTGTACCGACCACATCGCCCACGTAAGCAACAGGATGACCTTTCGCTTTTAATTCGGTAACGAGTTCAGGCAAGTTCGGAAAGCGATCACGCAACATGGCTTTAGCATGAACAGGAATATCAGGACGACTCCACGCTTCGGTTGCGGGTGATAAATCGTCGGTGTTCGTCTCACCCGATACCTTGAAAACCGTAACCGTAATAGATTCCGCTAAGGCTGGCTTATCGGTAAACCATTGCGCATCCGCCCAAGCCTGTACCACTTTTTGCGCCCATGCATTGGTTTTCGCTTTTTCGGTCACATCATGATAAGCATCATAAATCAGCAAGGTTTTGCTTAAAGCAGCACACGCCGCTTCTGCAGTCGTGTCATTATCAAGCAAAGCAATTAAGGGAACGACATTGTAACCACCAATCATCGTGCCTAAAATTTCCGTTGCACGCACTTGGCTGATTAACGGACAAACGACCTTACCATGCGCGACATCGGCTAAAAAGGCAGCTTTAACGTAAGCAGCTTGATCAACCCCTGGTGGCACGCAATCGACCAATAGGTGCATGAGAAATTCAGCTTCACCTGCGGGTGGATTTTTCAACAAGTCAACAAGCTGCGCAACCTGCTCTGCCGTTAGAGGTAAGGGCGGCACACCTTCGATGGCGCGTTCTGCAGTGTGCTGGCGATAAGTGGTTAACATAAGCGTTTTGCTCCCGAATCAGGTAAAATAAGTGACATAGGGTATCTCTAAAAACTGCGTAAGGCTTGTTTTTATAGCCCCTCTTTTGTTTTTTGGCTGGTGAAAGGGCGTAAATTCAATAGGTTAAGGGTTAACACCTGCTACCCCTTCCCCCAGACCCCCAACCCGTTTAGGTTATAGATATTCCTTAAATATCAATTTTAGCAAAAAGGATAGGTTTTCGCATGGAACTCAGCGCATTAACGGCAATTTCTCCTGTTGACGGTCGCTACGGCGCACGTTTAGTCCCACTTCGTCACATTTTTAGTGAATTTGGCTTAATTAAATATCGCACTGCCGTTGAAGTGGCTTGGTTGTTGGCTTTGTCGGAAGAAGACGGGATTGCTGAAGTACCTGCATTATCGAGCGACGCACGGGCGCATCTCGAAAAGCTGGTTTCAGGGTTTGATATGACGATTGCCCAAGCAGTCAAAAACCACGAAAAAACGACTAACCACGATGTGAAAGCCGTTGAGTATGCCATTAAAGACCATATCGAAAGCAATGCGGAACTCGCTGCGGTTAAGGAATTCGTTCACTTTGCTTGCACGAGCGAAGACATCAATAACTTATCTTATTCGTTAATGCTTAAAGATGCGCGCGATTCGGTATTACTGCCCACCATGCAGGAAGTAATCGATGCCATGACACAAAAAACATTGGATTATGCCGATGTATCGCTGCTTGCCCGCACACACGGACAGGCGGCAAGCCCAACAACCATGGGTAAAGAGTGGGCAGTGTTAACCTATCGTTTAGCGCGTCAACGTCAGCAACTCGCTAATGTGCGTTTATTAGGTAAAATCAATGGTGCAACAGCGAACTACAATGCGCATTTAGCCTCTTATCCTAATGTGAACTGGACAGCTTTGTCGCAAAAAGTGATTACGGGTTTGGGCTTGACCTACAATCCTTACACCACGCAAATCGAACCACACGACTTTATCGCTGAATACTTGCAAGCGGTCGAACGTTTCAATACCATTTTGACCGACTTTGATCGTGATATCTGGTCGTACATCAGTAATGGCTTCTTTAAGCAAAAAGTCATTGCTGGCGAAGTCGGCTCCTCTGCAATGCCACATAAAGTTAACCCTATCGACTTTGAAAACTCGGAAGGCAACTTGGGTATGGCGAATGCCATTATGGCGCACTTAGCAGCCAAACTGCCTATTTCCCGCTGGCAGCGTGATTTAACGGATTCGACCGTATTGCGTAATTTGGGCGTTGGTATCGCGCACAGCATGATTGCTTACCAAGCAACGCTAAAAGGCATCAGCAAGCTAGAAATTAACGAAGCAGCCATTGCCGCCGACCTCGATAACAACTGGGAAGTTCTAGCTGAAGCCGTGCAAACGGTTATGCGTCGTTATGCGATTGAAAAACCTTATGAAAAGCTGAAAGAGTTAACACGCGGCAACAAACTCAATGCTGCTGGTATGCGCGAATTTATTGCTAAACAAGACTTACCAGAAGAGGCTAAAGTCTACTTGGCGAACCTTAGCCCAGCGACTTACATTGGTAATGCAGCAGCTCAAGCGAAGAACATTAAAGCGGAATTGGCTAGCATTAGCGAAACCTGTCCTAAATAACACTCAGCGCCTTGGTAGGTTACTACTGTACCAAGGCTTTTTTCCTTTTCAATTAGGCGATACTCATGGCAATTAAGCCAACAATCTACAAGTGTCGTATTTCCCTTTCAGACCTCAATCGAGACTATTACGACAGTCTTAATTTAACAGTTGCTCAACACCCTTCCGAAACACTCAATCGTATGATAGTGCGTGTTCTTGCTTATTGTTTAAATGCGCAAGAAGGACTCGCTTTTACGAAAGGGCTTTCCGCGATTGAAGAACCTGATATTTGGCTACGCACACTGGACGACCAGACTCAGTTATGGATTGAAATTGGTGAACCCGATCCTGATCGCATTAAAAAAGCATCGCATATTGCTCAAACCGTGATGGTTTATACGTTTAATAGCAAATCGAAAGATTGGTGGGCGAAGACAGAGCCTAAGCTTTCGTCATTAAACGTTTCAGTGATTCAGCTTGTGCCCGATGAAGTGAGTGCTTTGGCAGCATTGGTACAACGAACAATGGATTTTTCAGTCACCATATCTGGCGATACGCTATATATATCAACCGCTTTAGGTGAGTGTGAGTTGTTGTACACAGTATTACGCCAGCAAGCGCAGGATTAGAGGTTCACAATGTTCTATAGCAAATTAACAACGACGGGCTTGCCCCACAACTGACTGATAATGCTTTGAGCTTGGCAGACATCACCACTGCTTAAAAAGCGTTCCGATCCCTGAGCACTGTCCGTCGTCAGCTTATTCTGTTCACTTAAACGACGTTTCAACTCTCGCGCAATCGCTGCCGATGGGTCAATGATGCTGATGTTATCTCCCGCAACCACTTTAATCGTCTCGGCGAGAAACGGATAATGCGTACAACCTAATACCAGCGTATCTGCACCTTGCGCTAACAAGGGCAAAACATGATGTCTAACGAGATCTTCCGTTTCGTCTCCACTTAACGCGCCCGCTTCGACACGCTCGACAAAGCCCGCACAAGCACGAAGTAACACCGTCATATCTTGTCCATGTTCTGCAATCAGCCGATTCACATTCGCACTGCCAATGGTTTGCGTGGTTGCCAACACCCCCACCACACCTGATTTGGTATGTAAGGCAGCGGGTTTAATGGCTGGCTCCATCGCAATAATGGGTACAGAACACCAAGCACGTAAGCCATCAACCGCCACACTGGTTGCTGTATTACACGCCACCACAATCGCTTTGACCTGTTGCGACAAGAAAAAGCGCACGATATACTCGCATCGCTCGCTAATATAATCGCGCGACTTGTCTCCATAGGGCGCAAACCCCGAATCGGCAACATATAACAGTTGCTCACTTGGCAGTAATGCACGAATTTCTTTCAGCACCGACAAACCACCGACACCCGAATCAAATACCCCAATAGGGGCGTTAGCGTTCTGTGGCATCTTCCCACACCACCAAACGAGCGGCTTCTCGCATGACTTCTAAGCCAGCGCCTTTTTTGTACATATTGGCACTTAAATAGCGCCGCCACTGACGCGCCCCTTTTTGCCCCGCGAATAACGCCAGCAAATGCTGAAGCATTAAGCCCATCGGCACCCCTTCTTGCATGGCGTTGGCAAGATATTCTTCGTAGACTTCTAGCACCGCTTTAGGGTCTGTTGCAGGGTCTTGTGTGCCGTAATATAAGCTATCTGCGTTATGAAGCGCCCAAGGATCGTCCATAATCAATCGACCCAACATAACGCCATCGACAGCGGGCAAGCTTTCATAGGGTTGCAGGTGATTTAAGCCTTGCTCTAAGGATTTAATATCGCCATTAATCAACATTTCAAGCTGCGGAAACGCTGCTTTTAACTGATGCACCACCGCCCAATTAATCGGCGGTTTATGACGATTTTCTTTCGGACTCAGACCATTGAGCCACGCTTTTCGTGCATGGACAATAAAGGTCTGACAACCTGCAGCCGCAACGGTTTCGACAAAGGTACACAATTCATCGAAGCTATCTTGGTTGTCGATACCAATACGATGCTTAACCGTCACAGGAATCTTAACAGCAGATTGCATGGCATGAACCGCTTCGGCAACCACCTGAGGCGTTGCCATGAGACAAGCACCAATACCACCGTTCTGTACCCGATCAGAAGGACAGCCGACGTTGAGATTCACTTCATCATAGCCCCATTCCTCCGCCCAACGCGTACACTGTGCCAAACGCACGGGGTCGTGTCCACCCAATTGTAAGGCAATCGGATGTTCACAGTCAGCATAACGCAAAAAGCGTTGCTTATCGCCATGAATCAATGATTGATCGACCACCATTTCGGTATAAAGCCAAGTTTGCTTGGAAAGCAGACGCAAAAAATAACGAAAATGACGGTCGGTTACCGCCATCATGGGGGCGACGCTTAAGCGACGGGGGGGTAAGGATTGGATCATTATCATCAATTTTTCATATTTTAGGAGGCTTCTAAAAACCAAATGGGTAGGAGGTCTGGAGGAAGGGGTTACAGAACGAAACCTCTAGCCCTTTAATTTATCCCCTTCCTTCAGCAAAAAACAAATTTGGGAAGTCTAAAAACAAGCAAAGCGCAGTTTTTAGATATTCCCTTTAGTCATGAGTGAATTATAATGCCAATCATGAACGATTACCCAGATAATTTACCATCAGACCTAGCTGCTGCACTACCGCTACTGCGAGAGCTTCCTGCACCCGACAGTTTGCTGCGTCTGCTAGAAGATTGGCAAGACAACAAAGCCTGTGAAACCAGTGAAACGCGCCTGCGTCAAAAGCTACTGCGCTGGGAAAAACATCGTCAACACTTAGCAGAACACTTACCCGAAAGTCCCGAACAATGGGAAGACTTTCGTCGAATGCTGTTGTCTCTGTTGGCTTCACCCTTGGTACTGCTGAGTGCTCTAGCGAGCCATCTGACACAATTGCGTCAGTTCAAAGCCTTACAGCCCAATGAACAACAACAACTTGCGCTACTCACCCAATCACTCTATGCCCCCATCGCTAACCGTTTGGGCTTATCGACTTGGAAATGGGAGATGGAAGACATCGCCTTTCGTCTTGCCAAACCCGACACCTACGCCAGTATTGCCAAAGCCCTAGCCAGTAAACGCTCAGAACGCGAAGCCTTCATTAGCCGCACGACTGAGCAGATTCAGCAGTATATGCAAGCCGAAAAGCTCGACTGTCAAATCTATGGTCGCCCTAAGCACATTTACAGCATTTACAAAAAAATGCAGCGCAAATCCTTCGCTTTCGAGCAGCTTTACGATTTGCACGCTTTGCGTATTCTGACACACAGCATTGAGGACTGTTATCGGGTTTTGGGTATTTTGCATCAGCACTATTTGCCGATTTTAGGCGAGTTCGACGACTATATTGCACGACCTAAACCGAATGGCTACCAAAGTATTCATACCATTTTATTGGGCGAAAAAGGCTGGCCTGTCGAAGTACAAATTCGCACCCACACCATGCACCAACTGGCAGAAGAAGGCGTTGCCGCCCACTGGCGTTACAAAGAAGGCAGCGAACAAGACACAGCACTCGCCAACTTGGTAAGCAATTTACGCAACAGCTTATCGGGTGAGTTAGATGCGTTAAGCTTCGAGGCATGGGAAAAAGAACTCGAAGGTAAACACATTGTCGCCCTCACCCCCAAAGGTGATTTGTTACGACTCACACAAGGTGCAACGGCACTCGATTTTGCTTACACAGTACACACGGATTTAGGTCATGCTTGCCGAGGGGCAATCGTGAACGGCAAAATCAAACCACTCGACGAACCGCTTGCCAATGGCGACCGTGTAGAAATCCTCAGCCAGAAAAATGGCTTGCCTAGCTTAAAATGGTTATCCGGACACTTTTTAGCAACCAATCGCGCACGCAATAAGGTACGCAACTTCTTTAATCGTCAAAATGCCGATGCCCACTTTATCGAAGGTAAAAACCAGCTTGACCGCTTACGCCATCGCTTCCGCCTGAGCAACGAATTTACGCCGTTTTTGCTCGAACGCCTCAAGTTCGAAAACGAAAAAGCACTGGCGCTTCGCATTGGACAAGGCAAGATTAGCAGCGAACAACTTTCGAAAGCGGTACAAGACTATTTACATCCACGCATCGAAACGCCCAAAGCCAACGAAGCAACGCCACTCAATAAAGCACCCGAAATTTTTATTCCTAGTATTGGCAAAGCCAGCGCACATCTGGCGCAATGCTGCCACCCAGAACCCAGCAATGCCATTATCGGACTGCTTACGCGCAATCACGGCTTAAAAATTCATCGTCAAGACTGTCCCGATGTTTTGGCGTTGTCGCCCAATAGCCAGCAACGACTCATTCGTGTACGTTGGGGCAATGACACCAGCCCAGAAACGCAGCTTTGCTTGGATATTACCGCCATCGAACGCGATAACCTACTTGCCGACTTGGTAACCTGCCTCACGAAAGAAGGCATCCGTATTGGGCATTTCCACACTAGCCCTACAACACAAACCAAACAAACGCGCATTCATTTGGAGTTATCACTGACCATCGACCAAGACTGGTTAGCGCTAATGGATAAAATAGAAGCCTTGGATGCCGTGTTAGACGTAAAATACTGTGTGGAAGGGTGATTGCCAGCGCCTTAATGCACCTCTAACAAACTAATAGGTTGGAGGTCTGGAGGAAGGAGTTGCAGTAATTTACTGGTAACAGATTAAATTAGCCCCTTCCTTCAGCTAAAAAACAAACTTGGAAAGTCTAAAAACAAGCGAAGCGAGGTTTTAGAGATTTCCCTTATTGTCATAGCCAACGACAGCATAAACGCCTATACTAAGCAGATTGAGAAAAAATAAGCGAAGTGAAAATTAGCTATGTCATTCCGAATCGAAAAAGACAGCATGGGCGAAGTCAAAGTCCCAAGTAATGCCCTTTACAGCGCACAAACGCAACGCGCTATCGACAACTTTCCAATCAGCTTTCAGCCGTTACCCAGCGTGCTCATTCAGGCCATTGCAGCTATTAAACACGCAGCAGCTACCAGTAACGAACAACTTGGCGCATTAGATAGAGACAAAGCCGATGCCATTCGTGCCGCCGCTAACGAAGTCTTAGCGGGTCAGCACCTCGACCAGTTCCCGATTGATGTTTTCCAAACGGGTTCTGGCACCAGCAGTAACATGAACGTCAACGAAGTCTTAGCGACACGCGCAGCGCAACTATCGGGTATTAAGATTCATCCAAACGATCACGTCAATATGGCACAAAGTTCTAACGATACCTTCCCTAGCGCCATTCACGTCGCTTGCGTGCGTCAGATCGAAACATCGTTACTACCTGCTTTAACCCATTTACACGCTAGCATTAAGGCGCGTGCCATGGAATGCGACGACATTGTTAAAACAGGACGCACCCACTTAATGGATGCTATGCCAGTGCGTTTAGGACAAGAGTTTTCGGGTTGGGCGCAGCAAATCGCCAACGGCATCGACCGCATTCAAAGTAGCTTGCCGCGTTTACGTCAGTTGGCACAAGGTGGCACAGCCGTGGGTACTGGGGTTAATGCCGACCAGCGTTTTGGCAGCATGGTTGCCAACGCCTTAACAGCGTTGTTACAAACCGAATTTAGCAGTGCGCCCAATAAGTTCGAGGCCTTGTCGAGTTTAGATAGCGTAGTCGAATTATCGGGTCAATTAAAAACCGTCGCTGTCAGTTTAATGAAAATTGCTAACGATTTGCGCTGGATGAACTCTGGTCCGCTCGCTGGTTTAGCAGAGATTAGCCTGCCCGATTTGCAACCAGGTAGCTCGATTATGCCAGGCAAAATTAACCCCGTCATGCCAGAGGCGATGGCGATGGTCTGCGCCCAAGTCATCGGCAACGATGCCGCCATTAGTGTCGGCGGACAATCGGGTAGTTTTCAGCTTAATGTCATGCTACCAATGATGGCACGTAATGCCCTCGAAAGCATTCAACTGTTAGCCAATACCAGCCGATTGTTAGCAGATAAAGCCATTATTGGCTTTACGGTAAACGCCCAACAACTCGATAAAGCCCTATCGGTCAACCCCATTTTGGTAACAGCCCTGAATAGCCGCGTCGGCTACGAACAAGGTGCTGCTATTGCCAAAGAAGCCTACAAAACAGGCGAACCTATTTTAGATGTGGCCGCTCGTCTTACCGACATCAGTCGCGAAGAGTTGGCTATCTTATTAAACCCAAAACAATTAACGGGAGTATGAAACCATGTCAGTCGCAACCCTAACTGCAGCACTTTTTGAAGAAACCATTGCCAATCACGAAATCGTTGTCATCGACTTTTGGGCTGCTTGGTGCGGTCCATGCAAGTTCTTTGCTCCAATCTTTGAACAGGCGGCTGGTCGTCATCCAGAAGTGGCTTTTACCAAAGTTAACGTCGATGAAGAACAGGAGCTTGCAGGCATGTTTCAAGTCCGTTCTATCCCAACCATCGCTTTTATGCGCGAAGGCATCGTGATCTACTCACACGCAGGGGCATTACAACAATCTGAACTTGATGAAATTATTGGTAAAGTTAAAGCATTAGATATGGTTCAGGTTCATGCCGACATGGCAGCGCAACAGGCTGGCTAAGTGAATTAAAGCGGGGGGAATGAAAGATGAAACCAGACGACTTCAAAGCCATTCCCCCGTTTGACTTACTCAGCGACGAGCAACGCCAACGCATCAGCACCAATGTCAACATTAGTTATCTTGCAGTTGGGCAAGTGCGAACGGTTAGCCGTGCCAATGAAGAAACTGCTCATTTAATCATTCCCTTTAAAGGGCGTGGACAATGGCAAAGTGCTGACCAAGAAGCAAAAGTCATCCACCCGTTAGAGTCAGCGGGCGCATTAGCACTACTTGATGGTAGCCAAGGTAATTTTAGCGCTCTCGACGAAGTGCTCGCTTACTGCCTACCTGCACAACTGTTCGATCAACTCTGTCTCGAAAGCGCTCCCTTCAAAGCACACTGGACAGCCAGTTTGCAAGATAAACGCCAAGCGTTAAACGAACAAAATCAAACCAACAACCTCAGCGACTTTATGATGGCGCACACCCGCGATGCCTGGTTATGCCCTATCCTAACCCTAGCAGCAGATACCCCGTTAAGAGCAGCAGCTGCTGCGCTACGAAAAGCCGAATGCACTGCGGCACTCGTTGAGTTAGCGAATGCGCAACACGCCATTATCACCAGTAACGATTTGCTTTATGCATTTACCGACTACGAGCCAAATCAGCACCCTTGTGTTGGCGACATTGCAACACCCAACCCGATTGCCATTGATGCTAACGATTACTTGTTTAATGCCCTCTTGGCAATGACCGAGCACAATATCAATCACTTGCTAGTGACACAGGCACAACAGCCAATTGGTATTTTGCAACAAAAAACCTTACTAGGCGTATTCGCTAACCAATCCGTACTTATTGCCCAACAAATTGAGCGCGCCAAATCAATTGACGAGTTAATTAAGACCAATGATACCCTAACACTGCTCATTCGCACCCTTCACAACAAGGGCGTGAAACCTCGTCTGATCAGCGAATTGGTGAGCACCCTCAATCGTCGCCTATTGCGCAAAGTCACCGCCCTAACCTTACCGACAACAAAAACACCCAACTTTGCCATGTTGATTTTAGGTTCTGAAGGCAGACAAGAACAAATTCTACGCACCGATCAAGATAATGCGTTAATTTGGGCAGACGATACCCCAAACGACACCATGAAACACTGGTCAGAAGCCATTCACGATGCCCTCGCACAACTCGGCTTCCCCGACTGCCCAGGCAATATTATGGTGACTAATCCACTCTGGCGACAACCACTCGAATCACTCATTAGTACGGCTCGCGACTGGATCAACCATCCGACACCAGAAGGTATGATGACGCTGTCCATTTTATTAGATGCCGATACTGCTGCAGGCAATAGCCAACTCACCGATGTCCTATTGACCCGTGTGCGCAGTAAAATCAATGAGAATCGCCAATTCCTCGCCCATTTTGCAAAAAGTGCGCTGCAATTCGAAACGCCTTTAGGGATTTTCTCTCACTTTATTACCGAAAAGCAGGATGATCGTCGTCTACTCGACCTAAAAAAGGGGGGGATTTTCCCGATTGTGCATGGTGTGCGTGTACTTGCCTGTGAGCAACAGATTAACGCAAAAACCACCCATCAACGCTTACTAGCGCTAGGCGAAACCAAACTCATGGAAGCCAACTTTGCCAGCGAATTGAGCGAAGCACTCGACTTTATGCAGCAACTAAGACTGAATAGCCAGCTCAACGCCCTAAGCATGGAAGAAAGCATCCATAATCGCATTGAACCAGACGAACTCAATCACTTACAGAGAGACATGCTTAAAGATGCCTTTAAGCTGGTCGATCAGTTTAAATCGCTGCTCAGTCATCACTATAAACTGCACCTGATTACCTGATGTTCGCTTCACTTTACCGCGCTTGGCAAAAGCGTCAGCTCAAAGACACTGCCTACCAGTATTTATTTGAACCTGCTAGCCGTGCGGGTGTGGTGAGTATCGATTGCGAAACAACAGGATTAAATCCAAAAAAAGATGACATCATCACCCTAGCCGCCATTCGCGTTATCGGTAACGACATCCTAACGAGTGAAAGCATGCACCTAACGCTACGCCCTAATCAACCCATTAATGGCGCGGCTATTACCATTCATCGGTTACGCAATTGCGATGTAGCGCATGGCTTAGAACCAACGGAGGCAATCAAGCAATTTCTAGCCTTTATTGGCAGTAGCCCCTTACTCGGCTATTATTTAGAATTCGATGTGGCGCTCATTAATCGCATTGTTAAGCCATTACTCGGTATTAACTTACCGAATCAACAAATTGAATTATCAGCAATTTATCATGATGCTGTTATCGGCTTAATTCCTCAACATCATATCGACTTACGTTTTGAAACCATCCGCAAAAAACTCGACATCCCCGACCTCGGCGCACACGACGCCTTTGCTGATGCCCTGATGGTCGCAATGGCTTACATTAAGCTTAACAAATCATAAAAGAAACAGCGCAGTAGGCTTGCAAAACCGTAGCGAGCTGACTAGGGGGTCGCCTCTCAAAAGCCAATGGGCAGGAGGTCTGGAAGAAGGGGTTACAGAAAATAGCATGTAACCATTGATTAAATCCCCGTCCTCCAGCTAAAAAACACCTGAGGGAAATCTAAAAAAGCGAAGCGAGATTTTTAGACTACCCTAGGTTTTATTCGAGAAGCATCGTCAACTCACCATCAGTCCTGCGCAAACGCTGCCCCAGAGTGCGAGCAATCGACTGCATCAGCAAGAAAGCAATACGCTTATGTGCTTCGGCTAGATGTTCAAATTGTTCCCTCGTCAACACAAATACTTCAACTTCCGTATCTGCCATGGCAATATCACCGCGTGCTTGCCCATCTAGAAAGGACAAACCACCAAAAAAATTACCACGACCAAAGGTTGCAATATGATGCAAACGACGACTTCCACCAATGGGCGCAATGATCTTAACCTGTCCACGACGCAACAAATACAAGGCATCACCCGGATCACCCATGCTGTAAATCTTATCGCCTTTAGCATAAACACGCGAAGTCATCGATGACTCAAGCTCCGAAATCGTTGCCTCTTTACGTCCTCTAAACAAGTCCATGTCTTGCAAATGTAATGGGACCTCTTCTTCTCCAGAAATCCGAGCACGACCAATAATTTTATTTTCGACCCACTCAATAGACTCATCAAGCGTGCTAAAAATCCTAATTTCACCTTTCTTCTCGACAAATCCCATTTGCGCTAAAAAGCTCAACAAATCTGACTTCTGATTTTCTCGTAAATTACATAACACCAACTGAGCATTATGCTCCTTCAGCAAAGCAAGCGTTTGCTGTAACACATGCGCAGCGGTAACATCAATGGACACAACTCGGAGCATATCAATAATCAAATATTGACGAATACGCGCCTCGTGCTCTAAATCCAGATATAGTTGACGCGAAACACCAAAAAACAAACTACCTTGTAGCTCAAAAATAACCGCAGATGCCCCTTTCTGCTCTAATATTTTCATATCTTCTTCGGGGCGATACCAACTTGATGAACGTTGCGTTAAAAACGATTTACGGCGGATAACGGTACCGCCCACTTGCTCGCGTAAAAACAATAAAATAGATAAAGCTACGCCCGTTGCCGATGCAGCAATCAAGCCAAAAGACAAGGCAACAACAACGACGGAAACCACCACCACAAAATCAAATACCGTCGCACGCGACGTGATTAACTTTAGCGAACTTAAGTCAATCATGCGTACACCGATCACGATCAACACAGCAGCTAAGGTTGCTTTAGGTAGCCATGCCAACAAACCAATCAAAACGACCAACCCGAGCAGAGACAAAACAGCAGCGACCATTGCAGCATAACGAGTCTGCGCACCACTACTAATATTGACTAAAGTCGCTCCCATTGTTCCAGCTCCTGGAACACCTCCGACCGAAGCAGAAGCGATGTTCGCAATACCTTGCGCCACTAACTCTTGGTTAGCATCAGGCGCTGAATGCGTGATTTGCTCCGTCACAATACCTGTTTTAAGGGAGTCAATCGACAGCAATGCTGCTAACGTCAATGCAGTACCAAACAAAGCAGCCACTTGACCCAAAGTTACTTGACCCAAATCCAGCCACCGAGAAGATAAAACATCCACATAACCCGCACCAGACACGCCTAAGTGTCCGAGAACGAGTTTATTACCTTCAATCTGCTGCAGCTCTGGCAACCACAAACTTAACAGCCAATAAGTTATTAAACCCAAAAGGATACCGACAATCGTACTGGGAATAAAGGTGATAAAACGCCCTGCAAACCCCATACCCAATGCCGTCGCTAAACCAACCACAATGGCAGGTATCGCCCACGACTCTGGCGCAAGCATGACAGCAAATGCCGACTGTCCGGCAGAGACACCTAAAAAAGGCACCAACTGACTAAAAATAATAATTAAGCCAACGGCAGTCATATAACCACTGACGACCGTATGTGGCAAATACTTAACCAAACTACCGATGCGCGTAAAACCAATCAGAACCTGAAAAATACCTGTTAGCACACCTAACAACATCATCAATAAAATAACGGTTTCAGGAGGTGTTCCTCTATGTACCATATCGATGGCAAAGGCACTCATTAGCGCCGTTGCTGGGGCGCAAGGAGCAGTTACTAATCGGTCAGTTCCACCTAAAATGGGCGCAATAATGCCCAACGCAACAGCACCCAATACGCCAGCAAAAGCACCTAATCCTGCATATTCAGGTCCAACTGCAGCATAAATCGTTACCCCAAAGGCAACAGAAGCTGGTAAAACAACCAGCATAACGGCTAAACCAGCCCACGCATCACCCGCAATTTTCACTAAATAGACATCCTTGTAAGGAACGTCTAAAAACCGACTATGGTTTTTAGACGTTATAAGTTTATTCTTAGCCGTAAGAAACAATAAAATCAATCAGTTGCAGCAAAAAGTTGCAATCTATTCCTCCATATTTCTAACCCATTAGATTTTTAGAGAAATTTTATGCCATATTTTAAGAAAAAATACAGAAGATCAAAAGCATAAGATGCTAATTTACGAAATAAAATGAAGATAAATTAAGACGAGATAAGATTCACTAGATATGGTGCGGATGAGAAGACTCGAACTTCCACGATGTTACTCGCTAGTACCTGAAACTAGTGCGTCTACCAATTCCGCCACATCCGCATTTCAGAACTTAGAATTATAACAGCTGACAACTGAAATGCAAGAAAAGTCTGAATAATGCGTTTTACACATCATTCAGACTTCCAAGGTCATCTGTTCATCTTAGAACGACTCTCACTAGCTACACTCACAACAAGTGCAGCGTAATGTTAAAGATTCACTTTATTTAATATCCTTAACCAACTTAATTAAATCCTCAACAGGAACTAATCCTGGAATCAATGTCCCATCAGCAAGCAAGATACTGGGAGTTCCCTGTAAACCTAACGATGTCGCAAGATCAAAATGCTTTGCAATAGGATTAACACAGGTCATTAATTTAGAAGGCATTTCTCCCTTCATCATTTGTTCAAGTTCACCAGGAGCTTGCTGATTACACCATGCATGAACCGCTTTATTAAACGACGGTGTATCTACCCCAGAGCGTGGAAAAAAGACATAACGCACACGAATACCAGCAGCTAAAGCCTGTGGCAATTGTGTATGCAATTTTTGACAATACTGACAATCGACATCAGTAAACACCGTAATCGTATGTGTATATTTACCGCTTGCTGGCATATACACCATAGTATCTTTATCGGCTAGCTTCTTAAACTCGGTTTCACGAAACTTCATAATTGACTCTTCCGTCAAATTACGCTTATCTGCTAGGTTTAATAATTGACCACGCATGACATACTTAGCATCACTAGAAGTATAAAAAATGAACGCCCCATGCTGCACACTATAAACGCCTGATATTGGCGTAGGCAAAACACTAGCATCTTTTAACTCAGGTACTTGTGCTATAAGCTTTTGTTTAACAGAAGCAGACTCATCAGCAGCTAACCCATAACCAGACAAGAGCATCAATCCAAGCAGAGACATTAACTTCATCATAACATTCTTCCTTAGGAGCGAATAAAAAACAGAACATACAAAAAAAGCGCCATCTCTGGCGCTCTTTTTTGCTACTAAGCTTAAGGCAATTATACCTTTTCGCGAATACGAGCAGCTTTGCCGCGTAGTGCACGCAAGTAGTACAACTTAGCACGACGAACATCACCACGACGCACAACAGCAACCGAAGCAATTGAAGGGCTGTGTGTTTGGAAAACACGCTCAACACCCACACCGTGCGAAATCTTACGCACAGTGAAAGCAGAGTTTAAGCCACGATTACGTTTAGCAATCACAACACCTTCAAATGACTGCAAACGCTCGCGCGTGCCTTCAATTACTTTAACCTGAACGATCACTGTATCACCAGGACCAAAAGCAGGTACATCATTCTTTAACTGGGCAGTTTCCAGAGCTTGAATTTTAGCGTTAATCATTATTACTCACCTTAAATCATCATCGCATTCAATGCGATTCAATCTATTAAAATACTTGGTTTTCTATACCATACAACAAATTTTATTCTTGCGTTATCTTCTCAACCGAAAGACCTGCTTCTTGCAACCAGCGCTTATCTTGCTTCGTCAGCTCAACATTTGCTAACAACTCAGGACGACGTTCAGCCGTTCGAATGAGTTGCTGCTGTCTGCGCCATTTCGCAATATCAGCATGGTTACCCGATTGCAACACTGCTGGCACTTCCTGTCCTGCAATCACAGGCGGACGTGTGTAGTGCGGGCAATCCAGCAAGCCTTGCGCAAAAGAGTCTTCAACAGCCGACTGAGCATGTCCCAAAACACCAGGTATTAAGCGCACCACCGCATCCATCAACATCATCGCAGGCAGCTCGCCACCCGAAACAACGAAATCTCCTACCGAGATTTCTTCATCGACAAATGAAGTAACAAAACGCTCATCCACACCTTCATAGCGACCACACAACAAGGCAACTTGCGGCAGTTTAGCTAGTTCGGCAGCTCTCGCTTGTGTTAGCGGTTTACCCTGTGGTGAAAGATAAATAAAATGAGGTTTAACATCGGCACACTGTGCGACCAAGCCTACGAACGTATCAGCCAAAGGCTGATACATCATCACCATACCTGGACCACCACCATAAGGACGATCATCAACCGTATTATGCACATTATGTACATAATCACGTGGATTGTGACACACACAAGACCATCGTCCGTTACGGTGTGCCCTACCTGTCACTCCGACATCCGTTACTGCGCTAAACAGCTCGGGAAACAGAGTAATGACATGAAAGTCCATCTGCTTAGTTGTTAAAGTAACCAGATTCCCAGTCAACGATAATGCGCTTATTTGCAATATCTACGGCTTTAACCACCACATCCATCACAAAAGGAATCAGCTCATCGCCCGATTCACCGCGCACACGCATCACGTCGTGAGCACCTGTTTCCATCATTTCTTTCACCACACCTAAAGAAACACCCGACTCATTTACTAGCGTACAACCCACAAGGTCAATCCAATAATAATCATCTTCATCTTTGGGCAGTTGCTCTGGCATAATTGCCACATCACAACCCATCAACAAGCGTGCTTCTTCGCGGTCGTCAAGACCCTTAAACTTCGCAACCAATCGACCATCAGCATGGGCTTGCGCCTCTTCGACGTCGAACGATTGCCAACCTTCGGTTGTCTTTACCCACAAGGGGTTATAACTCATTAAATTGGCAGCAGGGCGAGTATAGGAAAAAAACCGCAACCAACCACGCACACCAAATAGACCATTAATACGGCCTACTAAAATTTTGTTGTCTGTTAACGTTTGCACGTTAAAATCAAGCAGCCTTAGACTGCTTAGCCAAGGTCAAAACACGATCAGACGCTTGCGCACCCTGACCTACCCAGTAATCGTAACGGTCGCTGTCAAAGCGCAATTTTTCTTCATTGCCACGAGCGACAGGGTTAAAGAACCCAATACGTTCGATAAAACGACCATCACGACGCATGCGGCTGTCCGCTACGACGATCGAATAAAAAGGTTTTTTCTTAGCTCCACCACGGGCTAGACGGATTACAACCATCTGTCACTCCTTATAACGTTTAACAGCGACAACAGGAATTCCTGCTGACTATTTCTTTAGCCTTCCCCACCCAATAGCAGGGAATCGCACATTATGACAGATTAGAGAAAATAAAACAACAAATTAAGACACCGTCAGTAGTGCAGGGCGATCACTAAAAATCGATCACGAAAGCGGAAATTTATTTCATTGCCTTTATGGATCCCCGCATACGCGAGGATGACGAAATATTGGGTTATTTAGAGATACCCATTAGTAGATAACGCAGCACGATTAACGTTGCATCAACACAAGAGCCAGCGCAGTAGGTTTTAGCGCATGAAGGGCATCTTACCCATCGCCCCACCAGCCATACCACGCATCATGTTTTTCATGCCGCCTTTTTTCATGCTCTTCATCATTTTTTGCATTTCTTCGAACTGCTTAATCAGGCGGTTTAACTCTTGCACACTTGTACCAGAACCCAGCGCAATACGACGCTTGCGCGACCCCTTGATAATACTCGGGTGACGACGCTCTTGTAGCGTCATCGAATTAATCATCGCTTCGATGCGCTTAAACTGCTTTTCGCCCTGAGCTGCATCGACCTTTTGCGCCATACCACTCATACCTGGGAGCTTATCAAGCAAGGAAAAAACGCCACCCATTTTTTGAATTTGCTGCAGTTGCGATTTAAAGTCTTCGAAGGTAAAACCTTCACCTTCTTGCAAACGCTTAGCAAGCTTTTCTGCCTCGACTCGATCAACTTTCTGTTCAACTTGCTCAATCAGACTGAGGACATCGCCCATACCCAAGATGCGCGATGCCATACGTTCGGGATGAAAAGGCTCCAAGGCATCAAGTTTTTCGCCTGCACCCAAAAATTTAATGGGCTTGCCTGTTAGCTCGCGCAAAGACAAGGCCGCACCACCACGTGCATCACCGTCTGTCTTAGTTAAAATCACACCCGTTAAAGGCAAAGCTTCGTTAAAGGCTTTGGCGGTACGCGCCGCATCTTGCCCTGTCATAGCATCAACAACAAACAAGGTTTCGATTGGGTTAATGGCGGCATGAATGGCTTTCGCCTCTTCCATCATCTCGCTGTCGATGTGCAAACGACCTGCCGTATCGACAATCAACACATCGAAGAACTGCTTACGCGCGACATCGACGGCGGCTAAAGCAATATCGACAGGCTTTTGTTGTGCGGTTGAAGGGTGAAAGCTCGCCCCCACTTGCTGCGCGACCGTTTGTAACTGCGAAATCGCAGCGGGGCGGTATACGTCAGCAGAAACGACCAATACTTTCTTTTTCTCACGCTCTTTTAAATAGCGCGCCAACTTACCAACAGTGGTGGTTTTACCCGCCCCCTGCAAACCCGCCATTAAAATAATCGCAGGTGGTGCAACATTAAGTTTTAAACCATCATTGGCTTCGCCCATCACGGCTGTAAGCTCGTCTTTAACGATTTTAATGAACGCCTGCCCTGGTGTCAGGCTCAGTGCTACTTCTTGCCCGACTGCACGCACTTGCACACGATCAACAAACAATTTAATGACTTCTAAGGCAACGTCTGCCTCTAATAAAGCGCGACGCACCTCACGCAAAGCATCCTTGACGTTCTCTTCGGTGAGTCGTCCTTGCCCACGAATCGATTTTAGGGTACGTTGTAAGCGTTCACTTAAATTTTCAAACACGATGATTCCTCTTTGTGCACTATGCATTTTTGATATTATAAAGCATCGAAGGCAAACAGTCTGAAAATAAGTTTTTTCTCAAAGAGCACATGTATAAATTACAATAAAAACAATGCTGTGTCAACAACCTATACCCTCGATTATTATACCTTAGCAGCTTATACACGACTCAACTTGTAACAATGTTGCTTCAAAATAGATCATTAATTTACAACCGATAAATATTGGATATTACGTTTATTGCCTGTTGCATTGACGCTCGCATATCACCTCGATCATATCCCAATGTAGTATCTACTTTGCTATGCCTAGCAATTGCCTGAACCACCCTAGGACTAATATTCTGATCTAGTAGGTTTGTTATTAGCGTTCGTCTCATATCGTGCGGAGTCGTTTTGTTCTTGACCCCAGACTTTGAAACTACTTGTTTATAACTGTACATAACTGCTTCGCCTCGAATGCCAGATAAGTTTAGGATTTTTCCAGACGAGTGAATTGATCCAAAAACATATCTTCCATAAACTCCTTGCAGATTACATTCTTTGTACCATAATTTTATATATGGCACGGCAAGACTTGCGATAGGAATTGTTACCTGTTTATTGCCTTTTCCAGTAACTTTGCAGGTTCCAGATTCAAAGTCTAGGTCATCTCGTTTTAACTTAGCGATTTCTTCTCGCCTTAAACCCATAAAAATGCCCAGCGAAAGCATTGCGGCACTTCTTAATCCTCTCGTTTTATTGGCATCGTTGGCGCATACCGAAAACAACTCCTCGACTTCTGAGTTTTCTAGTTTTCGGCCCGCAACCTCTCTTGAGCCTTTTCTATTTGGAATATGGTTGATATGCATATAGGAAACTGCGGTGATTTTACCCAGGTACCAGCACTGCTTTGCAACACCCTTAAGTATTGATAAATAAGAATTAATACTTCTATAGGTCAACCCTTTTGTCTCTAATTCAGCCATTTTTTTAATAACGAATTGATGATTGAGTAGCTTCCAATTATATTTCTTGGCACTTTTATCGTCACTAAACCCAAATATGGCCTTGCAGACGGATTTCGTTTGTTGACGAGAATTTTCACTATTTAAAGATAGCAGATACAGCTCTATTGGAGTCATTACGGTCTTGTTGTCCTTTGGTATTTAACAGCACAACCGAATATTTAGCAAATAAAGTACCAATCAGCATTTATCGCTAATAACCAAAATGTTACCAGTATTTTTTATAAAACTTCCACTGTAAGCGTACGCTAAGCCAGACAAATGTCAACCAAACCGCAACGAACGCTTGTGCATTCGTTACAGCGTCAAACCATAGGCAGTATATGGTAATCAGAAGCATCATTCCGCCCCAGTGTAGCGCCTTTGCGTGCAAGTAAATCGATGTAGACTCTCTTCCCGCACTATCAGTTCTAATACCACGCTCAACCATACCATCGACAAACGCCAACGCATAAACCATTCCCACTAATGGCAATAATGAGATGATCGCCCCAATTCTAATGCCGACGATATGAACTGACTGAATAGCGACAATAAACTGCCAGTTAAACGTTTTAACAAAACGCTCAGTCCAGTTAGGTTGGTTAGGATCTGTTGCTTGTACGAGTGCTTGATAGATACCTGGTTCCTGAAACAGGATCCAGTCAAGGAAGTCAGCTATTGTCAGTGATAGATAACCTGACGGAGACTCGTTTACGATTGATTGTGATAGTTGCATCAATTCTTGAATCGTTTCAAGCCCATTAGATACACGATAAATATCGATGCCAATACGAAAAAACACAATCATTGAGCTAGTAAGCAAGACAAATAAAGCCAACCCAAAGATACCAACTGCCAAATTAGTTGAAGGTTTATCCAGTAAATAGTGTTTTTGTTGCGGGCTATTATCTTGAGCCATTAAGCTGCCATCCTATCATTCTCTGGCAAACTCCACATGTCCTGCCAATCATTCCTAAATTGACTGATAGAGGTATCCCAGTGTGTTTCTGTATGTTCGTACTTAATGCGCATATCGCGCACTAATTGCGCTAATGAGTCTGGTAGCAGCTTGTCATCACTTTCATCAGGCAATGGAAGTCTGATTTTCCAAAGCTGACCACCCTCCAGTAATGCAAAAGCTTGTCCCTTAGGAAGCTGAACAATGTCTGAAGGAGAAACAACAGGCAAACGTTCCATCTGAATTCGATCCTCATTTTTGGATACAAAGCTCGTTTCACCGCTAATACTATCCTTATCAGACACGCCTGAGCTGGCAACAATGGTGGGTATTTGTACCTCCTCAACCTGATTAGTCAAAATTTCAGCGGTTTCTTTATTTTTCACCCTGAGCATGATCAGCGTGTTTAAGTTACCACCTATTTGCTCTGCTTTAGCGGCAGAACCTATTTTTGCCTCAACATCAGACCATGTCTGCGTGTAAACGGTAACTTGGAAACCAGCACCACCGGCCTTATTGAGCAGCGGTATGAACTCATCGCCAATCAATTCATTGAACTCGTCAGCGTGAACGCTAATTTTTCGTTTCTGATTAGGATTAGCAAAGCCATAACCCGTTCCGTGTTTGTAGATTCGACCGGCCTTACTGGTTATGTCTGCAAACATCGATGCACCAACTGTTGCGGCCACCATCGGGATGCTAAGCGAATCCAAACCGACGTACACGATCGCTTTACGGCTAATAGCCTCCATCCAATCAAATACGGGTCGTTGATCGTCAATATCTTCTAAATCAGGAGAGATTAGCTCTCCAACTTGACCAGTTGTCAGCTTTTCAAGTAATGGATATAAGCTTGAAACAAGCTTATCGAAGTAACTCTTTTCATTACCTAAAATAGCAATGAGTGCCCTTGCAATATCGGCTAACTCTAGGCTAGATGACTCAGCATCTGCCTGAGTTGCTTTACCAAATAGCTCTTTACGCTTGGCAAACTCAATCATCTTGACCGCATCAAAGTTGCGCTGCTTCATGACTTTGTCTTGAATTTCTTTGACATCAAAATCAAACAAATCAAGTTCAATCTGCCATCCTGGTATCATCTTGTCGAAGAATAGCGCGAGGAAGTCGATGAGTAGGCTATCGATATCAGAAGCATAGCGATAGAGCTTCTTGAAATCTGGCTTAATACCTAAAGCAACGAGTGCGCGGGTAATTACGTTCACAAATCGCCACACAAAGTCCCTAAATGCTCGACTATTGCCTTCGCTTGGTAATTGGCCAGCAATGCGATCGGCCACTTCGGTTACTTTCTCGAAGTCACCAATAGGGTTATAGCGCCATGATATTTCTGGGAAGCCAAGGTGGAAAATAATGAAGTCGTCTAATCGACCAGCAAGCTTAGCCTCAAGATACATGCGTTTTAATAAACTCGCATCGCCTTTAGGGTCGAATACGATAACCACGTCGCCTCGACGAATATCCTGAGCGATCATTAACTCGGCTAGGCGCGTTTTACCCACACGAGTTGTACCTAGAACCAGCTTATGACCGACACGCTCTGATAATGCTTCCCATACAGGGCGCTCTCCTTCCCAAAGACCTACAGCATGAATGGCGCTGTTACCACCAATAGGCGGCAAAGGAGAAACTGGATTCCACCACGCATCGTTTTGGCTGATTCGTTTAACGGTTAGTCTAATTGACTCAATCGACTTATTCTTATAACGACGCATCTCTAAGTCGCGTACAAAGTCATACAATCGACCAGGAACAACAAATCGCCTGTTTTTGGGAACTCTTAACTGCTCTATGCGTTGTTTATGGCGTTGATCCCAACGAAACCCCATGCCAAGGTATAGTTTTTCGTGAGACCATTTAAGATCTCTACTGCCCATCTCGAACTTGGGCATTCGACTTAATCCACGTTGATACTGGTGCAAGTTCCAGCCTTCTTTAAGTCTCTTTGCTCCCCATAATGCGGTCAACGACGCTAAAGGTGTACTCCATGATGGATTGCTGACTATTACCGCACCTAATGGCGATAGAGTTATGCCTGCAGCGGCAGCATATATCGCTCCACCATATAACTCATAGAGTGGTCGCAGTAGGTTTTCGACTTGGCTCATAGCGTTAACTTAACCTCAGCTCATCAACTTGCACCATAAACAAGTTTGGCTCGGGTACTTCTTGGACATATTTTTGTGGATTAGCAAGTAACACAACGTTGAGTACCGCTGTTCTCTTTTTACTATCATCATTAGACTTAATCGCAAATCGAAACAGCTTGTCTCCGCTAGGCTTGCGCACGATTAAATTGCTTCTTATCAGGCTAGCTTGTACCTGCCGCCAGTCATCTAAGCCCGCAAACTCACAGAACAGATTGAAAATAGCTGGCGATACCAATCCAAGCCCTTCTTTTAGGAAGTGCACAGGCGCTTTAGGCACGTTATAAGCAACAGTTCCATTAGCAAGAGAGGTTTGCAGCCAGTAAATAAACTGCATGGTTAATGGCTCTGGCTCCCTATCCTGAGCGCTCAGTAAATTAGGTGAAGGCAACTTAATTGGAATGCCTAATACAGGCTCTTGCTTGGTTAAGGCATCATTGATCGCAGTGCGAACATCTTCATTCTCTGGTAAAAATGCAGCTGGCTGAACTTGAGTTGACTCATGATCTTCTGGAAGCTTAGGCAAATCATTGGCATCTTCTTCGTTTACTACTGACAATGATTCTGGTTCATCCGATGATTGCACCTCTATTACAGGCTGTTCCGACTGAGAGAAATCAGCGAAAGGGTCGTCTTCGTCAATCTCAGAAACAGGCTTCACTTGAACAGCTAGTGTCGCTTTTTTATCTTGTTTTGGTTTTGGTGACGGTTTGAAAGCTGCCAAGTTAGGCGTTGGTAAGGATTCTGTTTTATTTTTTACTTTTGGTTTAGGTGCTTCATCTCGACTAACGGCCGCATCGTCGTTTAATGGAGTGCTTACTGAATCACCAATATCCTCAATTATTGTCTCAACGTTCGTTTCTTCTGATGGCAAAGAGTGATTTGAATCAACTGTTGCTGGCTGTTTAACGGTTGTCTCAATATCTGCTGGTTGCGTAGACTGTGTTTGATCCTGTTTGACAGGTACGGTCTTAGCTTCTGATGGCTTGGCTACTTTATCCCATGTATTTTTGATGGTAACACTACCCGTAAACTGCTTTGGATAGGCTGCAGTGTTATCTCCATACACGCAGTGCAGCGGGAATCTAAGTACGGTCAACTCATGTTTGAACTTGCCATTATTATTCGCTCCTTCAAAAATGCACGTCCAAATCGCTTTATTGTCAGGTGTCGGTACAATCTGTCCAAAGTCCTGCCAAGTGCTAAATAGACGGTCATTATCGGTCGGCAAACTCACTAGATAACTACTTCGGTTGGCAGTAATCCAATCCCTAACACGGTCAGCGGTCGTCTTACTCACCATGTAGATGTCACCTTCATGCACAAAGGCAGCACCACCTGACTGATTTAGCTTAAATCCATCACTGAGCAACAGATGATTTAGGGACTCCATTAAAATCTCAATGAGCGGTCTGGTGCGAGCGACATTAAAGCGTACTTGTGTTCCTTGACCAATATCCATTTTGACAGAGGCTTGGTCAGCCTTGGTAACGATGTCACTAATCGACTGCACCTCAAGCGTCGTATCACGGGCACCAGTCAAATAAGCACGCAAGGCTGTCATTAATGATGCGTTAGCACCAAGCCAGCTCATCATCGGTTTGGGGCATAACATCGGCAATAGATCAGCACCTAGCTGTGCATGCTCGCTATAGTTGTGATCCGCAAAGGTTACTCGATAGCGATCGATGCCAATCGCCGGCATACTGCCGCCTGAAGGATTCCAGCGCAATTGCTTGCCGTCACGACTCAATCCATCAACTTGAATATCAGAAATAACTTTACCCGCATCATGTAAGCAGGCTGCGAGAATAATCGCTACTGTCCATCGATGTTGTTCGGCAGTACGTTCTTCTTGCGATACCCCTTTAGGTAATAGTCGTCCACGGCGAATACGACAGGCAATATTAGCGACTTCTATCGTATGTCGCGCTAATCCACCTGGTCCTGAGTGATGATGCGATTGAGATGCGGGTAGCAGCTGCACCATTTCGACAAGCGCGTAAAATGTCTCTGATAGCCATTGTGAAGTTTCGGCATCGAGACCACTTTGCGCCAAAATAAGCTTTATTTTTGGTTCAACGCCCAAATGTTGCGCCAAAAGCTTGCCTTGGGTGGCAAGCAGGTAGCCATTTTGCTCCAATGAGTTTATGTTGAATGATTGTGGCAATTGCTTTGGTTGTTGGTCAACTTCTAGCTGTTGCTTCAGTTGATTGCGACCTTTGTGCCAATAATAAGCACTAGCAAGCGTTATAGTCGTGCTGGCTACCAAAACACTTGCTTTAACAGGCTGGTTGATAGCCCAGTCGATGATGGTTGTTAGTTGGTCCAAGGTATATACAGCTTTGTATAAACAACAAACCCAAGAAACCAAACAAGATAAAGTAGCACTAAAAATGATGCGAAAGCAGAGTCTTTAGTCATTATTGCTGCCTTCTTCAACGGTTCTATTGGAAGCTAGAACTGCCTTTTCGATTTTCTCTAGCATCTCAACAATGAAGCTTGCCATTAATGCTATAAACGTTAACGCAAAAAAGTACGCGGTATGTGAATAGGCTAATTCAAACGAAAAGATGAATCCCAACACTGCCGTAATAGATGCAAATAGCGTTAATACAAAAGAATAAGTAAATATTTTTTTAAACTCGGTAGTTTTCATGTCAATAATCCTCACTTCATTTCTGTATTATTTTTTTCGCAAAAAAGAGAAGAAAACATCAGTTATAGATTCTAAAAATGGAATTAGCTTATTCATAAAAAGAAATGATGTAATCCAGTAACTCATTATGGAAGCAAGAACTATCGCAAGAGCAAAAAGAAGAGCAATCGCGCCTTTAACGAAAAACATATCATAATCATTCAACTTCCACTTAAACGCAGCGTGGTTAAACATATCTGTAGCTGCTGCACCTATTAACGAAACGAATAAATACAAAGCAACTAAAATGATCAATCCGAGAAAGGCGTTACGTGAAATAATCAGTACCAATAAAAAACACACAAGAAACGTTACAATAACCGTCGTACTAATTGTCTGCTCTGTTTTTTTGTTTTGCTCTAATGATAAGAGGTTGTCTGCGGGCGGCATTTCTCTAATATTGCCAATCGCAAGTAATTTGTTTCTTAATTCATTAATATCTTCAGTGTTGACTCCTGTTTGAGAACTTCTTTTTTCGATGTCGGCTAGCGTTAAAAGACCGTAGCCATAAGTGTTAGGATTAAGATTGCCATTGCAAATACTGGCTTTCACGGTGAGCAACATCATAAAGTCAGATAATTTTTCGTCTGGCTTACTATCATTAATCAAACTAAAAACGTCATCACACGTCCCTGAATGGATTACTGTTTGGATGTCTGAAGACGTTGATGCTTGAGCTATTGTTGATAAAAACAACCAACTTAACAAAATCAATTTTAAAACTTTCATCATTTGATCTGCTCCATATCAATAATCATCACTTGCTTCAAGAAATACATTAATCAGGGTTGTGGCAAAACTTCTTACCTGTTCGTCTGCTAGGCTTTCAACGCGCAATATGTTTCGGTTGTAGAGCAGCGCTGCAATCGTCGGTGAGTCTTCATTCAATTCACCTTCAATTTGCATATTGCTGTCCGAACACTCAAATGATTGCTTCAAGCAGTAGTTGGTAAATGTTTGGCGCAATGGGTTCCATTGAGCGTAGCGTGTTGCAGCAAGCCAATGTAGAAAGTCGCTTTCTACTAATAGGTTGCTTAAACTTGGGATGCTGACGTATTCAGGGATGATGTTTTGCTGCAAGCGTTCAATCAGTTGATCGATCTGCTGATCGATTGGTTCAGTGTCTGCCACTTCGTCAATGCCACAATATGCTTCTGACATAAAATGAACCAAGGTTTTAAGCCATGGATGACCCAAGGCATCTAGCTTGGCTAAATTGTCAGTTGAAATCGGCATAAAGGACTCCTGTTAGAATAGGAGACAGTGTGCCAAGGTGCTTTTCAAAAGTCGTGCGACCAAGTTCAGTGAAATAAATAATTTAGCACTTGCGCGTTTGATTTTGTTGGTGTAGAGTTTGCGTTGTGGCAGAATCCGTCTTTAAGTCCTTATCTTTATTCTTCTTTACCCCTTATCCTTTATAAGTCCTTGAGTCTTAACCCTTATCTTTTGTCTTTTGACCCTTTGATGCGGCTTTTAAGCAGCAAAGGGGCTTTATTAGTCTTTACGATAGAATCCCTTAACCATTTCCAAGAAATCGTTATATCTTTTTGTTTTTATAGTCTTTATTGTATTGGTCGCGCAGTGGCGAAGTGACATGTTTTCGATGGTTAACCTTTAATTATATCAAATCAAGTTATAGAGTTCAAACGCGCAAGTGCTAAATTATTTATTTCACTGTACCTAGTCACGTGATTAGTTGTTGACACCTTTTTAAGATTGTCATAACTCAAACACGGGCATTGGTAGATGAATAGTTCACATCCTAAAATTAGCAGCATACAAGCAACATTGATTGCCATTTCGTTATTGGCTACCAATGCGGTCAATGCTTCTTCCGTGAAACAAATTCCTAATCCCTACCCTACTTGCTTCGATAGCGCTGCTAAGCGCGTTGGTGTATCGCCACTCCTTTTGTCCTCATTAGGATGTGTTGAGTCTAAATTTAATGCCAATGCAATTAATCGTGCTAACAAGAATGGCAGCTCAGATTATGGGTTGATGCAAATCAACTCTGCTGAGTTGCCACGATTGGCGCAAAAAGGCATTGGGGTTGAGCAACTCATGGAGCCTTGTACCAATATCCAAATCGGTGCCGAAGTGTTGGCGCAAAAGATTAAATCTAAAGGTGATACTTGGCGTGCTATCGGTGCCTATAACGCTGCTTCTGAAAAAAAGCGTCAAGGCTATGCGTGGAAGGTTTACAACGTCATGAAGGCTGGGGTGTGCGTTAATGCGTAAGCTCTTTAGTCTCTCATTCGTGTCTTTTATCTCTGGTTGCACGATGCTACCGTCACAAGAGATGATTGTTGAGGCAAAGCCAATTGTTTGGCAAATATGCCCTAGCGCGACCGGCTATGAGCGAGTGAATCACGATTGCCTCATAACGCATAAATCGCCAATTGTTGCACCAATGAGAACCAGCAGCTTAAGTGCATTGTCACAATTAAATAAAGCCGACAATAGTGGTTCAACTCAATTTACGTCGAAAGTGGTTCAACAAGATACCACTTGTGAGGTCATTACGGCCTATTTCGATACAGGTGTTAGTCACCTTTCTAAAGCAGACATTCAACACATTAGCGTTTGGTTCAAAGCAAATCGTCATTCATTAAAAGGTAAGCATTTCGTTGTGACTGGTTATACCGATAACACAGGTGCGCGAGATTTGAATGAACGTATTGCTTTATCCAGAGCAAGTTCTGTTGCCAAGCTACTAACCCAATTAGGTGTTTCTAGTCGCGCAATTACGTTAACCAGCCTACCTGATTGTTGCCGTGCAGGTGAGTTGGATTCAGATTTAGCACGGCAACGCAAAGTAACCCTAGTGGTTAAGGAGTGAGTATGTCTTCAATCGAAGAAAAGCCCACCAAACAAGCACGACCTAAACCAGACTTTATTGATGTGTTTATGTTTGGTGCGCCGATGTTTGCGGGTATTTATTTTTCAGGTGGTCCCATTACAAGCATGGCTGTAGCAGGATTTTCTTTCGGCATTATGGCTGGTTGGGTAGGTGCAAAAATTTACCACAGTCCAAAACAAATTGAAGGACAAGCATCATGATGACAGCCAATATGTCACTGAATGCCTTTCATGGTATGCAATTTAAAACTGCAACATTTAAGGCTATTAAATATAGCGTACTCGGTGCGATGGTGGCAGCACCATTAATTGCAGGTGTCTTAGAAGCCGCAACATCAGCCTCTATGACAAGCATCTATACAGCAACACAAACTAACGTTGGTGGTGGCGGTAAAGTTGCTGGCTACATTGGTGGTTTGTTTGCGTTATATACAGCCGCATATTTGGGCAAATGGACTTCTGCATTAAGTATGGGAGCAGGAATTATCGGTGCTGCCAATTGGAGTTCATTCAATGACGCTATTTGGGGCGCATTAATCTAGTCGAAGTAGCGTAGCGGATAAACAAGACGAGATTAGGTAACTACTGTTTAAGCTGGAGAATAACATGTCATCTTTCAATAAGTCCTACATCCCACAGAATTTGGATGTTGCTGAAAAGTTTTTGATCTGGGGATATGACCAGTTAGCGTTTTTTATGCTGGGCATGTTCATCGGTCACATGATCAAAGACATCAATACTGGGTTGGTGCTAGGGCTTATTGTTTCTTACCTTTATACCAAAATACTCAAGCAAGGTTCTCATCCTTATTTTTGGAAGCATTTAATGTATTGGTTTTTACCTAAAGAAATGAGTTCTATCGGTGGTAAGCGATTGAAAAAGACGCCACCAAGTGAAATTCGGAGATGGTTATTGTGAGCCTTAAAGATATTGCGATTAAAACCTTTGATCCAAGAGATTTCAAAACACTTAAAACAACCTTGCGATACACGCAAGCCCTATTGTTCATCATGACGCTTGGTGTTGTTGGTCAAGTCTACAAAGACATTCTTCTTGATGAAGAATGGGTAACGTTGATTCCGCCAATGCTATCCGAGCCACTATCGATTAGTCGTTTTAATCCTTCTGGCGATCAGCTGCAGAAATTGGGGTGGTTCATCTCTGAGAACAATATGACGTTTACGCCTACCACCATTGCAGACCAACAGAAAACGGTGCTGATGTACGTTCACCCCGCTATTCAAGGTGAAATGCAGAAAAAACAAGATGAAGCAAGAGACTACATTACGAAAAACAATTTGTCGCAAATATTCGAGCGACGCACGGTTAAGTATAACCCACAAAATTTAACCGTCGTTTATATCGGCACAGTGCAAACGTGGGTCGGCGATAAACGTATGGATCCCAAAGAAGCGGCCTATAAAGTTGCCTTCGCATGGGAAGATCACAAGCTTTACGTCAAAGAGTCGCGTGAAGTACCTATGAACGAAGGAACGGTGAAATGATCTTAACAGCCTTACGACTAGCGCAATATTTATTGCTCTCATCGCTCATTATATCAAGCCAAACAGCTATCGCTGAGTCTATCGTATCTCTGGATACAGGCTCAGTGCCGAGTGCTACTGTCACGGCTGGCAAACCGTTTCTACTTGAGTTCGCAACAGGTAGCGTTCATCGTATCGATGGACGTAATGGTATTGATTGGTCCATTGATGAAGAAAGTGGTGTCATGAAAGATCTAGGAAAGGTCATGATTGAGCCAATCACTGATAAGCCATTTACCTTATTGGTAACGCGCGATGACGGTAAGAGCTATCAACTTGAAATTAAGCCCGTTAAAAATATTGGAATTGAGCATCTTGTTCTCAAATCAGCCCTAACAGTTAGTGATGACAACACTGCTGATCCAGCAGTGATGCGTAACCTATCTAAAGCCCAAACGCGCGATAAAACCATTCGTTTGTTTATTGAGGCAATGGCTAATGATAAGCGTGCCAAAGGGTTAACGCTTACAACTGTCAATACGCCGGTTTCATTGTGGTTAGAAACACATATCGTTGAAACACGCAGGGTTAAAGGCATGGGCATGTCAGGTAAGGTGTGGGAACTCACTAATATTAGCGATCAAGTAATGACGTTAGATGAGCGTGAGTTTTTCTTTGAAAATACAGCAGCTGCTGCAATCCAAAAATTGGTGCTGCAACCAGGTGAGAAGACACGCATTTTGATGGTATTGGAGTCTGCACGATGAGTGATAAAGATTTCATTAATACCAATGAGGCTGTTAAGCGTCGTCAAAACATGCTCGGTTTTGGCGTCGTAATTGGCGTCGGCGTTCTTGTTATGGTTGGTATGAGCGTTTCTGAGCAACCACAGCAGTCAGAGCAAAAAATTGCAGATCAGAAAGCAGAGCAAGTCAAACAAATAGAGCCTAATAGCGTTGCGGTAAATCCTGCTCAGGTATGGATGGCAAAATCAGCTAATCAGATGGATGCGATTCAAAAGCAAATTGATGGATTAAACAATCAGGCAGAAGAACAGCGCAAGATTGCTGCACGAATAGAAGAGCGTGATCGGGAAATGATGGCTGCCTTAGAGCGCAGTCGTCTGGACCAAGCGAATAAAGACAAAGAAGCAGAACAACCAGCATCGGCTTCCGTACAAGCAACCACTGTAACGGCTCAAGCATTCTCACCTGCTGTTCAAGTAGGTCAACCTACGAATACGGGCGCACCATTTACGCCCATGCAACCAACGCAATCGACAACGCCTGTGCAGATAAATGCCCAATATTATGGACAGAGTCAGCAAGCAAATACAAATAACGTTGTAACGCAAGGCAATGGCTATCCACCAGGACAACCTAATGCGGTAGAGCCTCGTCGTCGCGGTGGTGTAGTGGTTGGCGAATTAAAAAAAACCGCTTCGGTTACAAATAGTGATTCTCCAACGCCTGTAAAACCGAATAGACCCAAAGCAAAAAACTTCTTAGCGCCAGGTACTTTCACTAAAGCAACGATTTTAACGGGAGCATACGCACCAACTGGTGGTAATGCACAGCAAAATCCTGCACCAATGTTATTTTGGGTTGACGACCTAAGCCAAATGCCCAATGAACAACAAGCGGACATTAAGGGCTGCATGGTTTTGGCCTCAGTAGTTGGCGATAAGACAACTGAGCGTGGCAAAGTCAGACTAATGAGTCTGTCTTGCATCAATAATGAGGATGAAGAAGTTATTTCTCAACCATTATCTGGTTATGCCGTAGGAGAAGACTCAATGGAGGGCATTCGCGGTGAGATGATCGTTCGCACTGGTGATTCTCTCACTATGGCGATCATGGCTGATGTCGTGGGAGGATTTGGCCGTCAATTGCAATATCAGTCTATGCAAACTGCAATGACACCTTTTGGTCAAACATCAACCATTGATCCTGGCAAAGCAATGGAGTCTGGTGCAGGCGCTGGTTTTGGACAGGCGGCGCAACGGTTGAGTCAATACTACATTCGCTTGGCTGAGGACTTGTTTCCTGTAATCGAAATTAATGCCCTACGTGAAGTTCATTTGGCGATTACAAAAGGGGTAGATATGAACGCTGATTATCAGGAAGCCTCATCACAAAGTAACACAAGCATGAACGCAATGCCGATGAACCCAGCCGCTGCAGCCGCCATGATGAATCCAGCTATGGCAGGTATGGTTGGTGCATCTAACATGCTTCAACAGCAATCAACGAATAACGCATACCGTCAATAATTGAGGCAATACCATGTTAAAAAAAGCAATCAAAACTCCATTGGCAATCGCGCTACTTACTGTCTTATCACTGCCCGTTATGGCGGACGAAGTAACAAAGGCGGCAGTTCAAGCCAAGTTCCCTGCTACACCGATTACCGATGCGAGTCCTGTTGCAGACTTCCCTGGACTCATTGAGATGGTTGTTGGTAAGAATCAGATTTTCTACACCAATGCTGATGGCTCTCGTTTATTGATCGGTCATATTTTTGATCCAAAGACAAACACTGACTTAACACAGCAAAAGATTGAGTCAATGACTGTTATGGATTGGTCTTTATTGCCATTGAAGGATGCTATTACGATCAAAAAAGGGAAAGGCGAGCGTGAAATGGCGGTGTTTACTGATCCAGAATGTCCCTACTGTAAGAAGTTGGAAGAAGAACTTAAGCTGGTTGATAACGTCATTATTCATGTATTCACCTATCCGCTGCCGATGCATGAACAAGCCAAACCCATTTCTGAATCAATTTGGTGCGCTAAAGATAAAGCGAAAGCGTGGAGTGATTTTACGCTAACAGGTGCAAAGCCAGCGAATGATGGGACTTGCACAGCAGCTCAGGCAGTTTCACGCAACCTTGCTTTAGGTGAAAAGCTAGGCATCACAGGAACGCCAGCCATCATTGCCCGTAATGGCAAGATAAAGCCGGGCTATATGCCTGCAGCGCAACTGGATATTTGGCTCAATGAGAACGCTAAAGCGCCCATTACCAATGGTATGAAACCTCGTGTCGGGGAGAAGAAGTGATGATTAAATACACGATGATGCTTTTACCCGCACTGGCACTTTGCTTGTCTGGTTGTTCGGTAACTGGTTTAGGTGGCAAAAGCTCTTTTTCATGCGGCGCTCCCGAAGGATCTACCTGTAAAAGTTTAGATGCGGTATATGAGCAGGCTGTTTCTGGTAATTCGTCTACTCAAGTTGCAGCAAAAAACAATACCACTAGCGTGACCACCGATGAGGTTAAATCTACACCTCGCCCTCGCATCATTCACGAAGGTGTTCAATCTGGTATGCCTGTTCGCTCTGAACCAGTTGTCATGCGAATTTGCCTGTTTCCTTGGCAAGATAGTGATAACGTTTTGCATGATATTTCGTATCAATATGTCACGGTTAATTCAGGCGATTGGTTGATTGAACATAATCGTGCAAAGGTTCGCGCTAGTGTTTTTACGCCACTAGCGCCGCAAACTGTACCTACTGTAGGCGAAGAGGCTGCTTCACGATGAGAGGCGAAACCACATTTCAGGACAGCATTTTTAATGACATTAAAGCACTATTAAAAGAAGTGTTTGATGCTGTTAAAGAACAGTTTGAACCGACCGATGCAGAAAAAGAGAAGGCTTTTTTTGATGCCGTTAATAGCTTTCCTCGGCTTAGAAATCTGTTGCCATATTCAGGCTATATGAAAGACCTTGGCTTATTCATCATTGATGACGGTGCTAATGGTCAATCCTTCGGTTTCATGCTGGAGTTTATGCCGCAGACCGGTGCTAATGATGAAATGGAAAAGGTGCTACAACAAGTTTACCGCATGGGACCGACCAATACAGGCATTCAAGTCATGATGTATGGTTCACCTAACATCGAGCACTCATTACAAAGACAACAGGAAATGGTGACTTCTGAAGATGATATTCATCATGATCTACTACGTTATCGTCATGCCTATCTTCGCAAACACACCAGTCAAAGCCTTTTAGAGGGTGGTTCCTACATTCTTCGTGATCTAAGATCATGGATTGCTGTAACGGTACCTGTAGAGGACATCAATACATCCGTGTCTCAAGATAAGGTCGTACATTTTCGTAATGAGTTGAAAGGTGTTTTAGAGTCAGCACACCTTAAATCCTGGTCATGGGATCCTGCCGACTTGATTGATTTCTTGCTTGATGTAACAGATCACCGTCGTATGTTCCAAAGGCGTAATGAGGCCAAAGCCAGTTACGATGAGGGCTTGTTTATTCGTGACCATGTTCGCTCCGGTGGCATGACCGACATCAAGCCAAGTGAGTTTGTGAACTGGTGGCCTGATGCAGAAAACTTACGAACACGAACCATTGCTATGTCAGCTGTTAAATACCCTACTGAAGGATTTGATTTATATCAGGCTGGCGGCATGATTGGAAGTTTCTTTGACCAGGTCATTTCATACCCCTGCCCCTTTCTAATCACGCTTGGTTCATGGGCATTGAACAAGGATTCTGCTTATAAACGCGCGTTATTCAAAAAAGAACGCGCTAAAAAGCTGTATGAAGGGCAAATGGGCAATCTACTCCCAGAGATTGGTCAGAATTATGCCGACTGGAACAACATGATTCAAGCATTGGATGCGGGTTACGTGTCCGTTCGCATGTATCATCAAGTTTTACTCTTTGCGCCCTACGACACAGCACCTCAGATTACGACGAAAGTTAACTCCTTGTGGAGTTCTCTAGGCTTTACCATGTTGCCAGACACCTTTGAAATGGGGCAGGCTTTTTTTTCAAGTATGCCTATGAATCTTACTGAAGGCATGCAGGAAGACTTAATCAATCATGGGCGAGCTGGAACTAAATATTCAAACAATGCGATCGCAACCAGTCCTGTTATCGGGGAATGGAAAGGATCTGGTACGCCAAGCATTTTGCTGCATGGTCGTCGTGGTCAGCAAATGGATCTTGATTTATACGACAACAAACAAGGCAACTATAACGCATCAATCGCTGGTGCTCCAGGATCAGGAAAATCAGTGTTTATGAATGAACTGCAACGCTCATTTATTGCACAAGGTGGACGCGTGTGGAACTTTGATTCTGGCTACTCGTATAAAAAGTTAAATAAGGTTTTAGGTGGGCAATATATTGAGTTCACGTTAGACTCAAACATCAATATCAACCCATTCACGCATGTCAAAGACATTGAAGATGAGATGGAGGCCTTGGTTTTTATTCTGGGGCGCATGATTTCACCGAGCAATCAATTAACAGACTTCCACCTTGCTGCATTGGATACATCCATTCAAAAAGTCTTTGCAGAGTACGGTACTGATACAACACCAACGCAATTATGGCATTACATCAAAGATGAATGGCGTAACAGCGATGGCAATCGTGATGATCGCGTCAATGACATGGCTCAGATGTTAGAAAAGTGGACAAAGAATGGGTCACTTGGTCGTTGGATGAGTGGTCCTTCTAACGTTCAGTTTGATAATGACTACGTTTTGCTTGAAATGAACGAGCTTAAAAACAAGTCGATGTTGCGTGACGTGGTGATGTCACAAATGACTTTACGTATCTCACAAGAAATGTTCTCAAACCGTACCTTGCGTAAGATGATGCTGATGGACGAAGCTTGGGATCTGATGGCTGGTATGACTGGTGGCTTCATGGAAGACTTAGCACGTCGCGTTCGTAAGCAAGATGGTTCTCTCGTTACGGGTACTCAAGGCTTGGCAGACTACTATGAAAAGTCTGATGCTTCTCGTGCGGCACTGATGCAGTCTGACTGGTTATTCTTGCTACGTCAAAAAGAAGAGTCGCTCAAAACCTTAGAAAAAGATAACCGGTTGTCTGCTTCAGAATACGAGTTGCGTATGCTTCGTTCACTCAACACCATTCGCTCTGAGTTTAGGAAAACACCACTACCCAATGGCGATACTTACCGTGGTGGCTACTCGGAAATATTTGTTAAGTCGCCCATGGGAAAAGGTGTTGGACGTCTTATTTTAGACCCCTACTCACTCATGCTTTATTCAACACTACCAGCTGACTTTAATGCCATGGAAGAGAAGCTCTCAATGGGCATGGACGTATCCACAGCCATTAAATCTGTCTTGGCTGATCGAGGCGTTAGCGTATGAAAATTGAAATAGATCCTATCAAGTCTGCGAAATTTATTGCAGTCATCATGATGGTTGTTGGTGTTGGGTTATTTGTTGTTCCAAGAGTGATTGATAGGGTTACTGATGGTGTTTATTCCCTGACACAACCACAAGTTGCGATTATCAATACCAATGGCCTGCTGACTGAGAAAAGCAATAGCATCAAACAGCGTTTGATTGATGCAAAAACGGATGATGAGCGTCAAAAGGTTCTCTCAGAGTTGAATGCTTTTGGTAATCAGTTGAATCAATGGTTGGACAAGCGTGTACCTGAAATTTGTGGCAAGCATTGCTTGGTGCTCGATGAGCGTATGGTTATTCGTGGTGCGAAAGTCGATCTTACCCCTATTTTTATGAATGAACAAACAACACATGAGAAGCCATAATGTCTACTAATAACCTAACACAACAGCCTAATACGACAGAACCTACAACATCACCTGCGCCACAAAAGCCGCCTATGCACTGGTTCTTAAAGTTAATGCTGGAGTCCTTATTTGTTGGTGCTGCAACCTTAGCCCTGGCTTTTTCATTGGCTTGGTTTGGGAACTAATCTCATGAAGCATTTAGGTTCTTTCATCGTAATGACTATGCTGACCATGCTGTCATCTCAGTCTATGGCTTGGGATGCTTTTAACTATCCCTCTCCTTTTCAGTGTGATGGTGAAAGTAAGTGGCTATGGTACTGCGATGAGGCACCTCAAAAACCAGAGAAGCCAAAACCTGAACCAGTAAAACCTGTACCAGTTGAAAAGCCAAAAGAGATTGTGATCAGTAAACCAAAAGTACCCGAGATTGAGGCTTATGAGCAGCTACAGAAGAACCTACAAGATGCGTTAAAAATAGCTACCATGAATCCAACAGAAGCGAATGTTAAGCGTTGGGTCGAACTCAATAACGAGGTAGGCGATCGGTCATCTAATTTCGCTGATGTTGGCAAGCGGGTGATTTGGCAAAACCCAATCTTAGACTATTCGCAGCGCTTCCCGACCTCCGAGATCGCTAAGACGGCCCAACGCGACCAATTACGGATGAAGAAGCAGCAGATATTTTCCCAGCTTGCTGCTGATGGGTGGGGTTTGTTTTTCTTCTTTTCTTCGGACTGTCCTTATTGTCATAAACAAGCCCCTGTTCTGCAATTTGTTAAACAGGATACTGGCTTACCAATATTGCCGATCACCATGAATGGTGAAAGTTTTCAAGCTGCTGATGCACTTGGTAATGTCATGGTCAACCAAGGACAGGCAGCGATGATGGGCGTAACCATCTGGCCGTCATTGGTATTAGGTAATGTGAATACCAAACAACTTGTGTTCATCAGTTCTGGTATTCAGAGTGCAGAAGAAATCGAAAACCGTATTTACGTGCTAACGAGCACCAAGCCAGGAGACAACTTCTAATGCGATCAATTTGGACCATAGCAACCAATCTAGCCTTAGTTGTATCAGCATTAGGATGGCAGCCTGCTATCGCTGGCGATGCAGGCATGCAACAATGGTTTAATGATATGGGTATGTATGCCAATAGCACACCATCAGGTGCTTTTAAAGGGCAGACCATGAACACCTATACAGGCGGTGGACTCTATGCCCGTGCTCCACAAAAGAGTTATCAATTTGCTACCTTTGATCCACCGAGAATTGGTGCGGGATGTGGCGGTATCGACCTCTATACAGGGGCATTTTCATTCATAAACAGTGACCAAATTGTTAACTTACTAAAAAACGCCTCGACCAATGCCACAGGTTATTTATTCTCTACTGCGCTAGAGTCAATCTGCCCTTCATGCTCGTCAGCGATGAAATTTTTACAAGATCAGTCAGCCAAAATGAATGGGCTGAATATGAATTCGTGCGAGCTGGCTAAAGGCACAGTGAATGCGACATTAACAACAATTGGATTAAGGGATGGAAGAAACGAAGCTGGGCTATATGGGAAGATGGCTGGTATTGGTGATGACGTGACCGCTGCATGGCAAGGCATTAAAGAAGATGCCAGTAAAATTGGTACTGCTACAGCCGCAAAACGCGCAGATCCAACAGTTCCTGAAGGCTCTAAAAACCGCAATGTCAATCTCGTATGGGCAGCCTTATCCGACATCACGCGTGATGGCGCACCGCTGAGCCAAGAAGAAAAAGAGCTTGCAATGAGCATGGTCGGTACAGTGATTGTGACGGATATTCCACCAGGACAAGTAACCTCTCCCGCTGGCTCTGGGCAGAATATCTATTTTCAGCCACCTACAGTGGTATTTGATAGGTTTGTCGATGGTGATAATGGCCAACTCAACATCAACAAATACACCTGCACCACAGCCGCCACTAAATGGGACTGTGCCGACATTAGCAGTGGTGGCTTAGCAACGACACCTTGGCCAACTGGCTCATTGAATTTCAGCTTTAGAGACATGGTTGAAAGATCAATTACCAACCTTATGGCTGGCATTGATGCCAGACAAACCTCTACGACAGGCAATAGCGACTTTACGCTTATTAATAGCAGCTCACTTCCTGTTTGGAAAATGATTTCCACCTACTCACAGCTACCAGGTGGTGCGTCACTCACGCAAGAGTATATCGACATGATTGCCACTGACATCGCATATCAATACTACGCTGAAGGTATTCGTGCAGTACATGCGGCCTTGGCGCGTGAAAATGGCAAAACAGGCAATCCTATGGCTGCGATGGCAATTGAAATGCTACTTAAAGAAGCTAAAGACAAGCAATCAGCGGCAATTGCCATTGTGCAAAAAAGGTATAGCGCAGGCATTGCAGTTACCTCTCTTAATGAACAAGTGCAGCTTTTAGAAAAATCATTGCGAAATCAGGTTAGCGCATATAGTTCGGTTCGCACAGGACAATAACGATGGAAATTATTACCTACTGGAACGGCGAGGAATTATCCTACGTATTAAATGCGATTTCCTCGCTGATGAATAGCTTGGATTTTGCATCACTGCTAAAGACTATTTCTTATACAGCGGTGATGGTTGCTTTTATGATGGGCGTAACAGGCCTCATGAAGCAAGAAGATTGGCCAAAGTATGTTGCCGTGATGGTTGTCTTCATCTATGTCATGACCGGACCTCGATCGACAGTCACCATTACCGATCAATCTGTCTCTATGCCTGCAACCGTTGTTGGTGGTGTACCAATGCCATTAGCATGGATCGGCAGTACGACTTCTGGTATTGGTGCTTGGCTAACCACAGCTGTTGAGACAGTGTTTCAGGTGTTACCGCCGCTTACGAGCGGCAATGTGCCCTACCCACCTGAACTCAGTTTTACGGGTGGCGGTGGTCCATTATTCGGTCATCGCATTATTCAAGAAAGCGGGATGTTATCCATCAACTCGCCTGTTTTGTCTCAAGACATGATGTCTTTCTACCGTGAATGTGTCATTCCCGACATCAATACGGGTTACCTTAACGTCAATGACCTGAATACAACCAGTAATATATGGTCAATGCTCAACGATACCAACCCAGCACGTTATGTCACCATCCACTATTATGACTCTGGGACAGGAAAGTGGGCATGGGATGCCAGTGCCATTAACTGTCAGCAAGCTTATGCTCGCCTAACAGGTTATTTAAACAGCGAAGCAACGACTACCTTACATCAACTTGGTCGTCGCATGAATTACAAGTCAAACCAAGCGGCAGCTGAATCAATGATTGTTGGTCAACTGCAATCAGGTTATGGCGCAATGTTGGGCATATCCGCCAATGCAGTGGACATTGTGAAACAGAAGATGATGACTAACTTCATTCGTGAAGCGTCATACAAGATACCCGCAATGTCAGGTGATCCTGCTTCAACTCAAATTGGTCTCGCACAAGCACAGGCTGAAGCACAGTATGCTTCATCATCGCTAACCATGCGCAAAGTAGCCGAAGGTCTACTACCTAAGGTCAGAAACATCATTGAAGCTCTGATATACGCCCTATTTCCGATATTGGTTATCTATGTCATTATGGCTGGTCACAACGCTCTAAAGCCATTAGCGATGTACTTAAAATTAGCGGTGTGGATCCAGTTATGGCCGATGCTATACGCCATCATGAACTTCTTCACCACCTTTGGCATGGCGAAACAGTGGCAAGCTGAAACGCTCGGCAATGGACTGGCCATGCAGTATTCTGCACTCATTCATGCTGGTGCTGCATCGGATATGTCGGTAGCAGGCATGATGATTTCTATGATTCCCGCCATTGCATGGATGCTGGCAAGTGGTTCCGTCTATGCCGCGACCCAAGTCGCCACAGGCATGATGCAACCCGCTAACTCAGCAGCCAGTAGCGCAGGCTCACAAGCTGCTTTAGGCAATATTGGTATGGGGAATACCAACCTAAACAGTGCCAGTACCGACAAATACGACATGTCTCCTAATATCAGCACTGGTACGATGAGTATGAGAGGAGGAAATGGCTCTGAACATAACTTCACATCATCTGGCGGACTTGGTGGCGGTGGTGATGTTGCTCGAAACGATGGCTTTAGAATGAATAACCTATCAGCTAACGCATCGCAGGAATGGGCGGCAGTACAAACAGCACAAAAAACGTTAACCAATGCAGAAGCAGCATTGAAAACCTCTCAAGAGTCTTATCAAAGCGCTATTGGTTCTAATTCTGGCACAAGTTATGACTTTGCGAGTAATGCCAGTAACATGCAATCCTTCACCAAGGGTATGGGAAAAGATGAAAGTAATGAGTTTGCTAAGGGCGCACAGTCCTATCAATCATCTGCGGATTCCATTGCTAAGTCTTTGGGTATTGATAGTGCACAAGCCAAGCAATTGATGGCCAGTACTGGTTTTGGTTGGAATGGCGGCTGGCTGCCTGGATTAGAAGCTAAAGTTAACGGCAGTGCTCAGTACTCGCAAGCTCAAAAAGATGCATTTAATCAAGCCACGACAGGCGAAAATGGTAAAAAGCTTGATGAAGCATCGCGCTGGGCTGAGAAAGTCAATCAAAATAGCGGTTGGAGTGATGTTGCTCAACATGGCAATACTGCGTCTAAAAAGATTGCTTCTGGTGTGATGGAAACCAGAGCCAGAGCATCGGCTGTCACTGCTGCTAAATCTAATGTGTTAACAGCACAACAAGCCTTGAGTGACGCGGAATCATCAGCTGTTAAGGCATCTTTTAACGATAACATCGGCAGGAATGCAGGCAATGCAAAATTACAGGGATTTTTGGAAGAAGGACAAAAAATAGCTCAACGCAAAGGCATGACAGATCCAGGCGACATTGCATACTTTGCACGTCAATACGCTGGTCAAAAAACGAGAGACTGGGTGAAGAGTATGGGCGGTAGTGACGATTTAGCAAAAAGAATTATCGCAGCCAACGAGAATCCTGGCGTGACAATTGAGCAAAGGCATAAAAAAAATGTGGGCAGCGTAGATGCTGCTGGTGACCCAACTGCTTTAGCGAACAACGCGAAAGGATTATACGAAGGTGAAATGGGTACGGCTCAAGCTAAGGTGAATGCTGGAATGCAAAAACTGGATAAAGACGTAAACGGCATGAAACAGCGCGTCGATTCCTTCCGAGCATCCACGGGAAAAGATATGGATGCTAAACAAACCGAAGCCTTAAAAGCAGCTGAAGCAGCTGGCTTAATTACCTTTGATGACAAATCGGGTAAATACACGATCAATGACCCCGACATGGGCAAGAACATTGATAAAGCCGCTACAGAGGTATCCGACCTTACGGGTGGTAAGGTTACACCCGAGCAGGTTAAAGATGTTGTTGGTACCTTGGCAGCAGCTCGTACGGGTGCTGTTCTGGGTAAGTCAGCTGGAACAGTTGTAGGTGGTACTGTGGCAAGGACTGTCGATATGCAAGTGCTTACTGGTGCAGCAGGCGGCATCGCGGGATTCGGAGCTGGTGGTGCAGCACTTGGAGGAGCTGGAGGCGGTAATCATAATGGTTCTGGTACAACCACAGCATTGCCTGACGGTAGAACATTCGGTTGGAATGGTGATGTTCCCGTTGTCATACCCGCGCAGACTGGTAGTACAGGACAGAATAAAGACAATCCAACAGTGACTACTGACCCAAAAAATATACCAGATGGTTATTCTGACGCTGGAGGCCTAACTTTATCTGATGCAGGGAACAATAAGCCACTCGTTACAAATAACACCAGACTAGCGCCTGTCGATGGAAAGAGAATTGACTCAATGACAAATGCACTAACGTCAATGCTTGGTGGCACACCAACTACTGGCAACGGTAAACCTAAAGTTACGAAATCACGTACAGTCAAGCCTGCTGCACCAGCACAGCCGACATCGATCGGCACCTCCGATGCGAGCCGTTCGGATGTCAGTACAGCGAATACAGGCGCGACGACTATTGCTAATGGCACAGCGCAAGCCGCTCAGCCATTAGAAACATCACAGGTGCATGCTGATGTCCCTGCTGCAGCTCAATCTTCGACTCAGCAGCTAATAACAGGTGGACAGTCGTCAACCACTGCTGCGCCTGAATCTAAGGTCGATGCTAAATCAACACCTGCGGCAGATGCGGCTCAACTGAGCACAGGCACGGCTAACGCCCAGCCTGCTCAATCAAGCCAAGCAATGACAACAGCTGGTGATAATACCAACCGTCCTGATGTGAGTCACAACCAGGGCGCTCACCAAGGTGGACGCTCACCCGTGGGTGAGTCAGGTACTGGCAGTGCTGGTCAAGCGAGTGTCACACCAGGTCAGCAAGCAACGCAACCTGCTAAAGCATTTGATGACGTACCTGCTGCACCAGCACAGCCGACATCAATCGGCACCGCTAATGCGAACCGTTCTGATGTCAGTACCGCGAATACAGGCACAAGTCATCAAGCGAGTGTGACGACGATTGATAATGGCACAGCGCAAGCCGCTCAGCCATTAGCAACGTCACCGGTGCATGCTGATGTCCCTGCTGCAGCTCAACTGAGCACAGGCACAGCTAACATCCAGCCTGCTCAATCGAGCCAATCAATGACAACAGCTGGTGACAACACCAACCGTCGTGATGTCAGTACAGCCAATACAGGAGCAAGGACTCAAGCCAGTGCTGCGACGGTTGAAAACGGCACCGCGCAAGCCCCTCAGCCATTAACAACGTCACAGGTGTATTCTGATGTGCCTGCAGCAGCTACAGCTCAATCATCCACTCAAAATCTAATAGGTGGTAAATCGTCGGCCACTGCTGCGCCTGAATCTAAGGTCGATGCTAAATCAACACCTGCTGTTGATGCGGTTCAACCGAGCACAGGCACGGCTAACGCCCAGCCTGCTCAATCAAGCCAAGCAATGACAACGGCTGGTGACAACACCAACCGTCCTGATATCAATCACAACCAGAGTGCTCACCAAAGTGATCGCGCACCCGTTAGTGAGTTAGCTTCTGGCAGTACTACTCAACCGAACGTTAACCCAAGCAAGCAAGCAGCACAAGTATTTAATGATGTACCTACTGCACCAGCACAACCGGCATTGAGCGGCACCACTGATGAGAACCGTTCGGATGTCAGTACCGCGAATGCGGGCACAAGTCCTCAAGCGAATGTGACGACAGTTGATCATGGCACAGCGCAAGCAGCTCAGCCATTAACAACCTCACAGGTGCATACTGATGTCCCAGCAACACCTCAATCATCGATTCATAATCTAACAGGTGGACAGTCATCATCCACTGCTGCACATGAGTCTAAAGTAGACGCTAAAGCAACATCGACTACGCCTACGGCAGATTCAGCTCTATTGAGCACTGGCACGGCTAACGCCCAGCCTGCTCAATCAAGCCAAGCAATGACAACGGCTGGTGACAACACCAACCGTCCTGATATCAATCACAACCAAGGTGCTGGTGATCGAGGCGCTCAGACAGAAGTGAGAACAGTAGAAACGCAGACACAAGTTAATACTATCGAGACGCAGCACCATACCAATACGATTACACAAAAGGTTAGCGGATCCGCACAATCACAGCCTGCACCAAAGGTTGGCAGCAACCAAACCAAAAATGCTAATGCTGCTAATAAAGGAGATAAACCTGATGTTAGTTAACGTTATCGATAAGCCGGATAGGGTTGAGCTTCTTGCGAGTAAGGATTTTGATTTTGCATCATGTAAGGATTTTTTAGGTTTTGATTGTAAGGCTGTTGGTAAGGATTGCCATACTGATTTTGATATTGTTGCTGCTGACTTTGTGTTCCACGATCTACCGCTTGTTGCATCGGCTGTGTAATGGCTTGGTTAATTAAGTCCAGCATAGGATCAGCGCTCGCAATATTTGATATTGCAATGAGTGAACCTGCAAGTAATAACAACTTTGATCTTTTCATAATGAACAACCTTTGTATAAAGAAAAATGATTTAGGTAGAAGACTTGGGCGGTGCAACCAACTGAGTAATCAGCCAATCAATGTATGTAATACTGCTATAACTCACTGGCTGATGGCTACGCCAACGTGCACGCAAAATTTTAAGGCGGTGGTAGATGCGTTCAATTAACTCAGTTTCAGATTTGATCGATGTTGCCCAAGTCTTATGCGCCTTATCCTCTGCATATCGAGTATTAAGATCAATATTTCCCGAAAAATATAAGTCTATTGGCATAAATGAGTCTTCAAGCTTAGTAAACGCAGAAAAGTCCAACTCATTAGCAAGCTCTTGTGCAAAAGACTCATACTCTTTGGTTTTGGCTGCAAACTGGTCTGCACTGTTTGCAAAAGAGCTTAGCTGTTTCGTATATTCACTTATCAATGCCTTATTAAACTTTAACTCCCGAAAAACAGCCTCTCGGATAGCACCTCTAGAATTAACAAACTCTGCATCCCGTTTTAAGTTTTCAACCCCTTTCTTTACTAGATGCTCCCACGCCACAGTAAAAATCGTTTCAAACATTATCAATTTCCTATTACAAATTAAATTACTTTTCGGTCAAAGGATATTAAGTACGCCACTCGTCAACGCGTTCAATTTTACCCGTGTATTTATTACGCCACACGGTGCGGGACAAAGAACCAACTGGCCAGCCATCTTCGTGAACAGCACTAAACACACGTTGTTTATTGTGTTCAACTTCTTTGATAAGGTGAGGTTCGTCAATTGGTCCGTGAACGCTATAGCCTACTTTAAGCATAAACCACATGTTGTCGAGGATGTTGCCAAGATATTTAAGGACAGTAAGCAGAAACGACATAACAGGATTAGTTGCGAATTCGTTTAGTTTGAATTTTAGAGTTTCCATGATACACCGCCTAAGTTTTGCGTTTCGTTATGAGCATTATTGCGCTGTGAAGTGGTGGTGTCAAGTGGTTTTGTGAAAATAATTTGATTTATTTTATTAAATATCAACAGGTTATATTGTTACAACTATAGGATCGTAACGCCGAATACAGTCACAGTTGAGACAACCTTAAATAGTATTTTTTTGGGACAAATTAGGAGATTAGTGATGAAAGATTTGGGGCAAAATGTGCTTTTTAACATAGCCAAAATAGTTCAACAAATGAAGAAAGAATTAGTGGCGAACAACGAAGATGTTTATCTTGTCATCGGCTCCGATGGCGACTTGTTTTCTGTCGAAATTTGCTCAGGTGAATTTGACAGCAGAAAAATCATTAAACTGATACACATCAATATCAAACCAAAAGCAGAACAGCCTTATGAGCTAAAAGACATCATACAACTTGCCACAGCTTCGGAATGGAACGCATTCATAAAACTTCTCTCAATTGCAGTTCAAGCGTCAAAGGTTGAGATTTGCCACCCAATAGATGGTAATGGTGAATTCTTAACTGATTGGGATTCTGCTGTTGAGATGGTGTCAACGGATAACGAAAAATTGAATAGTCTGTGTGAAGACAACATCATAATGTCTGACCATATAACCGAACATCACCCTGTACCTTGGAAACTAGAAAAGGGTAGCGAAAATTATAGGTCAGTAATATTAGATCAAAACAATGCTATTGTATTGATTGGATTTAATGGCTCTGCATCCAATGAGGTCAGCGATGACGTTCTACAGGAAATCGTCGCTTGTGTAAACAAGTTTAATATGTAATGACCAGTCAACTGATATGTAGCAGAAAACTAGTTAAATTGATTTGGAAAACTAGCCATCATTTTTTCAACCTGAAATTTATTTGGTTGTAAAAATTGGTTTTCAAACAACCAGTTTAGATCAGGCTTTATATTTTCGTGCTCTAATAAGTCTGACTCGGATGGCTTTGCTTTAGATGAGCATGGTGCTTGAAACGTAAGTTTTAGAATACTCCAATCTTCATTTACTCTAATCCAAATATCTTCAAGTGTTCTTACTCGGTTACTATAATAAAACCTAATCCATGTGCTTCTAACTGACCTAGCCTTAATATTTGTGGGTGGTGGAAACTCACAAGTAGTCAAAAATATGTAAGGCAGATGCCATTCAAGTAGCCCACGATACGCCCAGATATTTTTGTTATTTAACTCTCTAATCCAAGCTATAAACAAAAATATGTCAGTCATAGGGGCAAATTTTTGTATTAGCCCCCAGTGTCGCTCCCAATTATTGAAAAAGGAAAGTTTAACCAGATTAGCATTTGCAAGATCAGGGTCATTTGGCTTTAACATCTCATATTTCGTTTTACCAAAATCTTTCAGTACACAAAATTCATTATCATGAGGATGTGACCAAGTAGGATCTCTTTTAACTGAGTTTCTATCAACAGGAGACATCTTTGCACCACATGCTGGACATAAGATATCGTGTAATACCCGATTTACTTTTTGATATTGATTAATATATTGTCCATATTGTTGATCAAAATCACTAACTGTAATTAGCTTATTAAGTATTGGATCAAAAGCTTTCTTCATTAAGTTTTACTTCACAATATTCGCAATTCCAAATGGAATATGGACTAATGATATGTTCCCTGAATCCGTTTCAAGATGACCCTTTTGATCATCAAAAAATAGATGAGGTTTTAATATCTCCAAAATCCTAGACTTTTTCATTCCACCTAAAAAGAATGATTCATCAGGGGTTACGCCCCATTTACTCAAGGTAGTCACTACCCTTTCATGAGCTGGAGCATTTCTTGCAGTGATAATTGCAATTCGAAGAATTTTTTTATAATTTTGATCATTTAAAGCCAGCTTATCTTCAAGACTTTGCATAAACGATAGCTTCTTAAATAAATCTGCTAATGGACCAGGATTGTGAGGAATTGATTTTTTTAAAGCCTCGTGCTCCTGAAACTCCAATAAGTCATTGTTTTCTTTGTACACTGACTCTGCCTCATCATCAGCGATTACCCCATCAAAGTCGAATGCAACTCGCAACTCTTGGTCACTCTCATCGTCTACAACGTTAGATGGCAAAACAACCCCAGCTGGATAGCCTAACTTAATAGCTTCTAAAACATCATTTTCGTTGGCACTCAAAAAAATGGAAATATTAAATGCTGGAATATATTCATGAGGTGACTTTCCTGCCATAAAAGCTGCCCGAGAAATATTCAATCCATAGTGGCTAATTGACCTAAACACCCGCATACCAGTTTCAGGAGAGTTCTTCGATAGGAGAACAACTTCAACTGGCATTTCACTATTAAAAACTCTATTAATATTTAGAAACCTTTTTATGAAAGGAAAGGCCACACCTTTGTTAAAAGGGATATCAATATTTTTCATTTGATAATTACGATAAGCATCTACACCAGATGTTTGATAAACATCATTAGATTCAGACAAATCAAATAAAGCACTTGACGCTACGCCGATAACTAGTTTTCTCTCAATAGGATATGGCATAATCTACTGTTCCTTGTTTTTATTATTTATTTGTTTAACGATGTTCTGTTGCCCTCTCAGGCTTCCTGTCAATGATGCTATTTCGATTAAATCTGTTGAGTCATCAATCTGTTGTTTAGTAATTCTGATTTTCTTCTGTAACTTATTACTTGCTAACATTCCGCGATCTGATAGACGCACGCCAGTAACTATTTTGGGCTGTGTGCTCGCATATGTTATTGATTTTGAGTTTTTGGTTTTAAGTCCATTGTTTCTAAGTAACTGACGAACCTCTGAGAGCATTTTCTTAGTTGCCTTTTCTCCTGAAATAGTGATGTCATCAACATAAAGCGTAAACACGCATTCGTGTGTTTGAGCCAGCGAGTTAACTTGATCAAACACATCAACATAAGTCCAAAATGCTAAGCGATCGCTAAGGAAGCTACCTGTTGGTAATACCTGTTTAAGAGCACCTAAATCATCCCCTAATGGTACAGTGCATAAATCAGCTAACAAAGAAGCTATATCATTACCACATTGGAATTTTTTAGCGAATAGGTTAAAGATCATCTCCCTTGATACGCTAGGAAAAAAACACTTTATATCAGTTTTTATTAGTGGATTTAATGAGATATGTTCCGCTGCATTGTCTATAAAAGATCGACCTTTTTTAGAAAAAACATAATCTGGCTGCTTGATCTTTGCCAAGTAGTTTGCTATTTTTCTATGGATAGTTTCTAAATCATATATGGGTTTTTGGTATTTTCTATCTTTATCAGCAATTGTCACAATACCATGGTAATAATAAGATTCGATATTTTCTGACAGGCTTTTACAGGAGTACCAATCCAGTCCGATGATAGACTCAAACTGTGCTTTCCCTTTTATCTTAAAGAGTGGCGATTGATGTAAAGGATAAGGAGTTTTAAGCAGCTTTTGGTGCAATACTGTCATAGTCTGCCAACCACTCAAGAATTTTTAAAACTTTGTCTGCTGCAGAGATTCTGATCTTATTCTTGGCAATGTTCTTATTACCATCAATGCTTTCTGAAAACAATAAAATTGTTGATACAGGCATATTAAAAATATTGGAGTATTTATTTAGCAAGTCAATACTAGGAGACTTAACACCTTTCTCAATCTCGCTTAAATACGAGTTAGATATCTCAAGTCGTCCAGCCAACTCAACTTGTGTGAGCTGATGGTAAGTTCGAAGAAGCTTTAGTGCTCTATTAATCATTGAATTTTCCATTGTTGAGACAAAGGGATACTGCTATTTTTCATTCGTCTATAAAAACCAGTAACAAAACTGGCTAAACAACCAATAAACAAGCTTGATTACAGCAGACTTCACAAGAAATCTTTTGATACGCTTAACAACAGTTCCCTGCTCTTTGGAAGATTTTTGGTCCATGATGGACTCCTTTATTGCACTGCAAAATCGCAGCCGTCGTACGCAATAAGTCCAAAGCAATGAGCAGGTTGACCCCCTTTATTACAATGCATCACTCAGCCACGTCGTGCTGAGTGATGCTTTTTTCGGCGCACCACGTATGACTCAGTGACGAGGTGTGCAGAAGTATCAGAGCTTACGCTCCACAAAGTCAAAAAGACTTCCAATTACCGACGGTTATCTTTTTTCAATCTTCTGCGTCAGATTCTAGCATCAACTTCCTTAATTTGCAAACTTTTTCGCAAATAGCGAATAAAATACTCAAAACCATCTTGAAAATTAACGAAGACCGCACTATATTGGTAGCTGTAAGGGCAATCCTATCTTTTGCTTTTTTATCAACAACTCAAAAGGTTAATTTAACATGAATACAAAACAAACGTCTGAAGGCTTAGCACAACTGGCCGCACGCACACTTAATGACGACAACTCATCCAAGATCGCTAAACGATTAGCTGGATCTGCATTATCACAAACGCACACAGGCAACCAAACAAGTGCTGAGATGGAAGGCTTAGCGTCATCAGTTCTTAGAAGTACAAAGTACAGTGACGATACTAAATCTTTAGCTGGTTCGATCCTTTCTCAGTCAAACAAACAGAGATAGAGATTTATGCTTAAACATCCTTATTTTTATGTCATGATCGTGCTATTAGTTGTCGTTTCCTTGGCATGGGGCAATAAATTGGGATTAGGTAAGCAATATGACTGTGGGCACGGATAGGTAATAACTTTTAATGCGATAACAGGAAGAACTTACCTTACATATCAATATATTCAATATGTCGGCTCATTTTCTTCTGGGGATATCGCATGGGATACGGAGCCAAATACTGATATGATCAAGTTACCCAAAACTCTTACATTTGATACAGACAATCCTGAAATTCTATTGAGTGGTGGTTTTGCTGGATCTTACACTCTGTGTAAGCCCCTGAACTAACTCTTTCCACCCCCATCTAAATCGTGACTACACCTTGATACTTATCGTTTTCTTGTTGATAAGCTTAATTGTGATAATGATTAACTATTCCCCAAGCAGTTTACCAAAATCAATATTGATGACACTATAATCATTATCTGCAACTTCTAAAAAAGTGCTCTCTCTAAAGTAATAATATGAATCATTTAATTTTTTTATAACTTCATCAAATTCTAATAATTTAATTGGTTCATTTTTTACAAAAAAATCATGAATGCGATTCATCGAGATAATTGATGATGCAAGACAAGTAAAAGCCAAAGCAAGCAAATTGTTCCCACTTCCTTCTTCAAGGTCTTTGATGAAGGCATAGCTATTCGTAAGATCACAATCACACGCCCTTATCTCAACATTTAACCTATTAGTAATAATTTCAAGACGTTGACTAATAAATTTACGAAAAAGTAATACTTCATCATATTTATTGTCCTGTATTAAACTCATCATTGTTATGAGTTCAGCAAACCAACAATTAGAGTTATTCACCAAGGATAGAAATAGTTCTTTTGCGATCTTATTATTAAATGAAATAAGGTAATCAAACCTATTTTCAGTATACTCATCAATAAGATAAGTTTTATATATTGATGTTAATTCAAAATGAAATAGTCTATAAAGTCCATTAAGAAACTCTTCCAATGTTTGCGATTCAACCTCAATAAAAGAACGAACAAATCCATCTGGTAATAAACCAGAGAATTCTTTCATTTCTTCTAACAAACAATTTAGCTTCATCACGCCTGTAGCTACTTTATCAGCTGTCTTGAAGTTAGATTGGGAGTGATAGAATGACGTTAATTGCAGTTTTAAGTAAAATTTCGCATTAATTTCATTAATTTCATTAATATTTATAGTTGAATGCTTTATGGTTACATCCTGCCAGCTCTTATCTTTTTTCAATTCGTCATAGATATCTACAGGGAGTACTCCTGTAATTGAACGACTCTTCCTAAGCTTAACATCAGAAAAAACGCGCGCTATAAGCTCACTACAATGAAAACTTAGTCTAGCGTCTCTTCTTTTACGTAGTTTTACTTTAAAATCAATTAAAAAGTTGTATGGTAGACCAAAATAATATAGTGCTTTACTAGAAATTTCATTTTGAAGATTTACATTACCAGTAACCTTCTTGTTCCTCAATACTAAAAAACGTTCAACACCTTTATCGATAAAACCAGAAGATGATAAGCTGTCAATTGTTACACCTGACTTCAAAACATATTCAGGTAGCGAAAGCTCACGAGATACCATCTTCATCAACTCTCCTTTACTAGGTATTGAATGAAGCACAAGTCCCGAAGATATGACTAGACCTACATGAGTAAACTCTTCCTGATAGCTTTTCGATCTTACTTTTTGATACAAAAGATTTATTTTAGCTAGCTTACCAGCGGACTTGATGAATAATACGTCACCAGGTTGTGGTACAAATTGTCCAACGTTTTTATCCATCACCCCACCCTCTCCAGCAGTGCATGGCAATGGGGTGACTGGGCGACAACGTCGGCGATTTGATTGGCGAGTTCTTGATGCAAGTATTGCGAGCTTAGGTTGACCCAAACGAGTGCTAGACCAGCACTGGTGAAGGCTTCACTAAGAAAATTGTCACGTTTAATTCTGTCTTCGCGCTCATGAGATTTGTCGTTTAGTTCGACCGCGCACAGAAAGTTGAGTTGTTTATCAGTGATAACGAAATCGACATGCTTTTGACTGACTTGAGAAAATAACCAATGCCAACCACTGCCCTTTTCGAACTGATTAACACTAGGCATAAGAATGTCGGAAACCCGAACTTTTCCGAACACACGGAAGGCATCGCCAGATATGGCATCGAGGGCATCTAAGAATTTTTGCTCCGCTTTGGTAAACAAAGCGCCTCTAGGCTTATAGAGGATGGGTGTAGTCATAATTAACTCGCTTTTCATCATCGAAGTCAGCGGTTAATATACGCCTGAGCATTTAGTTTGTCAAAGGGGAAGAACATTCCCCTTTTTTAAGTTAATCGTCAATCTGTACACTCTCAAACCCACAACTGACCTTCTTAGTCTTGAGAAACTGATTGACCTCATGCAAGGTTAGCATGTCTCTATTGTGCAAAAGCTCAATACTTTCACGAAAGGTGGCGAGTTGTTGATAGTGCTTCTTCGCAAAAGCTACAATGCCATCCTCATAACTTGGCGCACTAGTTAGAAGAATACTAATATTTCGTGTTTGTTGAAACAGATCATCGCTTAACCACAATGAATGAGAAGATATTTCATTGATAATCGTGTGTGCATCTAGTAAACCATTCTTGTGTGAAAGCAGGATATGGTACGGTAGTCTGTCATCGTCAATGACTGCTGTTTTTAAACTAGTAATCAGTTGTTGTATTGACTCGTATGCAGCGATTCGCTTTGCGATAACTAACTTGTAATAATCATGTTCATACCCACGATCTTTTACTCTGAGATTAAATCGCCCCGCTATGACTGCACCAATTGTGCCACCAATCACAGAGCTAGAAAGTATTGCGATAACAAGTTGCTCAGTGGACATAATTAAGCTCGTTTAAAACTAAAAGTATCCCCATTGAATACTTCAGCAACAGGACTGGAAAGTTTAATACCATATTAGAAAGCCCTCTTATGACAGTGAATTCGGAGCTGCTCAACACGATAAATAAAATTATTGTTGTACATGATATCATTGAGGTGTGTGAAAAAGACAGAATCATAGGCTGTTAATTTTTTAAGGAATAGATTGTGGTATATATAGTAAATCGCCTGTACATTGAGTTAAAAAAAGATATCCTATTCTTTGGCTCTTGTGGGGTATTAGTTGTATCTTTTTTCATATTACGCAGTGCATTTCAAGCACAAGGTGTCGGCTCCTCAGCATCATGGCCAGATGATCTTTTTTCTGATTTTATATCACTTGATGTCTTTGCCTTTTTATCGTTTGGATTTATTGTTCTAGCTTCTATCAATACTGCGATCTATTTGCTAGGTAAATCATGTACACGGCTTGAGGCTATAATTCAACATATTGAAAACCGCTTTACTCAACTTACAAGCTCAATCATGTCATTTAGTATCGGAATGGCCGTTGCTGCACTTGGTCATGCCATGATGACATACACAGCTGGTGGTTTGGAGCTTGCCCTATTATTATTTGTGCTTAATACTTTACTGTTTGCTGGTTACTATGCAACGCTTTTATATGCTACTCGAGAGAAGCCTTTTGATAATTGGTGGGGTATATCAATTGGATTAACCCTAACATGTGCATGCTTTCTTTACCTTATCTTGAAAAATGTAAATTGAGTAAACCACTAATAAGGTGCTAAGAAAAACGTACTTTAGGTGTCGACCGCATAGCGGCGGAACCATGCTCAATCATTATTGTTTGCTACAATCAGTATTGATGGGGCATGGTTTGGGTAGTGGTGAAAGCAGGGCAGTAATCATATTCGGCTACTGCTGTTCCAACCCTAACTCGAATCGGCAATGCCCAGCTGAACTGGTCAAGTCGCACAGCCTCCCTCGCCCTCATCCGCAGTCTGTCCGCCTTGCACGTATTGTTAGGGTATTTATTTGGCATGCGTAATAGCGTTTCTTGAATCTGAAATTACTCGGTCATAGCGCTCAATAAAGACAAGCATCTTGTCGGGGCTTTCTTGAAATGTCTTAATCCAACGAGATAATGCCTGCGCTATTTCATCTATTAAATCTTTAAAGTTGAAGTATTGAGTGCCTAGGTCGGGATTTGGAATATATCCACTTCTTGCGACACAAAAGCTAATTCTCTTTTCTTTTCCGGACAAGACTTTTCTGGAATTCAAATTAGACATGTGAAGAACTGAATTCCGAAGCTCCCACAGTTGATGCTCGGTAATTTCCAATTTTTCAATTGATGCATACTTTGTTAACCATTGAACGAAACCTTCTTTAACATCACCAAGCTCGAGATATGCGATCGTATCGATGAATGAAACAAGAAGCTTCATACACGATACATAGTGCTTTGCGTTAAAAAGAAGTTTTATTGCATTAAAGTAATCGTCGTTCAGCAATCGAGGCATATCAAAACCATCTGGCGTGATGTACGACTCCAGGTAATCTGCCATCATACCTTTGCCGAGCTTTGGATGATCTTCAAATGAGCTCACATAGAATGGATCATACCCGTGTGAGACATCTATCCGCGCCTCACCATTTACAATTGGAGTAATGCAGAAAAGTGGGCTTTCAGGAGCATTGTGGCTAGCGAAAAACTCTTCAAAGACCTCCATGCTTCTCCCCGCCCTCACCAGTGCCATGTAGGAAGAGTACTTAAATATGCCATCGGAAGTACCAATCGTACATGACCGCACGTTAGCAATATCTGCTATTAAGCAGTCGCTAGAAACAGATCTTCTAAGGAGTTCCATTTTTTCTTCATCAGAGCCATCCATTTCATGCACTGCCACACCGAGCTGACTAATTTTTTCACCGTCAGTATAGAGAAAGCAGTTAAATATTTTTTCCTTCATATAGACCTTAGAAATTTCTCGTGGTCAAACACCCTAACGTGGAGTTGAGTCGCCGACGCGTCTTTTCGCGAAGGTCGCCTCGAGTGCAGTGTTGTGCGCCTGTGGCGCAAAACGTTTAGAACTCATGAGGCTCGATGCCGAAAGAGATGTTTGAATAGCAGATCTTTGGATTTCCTGGATGCGGTGCATAGGACGAACCGATGGCGATCTTATACACGGCCTTCCCCTCGAAGAGATTTCTTAGTTCGTCAGCGCGGTCTCTGAACCGATAGACGCCCTTATTCTTCAACTGGCCAAAAACCAGAAGGAACTCATTGTTCTCCGCTATAGCTTTACGCAAATCGAGATAGCATTTTGGATCTTTCGGAGAATCAGTATTGACTTTCTTGGTATCGATCCGCGAGTAGAGATTCAGCATGAGTATCTTGCCGACGTGATGGAAGTGCTCGAAAACGAACCGCTCAATGTATTCGACCGTCTTATCAGCGTGATCTGCATTGGCGCAACTCGGGTTCTGCCCAATTACACAAAGTGTATGACCATCTTCCCTATCGAAGAACGGAAGGCAAAGCTTGCACCTGTGCTCTCCGTTGGCCGAAAAAACGGCTTCGATTTTTGACTTATCAACTTTAGCGAAGTGAGGAGTTCTCATTGGAATGGATACCCACAACCCTGATTATACGGCAAGCCTGCCGTATAACACCCACTAACAGTTTTCATCATAATCAAAACCTCTCCTACCACTTCATTTTAATGTGCTGCATGACATATATCAGCACCTACTTTGGCAAGATAATAGCACAACAATTAATAACTGTGTACAGTCTTAGTTAAGCATTAATAGCGCAAATGAATCCATATTAAACGGCATTATGCCCATTGGTGTCGACCGCATAGCGGCGGCGCCATGCTCAATTATTATTAGTTGCTGCAGTCAGTATTGATAGGGCATGGTTTGGGGTTATCACCCTCGACGATTTTCTGTTCGCGGGTACTAAACCAGCTCAAAATCGGTTTAGCAGGTAGGCTAATTTTGTGCGGTGACTTGGGTAGTTGTGAAAGCAGGGTAGGCATCATATTCGGCTACTGCTGCTCCAACCCTAACTCGAATCGGCGATGCCCAGCTGAACTGGTCAAGTCGCACTGCTCCCCTCGCCTTCATCCGCAGTCTGTCCGACTGCTTTCGTGTCGGGATTGGTAGAATGGGCAATTCAATTAGCCACGGATTCTTGCAAACTAACATACAAGCAACCTGCCTGCTCAGCCTTTCGAACTGGTCGCCTCGAACGAAGTGTTAGACTGTACGCTTTACAATGCGAGTTGTGATCGCGTGCGCCGGTTGAATAATGGCTTCTCTTCGGGTGTATCGCTCTTTATCTTGATCGTAATAGAGACCTATTTCTCCAATTCTGCACTCCAGAAATTCGACTCCAAGCATTTGACCAAGTGGCTTCATCGCTCCGAGACGGTTTGCCTCCGTGCGGTTTCCATGAGTCTCGATAGCGATAGAGGTACTGCAAGCTTTGTACCCAGTTGAGCTATAGTCAATGACAAGACCTTCACCGGTTGTTTGTTCCATATCACTGGATTGAGATGCAACAGCCTTGCTTGAGCCTCGCCAGTTGGTCTTTGCCTGAAAGGGAAGACCCTTCTGACGAAGAGTTTCTCCGAACTCATTAGACACAGATATTTGGAACAAGCCGTCAGAACCGTATAAGCGCTCAGGAGCATTGATGCCTCGCCCACGGAGCTTCCGATAGGAGACTTGTACCGTGTACTCCCCTGAAGAGCCAGTGAACGTGATTGGACTTTTCATTGCTAACGCCTGGCCTAATGCCCCAGTTAGCGCGTCTTCATCTGCACTATTATCGTCGAAGCTTGCTTCGGCTGTCGCTACCCCTGCTATGTAACGGTCACGAAGAAAGTCAATTAGATGAGAGGGCAGTAAATCACGCATACCATATCCTTTTGTTGTGTTTGCAGTTTAACGTCAGAGTTAACCAGGCCGCGTGCTTTCGGCATCGATCTGGTTGAGCGATTTGTTAGGGATCTGTTCCGGGATTGACCGGAACCAGTACTTAAAACCTCTTTCTAATATTTCCTTATCAAAGAGTTTTTGCTCCATATTCATAAATACATACCCGTATTGGTTGAGCAACACTAGCTGAATTTCATAGCCACCTGCTTCTAGGTATTTATTCAACTCTTTTTCTTTAGGCAAAATAACTGTGGTCTTGGTTGTTTTATGAGGGGCTATGGAAATCATTCCATTTACCGTCATACCATTTTCTGGTATCTGCACTTTTGCGCTGCCACTATATATAACAGATTGGGTCCCTGGAGAAACGGAACGCACAATATAAAATTCCGCCTTCCTATCTAAATCCGAGTTTTCATTCCATGTACTTTCAATCGTAACAGGTATCTTGATTTCCTGAAGCGCAACCTGCTGCTCTTCATTACCTTTTTTTGACGAGGATTCCAAATTTATTGTGTTAATGAAGTTGCCAATGAATATAAGCAAAACACCAGCAATTACGCTGACCATTAAATTACCGACAAATCCTTCGTGCCATGACTTCTTGACGATTCTCTGAACCTCGTTAGATATGGGTATGCGCTCAGAATCAGCCGATTTATCATCGGGTCCATTTGCTGACAAAAGCTCATCAATTAGATCTTTTATTGCTCTTCTATAACCAGACCCTTCATCCCGATTACTTAATTGGTAGTCCGCTTTTTTAAGCACCGAAAGGGGAAATGACTCTAGCTCTGAGCGGTCACCATTCTTTAAGTACCGCATTGCGGCACCCATAACCGCTTGCGATTCTTCATCTCTTGCTACCATATTTCTTATTGATTCCTAACGTTTGAATTCAACGAGCTGGGCGGATTTTGCTCAGATCTGGTGAAATGATGGGGCAAGCGGCAACTACGCATGGTTATTGACCGCTTTCCAAAGGGTGAAGACTGCTGGGTCGTTAATGCCCAAGTCGGAGAGTTTGTCAGCGATGCCGTTGACGTAGGATAAGCATGTGCCATCAGTGCCTGACGCAGCCAACACCATTGCGGCTAGCTCTTCGGTAGCCCTTCCTTCAATGACATTTTGTCCGTTGTAGAGCGGGACAAGGGCCGACACTTCCGATTGATCCACAAGGCATACCAATAGCTTGTGAAGTCGGAATGCTTTTCCCTCTCGCTCTTCGAGGTAGGACAGAACTTCCACCTCCTGCGCATCTGGGAATTGAAAAGCAATGCCTCGACAAACGCTGGCATCAAGCTTAGAGAGATTGAGAGTTGGACCAGGAGCAGCTTTCGTACCCCAATTCCGCACCGATGCTTTGTTGAACCTGCGGCAATAGCCAGGGAGGTCAGCCACTGCTCGGCGAGTACAGCCATGCTTGGCTTCCCAACCATCCCACATAAGCGACCCGTACCCAAACACCCACATCATCAATTCCTCAGTAGATCGGCGGTAGCTGTTGCCGCCCAACGTAAAATTAGCCGGCTCCGCGCTTTTGCGGAGTCCAGGTTGAATTTGGGTCAGACCTCATCGGGATATTTGAACTGTAGCAAGAAATCATAAATGCTCTCGACCGTATACCTGATATCTTCGTCACAGCTCAATCCGTCTGGAAAAGTGTAATAGATCATTCGTTTTTCCTGCGGAACAATCTTGGGATAGGGTACGCAACCCTCCTCGAGTCCAGCAAGCATATCGTCGGGGATGGGCACAATGGTTACTCTCCACTCGTCTCCGAATTCATGTTTAATGCGTTTTGCTAAACGGGTTCTGACGGCCTCCCAGCCCGGAATGTATTTAAGCGTAAGATCCAAGGCTACAACGACAGTTTGGTGTTGAGGTTCTGCGCCTGAATTCGGTGCAGTTGGTTTTGCAGTATTGTTGAGTGCTAAAGCCGCCACTCGCTCCCTCAGTGCCCTACAGATTTGCGTGTAGCCGTCGGGCGTGAATTCGTCAACCCAGTGCCGCTGAGAAAGACGGTCTGGAACGTCACAGACCTCCAACCGAATTGGAACGACAAATATCACGCCCTCAGGCTGCTCATCGGCGACGTCCAATGCAATTCGGATTTCCTTCTGTACGAAGCCAGATTTAATAGTTGAACGCGTGGAAAGGCAGACCAACACGACATCGGCAATTTTAACGGCGCGTCTGATTTCCAGTTGCCAGTCTTGACCAGCAATTAGATCCTCTTCATCGAGCCATGGCGAGAAGCCATCTCGCTTGAGCTTGTGATACAGCTCGCGAACTTGTGGCTTGTCTTCAGAAGCGTGGCACAAGAAAACTCGAAGTGGGCGATTGATAGGTGCCACTATCAATGGGGTACTCGCGGAATTGATCACCGGAGTCGCTAGTCCGTTCGCGGTGTGCATGACGTGGTCGGAGAATTGAGGACCGAAACGTTTGATGATCTTCGAACGAAGCTGCTTCACCTCATCTGGCGTCGAAATTCCAAAACGATCACACAGATCTAACAGGAACTCGTACTGATCCTTCGGCGAGAAAACCGCGAGATTCTGTTGAAGTGCTGTTCTTTTGTTTGGAGCGTCAAACGGATAAGTGCTGTGTGGAGGATCAACATTGCAATCTACTGCCCGTGCGTTGCAGTACTCGACAATTTTAGAACCCGAGAGTCCACGTGAGGTATCCGCCAGAATCTCTGCTGCGTGGTTCAAAAAGGATGCGGGTATTCTGTCGGACATGCAGGTGCTTCCTTGGCTAACGTTCAAGCTAAGGGGCGGAGCGCTTTTGCGCCTGATTAGCTTTTCTTTGTATCGATGTTGCATAGGCAATCTTGATTCCGAGTGAAATTATTAGCTATCTCGTTGTGGTAGTTGGCAAGCCATTTGTATTTGGCTTTTACATCATCATCATTAGCACCAGTATAAGCACGTTTGATGTTTTCTGAATGTGTTTTTAGCCATTCATCGATATTCTGGCGATACCCTTCGTCCATGATTTTGTTTTTATCTTTCGGCGAAGAAAGGCGATATTCATCGGACCGCTCTTTTGATCTCTGCCATCCAACCCCTTCCAAGCATATGGTCATATAGTCAATGTAGAAATGCTTTTTACCATTTATTTCCAGACATCTAAAAACTCTAGGTATTGGATCAAAATCATCGCTGTAGTACTCGCGATGGGAATGCTTTGAAAAATAATCATAAACTCGATCAGTGAGTGCGATAACTGGAACTGATACAGCAACTTCCGATTTATATGCGTTAACCATACTCTGGCTAATTAATGTGGCGTCCTTCTGATACCACCACCCAAGATCAAGGCCACCACGGATAAAGAGTGAATTGAGACAACAGACTCCTTGACCATAAGCAAAACTCGTAATCTCAGACATTATTGAGTCAAAAGTGCCTTCGAATTTCGTAGCTTCGGATTCGAGCGGTATATTAACCACCACACAATCTGAGAATGCCAAAACAGTTGTCTTGTGCATTTCTTGCACTTCGCGAGTTAAATCATCGTCGGTTTCGAAATCAAAAGCGTCCTGAATGAGTTTTACGCCTTTATGTATTTCTTTGATGTCGTCTATGCTCTTCGCAGCAAGTACCTTGTTGCCAAAACCTAATATATCGATGAAGGCAGTGACTCCGACGGAAATATCTTTTTCGTCCATATGGTATCGGTTGCTCTTGAAAACTAACGTTTGAGTTCAGCCGCCTGAACGCTTTTTGCAAAGGTCGGCTGCAACGATGGGTTGGGCCTAGGCATTGATTAAACCAAACCCAGTATTGAAGTAAGGATGAATGGAAACGTCCATATGATTGAGCCAGTCTGCATACGAGGACAGATCGTTCAATAGCTGCACAAAAGGGAATCCTCGCAAGTCTTCTTCCAATGGCATTAGGTAGAAGGTGTCTTTCGGAATTACGCAACCGGTCGACGCGCGTGTTTCACTTCGAAAGAACCTAATCATGTATTTCCGGTTAACGACTATTCCTTTCGGATAGCGGCGGTACGGAATATTAGGATGGTTACTATAAAAGGCATTTACATGAGCAAGGCACGTTTCGCCGCTGATACCTTCGTAAGCGAATACGTATAGCGACGGATGGCGTTCAAGAAACGCTTCGCTTGATCCGGTCTTAAGAATTTTGAAGCCAAATGCTTCCATGCTTGGCTCAGGAATGCTGGATAAATTAGTAAGCGCATCAATCAAGGAGGCCTGATTTAAGGTCGTTTTGACTGTAATTGCACCCGCAACGCTTTCTGTTGTGACAAAGGTCTTTTCATTTTCGTCAAACCTCACACCAAGGTCATTTGAAACAATCACATCGATCTGTCCGGATTCACTGCCGTTGTGAGAAATGACCTGTCCGCCAAGAGAGGCATAGAGTCGCCTTGGGAGATGGCGAAGCAAGAAATCTCTAACAATATCTTCCCGATTTGACCCAATGTCTGGTCGGTGTTGTGCGGTGCTTGCGATAAGCGAAGCACTTGCGATCTTGTCTGCGACTCCGTTGAAGTAGTTTTGAATTCTTGTCACCGCAAACTCCCTGTGTAGGCCCAACCATAATTATACGGCAAGCCTGCCGTATAACACCTACTAACAGTTTTCATCATAATTAAAACCTCAGTTTAACAACAACTTCATTATAACGTGCCGCATAACATATTCTGCACCTATTTTTGCAAGATAATAGCACAACACATAGTTACTGTGATCAGTATCGAACGGGCATAATTTAAGGCTTCTGCACATCGGCGATGCCCAGTTAAACTGGTCAGGTCGCACACCCTCCCTAGCCTTCATCCGCAGTTTGTCCGACTGGATTTTGTGTCGAAATTGGTTTCATACTGACAGAGCGTACCCCATAAATTCATTTTTAGTTTTACTTGTTTTGGAGGACAAAAACTCTTTAAGTTTATTAAAGTCATCAGGGTATAAATTGTTATACACGTCCCATGTAACTTTTATAGCTACAATAATAGGCATAACAACAAGGAAAAAGACTAGCAACACAGGAGATCTTGCGATAACTCCAAAAGCCATAATCATTGATAGTTTCTTTTCTAATAAGGCAACTTCACTTAATAAGACTGGATTATCTTCACGAAAAAAAGTTGTTAAGGGAGCACATCTTGCGTTCACATTGCCTTTAAGAAAAAGGTGAAACGTCAGCAGCCTTTGCCAAGTGGCTTTGTGAGTAAATCTTATGAGAGAATTGATCCTTCTAACACCTTCAATATAACCATCTTCATCAAAAGAAATTGTGTTATTAGCTGCTAGATTAAAAAGCACATCGCGTTGCTCAAAAAGCCTTTGCCTAACAACAGACTCTATCAAAGATGGCCACAAGTAAAACCAAAGCACTAATAAAAACAGAAATGCGAAACCATTAATCATATCTGATAAGCTAATCATATTTCTTATCCTTAATTGTCACTTGGATTTGTTGAACCACTAGGCAATATACCACTAGATTGACGATTAGGATGAATCATCAGCTCTAACTCTCTGATTCGTTCATGCATTATTTCTGTTTTTGATTTTCGAAAACGTCGCTCCATAAAGCCCCACAATGCAAGCCCTACTAATGCCAATGTACACCAGATAGGTTTAAAGAAAAAACCATTATTACCATCATCGAATGCAACACTAATATCTGCCAAGGTGGTTAACCCCGCAAACTTTGGAATAATCTCTATTGCAGCATAAGCTAAAACACCGACCTTTCCCAGCCCCGACAAAAGACTAAACGTCTTGTCGATCACCATCTTAGTAAGTTCAAATTTTTGCTGTTTAGTCACTTCGTAGCACCATCAAACATTATTGAACTGTATTCTATCAGAAGTCCACAATGCCATCGCCATCATTTTATCTAAGGATATTAGGCCTGCTGGAAAGATAAACTCCATCTTATCTAGACTCACAGTTACTGGTTCACTGGTTTCGTCTGGTAGTTTGGGTGGATTAGGTACTTTAATAGCGTCCCACACCAACGTTTCGAGTTTTTCCTGTTTGTAAAAAGCCAGCTTTTTTGCCTTTTGTACAAGGTAAGCTTGCGAGTTCATTCCTAATACTTCAATGTTGACGGGCTTAGGTGTATCGAGAAGGACAAAGTCAGGCACAATAGCACCAACTCGATGTGTCAGTGGTTTTGCAAAGCGTCGTCCTTCTGCAACAAGCTTTGAAACCATAACCTCTTCGTAACTACCTGCAATAGGAATAAAGTGGCGAGTCGTCATCATGATTGCCATGTCAGAAATCAGCATGCGCATATTCTTTTTAGAAGAATTAAACTTAAAAGCCTTTACCAGCATGACAAAACAGTACTTGTTCTTGTCTGGTCGTGAAAAAGCCGCTAACTCACGCCCGAAGCTTCTAAATAGTCGGTCCGCTAATGATGGATGTAAATAAAAGTTTTGCATACCGTGCATGAATTTGAGCTTGATATTGAATCCACCACTTTTGGCTTCATTGATAAACAGCAGTTCGCCCAACATAAACGATGCCGTGTCAGGTGATAAGCCATTTATTGCGACAGCTGTAAAGCCATCGACAGGCTTTACAGCTGTAGCTGGCTTCTTAATGACCGTAAGAGACTCTTTAAGTGATTGCTTGCCGTTAAGAATAACGGGCGTATCTGTTAAGTAGTCATCCATTAAATGATGAACTGTGTTCCATGATCGAGGATACTGACGGTCAGGATACCATTGATTCAGCCGCACCTGTTCCCACATGAAATGTAACAGTCCCAACATATTTGTTGGCGCTTCTATTCTTTTTGCATGAGCAGGTGCATAGTTTGCAATATCACTACTGGCTGGCAACTCACCGATCTCATTTTTTCGACGGGTCAACAAACCAGCAAGTCGCACATTAATACTACCGTCACCACCTTGGGAAATCCCCATTAAAGCATCTTTATTGGCACCAGCTTGAGGATCGTAATACAAATGACAGGTAAGCGCATGCTCGACCATAGTGCCAGTAGTCCGCATTAAGAAATAACGTTGTTTGACTCGCGAAGCTACCACATACATTGGAACACCTGAAGCCTGGCAATCACACATGGGATGATGTTTGCCTTCATAAGCGCGATGCAGCACATCCTGTGCAGCGTGGTTAAGTGGATCTGTTAACCAGTCAGCGCGATGTTTCTCATTCCCGATTGCAATACGACTCATTCGACTTCCTTGATGGTGCGGTAGTAAGTGGCTCTGCTTATCTTAAAGCGTTTTGCAATTTCAGTGGGACTAATTTCTTGATTATTAGACATCAATTTAATCATTTTTTTATCAGAATCACTTAGACTGACAGGACGTCCACCTTTACGACCACGCGCACGCGCTGTTTCCAGCCCTGCTCTTGTACGCTCACGAATAAGGTCACGTTCAAACTCTGCTAAAGCACCCATGATATGGAACAGAAGTTTACCCGCTGGTGTGTTTGTTTCAATCTGCTCAGTTAGCGACTCAAACCCTATTCCTCTATTGGCAATATCTTGTACTATCGTGATTAACTCTCTAGTACTTCTAGCCAATCGATCTAACTTCCATACCACAAGCACATCACCAACACGCAGCGCTTTTAGGCAAGCAGCTAACTCTGGTCGATCTTTACCAGACTTAGCACCAGATTGTGTTTCTTCGTATATAGTGTCGCAACCAGCAGCACGCAAAGCATCAATCTGAAGATCAACTGATTGTTGTAGTGTCGAGACACGGGCGTAGCCGATTTTCATATTAGTTGTACCTATTGCCAACTCTCGGTGATTGGCTTACTGCGTCAGTATAAACTGGCTATTACATTTATTGCAGGTGATATCTAGCGTTGGCTTTCCCCATAGATTTTCACCACACTCACATGTAAACTTACACTTACTTGTCATTGGTTTATTAGGGTGCACAGCCTGAACAGATACGCTTACTGCAGCAGTTTCTATAGCCGCATCCATACTATCCTCGGCGCTTGTGTTATCCAATGTGAGGTGAGGAACAACTAACAAGGATTCCGAAGCGTTTTCCAAAATTTCTACTGCAAAGTTACGATCACTCATCATCGAGTATGTGGATGTATTTTTGGGCAAGAAGCGATCGTACCAAGCAACGATAAATCCTTGCTCAAATAGTTTGTTGCACACCATCATGAACTTGCCGTCGGCAATTGCGTAATCTGCCATTTTTTGACCTGTTTTCTTGCCACCAATGCGACCTGTATCGCTTGGCATTAAACCGATACTCTCCATTTTCGTCGCCCACTCTTGATTGTGGTAACTTTTCTGGCTTGGTTTACCGTATTGAGTTTGCCAAAGGTGGCACATCTCATGAACAATCGTCTGTAATACTTCAATTAATGGCTTAATACCAAAGAAATCTGGATTTAATGCCAGTTCATGCGTAAAGGTATTCTTATCTCCTACCGCTACAAATCGATTGTACGACATATATCCGTAGGTATTCGCTTGCCTCTGCAGTGTAATCAAACTATTGTCTAAGGTACCATCGAATAGTTCGATATTGAAAGTATCATAAGCATGTTGAAGTGCGCCGTACAATTGTGGAGTTGGCTTATTCTTAGTCATGATAGCAAACTACTAAATTAATATTATATGGTACGATATAAATTATTTGCATATGCTCGGCTCTTGAGTTTTTTACAAGTTATGATACAGGTATTTGATACTTTGATTTTGACACAGTATTGAGACAGGATTCAAGTGGTTTTTGATGAGTTTTATGGACAGTCTCAAAAACATCCGTTTTTAATACATAATTTTGATGTATTTAAAAGTCTAATCTTGTAGATTGTTCTCATCGTTTATGTTATAAAGAGCAGACATATAATATTTGGAAAAATATATGGCGCACTTAGAATATGTACCTTTCAGTAAAATTGACTTATCTGATAATTTTTTTGAGTCTCTTAAAGCAGATTATGCCGAGTTTTCTACTTGGTTCAACAAAAAAGCCGCTTGCGATGAGTATGCCTACGTTCTTTATGATGACGAAGATAATCTCGTAGCCTTTTTGTATCTCAAGCTGGAACATGATGAGATCAAAGACGCTAGCCCACCTTTAACTAATAAGAAAAGACTAAAGGTGGGTACACTAAAGATCGAAGCGCACGGAACCAGGCTCGGTGAAAGAGTCATCAAGAAAATAATGGATCACGCAACAGAAAACAATGTAGAAGAAATTTATGTCACTGTTTTTCCAAAACATGAACAGTTAATCAAAGGACTTAAGCATTACGGCTTTTATCATACGGCGGACAAAAAATCAGCCAATGGAATAGAACAAGTCCTAGTAAAAAATGTTGGCATAAACTCTCACAACATCTACCAAGATTATCCTTTTGTTAAAGCGACAAGAAAAAAATGCTGGGTATTGAGCATCAAGCCAGAGTTCCACACTAAAATGTTTCCTGACTCAATACTTTCTAATGAGTCATACAACTTGTTAAATGATGTAGCTCCAACGAACACCATAAGAAAAATTTACATCACCGCTATGGATTGCCTCACAATGATGTCCAAGGGTGACTTAGTATTCATTTATCGGACGAACGATGGGCAAGGTCCAGCATATTACAGATCTGTAGTAACTTCATTGTGTGTTGTAGACGAAGTATGGAACATCAATTACTTCAAAACTGAATCAGATTTTTTATCATATTGCTCGAAGGGCAGTATTTTTTCCATTGAAGAATTAAAACGATTCTACAAAGACAAAAAATATCCACATTTAATAAGAATGACCTACAACGTAGCCTTCAAAAAAAAGGTTACGAATAAACAACTGCAAGAAGAACTAGGAATTTCACCATTCTACTGGGGATGTTTTTCTTTAACGTCAAAGCAATCTAAAACTCTTTTAGAACTTGGGCAATGTAACCCTCGCATCGTCCTATGGGAGCAATAAAAATGAATAAGTTAAATTCCCTCGTCATATGGGTCGACAACAAAGAAGAGCGAGATTGGTCAAATGAATCTCTGGAGCCAACATCTAGCGAGCCAGGGAACTCTTCCACTTCTCTAGAATTAGACATAAACATATGGAAGCCTGATGACGATAACGGCTATTTGGAGATTGGCTTTAAAATAATGAATTGGAGCAATAAGTCTTGTTTGCACTGTATCCTACCTTTTTCCTTAAAGCAAACCGAGATAGTCGATAAGAGCCCTTTTTTAAGAGAGCATCCTGCTGTTTTAGAGGCGCTGTTTAACGACTCGTTAAAGATAGAAACTCATGAATTCGATCCCAGATTTGCTAAGATAACACGTTCAGAATCAAATTTTTATCTATTTAGTCCAGAAAGAAACTTGCGTATAGAAGACACCAACAATGATGACAAGCAAGAGAACACACACATCATCGTTGATATTCCCAAAGACACTTCTAAATTAGATAAAATTGATATTTACGTCCGCTTGAGATTTAAACCTTCAAGTTATGCGCCAATAATCACCAATGAAAACCTACCCGCTAGATTTTTTTCTGGCATGTCTGAAAAAATGACTTTTATAGACTTTCGCATAAACTCCATGAGAAGCATATCTTATAGCTTACGAACAAAAGCCAAAAGCACCGAAATTAACAAGGTCAAGTTTTTTCTGATAGTTGATGCCTGGAGTCAAGTTGTAATGGGAACGATTAAAAACAACTCATCAAGGCTCTTAGAAGAACAAATCTGGAGTGATTTTGTAAACCATAATACCGAATCAAAAGATAAATCATACTTAGCTCTTCAGTGGGTAAAATGTGCTTTAATTAATCCTTTGTCATCACTGTGGAACACAATAACACTCAATAAACAATCAAGATCTATGTATTATGTGGCTTATAACTGGTCTGAAGACAGAACAGAGAAGCCAAAAATAGGTTATGACAATTTCATTAAAGTGAAAAGTTCAAAGAGTTCTCGACGCTCCTTTTTTATAACGATAGGTGCTATACTCTTTGCGGGATTTTTAGCCTCCACAATCGCCAACATATTTTGGAGTCATGAGCTAACCCAGTGTTATCTATCACTTGCACCACAACAGGAGCAAAAAAATGCAAGTAATTAATGATCTAAGTAAGACCATTAGCAAAGAGCTTACTAGCGAGGCGGTTGTAACTGCTTTTAATCTTACGAAATCAGCTTCTGCATTTTATCCAGACTACGATACATGGTTTTGGGGTAGTGTCGCTACTGACATAGCTATGACAGATGAAAGAAAAATTATTCTTGAGTATTCTGGTTTGGCAGCGGTAGGAGTATCGATTATTAAGAATACTCAGTTTGAGAAAAAGCTGTGCAACCTTACTGTGCATCCAAACTACCGAGATAAAGGCTTTGGGATTAAGCTGTTCGAAAAAAGCTTCGAAGAACTTGGTACAGATAAGCCATTTTTAACCGTCTCTGAAGAAAAGTACCTTGAGTTTGAACGTTTATTCAAGCACTACGGCTTTAGAGTAACGAGTGTTCACGATGCCTTATATAGACCAGGAAAAGTCGAATACTTCCTCAATGAGGATGTGTCTAAGATAGTGTAACGAATCAGTGCCATACGAAAGACGTACGGCACTCGACTTTATCTATCCAAATAACAAAATGATTGTGGTGGTGTTTTAATCCCTAGGCTTCCTAAGTTGATAGGACTATCGTAACAAAACACTCGCCCCACCTTAATTGCATACCCTTTTCTCTTCCCTTCAAAGTAAGCATCAAAATATTTCCTATCAATTCCAGATCCTTGTGATGTTTTCTCCCACAATTCTGCTGGCGACATCTCGTAAACATCGTCAATGCTAAACTCTCCAACCACCTTCTGAACGGGACTAGATGCGTATATTACAACCGCACTGATATTAGGCTCCTTAAATACAGCACGCCTGAATTCGAACGTTTTCTCGCCAGAAAGAATTTTTTCTGCAAACTCTGGTTTTATTGACAGTAGCACTTTCATATTCATATTGCCTTTAATTTGTTGAGTTGATATTATACCACATCACATATTCAAATATTCAAATTAAAATGAAAAAAAGCATAGACATAATCAATCGCTTACTAATTGATTGGAAAGAGAAAAACCCAAGAAAGCAACTATTAATTCAAGAAAAAACAGGAATAGATCAGTCCCAAGTTTCAAAAATACTATCTGGAAAATCAAGAAGGATATCAAACAACGTCATTAAAGTATGCAAATATGCAAAAATAGACATTGATAGTGATGATAAATTAAAAGTCAGCGAACCACTAATGTCTGCGGTATTGAATGCTTGGGACGGCAGCAAAGAGTCAGAACTATTAATCATAGACATATTAAATAATATCGGTAGACTTAGTACTCGTTCGTTCAGTTATGACTAATTACCATTTACACAACGCTTTGCTCAGCTCTCGTCGCATTAGGTGAACAAGTTTTATATCTATTTTGGATAAATAGGTCGCAAACATTTCTCTAATTCTGAGACTCGTGATAGATTTTATCTCGCAGCGACTTGCTGCAGCAAAATTAGAAGTGACATGCAATATGCAGAAACGAACTTTAACGCTCATCTTGTTTTCACTATCGGCTTCAGCCTACGCACATGAGGACATCAAAGAACAGCCTTACTGTATTTATGCTGACCAGAAATTCTCTATTGGCAGTGAACAAAAAGAAACGTCAAACGACAATAGTCAAAGTAATACTGGTTGGATTTGCTATAGTTGTCCAACAGGACCACAGTGGTTAAGCTTTAGTCAAACCAGTGTTTACAAGCCCACAAAAAACAATTGCCAGTAACAAAAAACCCACGCCTTACGGCGTGGGTTCTTGCGGTAGTTTTATCCTCTACCAAGGAGTTGTTTGGCTAAGGCAACCTCAACACTGTCACCTGACTGGTTGAGGATGTCTAGCCCTGAATCTGGCATATCGCCAGAGGTTGATTGGCTAACGGTGATCTTCTTGGCCATGAGTTCTAGGCAGGTAATCTGCGCTGAGTCTCCATAGCCTAAAAAGTACACGTCGACGGGCAACTTCTGCCCAATACGCCAGGAGCGTCGCGCTGCCTGTTGTACCGTGTAGACGTTGTAACCTGTCTGCATAAACACGATGGTTGGGAACTGAAGCATATCGAGGCCTGTCTTAACCAGTTCGGGATTGGTGATGATGACATCAACACCTCGATCGACCTGGTCAAGTAACCAATCTTCACGCTTCGCAGCTTCTACACTGGCTTTGAGTACCGCCACTCGAAGCCCTTCGGCTTCAAGTAGTGACTTTAACCGCCCAGTGGTATCGCGTGTGCCGGTGTAAACGGTGTACACCAGCGTGCGACGACCTCTAAGCTTCTCAGTTTTGCATATTTCCAGCATTCTTGCTTCCTTCGGAGAAATCTCCGTTTCGTCAAAAATGCTCGGTGCATAAGCCAGCGTTGAACGGTTATGCGGATGACGTACTGTTTCCGAACGGAAACAGGTATCTGGCCAAGCCAACAAAGTATTCAAAACAACACCCATTAATGAGGTATCACCTTTCGCCAATGCTTGTCTCAACTCAGACTGCAAACTCGATGCCATTTTGCTGTACATCTCACCTTGCATCGCTGTCATCTCAGCTTTCTCAAAATGCTCCTGGTAGGCTGGCAAAATATTGCCGCCAATATCCTTGAGTTTTAAGAATGCCGTGTAAGGTACCACGTAGCGCATGATGCCTTTTGGTCCAAAGCCTGGTGCTTTTGCGGATCTCGTATCAATCTGGTCGCCTTTAGCTGTTCGATGTGAACGACGTTCGCTATCGGAGCTTTTAACACGAGTAACTTCCTTAATCACACCATGCTGACGCAAGAATGATTGCGCTGCGCTTCCTAACCCACCTTTACGGTAGGTGAAGCCATCTTCAATCATCAGTTTAGGATTGAGACGCCATAACAAGTAAAACAAGTCATCAGCGTAGCCACCCATGAGAGTGCCCGTTAATAGCAATGTCTTCTTGCACTTGCGTGCCAATACCGCCATTGCCTGACCTTGTGCCGAACCTTCGTTTTTATATTCGTGTCCTTCGTCCACGACTAATAAACCAAAGTAACCACTGGGTAGGTAACGTTTGATGAACTCGGTTGGCTGATAACCACCCTGCCCAAATGAAAACTCCATGCGTGACATAGCTCTTTCCATTCGTCGTGCCTGGTTATCGGTAAACACCAGTTCACCTTCGGCATCCATTAGGTTAATAAAGGAGTAAACATTGTCCTCCAGCATCTTACCTAGCCCATCACCAAAGGTATCGTACAAACGCTCAGCCGTTTTCTTGCCGATCGTTGGTATCTGCACCAGCGCATCCATGACAATTTCTTGTCGTGTTTTGGCCACTTCACCTTTTCTGCGTGATAACGTCCAAAGACGCTCACCGCAACAACGGCAGTTTTGACGTTTCTCATTCAAACGTAATTGCGCAGCATGAGGTGTCAATGGAATAGGCTCTTCATCGCTATGCAAAATGTGTGTACCACACTTAGGACAGGCGGCAACTTGTGTGTTGACCGCTTCGCCCATTTCTCCATATTGACGATAACGACGCACTGCAAAAGCAGGACGCCAGTCAAAGCCCATTCGCATCCGGACACGCCCCATGACAAAAAACTCTGGCACATCAGGCTTATCGAGCATATTGCGAATCAAGAGCAGTTTACGAAGCGTGTCTGGGCCATTGAGCACCCATACGCGTGCGTTAGGAACTGTTTCTAGTATTTCACGTCGCCACTTGTACACCAGGTGCGGTGGTGAAACCACCAAGGTACGCTGATAGCCCTCTGCGTGCATGACTGCTACAGCGCAAATGGCCATCATGGTTTTACCAGTACCCATTTCCGCATTAATGACGGACGCAGGCGCACCTTCATCAATCATCAATTTGGTAACGGCTTGCACCACGTCTTGCTGCTGCACGAATGGCTTACGTTTGAGACCATCCATCACTGCAAGGCGTTTTTCTGACTCGTCGTGAACAAGGTAAGTTGGGCGCAGTTGCGTTTTAACCGCGTCCATCAATGTGCCACCAAAATCCTTAATGAATTGGGACAAAGGCATCACATCGTCATTGGTAGGTTGATTCAACGCATCACCTAAGACACAGTTGTCATCGGTAATATTGGTATCGTCAACAATGTTGTCGTTCATGGTGGTTCTCCATTTTTTGAAATAAAAAAGGGAACCACCGCCCCTACAGGGATGTGATTCCCTGTAGGGTAAAATAAATGCGGCGCTACTTCTTATTCTGACAGTAACACCATCGCTCTAAATTAGTGCTTTCGCATCATAATGTGAATACCAGAAATAATAATCGCAACCAAAAAAATGGATACGGCTATTATTTTTGCAGTTTCATGATCCATCAATTGCTACTATTTTTATGCATCTGCCATACTGTATAGGCTAATGCCATAACAACCAAACCCATAGCAATGACTTGCATTGTAAATGTGCTCATGATTAAAGCTCCTTCAGTTTGCTAATTAACTTAAAAATTATGCGCTGAACAATTAACCAAGTCGCAATTAAAGAAACAATCGCAACTAAAGCAAATCCTGATTTAACATCTTGTCCATCGTACAACACAAACCAACCAACGACAGCAAACAAGGCTGCCAGTACAATTGACAAGATCATTTTGTAAAAGCCAATTTCTTCTTTGACTTGATCAATTTCGGACATATAAACTCCTATGTGTCGTTATTCTACTCCCACTGGTGACGCTTTGTCACCAGAGTCAGTAAATCGCAACAGCAGCTCATCAATATTGCCTATCGTCGCCCAAACCTCTTCATGTTCAGAATGTTTGAGAGGACAAAAGACGATCAAATCGCCATCGCTGTGCACCTTAACGTGTTCGCCATCCAGTCGGTAGTCAGTTTCGAACTCGATCAGACAGGTTTCTTTAAGGTCGAGACCTTCAAGGTTAACATCTATATCACCTATATCGCTCTTGTCACCATCGTCACCGACTTGATACATGATTGAGTCAACTGCCCACCAACGCACGGCATAGTGCATATTGGCTTGTTGCAGTATCACTTGCACCCGTTTCAATTGAACCAGCATCGCCTGTTCAATTTCAACGACCAGGTACTCAGGTAAATTGTCGATCTGTTCGATATTGTGTGATGCTTTGCACAACACTTTTAGTTTACTCATAGCGGCTCTCCATTTTTTTGAAATAAAAAAAGGGAACCACCGCCCCTACAGGGATGTGGTTCCCTGTAGGGTGTCAAAATTGAATAGGATTTGAATTAGCTCGTTTTTAGCAACGCTACTTCTTCCCTCACAGCCTTTTTGATCAGCTCTTCAAGCGTTAATCCACCAGACTTTATGTATTGTCGTAAAACACGGTTAATCTCTGTCTGATAACCGATTCCTTCGCTCAATGCTCTGGCTTTGAAGTCCCTTACAATGTCATCATCTAGATACATCGTTACTCGCACTTTTCCACCCTCTTCTCGAAGCTTGTTCAAATGCGGAACTTCCGTGGCTCGCTTTGCTTTACTGAAATCATATTCCGCTTTCATAGTCAGCCTTCTCCTTGCCAGTTGCTTTTCGTGCAGAAATGAATCTGATCGTATCCTCATGTCTAAGGGCATATACAACCAGTAGCACTCGCTCTTTCTTACTCTTACCAAGCAGCAAAAAACGCTCTTCATCAATAGATTCAGAGTCCTCCATAACCAAAGCAAATGGATCATAGAGCGACTCTTCAGCTTCATCGAATGTAACGCCATGCTTTTGAAAGTTCTTCTGAGCTTTTTGCTCATCGTATTCTATTTTCATGATTTTATTATACACACGAAATACATATAAAAATAGAAGCAACATCAAACATGACTCACCTCCAGTACACCACTTTTGACCATATTGGAAACATAGGATGGAAAATCGCATCCCATGAAGTCCTTGGCTTGTTTGCTATCAAGATCAACTCGCCAGCAACGCACACCAATAGACAGTCTTAGATCATTCCCTTGTGACATATCAGATACAATCGCACCTGTTTTAGCTAAAGCGTTCATAATCGCTATACGCCATGAGTCCATTAAAGGAATGGGTGACAGTCGTTTAATGACTGACCATATCCTTAAATCGACATCATATTCATCATATTGACCTCGCAGTAACATCCAACGCACCTGGTTACTCATATCATCTTGAACGATAGACTCATCGTAAATAAATGTATGTACCAGGTTAGCCCCAAACAGACCGTTCGGTAAACGACCGGCTGTTTTAGTTAAGCGATCGCTGCTACCAATTAATAGCTTCCGTTCCCTACTCTCATAGTCAAAAGACAATGACGTTAAGCCTCCATTGAATTTTGCTAAGGCAAAGGACGCAAACAATCGGTTAATTGACGCATCATAGCCATAACATGACATCATCATGATTTGTCCGTGTTCATCGGCAATAATGGCATCACACATGACGCCATCTACTTCGTTAAACTGAATGAGCGCACTCATACTCATAATAGCTCTCCTAATCAAAAGAGAAGCCAGTCCCCACAAAGGAAATTAGCTTCCCTTAATGGGTTAATGATTATTTTTTAATCAGGTTATTTTCTGCAAATGAAAAACTAGCGTTGCCCACAATAATATGATCAACAACTTTGACATCAATGGCTTTCAAAGAATCCACTAAATAATCCGTTAGTTTTTTATCCGCATTGCTTGGCTCTGTGTCTCCACTCGGATGGTTATGAGCGAAAATGACAGCGGCTGCATTGCGCTCTAGCAACTCTTTAATGATGTTTCTTGAATATACAGGTGATTCAGAAATACTACCTCTTGAAAGCTCGCACCAGTCTAGGACCTGCAATTTTGCATTTAATGCAAGCATTCCAAAATGCTCTTCTTTCAAACCTCGCAAACGATGCTCCACCATCGGTATAACATCCTTAGTAGATCGAATATTTACCATATTGGTTGAGAGCGCCATTGCAGCATAATGAGAAGCTGCTTCAAACACTGCTAGTGCTTTTGCGGGTTGATACCCTTTTTTTGTTTTAATGTATAGTTCCATGCCATATCTCCTAAATAGAAAAAGGCACGCTTCCCCTATTGGGCAGCGATGCCCAATAGGGTGTAAAGAAATTTAGCTAATCGCTATATTCATTAGGTGATAGCTACCATCAGCGATACCCCAAGTCATATAACAGCCTTGAATTTGAATAATATCGCCTCTGCCCTTGGTTAGATCATCTAACCAAAGAACATCATCGTTTGAGATTGGAAAATAAGGGTGTGTTAGCATCCTCACTGCCTGGTGAAAATCATCAGGTAAGCTCATGCTAGTTAACACAACAGATCGCTTCCAATTACGGGGGAGTTTAGTCAGTGCCATGGTGTTTTAGTATCCCTAGCGTATCGTCATCAAGCGACCGTAATTGTCACCGGGCGTTAGTTCGATACCCTTGATGATGGGAACAAAACGATCTAAACGAGTGATGGTTAAATTGCCGTCTTCGTCCATTTCGCGTCGTTCGTCCTTTTCCTTAAAGGTGTTACCCTTAATCAGCAAAGTTCGTCCATCATCACTATTGACGACACCCTCGATGTAGCCAGCAGCTAATGCCAAAGCCAAATGCCATTGTGTTAAATCACGCAAAGGCTTGGGTACGGCAGATTGAGACACGCCACCAAACATGGCATCAAAACCACCCCAAAGCGTTGCCTTGTTGTGTTTTTGAATCTCCACTGCTAACTGTTCTGGCTCAAGCCGAACAATTCGCATGATAGGTAGCTGTCGCATTTCTGGAATGACATACGGATCTTGTGACGGATAATCTGGTAACTCAGGTGGTAGTTGACCACCACCAATTGACTCCAGTCGCTTAGCTGTTGCGGCATCCGTTGTGGATGATGCACGTTTCTTAGCGATAATCACGCACTGTTTGAATTGCTGCTCCGGTGCCATATAAGCCTGAACATCATAAAACCACTTGGTGATCATCAAGGAAAATTCCTTGTCGAGCACGTAGTAGGGAACGATCATTACCAGCACACCATCGGACTGAAGTGTCGAGAAGGTTCGTCTGAAGAAAACTTTCTCCAGACGATCGGTACCTCGAGCATCACCCAATCCAGCCTTGTCGGTCACAATTTGACCGTAAGGTGGATTGAGCCACAGCAAGCCATAAGCGCGTAATGAAAGATTTACCTCGTTTAAGTCAGAATGAACGACTTGGTTCACTCGATCACTTGCTGCGAGATAACGATCTCGATTGATCTCAACACCATGAGTTAGAATACTAGTCGGTTGCTCAAATTGTCTGACGACATCTGCAACCGCCAAACCTTCGCCACAACACGGGTCAAGCAAGGAAAAATTAGTTGATGATGAATCCAATAGATAAGCGCAGCGCTTAACTGTTTCATCATCTGTGCGGTAATAGCCATCTTGCGCATAGTTATGGGCAAGACGGTCAAACATGAGTGCCATAGTCGCTCTCCTTAAAAGGGAACGACTCCCCTACTGGGTGGCGTTCCCAGTAGGGTGATAGAAAACAGCCCCGCGATGCGAGGCTATTGTTTGTTGATTAACCTAAAATATTAGGTTTTGATTGTACTTCTGCTTCTCGCCTAGTAACTTCTTTCACGAGGAAATGTGCGCCAATAGCAAGCAAGCCAAGAAATAGTGATACTGCCAGTACGCCTAACATATCAGACTCCTTTAGACTTTGATAACGATACCAAGTATATACCAAACGCCAAAATTGGCAAAGACAACAAAATCAATAAATGATCTTGATGTTCAAGGCCTCTAACTACGTCGTACACGCCTTTTGATGCAATTGCAATTGCTGAAAAAACAGTTTTTTCACCAATGCTGTACATCAGCTTCAAAACACCTTCTTTTCCAAGAGAAACTAATGTCTCCCAAGTATAAATGAGCAGCATCCAAACAGGAATGGACACGAAGTAAACGGTTAATATAGTCGTCATGGTATCAACCCCTAGACCTTCTGCCAAACTTGAGCAATTGGGTCAAACTTATAACCATTAGCCTTCAGATAATCACGTTGCTGTCTAAACAGCTCACGATCTATCGTTGGGTCAAGTGTTATGGGTTGCCCTCCTGCGAGCACTGTTTCTAGTGTTTCAGGGTCGGCACCAAACAACTTGTTAACCAAGTCATCATCTTGCTTTGGTGACAACACCGTTCCAGTTTCTGCCTCATCAGAATCAGAGCCAACAAATACCGTTGGCAACTGAATAATAGGCGGCATCCTAACTGTTGACTGTTGCTCCACAATAGGATCTTGCACCGGTGGTGCATCTGAGGTCTGATCGACCTCATCTGAGTGAGTGGATAAGATAATATCAGCCAGTTTTGCTCTAACTTCAATCATTACTTTTCCACGCCACGCCCATGAATGTGGGTAAATTTGCTCAACGAGAAATATGCCCTCATAGGTGCCAGGCTCAAACTGGTCAAGAATAGCATCGACGACTTTAAAGTCACCGATACCTGTTGTGAGATCACCAACAGAAAAGCTTCCATTTCTGCCAGTGACTGATTTAACAGCAATTTTGCCTTCGAGACGAATAGTCATGGTATGACTCCTTATTTTGTTTGAAAATTCGGAGCACACCAAGCCCAACGGGACAGTCATGCCCCGATTGGGTTAAGTAAAAAACACTAATGTGTAAGATTAATAATTAGGTTCAGCTAATAGCATCATGCCTTTAGATAAGGTGATATGCTCACCCAATTCAAAAGACAACTCGACCACCAAGGTGATCCAGCACTTGGCGCATAGCGCATTAAGTTCTGATCCCTCGCAGGCAGTGATGACTTTTCCTGTACGCTGCTTGAAGTCATCGTACAATTCTTTTAACTGGAACTTGGTTGATATAGTTTTCATGGTGTATCTCTTAAGTGGAATACACCAACCCCTTGGGAATAATGTATCCCCGTGGGTAAAGGTATTTTTTGAAATTAAGCTGCACGAACACCAATTTTGACATTAGTGTTCCGCTCATTAATGACGCCGATCGCTTTTAATCGACGCACGGCAGAAAACCATGCATCCATCGATGTTCGCGCGACAACTTCAATGACTTCATGACGTGCGATATTGTGTTGATAAAACTGCATATCGACGAGGTATAGTTTGTTCATAAGGTTCTCCAATTTGAAAACAAAAAGGAACCTTACCCCACTGGGATTGGTTCCCAGAGGGTTGTTGAGTGATGACACCGAGGCATCGCCGCGTGTGTCTGTTTGATATGTGTCAGTTATTGTGCTGACTGATTGAAGGTTACGTCCCGCCAAAAGGCTAGTTGCTCGAAGGGACTTAGCAACAATATTCCTAAGATAGCATCAAATTAATGCCACCTTAGGAATATCACTGTAACGTGATACCCAGGAATTCATGCCAGTGTTACTGGCTCATGATAAAGCCTGGTCATTCGGGGTGACCGCCCCTATTTATTAATTTGAAACTGAGTAATACCGCCTGTTCACACAGGTTCTTCCAAATATCCGACGGGACACTTGGAAGAACCTGCAAGGCAGGTCCAAAGAGTTAGTGTTTGCCGTGATCTCGCTGATATTTCAACCATAAGACCAATACAGTCGCTGCGACCGCAACAAATAAGCTGAAGCCCATAACGAAAATATCCATATCAGACATAATAATTTACTCCTTCACAAAACCAAGCACAGAAGTGCCAAATTATTTTTTAGCTTGAAGTCCACGCTCTGTCACTTTGCTCATCCAATCAAGAAGGTCTTTCACTAATAGGAGTGGAGCAAAGAAACCTCGAGGCGTTTCTTTCATTCCAATAATAAATCCTTTCATAAAGTCACTCATGGTCAAGTTCCTCAATCGCTTTTTTGGTTGATGTAACCAACCACCAAACAAAGACTACGGCATCAACGATAAAAATGATTTTATCGATATACCCCAGTAGTGTAATGATTAGCCAGTCAAATATGATCCCTTCTGCGTAGTGTACCAAAGAGTGAATACTAATGGTTACAACGACTAAAAAAGAAAACATCAGTGCGCCAAATATGAGATGAGAAGCAAACTCACCAGCAACTTGTTTATTAGATTTAGCCATAAAAGCTCCTCTGGTTAGGTTAAAAAACCATCGGAGCTTTTAACCCCATCGAGATTAAAATCCCGATGGGGTTAAGTTGAAAAAAATCCCTTAATAAGGAATATCCGCATCATCACCATAGAGGCGAGGATCGTTCTGAGTCATAGGAATATCCCAATCATCAGGCCAATCTGCATCTGCAGGCTGTTGCGCTTGATTTGTTGTAGCATCAGCTGCTTTGCGACTACCGCCACCTAGCATCTGCATCTGACCGTTCACGTCAACCACAACTTCTGTGGAATAGCGATCTTGACCAGATTGATCTTGCCACTTGCGAGTCTGCAATTTACCTTGGATGAACACTTGGCTACCCTTGGTTAAATACTGACCAGCAATCTCAGCAAGCTTGCCAAAAATTACAACACGGTGCCATTCAGTCTTTTCTTGACGTTGACCACTTTGCTTGTCTGTCCATTGCTCACTTGTCGCAATGTTCAACGTAGCAATCGCAGCACCAGCAGACGTATAACGTACTTCTGGGTCGCGACCTAATGTACCGATAATTTGAACTTGATTTAATCCACGCATGATGATTCTCCAATATGAAAATTAAATGGGAACCATCCCCTAACGGGATTTGGTTCCCGAAGGGTTTATGTGAAAAAAGGTTGCCATACACACACAGGCGGCGTGCGTGTTGTATGGCCAGTTAAACTGTATTGGTGCGAGCGGTATCAGATTTGTGCTCTTGATGATCCGCAGGCTATTTAAAAACTGCATTAAGCAGTGATACGTTGAAAGTTACATCCCAGCCTTTCAGGGAACAATGGCGTTACAAAACCTTATGCAGCTTGTCGTTGCTGAGCCAAATTAGGCTGAGCATCTTGTTGTGCTGGAAGCGGTGTTACGCTTGGCTCAACATGATAAATTGCATTCAGGTCAATAGCTTCGCCATCAATCCATAAACTAGAAATCTTTAGAAGACGAGCTTTAATCTTAAAGCGAATTTCTTCTTTTCCTTCTTTGTTTTTGATCGGGTAGCTCTCTGGTTTTAGATCGCCACATTCAAAGGATGCAAACACTTTTTTAGCATCAACTTGCTTCGAGACATAATCAATTACTGCTTTAGCTTGATCTGTTTTAGCCAACATCTCAAATTGAGTGTATTCAACAGACTCTTTCTCGCCATGAATAGCATTAATTGTGATCGCAAATTGTTGTTGAGCATTACGACCCTTACCGAAAGAAACGATACGGGGACGATTAATGTATCCAACACCACGTGCAATTAAGTCATAGTAGTTTGATGTGTTAGTTGTGTTAGTTGTAGTCATGATAGTTCTCCAGAACTTAAAAGGATAAATTCACGGGTACAACTATCTCCCAACGGGATTAGTGTCCCGTGTGGGTAAAATTATTAAAGGCAGCTAACTTTGTTAGCAACCAGTATAGAACGCAAACTCGTTGAAAGCTGCTTGGCGTTGCTCGTAACTGCGACGTATATCTCCTGAAAATAGCGACCGATTACTCGGTTTACCACAATCAAGGTGTTTATCGATTACATCATAAAGCGACACTAAGTTTGGCTTTTGCTTTAAGTTGGTCGTCGTTGAAATATTCGCACTTACAACAGGTTTGGGCTTGGTAGCCGCTGCCCGAGAAGTTGGAACAAATAAAGAGATAGCATTCGCTAATAAGTATTGAATCATGATAGTTCTCCAGAACTTAAAAGGATAAATTCACGGGCACAACTATCTCCCAACGGGATTAGTGTCCCGTGTGGGTTGGTTTGAATTTAGACTAAGTAACCTTTGCTTCTTAAAAATGCTCTTTCTTTTCTCTCGAAATAACGAGGAAACAGCGCTTTGATAAGATACAAAATACCAAGTGCAAATAATGCTTTGATGGTGCTCATAATAGCTCTCCAAAAATGGGAACTACCGCCCGCCTGGGAGATGTTCCCAGAGGGTTGTTGAGTGATGTTAGCGCTGGGCTAACTAAGCGTTATTATGTTTACGCTGCCAGTATAAATAACCGACCAATGCAAACATAGCGATAAGCACAAATGTGCTAAATGAAAAAACAACTAAGTCAACATTACTACTGAACATTGTTTTTCTCCTTAATTAAACCAAGAACAAGTATTCCAGCAATCATAAATAATACAGTCTCAATCGAGGCCATAGTAAACATGATGATATTACCGTTTTCGAGTCCTTTATAGCCAAAATACCCAAATTGAGCTATGGCAATGATTTTAGCGAAGTCAGCTAGATACTTCAACTGATCGTTATTCACGGTGTTCTCCAAAAAAGGGAACTATCGCCCGCCTGGGAGATGTTCCCAGAGGGTTGTTGAATGATGACACCGAGGCGTTGCCGCGTGTGTCTAGTTGAATTGTGTCAAATTAAATTGACTGATTAAAGGTTACGTCCCGCCAAAAGGCTAGTTGCTCGAAGGGACTTAGCAACAAAATTACTCAACACTGCTCCATACAGAACCGATTTGTGTAATTTTGCTTAATTTTTCGTTAAACGAAACCCTGCCGACTAAAGCATGATTGTTTTGAGAGTTGCTTGTAGTTTGAGACAAGTTACAAATTGAATTTGCAAAAAGCCCTTACCGCAAGGCAATAAATTTTTGATAGCAACAACGTGCTGAATGACTATATTTTAATGGCTTGTTTACGGTGTTCGCATACTAGGAGGTGGTTCGTTTGCCATCAACAACACCTCAAACACACAGGATTTGTCTATTGCTAGACTACGTAGGCTCTCAATCCCTTAGCCAACTACTACCTCTTACGTCTCGGTAGGCTGCGGTCAAAATATGACTTCATCAATCTTAATTAAGTTGGCAGCTTTGCCATCAACTCAACACCTTTATACGAAATTTAATCCAATTAAATTTCAATGTCAATAGGTCTTTAGATTTTATTTGTTATGTTGCCTATGACGAATCGATTATAATCTAGCGACATTAGATTACATGCAAAATCGGAGTAGTTGATGCGCAATTATGCAGAAATCCATGACAGTAACGACATTAAAATCGCTGATATTGTTCTAGCCGTTGAAGCATTAAGAATCTGTCAGATCGAGCCGCATCCCAATATCGTCAATGTTTGGATGGGTGGATTCTTCAACGTCACCACCATAGAACGTCATCTGATCACCATTGGGGTAAGAGACTAAATACGGTTTTGGTTTTTTTGATATAATCCGCACTTAATGACCATCCTTTAGCCTGCATCAAGCAGGTTTTTTTATGGGCGATAAATCCCCGCAGCTCAACGTGAAAAACATAGTTCTTTTGCAAAAATAGAACAATCGTTCTATAATAATTCTGTTTCCATTCGAGATAAGCATCATGCAGCTTTTTCAGCCCGCATCACCCTGTGTTAATTTAGCCTTGCCCTTGTTTGCGGCGCGGGTTCCTGCTGGTTTTCCTTCGCCAGCGCAAGACTATGTTGAGCGCACACTTGATCTCAATGAGTTATGTATTGCCCATCCTGCGGCAACCTACTATGTGCGAGCAACCGGCGATTCGATGATTGAAGCGGGTATCCATGATGGTGACTTGCTGGTGGTTGATCGTGCCATCGATGCTAAACATGGTAGCGTGGTCATTGCCGAAGTCTGCGGTGAATTTACTGTTAAAGAACTGTCCCTAACACCCTCTGTGAGATTATTACCACGTAACGCTGCTTATCTGCCCATTGATCTTTCAGGCTCCGATGAGCTGGTGCTATTTGGTGTCGTCACTTTTGTCATTCATGCCTTGCGTGGCAACAGTAGTTAGCCATCATGTTTGCACTCGTTGATTGCAACAACTTCTACGCTTCCTGTGAGAAACTATTTCGTCCTGACTTAAAGCACACACCCGTAGTGGTACTGAGCAATAACGATGGTTGCATCGTTGCCAGAAGTCGAGAAGCCAAGAAGCTAGGTTTTAAAATGGGTATGCCTTATTTTCAAGCAAAAGAGATGATTGACCGTAACGGCGTTGAAGTGTTTTCCTCTAACTATGAACTCTATGCCGACATCAGCCGTCGAGTGATGGAAACCCTAGAGTCAATCACACCTGCCATTGAAATATATTCCATTGATGAGGCATTTATCGATCTCTCGGGCATGGATACCAACTTTGAGTTACTCGCTTTTGGTCAAATGATTCGTGATACCGTCGTCAAGCATACGGGTATCAGTGTTGGTGTCGGTATTGCTCAAACCAAAACACTGGCTAAGCTCGCTAATAATGCAGCTAAAACCTACCCTAAAACAGGTGGCGTGGTGGTGCTTACCGACAAAACCAGACAAGAAAAGCTAATGAAAATTACCCCAGTCGGTGAAGTATGGGGCGTTGGCAGATGCATAAGCAGTCAATTAGAAACGATGGGCATTAAAACCGTATGGGACTTTGTGCAATACGATACCGTCAGTATTCGTAAGCAGTTTTCAGTCGTGCTCGAACGTACCCAACGAGAACTAACGGGCTATCCTTGCTTTGCGCTCGATGAAACACCCGCCACCAAACAACAAATTGTCTGCTCTCGTTCATTTGGTGATCGTATCACTTCACTGGAACACCTATCCGAAGCCATAAACAGTTATACCGCACGCGCTTGTACGAAACTTCGCATAGAAGGCGTTAGCGCCAAACAACTCACCGTCTTTTGTCGCACCAGCCCCTTTGCTGACAAAGAACCCTATTACAGCAACAGTGCCAGTGTTGAACTAGCCTACCCAAGTGACAATACCAGTGATTTTTTACCGCTTGCCAGTCAGCTTATAACGCAATTATTCAAGCCCAACTATCGCTATGCGAAGGCGGGTGTGATGTTATCTGACTTCTATGCGCCTGGTACTTTTCAATTGGGATTATTTGATGAACAGCCAAAAGATAATGCTCAGTCTAAAGCACTCATGACGACACTCGATCAGCTCAACAAAAAACAGCGTAATACCGTTTACTTTGCGAGTGAAGGAATCGCTAAGCCTTGGGCGATGAAGCGTGGGAAAATGTCACCCCAGTACACTACGCGCTGGGATGAGTTACCAATTATCGGATGACTATATTACATTAATCGATACAATATACGCTTTATATTTCAGTCAAAAAGGATGAACAATGACTCATATTTCAATCGAAATCCTGACCTTGACGCTATATCAGTTGTTCAGCGTTTCAAGCTTCCTCTTCTTACCCGCCGTCTTACGTCCAGCACCCGACTTTAGCCGTTCTATCTCCTCCTTAAACACAACAGCGACATCCACCTCTGGTATCCAGCTCTGAACGAACTCCCCAAAGCCATAGCGATTGATGACGGTTCGTTGATTGACAGAATACAAACTTGAGATAACAAATTGCGACCCAAAGTTTTCGTAAAAATTTATCTATCCTATTGAATAATCTGTTTTTTCATGTACAATTAACTAAAACCAACAAAAAGCAATGAAAAACTATGAATTACATTGAGATAGAATTAAACCAATCAAGAATACTGATTGATGCAAAACAGAATTTTGAGTCATTAAAAGCAGCTTACAGCGATGCAAAGAAGTACGTTGGCTCTATGTTTTGGCGGAACATTAATGGCAGCGACTATCTGATACATAACCCTGCAAAAAAAGTACAAAAAAGCTTGGGCGTTCGCAGTATTGCAACAGAATCAATTTTTTCATCATTCCAAGAAAACAAGGAAGCATCAAGCAAAAAGCTTGAATCACTAACATCTCAGCAGCACGAACATGCAAGAATGATTTCAGCAGTCAATCTTAATCGAGTTCCCTTAATTGTCGGACAACTCGCTAGAAAGTTAAAGCAGTTTCCCAAGCTAGAAAACACGACAATGATCGTTGGAACTAACGCACTTTATGCTTATGAGGCAGATACTGGTGTTAGGTTTATTTCGGGAATTGTTGCAACCCGTGACGTAGATGTTTTGTGGGACACACGAAAAAAGGTTAGTATCGTTACTCAGGAGCCGAAAGGCTTTATGGGATTGTTGCAATCAATTGATAAAACATTTTCAGTTGTTGGTGATAAAAACTCATTTACGGCAGCTAACGATAAAGGTTTCATGGTCGATTTGATTCAGCCCTTAGGAAAAAATCCACACAAAAAACGCAATTCCGTTATGTCTGATTTTTCTGATGATCTTGTTGCCGTTCAAATTAAAGGATTAGAGTGGCTAGTATCTTGCCCTAAGTACACAGTCATTGCTTTTGACGAAAAAGGATACCCAATTGAAATGACTGTTCCAGATCCTCGGGCATTCTCAATGCACAAGCTTTGGTTGTCACAACAAGAAGACCGTTCGCCCATTAAAAGGGCGCGAGACAAACAGCAAGCAGCAGCAGTTTTTAACTTGGTGCAAGAAAAAATGCCCCATCTGTCTTTTTCAGACATAGCCTTAAATGCACTGCCTTTTAAAGTCAAGAAACAGGCAAGTTATGATTTTGGTTTTTCGCTATAATGCAAAACCAAATAATCCAACACGTCAGCCCTGCCCTTCAAGTCTTGTTCAGTTTTTATCTCGTCGATTCTTGCCAAGGTTTCAGGCTTGACATAACATTGGCTAAAGGAAACTAAACCATTATCAATATGCTCTTGCCTCTTTTTTTGTTGTGATTTTCTTAATGTTTCTTTTCGTTGCTCGGTTGTCATACTTAACCCTAATTTATTTTTGGGTATCCGCACTTTGGTGTTGATGTCTAAATTCCTTCGGATTCAATCAACGCAATTAGCTTGATCTTCCGTCAAATGCATAAGAGCTAAAAAGTCTTCTTTGTATAAGTTTTTAATCATGTCTGCAAATGCCTTGTCCGCGAATTGATTAGTAAAAACTGAATATCCTAATCGGCGTTCGACATCTTCATGAAAGTCTGAAAATTTCGAGCACAACATTTTCCCCGTATATCCAGTTAGAATAATCTGCTGTTCGACTGTTAACGGAGTAAGATTGTTCATAAAAACCTCTAAATTATAATTAAACTGAGCAAAAAACTGTTGTCATTAGCACTAAGGTGAAAATCACAATTATTTTCTTTGGCAACTTGCGCTAATTTTCGAATGCAATCATTTCGAGCTTGGTCTTAAAGTCTCTATTTTGGTTTTTTGTTTAACAGCAGCAGTGATAATGCTATCTGTTTGTCTTGAAATCTGAGCAAGCATATTAGATCATATCAACACTAAAATGCGGGTACCCTTATTTTTCATTATTATGCTTGATAATAGTTGACACGTCAACAAAGGTAATTATAATGGTAATCGTATAAGTTAAACAAATGGAGCATTAAATTATGAGCGTTTCAATCATGGTAAAAATGGGATTAGTTGTTGCGGCGATGGCTGTTTTGACGGGGTGTGCGACTCAAACAGTCAAAGCCAACAACTCAGGCGTTAATCTTACTGTTGCAGTATCGCCAGATGTACCTAACAAACTAATCGATGCCGCGACAATCAAAGACGCTTGTTTAACCAAGCTCAAAGAGAAAGGCATTGAACAGTCAGAAACAGGAACACCTGTTACTTTGAATATTTTTAACTTCAAGGTCGTTAAAGGCGGTGGTAATGCGGCATTTACTGGTGGTTCAACTGGTTTCGCGTTAGTGGATGCACTAAATACTGCTTTGACTGTTGCGCAGAACGTTGATACGGTTGCCAAGAATGTAGCGTCAGAGCAACCAATGGTAACGAGAGTTGATTACAAAATTTCTTCTGGCAACGATGAAATCCTAAATTTTAATGTAGGTGTACAAGGCGCTCTAAATGAGCAGAACAAGCTTTATTCTCGAACTTTATCTGCAACAATTAACAATATTATAGAAAAATAGGGTATGCGAAATAACAAAGGGACTTTCGTTATTTTCAGACACCTATAAAAACAACAAAGGCCTTATCGCTAAGGCCTTTTACTTATTGGCTAATCGGCAACTTGGGTTGTGTTTTAGCAGCACCGTTTGCCTTGGTAGACGTTGTTAGTTTATTCTGCAAGTTGGTCTGTGTCGTGGCGTTCATAACAGCGCCTGCCGACTGCTGTGCCTGAGCTAACATATCCGCAATGAACTCGGTCAAATCAATCTTAGACCAATCCAACTGTTGTATCTGCGCTACTGTAAATCCATCACAAGTGCGAATATCTAAGCCCAGTTGCGCCCTGCCTTGCTGATTGATAATGCGAGCAAGCTTTGAGTTGTAACAGCACTTACCTGTACGATATTTAGTGCAAGTGCAACCAAATAATCCGCAATCTTTGCTCTCACACCAAGTACCCGTGTTGTAGCACAACTTGGCTTTGCCTTTGGTAGATGACTTATAGTCTTCTTCATCGCACGCCAAGGCTGCTTGGTACGCCTGATAAGCCATCATCGCAGCCGTGACGTACAGCATGGTTGGATTGTAGGACATATTAAAACCAGTATTGCCAATTGCTGTTGTAGTAGTGGTTGTTGAAATACCTGCCACAGTAGTTGTTGATGTAGCCGTTGCTCCCGCAACAGTAGTTGTTGTGCTACCCGCTCCAAGCATTGAACTAACTGTTCCTTCTGCTGGCAACGCCCCATAGCCAATACTGAACCCTGGCACCAAACTAACACTAGGGCTAAAGTTAAAATTAGCCAATGACTCAGCAGATGATTGTGCCGCGTTAAGCCCCTGTTGTGCCATGTTATCGGTCAAAGCACCTGCTGCCCACATTTCCTGAGCTGCTGTCGCAAACTTTTGACTGCTCATCATGTAGTCATACATGTAGCTTGATCCGGCGCTAATGCCGCTTCCTAATAAACTGACACCTTGCATCATTGGACTACCAAATAACTGAGCATTATTTTTAGGATCAGGCGCGTCGATATTGCAACAACTTTTGCTGCCTAAGTTTGCTCCAA
>CAZSGH010000003.1:0-90321 GCA_964606405.1 uncultured Francisella sp.
TATTTTGGAAAGCCTATTTTGTTAGCATTAGATCAATCGTTATTCTCTTATCTGCCCGTTCGTGTTGTTACAGCGGTACCCTTAGCTTACGAGTTTACAGATAGTACCAATGCTTTGTGGTTGATCGGAACAGATGAACCACGGGTACTGTTTTTAAAGTTATTAGCACGTGACACCACCCCATTTTGGCAAGTGATGGATGCTTTGTTTGATGTGCGACCTAGAGATCAGTACGGGCATTATGCTGATTTATATGAGCGCATTGCCTTAATGACGCCTTTGTCTATTCCTAACTTACGTTATTGTTCGAGTCAAACGGCAGATCATGCTGCGTATGTGTTGACGGATATGCTGTTTGGTGAGCCGATTCATGCTGAGCAGGTTACCGAAAATATGGTTATTCGCCTTGCGCAGCATCTCGTGGCCTTGCATCGTAATGCGCAATCTACTTGGGGTAGCTTTCTTAATGGGCAAGGTGCTGCTTCTGATTGGGCATTTGCTGTGCGAGAAACCTTGTCGTACGTTTTTCCAAACGATGATAGCATTCGCGGCTTTAATCATCAGCCTAGTTGTTTTGTACCGATGATGCCCGATTTGCGTTGGGATCAATTTTTAATGGTGGATGGTCGGCTGAGTGCGTTAGTCGATTTAGATGCCTTTGTGTTTGCACCGCTTGAGTTGGATTTTGTTTTGCTTGAGTATCTATTATCGGCTGAGCAGTTGACCGTATGGCGTGAGGCATATCTCAATGCGGGTGGTTTTATACCGTCAATTACTGATGTGCGTGAGGTCTACCGCAAGTTGTTATTTGCGATGAATGTATTGGGCGAGGATGACTTAAGCTGTTGGCTCGCACATCCTTGTCATTTCGATCAGTTGGTTAAGTGAGTTGCTTTCGCCAACTCAGATAGCCGTAAACAGACAGGATGATGTAGGTAGCGAAGAGCAGTACTGTTGAATAGTGTTCTGTTAGGGTAAAAAGTACAATGTTGGCTGTGTCGATGGCAATCCAATAAAGCCAGTTTTCGAGGCGATTGTTTAATAAAAGCCATGTGTTCGCCATTGCAAACAAGGTTGTTGCTGTGTCTAAGTAGGGTGCTTGAGAAAGTTCAAAGCTTGATAAAATATAACCGACAACGAGTGTTGCGATAATGCCCGTTCCGATAAAAAGACGATGCTCATATCCGCTCATGCGATGAATAATGGGTGCTGCTTCCCCTTTTTTTTGTCTCCATTGATACCAGCCATAAACGGCAATAAACATATAGTAAAGATTGAGACTTGCCTGCATGGGGAGGGCATCGTACCAGAAAATGACGGTGTAAATAGCGGTACTGACAAAGGCGGCAACCCATGCCCACGGATTGTGCCTTGCGGCTAGGGTGACGTAAATCAATCCTAGCGCAACAGCCAACAGCTCCCAGCTGAGGGACGTACTAATCGTGAATGACATCGGGATGTCTGTCGGTGCCGATAATTTTGAGCACGAAAATACTATGCGGCAATTGCGCAAAACTGGTTGCCATTTCAGTTTCTAACAATGCCATTACTTGCTTATAATCGCCAAATACTTGCGTGCTAAGCGTATTGCGAACGACTTGAATGCCCTCAATGCCGCTGATGCGGTCAATGAAGTCGAGCACCAAGTCACTAAAGCCTGCATCCAGTGGGTACAGGCTAATATCAACAGAAATATTCATGGTTGTGTTTCCTTAAAAGAAGAATCTCGTGGTGAGACCAAACTGCTGACGGTCGCCGAGTCGGGTATATGGCTGAGTACCGAATCCATTGTCGAAATAAAATCCTCGAGTAGCATACTTTTCATCGGTGATGTTTCGTCCCCACAAAAAGATTTCCCAATCTTTCGCTTGATAGCCAATACGCGCATTAGCCAGTGTATAGGTATTTGACTTGATGTTATTGACGTTATCGAAGTAAAAGCTATCTACGCCATTTATATCAATGCGAGCAAAGTAACCTTGAGTCGTGCGATATTGTGTGCCGAGCAAAAATTGATAGTTGGGAGCATGCGCTTGTTGGCGCCCTGTAATCACAATATCGGTGTTTAATGGTGAGCCAGATACGTCGGTCATGAGAAGTCCCGCATTACCAAATACTTGCCAGCGTGGTTGTGGTTGCCAGTTAAATTCAGCTTCAAGTCCGTAGTTAGTCGCTTTGCTCAGGTTCTCGGTAAAAAATACCCAGTTGCCGTGGGTGATGGGGTCGTAAGAATAACCGTCGAACTGAGGGTTGCTGCGTTCGGTATAGAATAAGTTCACTTTTGTGCTGAGCTGGTTATCTGGCAGACGTGACTTAAGTCCAACTTCGTAATTAAGTGCGCTTTCTGAGGCAAAACGTAAGTATTTAGCATCGCTGCCTGCGGGTAATCCTGGGTTAAATCCACCCGCTTTGTAGCCTTTCGATAGGCTTGCGTATGCCGTATGGGCTTTATTTAGGCGTTCGCTGATCGTGATATGTCCTCCCCATAGCGTTTCCGTTGGGCTAAAGGCATCACTATTAGAGCCAGAAAAGTTGGCATTAATCTGTTCGCTGCGCAGACCACTCGATAAGGTTGTTGTCGTTGTTAATGCGTGGTCGAGTTGTCCAAAGAGTGCGATATTCTGACGGTTATATTCGGTGCTATTCGCTCCGCCAAAGGTGCTTTGTGTTAGGTTGTTTTCATTTAAATCTGAACCGTAAGCACCTAATAGCCAGTCTGTTGTGTTGTTGAAGAGTCGAGATGCTGGGGTCGAAATAAAGCGTAGTTCTTGGCTAAGGGTGCGACGGTTTTTTTTGTTTTGATAAACAGAGGTATAGCCACTATAGCTAGGATTCCCCCAGTCCTCATCATACCCATAGGTCATATCGCTATTAGCCAGCGTGGTGGTGCTGACAAGGGTGAAGTTTGGATTGCCTTTATGGGTAACTTTAACTGCGCCAGCATTGCTGAGTTGGGTGTCTTTACCAGGTTGGTCGGAGTGTGTGGTGAAGCTGTTGTTGAGCGACCAAGCATCGTAACCATTATTTAAATCGCTGTGTAAGTAGGTTAAGTCAACCGTGGTGACGGCGCTAGGGAAAAAGCGTAGTTTTCCGCGAATGTTTAATTCGTCGCGACCATTGGTGTCGCTGCGGTTTAAGAAGGCGTTGTTGCGGAAGCCATCGCTTTTGTGACTAAACATCGAAAAACGATATTGTGGGCTGTTGACTTCTTTGTTGATTGCGCCACTACTGACAATGCCCAGCTCTCGTAAATTATCACCGCCAGCACTGGCCTCAATCATCTGTTCTGGTTGTGCGCTTGGTTCGTTGGTTTGGATGTTGATTAAGCCAGCCAATGCGCTTGCGCCATAACGGGTGCTTTGTGAGCCGCGTAACACTTCTACCTGTTTGACGTCGAAGAGGCTACCCGCCATGCCAATACCGCTAAAGTCGATGTCGTCGATGGCATAGCCAACGCTGGCATTCGGTGCGCCTGTGTACTCGTCACGTTCGCCCATGCCACGAATTTGAATATGACGGGGGCGGCTGCTCTGTCCTGAGTAATTGACGTTAGGGGTTTGCAATAACACATCGCCAAAATGCGTTGTACCTTGATCTTGCAATTGTTGTGCAGTGAGCACACTGGTGCTGGCGGCCAGTTCTTTATCTTGGCTATTGCGCAAATCGGCAGAGATGGTAATGGTGTCAAGTGTGTTAGTCTCTGCTGCATAAATGGGCAGTAAACCCGTTATCAGTGAGGCGAGTAGTGAGGTTCTTATCAGCATTTGCATGTTCCTTTGGTGCAAATAGCGAAAAGGAATAAGCAATGAACGGATGCAGGCAAAAGCAGCAATAAAATTCAGGCCATTCCCTACGCCAGTATTAACTGGATCAGGTTCGGAGGGTTTATTACCGTTATTAACGGTAAAGTCTCAGGCTTTCGCCACCCCTAGGCAACAACAATAATGTGTTGTTTAATTTTGCTATTCTAACATGTTGATGTCTGTAAATCCATTTTGCTTTCCTTTACAAGTCTGATTGCTTTATGCTACTGTTAAAAAAACTTGTCGGGGTGCTGGTGAAGCTGAGACTGCTTAAGTGTAGAACCCGTGAACTTGATCAGGATAATACCTGCGCGAAGGAACAAGAAATCACAATTTGCTTATGTCTTCTCTCTCAGAGAGAAGGTTGGGATGAGGGAGACTCGTAACGCGCTCATTCCTTGTGCTAAAAATTCTAAAAGATGCTTCACCAGCACCCTCAATCGAATTTAATTTTGAGGGACTTACATTATGGCACGACATCAGATCACGGTTGACTTAACCGATTTAGCACAAAAAATCACCACAGCACCTTTCCCCAATTCAAGTAAAGTCTATCTTACTGGCTCTCGCGACGATATTCGTGTGCCGTTTCGTGAAATTGCGCAAACCGATACCTTAGTCATCAATAAAGACGTGACGCATGCTACAGCGAATCCGCCGATTCGTGTCTACGATACTTCTGGTCCGTTTACTGACGCTGATTATCAAGTCAATGTGCGCAAGGGGCTGCCTCGTTTGCGTGAACAGTGGATTATTGAGCGTGGCGATACAGATTTGCTGACGGGGTTGAGCAGTGATTATGGTAATGCTCGTGCTCATGATGAAGCGTTAAAAAATATTCAGTTTGAAGGTAAAACGATGCCACGCAAAGCAAAAGCGGGTGCAAATGTGTCACAGATGCATTATGCGAAAAAAGGCATCATTACGCCAGAGATGGAATATGTGGCGATTCGTGAAAACCAATTGCGTGCGCAAGTTGCTGAGTTTATGGCGCAACAACGCCCACAGCACAAAGGTGAAGCCTTTGGTGCGCGGATTCAAGAAGAAATTACGCCTGAGTTTGTGCGTTCGGAAGTGGCTGCGGGTCGCGCCATTATTCCTGCTAACATCAACCATCCCGAAACTGAGCCGATGATTATTGGTCGTAACTTTTTGGTGAAGATCAATTCGAATATTGGTAACTCAGCCATTACCTCGAGTATTGAAGAGGAAGTCGAAAAGTTGGTCTGGTCGATTCGCTGGGGGGGCGATACGGTAATGGATTTGTCTACAGGGGCAAATATCCACGAAACGCGTGAGTGGATTGTGCGCAACTCGCCTGTGCCGATTGGGACTGTGCCGATTTATCAAGCCTTAGAAAAAGTGAACGGTATTGTTGAAGATTTAACTTGGGAAATTTTCCGTGATACGCTGATCGAGCAAGCTGAGCAGGGGGTGGATTATTTCACCATCCATGCGGGGGTGCGTTTGCCGTTCATTCCTTATACCGCCGACCGCGTGACGGGGATTGTGTCGCGCGGTGGTTCGATTATGGCGAAGTGGTGCTTGGCGCATCATCAAGAAAATTTCTTGTACACCCATTTTGACGATATTTGTCAGATTCTTAAACAGTACGATGTTGCCTTTAGCTTGGGGGATGGCTTGCGTCCAGGTTCGATTAGCGACGCCAATGATCGGGCGCAATTTGCTGAGTTGGAAACGCTGGGCGAACTAACACAAATCGCGTGGAAGCACGACGTACAGGTGATGATTGAAGGTCCGGGTCATGTGCCGATGCAGATGATTAAAGAAAACATGGATAAACAATTGAAGGATTGTTTTGAAGCGCCTTTCTATACGCTTGGTCCGTTGACAACCGATATTGCGCCTGGTTATGACCATATCACGTCTGCCATTGGGGCGGCGCAGATTGGTTGGTATGGTACGGCGATGCTGTGTTACGTCACACCGAAAGAGCATTTAGGTCTGCCCGATAAGCATGATGTGAAAACGGGTATCATCACCTACAAAATTGCCGCACACGCAGCGGACTTAGCCAAAGGTTTTCCGGGTGCGCAGTTACGTGATGATGCGTTGAGCAAAGCGCGTTTTGAATTCCGTTGGGAAGATCAGTTTAATTTAGGCTTTGATCCAGAAACGGCTAAGGCTTATCACGACGCGACTTTGCCTCGTGAGTCTGCGAAAATTGCCCATTTCTGCTCAATGTGTGGTCCCAAATTCTGTTCGATGAAAATTTCGCAGGAAGTACGTGATTTTGCGCAAGCACAAACAGGCGCAACCTTGCCTGAAGGAAACGTCATTCAATTGGTTGACGTTGAGGCTGAAATGAAGGCGAAATCGGCGGAGTTTAAGGCCGTAGGTTCTGAGATTTATTTGTAATGAAGATCGCTATTGTTGGTGCGGGGTTGGTCGGGCGCTTATTGGCTTGGCGATTGGCGCGTACTGGCTATTCGGTAACGCTTTACGATAAAGATGATCGTAAGGGTGAGCAGAGTGCTGGCATGACAGCGGCGGCGATGATTTCGCCCTTTGCTGAGTTGGCAGTCAGTGAGCCACAGGTGTTTGAGCTAGGAATGCGTTCTTTGGCTTTGTATCCACAGTGGCTTTCTGAGCTTGAAGCCGATTCTGGCTGTACGGTGATGTATCGCCATAACGGCAGTTTGGTGGTGGCGCATACGCCCGATGTGAGCAGTTTGAGACATTTTCAAGATTTGTTATTGCATCGTTTGCCGAGCGAACATAGTGTCAATGTTCAGATGCTCAATAGCGATGCCATTGCACAGGCGGAGCCGCAATTAGCGGGACGCTTCAGTCATGGCGTACTGTTGAGCGAAGAAGCACAACTCGATAATGGCGAGTTGTTTGTTGCCTTGGCTGTCGCGCTCGATAAGCTGGGGGTGATGTGGCATGAGCAGCAAGTGATTGATGATCTGAGTGGTTTAACGTCTGACTTTGATGTTGTTGTCGATGCGCGTGGTACAGGGGCTAAATCTTCCGTTGCGGTGCGTGGTGTTCGTGGTGAGGTGTTGACCGTCGATGCGCCTGAAGTAACCTTGCAACGACCTGTTCGTCTGATGCATCCGCGTTATATGCTTTATGTTGTGCCTCGTGCTAACCATCGCTTTATTATCGGTGCGACAGAATTAGAGTCAGAAGATATGGGTGAGGTGACTGTGCGCTCGGCTTTAGAGTTACTCAGTGCTTTGTATAGCTTGCATTCTGGGTTTAGCGAGGCCAATATTGTGAAATGGTCAGTTAATTGTCGTCCTGCCTTGCCAGATAATTTGCCCTTTGTTGGTTGGAAAGAAGGGGTGTTGACGGTAAATGGGCTGTATCGACACGGCTATTTGCTCGCGCCTGCCTGTGTGGAGGAGGCGATGGGATTAGTGGTAGAATATATGGCATCAAATTATCGAGCCTAGTTTATGTTATACGATAACCAACACGCCTTCAATATGACACTGAAAGTCAATGAAAGTGATATTGAAAATTACTTTATCCAAAAGCTGCAATCACTCAAATACAGCTATCGCCCCGATATTCGTGATCGTTCGAGCTTAGAAGCTAACTTTCGCCAAAAGTTCGAAGTGCTCAATCGGGTGCAGTTGGCGGATAGTGAGTTTGCACGATTGCTTGATCTGATTGTCAGTGCCGACGTGTTTGCTAATGCGCAACATTTGCGCGCGCAAAACAGTTTTGAGCGAGACGATGGCACACCGTTATTTTATCGCTTGGTGAATAAAGACTGGTGTAAGAATGAGTTTGAGGTGGTCAATCAACTCAGAATGAACACCGATAATAGTTTTCATCGTTACGATGTGCTGCTCCTCATCAATGGCATTCCTGTTGTACAAATCGAGCTGAAAACGCTACATATCAGCCCACGCCGTGCCATGCAGCAAATTGTTGATTATAAAAACGATGCAGGCAATGGCTATCAGCATACGCTGCTGTGTTTTATGCAGTTGTTTATTGTCAGTAACCAGTCGAACACCTACTATTTTGCCAATAATAACAGGGCGCATTTTAGCTTCGATGCCGACGAACGCTTTTTACCCGTTTATCAGTTTGCCGATGAAAAAAACCAGAAAATCAACGAACTTTATGCCTTTGCCGATGCGTTTTTAAGTAAATGCACCTTAGGCGATATGCTGAGTCGTTACATGGTGTTGGTTGCCAGCGAAAAGAAACTGCTGATGATGCGCCCTTATCAAATTTATGCGGTTAAGGCGATTGCCGATTGTATCGAGCAAAACCGTGGCAATGGCTTTATTTGGCATACTACGGGCAGCGGTAAAACACTCACCTCGTTTAAGGCTTCGACCTTACTTAAAGAAAACCCCAATATTCACAAATGCTTGTTTGTGGTTGACCGTAAAGATCTCGACCGTCAGACACGTGAAGAATTTAACAAGTTCCAAGAAGGCTGTGTTGAAGAGAACACCGACACCGAAAGCATGGTTGAGCGTCTGCTGTCAGACGACTATGCCGACAAGGTGATCGTCACCACCATTCAAAAGTTAGGCTTGGCGTTAGACGACACCAGTAAGCGCAATTACCGCGAACGCCTTGCCAGTTTAAGCGATCAGCGCATTGTGTTTATTTTTGATGAATGTCATCGTTCGCAGTTTGGTGACAATCATAAAGCCATTAAAGCGTTTTTTCCTAACGCGCAGTTATTTGGTTTTACGGGAACGCCTATCTTTGACAAAAACGCCACTTATCAGCAAATTGAAGGTAAGACAGCTTCGGCAGTGACTACCTTAGATGTATTTCAAAAGCAACTGCACGCTTACACCATTACCCACGCCATCGACGATCAAAATGTGTTGCGCTTTCGCGTCGATTATTTCAAACCCGACGAAGCAAGCAAGGTGAAAGCAGGCGAAGCACTCGCCAAAAAAGCGGTAATCAATGCCATTCTCGACAAACACGACATTGCCACCGCAGGGCGCAAGTTTAATGCCGTGCTGGCAACGGCATCGATTAACGACGCGATTGAATATCATGCACTATTCAAAACCATGCAAGCGCAACAGCAGCAAGATAGTCGCTTTGTGCCGCTGAATATTGCTTGTGTCTTCTCGCCACCAGCCGAGGGCAACAAAGACGTCGCACAAATTCAAGAAGACTTACCGACTGAGCAAGCCGACAATCGCATCGACCCAGAGGGTAAAAAAGCTGCCTTAAAAACGATTTTAGCCGACTATAACGCCCAATATGGCACTAATCATGACATTGGACATTTCGATAACTACTACCAAGATGTGCAAAAACGCATTAAAGACCAACAATACGACCTAGCGCATGGACAGAAGATTGATATTGTCATTGTGGTGGATATGTTACTGACAGGCTTTGACTCTAAGTATTTGAACACCCTGTATGTCGATAAAAACCTCAAATATCACGGTCTGATTCAAGCCTTTTCGCGTACCAACCGTATTCTGAACGATAGCAAACCTTGGGGCAATATCCTCGACTTTCGCCAACAACAAGAAGCAGTTAACGAAGCCATTACCTTGTTTTCTGGCTCGGAACAAGCGAGCGATAAAGAAATTTGGTTGGTCGATGATGCGCCCAAGGTGATTAGCAACTATCAAGCAGCGGTGCAAAAGCTCGAAACCTTTATGGGCGCACAGGGCTTAACGCTCGCGCCCGAACAGGTTAGTAACTTGAAAGGTGATGAAGCGCGCGCGACCTTTGTCACCCTGTTCAAAGACATTCAAAAGCTGAAAACCCAGCTCGACCAATACACCGACCTCACTGAAACCAACGCGCAAGAGATCGAGCAGATTATTCCCAATAATCAATTGCGTGCATTCCGTAGCATGTATTTAGAAACTGCGCAGCGACTTAAAGAAAAACAAGATAACAACGAAGGCACAGAAGAAGTCGAGCAACTCGATTTTGAGTTTGTTTTATTTGCTTCTGCCATTGTCGATTACGAATATATCGTCAAACTGATGCAAGACTTATCGCAAAGTAAAGGCGATAAGCAAAGCATGAACCGCGAAGAGCTGATTAGCCTCATTCTTTCTGATGCTAAGTTTATGGACGAGCGGGATGATTTGGTTGCCTATATCGACACGCTGAAAGTGGGCGAAGCCTTATCGGAAAAGGTGATTCGCGCAGGATATGAAACCTTCAAAGCCGAACAGTCTGCCAAACAACTCGCCGACATCGCCCAACAACAAGGTTTGCCCGTTGCGGCAGTGCAAGCCTTTGTTGCTAAGGTCATGCAACGCATGGTATTCGATGGTGAAGCCTTAAGCGACCTGCTCGCACCGCTCGATTTAGGCTGGAAAGCCAGAGCGAAAAAAGAAACCGAACTCATGGCAGCCTTAATGCCGCTCTTTCATAAACTCGCCAAAGGGCGCGATATTTCTGGGTTGAAGGTGTATGAATAACCAAGGAGCAGCATATGAATAATGAAGTGATTCATGCCATGACAGATAACTTTGAAGGTCATGCACAAAAAACGGATAGCGGCATTGAGTTTTGGATGGCGCGTGATGTGCAGCATTTACTTGGTTATGGAAAATGGGATAACTTTTTAGGTGTGATTTCAAAGGCTAAAACAGCTTGTGAACTTTCTGGTCACATGGTATCAGACCATTTTGCCGACGTCGGGAAAATGGTCGAACTCGGTTCTGGAAGTCAGCGCGAAATCGACGACATCATGCTCACACGTTATGCCTGTTATTTGATTGCTCAGAATGGCGATTCAAGAAAGCAAGAAATTGCCTTTGCTCAAACCTATTTTGCTATGCAAACACGCAAGGCAGAGCTGATTGAACAAAGACTGCTCGAAACGGAGCGCGTGCAAGCACGTCAAAAACTAGCCGATACGGAAAAAGAACTTTCTAGCGTTATTTACGAGCAAACAGGCGGCAATCAAAATTTTGCCCTTATTCGTAGCAAAGGCGATCATGCGCTGTTTGGTAAAAGTACACAAGCCATGAAAACGCAATGGCAAGTGCCTGATAATAGACCATTAGCTGATTTTGCCCCCACGATTATTCTTAAAGCGAAAGACTTCGCCACCGAAATTACCATCCACAATGCACGTACCCAGCAGATGCAAAGCGAGCGACATATTTCACAAGAGCATGTCACCAACAATGAAGCCGTGCGCCAAACCCTGTTAAGTCGAGGTATTCGTCCAGAAAGCCTACCGCCTGCAGAAGATGTCAAAAAAGTAGAGCGTCGTTTGGCTTCTGCCGATAAAAAGGCACTAAACAACCCCGATGGATTGGATGAATGATGCCCCAAACCGACAATACACACGCCTTGCCAGCTAACTTGCCCCAGCTCCGCTTCCCTGAGTTTAAGGATGCGGGGGTGTGGGAGGAAGTTACTATTGGCGGCAAGGTTAGTAAAGTAGGAAGCGGTATTACGCCAAATGGTGGCGATAAAAACTATAAAACACAAGGTATACCATTTGTGCGTAGTCAAAATATAGGTTGGGGTTGCCTAATTTTAGATGATATAGCTTTTATTGATAACGCTACCCATTTAACTTTTGTTGCTACGGAAATCCAGAAAGACGATGTATTGCTGAACATTACAGGGGCTTCTATCGGGCGAAGCGCAGTTGCGGATCTAAGAGTCCAAGGCGGAAATGTAAATCAGCATGTATGTATTATTCGTCCTGAGTTATCAGCATTAAATTCTTATTATTTGAATCAATATTTGTTATCTGATGGTGGACAAAAGCAAATTGATAGTTTTCAAGCTGGCGGAAATAGACAGGGGCTTAATTTTGCACAAATTCGTTCGTTACTTTTGCCATTTCCCTCACTTCCCGAACAACAAAAAATTGCGGCTTGCTTAACCTCTCTCGACGACCTAATCACTGCTGAAAACCAACAGCTCGAAGCCCTCAAAACCCATAAAAAAGGGTTAATGCAAAGCCTATTCCCCAATTCCCCTCCGTTGGAGGGGTGGCAGGCGCAGCCTGACGGGGTGGTCTCTTCCGTATCGCAACAGCCTGACGGGGTGGGAAGTGATCAGACCACCCCCCGCCTACGGCGTACCCCTCCAACGGAGGGGAATTTGCCCCAACTCCGCTTTCCTGAGTTTAAGGATGCGGGGGTGTGGGAGGGGAAGGCTTTAGGAGATGTTAGTTGTAGCATATCTTCAGGGAAAGATAAAAACGAAGAGAGTGGCACTTATAGTTTATATGGTTCAACTGGGATAATAGGAAAGGTATTAACTAATAGTTATGATGGCAAGTTTATTCTTGTTGCTAGAGTTGGAGCTAATGCTGGACTTTTGTCTAAAGTTAAAGGAAAGTTTGGTGTTACGGATAATACCCTTGTTATTGTATTAAAAGAAAATATTGACTTTGATTTTTGTTTTTATTTTCTTGAAAAATCGGGTTTAAATAAGTTGGTTTTTGGTTCTGGACAACCACTTATTACAGGTTCTCAATTAAAATCATTGTCACTTTATTTTCCACCCCTCCCTGAACAACAAAAAATCGCTGCTTGCCTATCCTCTCTCGACGACCTCATCAGCGCACAAAGCCAAAAAATAGAAGCCTTAAAACAGCATAAAAAAGGCTTAATGCAGCAGTTGTTTCCTATTGGAGATAAGAGATGATCACCAAAATAAATAGCCTTTCAAGTTTTGGTAACTACCGCCATTTTCTATGGGCAGGTAATCCTGAATTTAAGCAACGAAATCTCATTTATGGTTGGAATTATTCTGGAAAAACCACTTTGTCGAGGCTTTTTCAAGTTCTGTCAGAGCCAAGCTATTTATCTCAATGGTCAGGCTGTAGTTTTGATGTTGAGTTCAGTGATGGTAGTAAGTTGACGGAAAGAACTCTTTCTAGAAACACATTAATTAAAGTTTTTAATAGGGGTTTTATTCAAGGCAACTTTAAGCAAGAAAATAAAGCACCTGCTTTATTTATGGTGGGTGGTAATACGATTCATTTGAGTAAGCGAAAAATGCGGTTGAATGAGCATGAAAGTAAAATAAATGCTATCAAGTCTAAACTTTCGACTCATCACACTCATCTTGTAAAAGCGTTTGAATCGCTTGGAACAGAACAAGCAAGGGCGTTAGCCACGCTTACAGGTGATAAGACATATAACCGACCTAAATTACTTGCAGAAATTGAACGTATTAAAGCTAACCCCCAAACTCACACTCTTGCCGAAGAATTCCTGCAAGCGAAGGTGTCACTTTTACGTAGTACAGAGCAATGGGGTGCTATTTCTCTGGTATCTGCTCCCCTAATAGATGTAGAGGCGTTACGCAATCAGCTTGAAATTGTTATTCAACGAACAGCCTCTAATGAAGCGATACAAAGATTAAAAGATAATCGTGATTTGGAGTCTTGGCTTCGCACAGGCTTGTTGCTTCATCACGGATCTACTGAGTGTGAATTTTGCGGTTCTCCCATCCAAAATGCGCGCATTGATTTGCTGCAAAAACATTTTTCAAAAGCTTATGAAGATTTGCTCGCAGATGTCGCTGCTCAAATAAGGAAATTAGAAGCTATAAAGGTAGAAATGCGCCTACCCGATGAGCGAGATTTTATGCCAGACATCAAGGATCAATTTGTTGAGCTTAAAGATCGAGCTATAAACTGGTGTTCTTGGGCTGGAAGTATTGTTGATCAACTCAAAGCGGTTGCGACTCAAAAGCAAACAGCTATTGAAACAGAGCTTTGTTGTGTTATTGATACGAGTCAGAGTTTAGAAATGGTGCAAATTATTTCTGATCTTAATCGGGTAATTACTGAACATAATCAAAAGATAGGTCAAATAGATAAAGAAAAGAAAGCAGCAAAAGAATTGCTTGAAAAGCATTATGCTGCCGAGTTTTATTTGACTAATGATGTTTCTGCTAAGGAATTGGAGATTGATTCGGCGCAAAAGAAAGTTGCAGAGGCTCAAACTGCGCTAACAAAGATTACAGGAAAGAAAGCTAAAATCGAGTTAGCAATCCAACAGCAATCGGTTGCTGCGCAAAAGCTCAATGAAACGATTCAGTTTCTTTTGCCTGATAATAATATTTCGGTCATTGAAGTTCAAGGCGGCTTTTTTGAGTTTAGGCGCGAGAACCAATCTGCTAATAATTTAAGCGACGGTGAAAGAACGGCTATTACTTTTGCTTACTTTTTGGCAGCACTAGAGGATAATGGTGGATCGCTGCAGCAAACGACTGTCTTCATCGATGACCCCATTTCTAGCCTTGACTCAAATCATATTTATGCTATTTATGCTTTGATCACTAAACGACTAACTGATTGTAAGCAGTTGTTTATATCGACACATAATAGTGAGTTATATGGATTACTCAAAGATTGCTGGTTTCAGCAAGGCAAGAATAGTAAAGATGCATGTTGTTATTACACTCGGAGATTTCTTGATGCCAACCAACAATGGAATTCAACTTTAGAAGATATGCCGTCACTACTCCGTAAATACAAATCGGAGTATCAATTTGTCTTTGAGCAGCTACACTTATTTGCAAACGCTATGACACCAACGCTGCATGAAGCTTATACCGCCCCTAATCTTTTACGAAAATTCCTAGAAGCTTATCTTGGTTTTAAGAAACCTTGCACACCAAAATGGTCAGAAAAGCTTGATCTGCTATTTGATATGGATGTGGAGCGAACCGAAATTCAAAAGTTTTCGGATGATGCATCGCATTTGCAGGGCTTGAATCGAGCTTTACAGCAGCCCGATTTTGTTACCAATGCACAAGCTACTGTGAAGAAGGTTATGCAAGCCCTGAAGACAAAAGACTTCCAACACTACGAGTCAATGTGTAAGGTAATTAATGTTGCGCCATGAAAAACTTAATCGCGATGTGTAATGTAAAAATAGAAGCCTTAAAACAGCATAAAAAAGGCTTAATGCAGCAGTTGTTTCCTAACGTTGTTTCCAAAGTTGGAATAGCTGATCAATTTCGTGAGGGCACGAAATTGATCGAACAGGAGCGTCATTGATGATTTCCCAACAACCCACCCAGTTCTTGCTCTACAAAGGCGAAAACGGCAATATTAAAGTTGATGTGTTGGTGCAAGATGAAACGGTATGGCTGACTATCGAACAAATGGCTGCACTTTTTGCTAAAAGCCGTTCAACCATTAACGAACACATTCTTAATATTTATAAAGAAGGCGAGCTAATTCAAGATGAGAGTATGAAGAAAATCGGAAATTCCGATTTTTCTACAAAACCGACCAATGTTTACAACCTCGATATCATCATTTCCGTTGGTTACCGCGTTAAGTCCATTCAAGGGACGCGCTTTCGTCAGTGGGCAACGCAGCATCTTAAAGAATTCATCATTAAAGGCTTTACGATGGATGATGAACGGCTCAAAGATCCAAAACACATTTTTGGTAAAGATTATTTTGATGAACAATTAGAGCGTATTCGAGATGTTCGCAGTAGTGAAAGAAGACTCTATCAAAAAATTACCGACATCTATGCACAGTGCAGTGCCGACTATGACCCCGATCATGAAACCAGCAAAGCCTTTTTTGCGACGGTTCAAAATAAATTGCATTGGGCGATTGTTGGCGAAACCGCAGCCGAAATTATTTACCATAGAGCCGACAGTAGCAAGCCGAATATGGGGTTAACCAGTTGGAAAAACGCGCCCACTGGCAAAATCAGAAGAGACGATGTTGTCGTGGCTAAAAACTATCTGTCTGCAGAAGAGCTAGACTTTTTTAATCGCATTGTGAGCATGTACCTCGATTATGCCGAACTTCAGGCAAAGAATAAGCGCGTGATGTATATGAACGATTGGGTGGATAAATTAGATGCTTTTTTGCGATTCAACGAAACAGAAGTGTTAACCCATAAGGGAAAAATCTCCCATGAAGTCGCTGTTGCATTAGCCTTAGATGCCTACGAGCGCTATCGCCAGATTCAAGATCAAACCTATATCAGTGATTTTGATAAGTTGCTGTTAGAACAGGAAAATAAAGCATGACCGAACAAGACCAAAAACGCCTAGGCACGACCCTATGGGCGATTGCCGATGACTTACGAGGGGCAATGGATCCCGATGATTTTCGAGACTATATGCTCTCGTTTCTGTTCTTGCGCTATTTGTCGGACAACTACGAGTTAGCGGTTAAAAAAGAATTGGGTTCGGACTATCCCGATGTGACCGAAGGGGGTAATTCCCCTTTAGCGCAATGGTACAGCGACAACAGCGATGATATCAGCGAATTTGAAAAGCTCATGCGTCGTAAGGTGCATTATGTCATTAAGCCGCCTTACCTCTGGACAAGCCTTGCCGAAATGGCGCGCACCCAGCACACCGACTTGCTCAAAACCCTGCAAGAAGGGTTTAAGTATATCGAAACCGAATCCTTTCAAAGCACTTTCCAAGGCTTGTTTTCGGAGATTAACCTCAGTTCCGATAAGTTAGGCAAACGCTACGAAGATCGTAATGCCAAGCTTTGCACCATTATTACCAAAATTGCCGAGGGTATTTCTAAGTTTTCGACCAGCAGCGATGTCTTGGGTGATGCTTACGAATACCTGATTGGTCAGTTTGCCGCTGGGTCGGGCAAAAAAGCGGGTGAGTTTTATACACCGCAACAAATTTCGACCATTTTGTCCGATATTGTCGTGCTCGATAGCCAAGACCCCAGCGCAGGTAAGCGCGAACGATTGGATAAAGTGCTCGATTTTGCGTGTGGTTCTGGCTCGTTATTGCTCAATGTGCGTAAACACTTGGGGGCACAGGGTATTGGTAAAATTTTCGGACAAGAAAAGAATATCACTACCTATAACCTTGCTCGTATGAATATGCTGTTGCATGGTGTGAAAGATTCTGAATTCGAGATTTTTCACGGCGATACCTTACTGAACGAATGGGATATGCTGAGCGAGCTGAATCCCACCAAAAAAGTCGAGTTTAATGCCATTGTCGCCAATCCACCCTTTAGCTACCGTTGGGAACCTAAAGAAGAAATGGCGAAAGATTTTCGCTTTAACAGTTATGGCTTAGCACCCAAGTCGGCAGCAGATTTTGCCTTTTTACTGCATGGGTTTCACTTTTTAGCCAAAGATGGCGTGATGGCGATTGTGCTACCGCATGGTGTATTGTTCCGTGGCGGCGCAGAAGAAAAAATTCGTAAAAAGCTATTGCAAGACGGGCATATTGATACGGTCATTGGCTTGCCAGCAAACCTGTTTTATTCGACGGGTATCCCTGTGTGCATTCTGGTATTGAAAAAGTGCAAAAAGCCCGATGATGTGTTGTTTATCAACGCCAGCGAGCACTTTGAAAAAGGGAAACGTCAGAATAAGCTGTTGCCAGAGCATATCCAAAAGATTGTTTCGACCTACCAATATCGAACCGAAGCAGTGCGCTATTCGCGCCGTGTGTCGATGGATGAAATCGCACAAAATGATTTTAACCTAAATATCTCGCGCTATATCAGCACTGCGCAAGCAGAAGTACAAATTGATTTACAAGTAGTGAATGCTGAGTTGTTGGCGGTTGAGCAAAAGCGCGTAGCAGCGGCTAAACAGCATAATGCGTTTTTGCGCGAGTTGGGTTTACCTGAGTTGCCTGTATCATGAAAGAACAAAAGGAAAACAACATGAGTTGTACCCAATGCGCCACCATTGTGGTGTCGTTTAATGGCGAAAGTTTTGCCTTGCATCAAGGCATGATGTTGGCTGATTTTTTGCAAGGTCGCGGTTATGCACCTGAGCAGCGCATGGCGTGTGCCATCAATACCAAGTTTGTACCTAAGGGGCAGTATGCAACGACAGAACTACACAACGGTGACCGCATCGATGTGGTTGCGCCTGTTCAGGGCGGCTAATAAAAATTCAATTAAGGAGCGCTAACTGCGTTAAAAACCCTCTCAAAAAAAGCAGCTACTTTAGTAGCCTTACTTTTTTTGCTTCAGGCTTTCGCCTTGTTATCCTCTCCTTACTTGAGATTTTTATGTTTAATAAATAGGAATCAATATGTCATTTACATTAGCAGGTATAACATTAAACAGTCGTTTTTTTATCGGCTCATCGTTGTATCCATCACCGCAGCACATGCAAGACTCGGTAAAAGCCAGTGGTGCAGAGGTGATTACAGTTGGGTTGCGTCGCTTGAATCCGCAAGCAGGTGGCGGTAATGCCTATTGGTCGATGATTCAAGATACGGGATGCCAGTTATTGCCCAATACTGCTGGCTGTTATACGGCACAAGAAGCGATTACCACCGCACAGATGGCGCGTGAGATTTTCGGCACCGATTGGATTAAATTAGAAACCATTGGTGATGACTACAATTTGCAACCGCACCCGTTGGAGTTGCTAAAGGCGGCAGAAGCTTTAGTAAAAGATGGGTTTAAGGTGTTTGCCTACACCACCGATGACTTGGTTCTGGCGCTCAAACTTTACGACTTGGGGGTGACGGCGATTATGCCTTGGGCGGCTCCGATTGGTACGGCATTGGGTCCGATTAACCTTTATGCTCTCGAGGCGATTCGTGCTCGGTTGCCCGATGCTTTCTTAGTGGTCGATGCAGGGCTGGGTGTGCCCAGTCATGCCGCTAAGGTGATGGAATTGGGCTATGATGCTTGTCTACTCAACTCTGCGGTGGCACAAGCCGCCGACCCTGTCAAAATGGCAAAAGCCTTTGGCTTGGCAATTGAAGCAGGGCGTTTGGGCTATGAGTCAGGTGCGATTCCTTCACGTCCCACGGCGCAAGCGTCAACGCCGACCTTGGGTACGCCGTTTTGGCATCAAGGCTAATTTTTTGCTAAATCAAAAACCTTTTTGTCAGCTGCGCCTTGCTGTACTATTTTGTACAGCTAGCGGTTTGCTTTCTCGATCTTTTTAATTTATCACTAAAATTACAAGTAGACCACATGCGTAATCAAAAACCCGCTTGCCTCCTCACCATCGCGGGTCACGACCCATCTAGTGGTGCAGGCTTGTCTGCCGATATGGCAGCCGCTCATGCCTTGGGTGTGCCTTGTTGCAGTGCGATCACCGCATTAACTGTGCAAAACTCGCAAGGCGTGTCGGCGGTGCATCCTGTGCTACCCAAAATCATGCAAGCACAGGTGGAAGCTTTGCTTGCCGATATGCCGATTGTGGCGATTAAAATCGGTATGATTGGTAGCCGCGCGATGGTGTCGCGTTTGGTCACCATTCTTGCCGATGTGGATGTCCCTATTGTGTTGGATACAGTTTTCAAAGCCAGTATCGGCGAAAATCTGCTCGATACGGGGGCACGATTGATGTTTACCACCCGTTTACTACCGATGGCAACGCTGATTACGCCTAATATTCCTGAAGCAGAGCAATTAACAGGGTTGACCATCGACAGTCGTGAACAACAATTAGCAGCGGCAGAAGCCTTATTGAGCATGGGGGCGAAAGCTGTATTGCTTAAAGGTGGACATTTTGCCGATGCCTTAGCCGCAGATTTATTACTGGAACGAGGCAAAGCACCCGTCTGGCTGATTGCGCCCACGATTGAATCGTACCATAGTCATGGTTCGGGGTGCGTATTAGCGAGTAGTATTGCTGCGGGTTTGGTTCAAGGGTTATCCTTAGTGGCGGCAGTGGTGCAAGCCAAAGCACGCGTGCATGGCGGTATCGCCCATAGTCACGTTTTAGGGCAGGGTGTGGGGGCTGTCGCACCGTGGGGTTGGCAGCCTAATTCGGCTCATTTTCCGTGGTTGGTCGTTGGAGATTGTCCTAGCGGTTTGCCAAAAGCCTTTCCCCCCATGATGCAGTCGATGGGGCTTTATCCGATTGTGGCAACAGCTGATGCGCTAATGCCTTTATTGCAGGCGGGTTGTCGCACACTCCAACTGCGTGTTAAGTCGGATGATGTTGCTTGGGTTCAAGCCAATATTCAGCAGGCAGTGCGCTTGTGCGCTGACTATGCCGATAGCCAATTGTTCATTAATGATCATTGGCATGTTGCGATTGAAGCGGGCGCTTTCGGCGTGCATTTAGGGCAAGAAGACTGGCAAGCTTTGTCTGATGCAGATAAAGATGTTTTGCGTGCAAGCGGATTGCGATTAGGATTAAGTACGCATAACTTGGCGGAAATGGCATTCGCTCATGCTGCGCGTCCGAGTTATATTGCGATTGGTCCTTTGTTTGGCACAACCAGTAAGCAAGTCGAGCATGCCGCTGTTGGTTTAGATAACTTACGAGCATGGGTAGGTTGGCTCGTGCCCGCTTATCCTGTGGTGACGATTGGTGGCATTGAAGCCAAAGACATCGCGGCGGTAAAAGCCTGTGGTGTCGATGGTATTGCCGTGATTGGTGCGGTTAAAGCGCATTCTGATGAGCAAGTAGAAGGTAAGACAAAGCAGTTAATTGCATTATGGCATCAATCAGCCGGTTAATACTTCTAACTCCGTTAAATAACGCATCGCATCTTCACGGCAGTTGCCGCACATTTCTAGCGAAGGTTGCAAACTACCACAGACCTTAGGGCGTTCTGTTTTACCAAATAAGTCACAACGCAACAGGGCGTCTAGGTGTAAACAAGGCACGCCAGCAGGTTTGCCTTGTGGGTGCTTGGGCATAGAAGAGCTAATTGACGGTGCAATGCAACAAGCCGCACAGCTGCTACGACAGTCCATGCGTTTGTCCTGCCAGTCGGCAATAGGTTTCTAAAATCTGTCCTTGGTTTGTTGCTAACCAGTGCTGCCCGCTTGTTGCTTTCTGTGCGGTAGTTTCAGGTTGAGACAATAGGTGTATTATTTGGTTTAACAGATCATTCATCTTATCTGTTTGAATGAGCGCGCCCGTTGGGATGAGGGCTTCGACTTCTTGTGCAAAATCGCGCATATCAGGACCACACAACACTAATTTGCCTAAGCGAATCGCTTCCAGTGGGTTTTGTCCACCTTTGGGCGCAAAACTGCCGCCCATAATGACCAGTTCGGCATGTGCCATCCATGCTTGTAGCTCACCAAAGGTGTCGCTAAGAATAATACCGCCTGTTTGTTCTGGTGCAACGCTACGTTGACTGAACCTAGTATTGGCTTTGCTTAGTTGTTGGGCAATGTCATTGCCGCGTTTGGGATGACGCGGAACGATGACGAGTTTTGGTAATTCGGGATGCGCTTGCCATAAGGTTGCCAATTCGATTTCTTCTGGTGCATGCGTCGAACCAAAGACAACATAGGGTTGGTTATATAAGCGTGGTAAGTCCGCTGGCGGTGTGTCGCACCATTTCAAATTGCCGAACACGTGTAAATGCTGACCTGTTATGCCGAGCTGTCGAAAGTCCGCTAGGTCTTGTTCGTTACGACACGCAATGAGGTATACGGAATGGTCAAGCAGCTTAACCAACAATTTTCGCCACCAACGTGGCGCATTAAGGGTTTTATGCGTGATGCGAGCGTTAATCAGATTGATGCGCATACCACGCTGTTTGACTTGTGTGATGAGGGTTGGCCAAAACTCGGTTTCGACTAGCCAAAGTTGCGGACAATCTATACGGGATAAAAATCGGTTAATTGTCCAGCGCCAGTCGATGGGTAATACGCGCAACTGAACGCCGGTTAAATGGGCGAAACGACGTTGCGCTTGTTGTTGTCCTGTGGGGGTGAAGGTGGTAATAAACAGTTGCTTGCCTTGTGCTTGCAAGGCTTCGATTAATGGTGCGGCGGCATTGACTTCGCCCACCGAGGCGCAATGAAGCCAAATGTCTGCCTGTATCTGTGTTGTTATGCCTAATCGATCACTCAGCAATGACCAACTTTTTTGTTGCCACGCCTCACGTAATAGCCACAAGAATAACACGGGGCTGAGAAAAATGAGTAATAAGCGATAAAGCAAATATTCTTTTGTGTGTTTCATATACAAAGTGTAGCCGATTTTGTCTTAACTGGCTAAAATCATCTTATTATTTGCGAATTACATCAGGAATCACACAATGCCAGGTTTTGAATGGATGGGCGCCGAAGAAAAGGCCGAGATTAACCAAGTGCTCGATCAGGGCTTTATTTTTCGCTACAACTTCGATGGTGTGCGCAATAATGTCTGGAAAGCGCGCGAAATGGAAAGCATGCTGTGTGAGCGTATGCATACCAAACATGCGCATTTGGTTTCGAGTGGCACTTCTGCATTGTGTACTGCCTTAACGGCGATGGGCGTGGGTGCTGGCGATGAAGTGATTGTGCCGACCTTTACCTTTGTTGCCAGTGTGGAAGCTGTTGTGTCTTTGGGCGCGATTCCCGTATTTGCCGATGTTGATGATACCTTGTGTTTGTCGGCTGCTGCGATTGAGGCGGTGATTACTCCCCGTACCAAAGCGATTAATGTTGTGCAAATGTGCGGCGGTATGGCGGATATGGATGCCATTTTAGCCGTAGCGAAAAAACATAAGCTGTTGGTGTTAGAAGATGCCTGTCAAGCCATTGGTGGTAGCTATAAAGGCAAACCTTTGGGTAGTATTGGTGACGCAGGGTGTTTCTCGTTCGATTCAGTCAAAACCATTACCTGCGGTGAAGGTGGTGGTATTATCACCAACAACGAAACCATCTACAATAACAGCCACATGTATTCTGATCACGGACATGACCACGTTGGCAACGACCGTGGTGCTGAAAGCCATCCGATTATGGGACTCAATTATCGCCTGTCGGATTTGAATGCCGCTATGGGAGTTGCTCAGTTACGTAAGCTCGATGATATGATTGCCGTTCAGCGTAAAAACAAAGCGATGCTTAAAAACGCATTAAGCCAATTTGCCGAAGTGTCTTTTCGACGCATCCCAGATCCAGAAGGGGATCAGGCGGGTTTCTTAACCTTTATGTTGCCAACTGAAGCACGCACCATCGAGATCAATCAAAAGCTGAAAGAAGCGGGCGTTGATGGCTGTTTCTACTGGTATGTGAATAACTGGCACTACATCAAAAATTGGCCACAAATTCAACATATGGTTGGCGCAGCTAAATTGCCGATTCACTTAAATGACAACATTCCCGATTACACCAAGTTGGATACCTCAGCATCGGATGCCATTATGAGCCGCAGCATTTCGATGCTGATTAAACTCAGTTGGAGCGAGGCCGATATTGCAGCCCGCATCGAAAAACTTAATACTGTCTTTGCAGGAGCATAAGGATAGTCTGAGTAAATGCACGTCGTTTTTTATTCAGACATCCTTGTGTCGTTTAATTGTTGGTGGAAGGGTATTAGGAACAAGCAAAAGTCTGTTTTTTTGCAGCCCTTCCCCCAAGTCCCTATCCCTTTGATATTTTGTAAGAGGTTACTCAATTATGTCAGCAGCCCCCATGTTTCGTAATTTCAAATGTGTGCCACGCATGGTTTTTGGTCGTGGCGCGTTCAATCAATTAGACAGCATCCTTGAAGAACAACGCCAAAAAGGTAGCGGTTGGGTGGTGTTTATTGTCGATGACATCCATCAAAATCGTGAATTAGCCAATCGTATTCCCGTTAAAGAAGGGGATTTGGTGATTTGGGCAAATGTTAAAAAAGAACCCAGCACCATTCAGGTTGATGCCTATACCGATCAGGTTAAAGCGCACGCATCAACGCAGGCAAGTAGCGTCATCGGTATTGGCGGCGGCTCAGTGCTCGATTTGGCAAAAGCGGTATCGCTGATGCTGACCAATGAAGGCGGTTCGGCTAAGTATCAGGGTTGGGATTTGATTCAAAATGCAGCCGTACATCACATGGGTATCCCGACTTTGTCGGGCACTGGTGCAGAAGCATCGCGTACAGCGGTACTCACAGGACCTGAACGTAAGCTTGGCTTAAATTCTGATTTTACTGTTTACGATCAAATTATGATGGACCCTGAACTGATTGCGGGTGTACCGAAGAACCAATGGTTCTACACAGGCATGGATTGCTATATTCATGGCATTGAAGCCTTAAACGGCACGTTTATTAACGAGTTTGCACGTGCTTTTGGTGATAAGTCGCTTAATTTATGCCGTGAAGTCTATTTAGAAGATCATCCCGAAAGCGATGAAAAATTGATGATGGCGAGCTACATGGGTGGTATGAGCATTGCCTACTCGCAAGTTGGCGCATGCCATGCGTTGTCTTACGGCTTGTCGTATGTCTTTGGCTACCATCATGGTATCGGCAACTGTATCGCTTTCGACGTACTCGATGGCTACTATGGCGATGGCGTGAAAGAGTTCCGTGAAATGGTCAAAAAGCACGACATCGATATTCCGAAAAACCTATCCGCCACTTGGTCAGAAAACGATATCGACCGCATGATTAAGATTTGCAAAGGCATGAAACCTTTATGGCAAAACGTCTACGGCGACGACTGGGAACGTGAAGTCACCGATGATAAATTGCGTGCGCTCTATAAGCGGATGTAACGGATGGTAGTACTTTATTTCATGAGTAGACGCACTATTTTTGTTTTGATAGATATGAAAAGTACTCTATATGTCATCAGGTGATTTTGTAGATAAGTTCCTTAGTGTTGCTAGTATTATTCGCTTAACTCTGGTTGTGGTGGTAGCTGTCCCTCCGCTGTTAGTATTTATGCTTGTACCAGTTAGCGAGTGGGTTTTTCAATGGCTAATTGCTGTTTTATTACTTAGTTTGATAATTGGGCTACTCATTCACTTTTTTGACTTAAGAAAAAAGCGAAAAAAAGAAATTAAAGATTAGTCCGGTTTGTGTTAAGAGAGTTTTATGAAAAAAATCGTCTTTATCCCAGCTCGTTACGGCTCGACCCGTTTCCCTGCTAAACCGTTGGCGTTGATTGCGGGCAAGCCGTTAATCGTTCATGTCTATGAACGTGTTGCTGCTGCTAAGGGGTTAGATGCTGTCTATGTCGCGACCGACGATGAACGCATTGCCGAAGCTGTGGCGCATTTAGGTGCGCCTGTTATTCTGACAACCAAACCTGCCCACACTGGCACAGATCGGTTAGCAGAAGCAGCCGAGCAAGCAGGGTTGTCGAGCGATGATTTGATTATCAATGTACAAGGCGACCAGCCCTTGGTGCATCCACACAGTATTGAAGATGTGATGCGTCCTTTTTTAGAAGACTACGACGGTAGTTTTTCTATGAGCACCTTGGCGTATGCCATCACCGATCCGCGCGAAATTCACGACCCTAAAGACGTGAAGATGACCTTTGATGCTTGTGGGAATGCTTTGTATTTTTCGCGTGCAGCCATTCCCTTTGGACGCGATCATTGGCAACACCCTGTATATAAGCACTTGGGTGTCTATGCCTATACGAAAGACTTTGTTGACCATTTTAACCAGCTCAAACCAGGTGTTTTGGAAGAAGTCGAAAAGTTAGAACAGCTTCGCGTGTTAGAAAACGGTAAGCGTATTCGCGTGGTGGTTACGGCGCACGACTCGCTTGAAGTTGACTTGCCTGAAGACATTTTTCGTATCGAACAATCCATTGTTCAGTAATTGCTATCTAGCCATAAAAAAGGCTTGTGCATGAAGTGTTTTTTTATCTCGACAGGCTTATCTTCCTTCGTTAAAATTGATTCAGAATAAGTATTAATGATTTTGGAAGTGCAATGATAACGCCTATTTCTCTGTTTAATGCCAGTTGTAGCGAATGTGGGCTTAAAAAACTTTGTTTCCCGCTTGGGTTGGACAAAGCCGATATGTTGCGTTTAGATGCTATTGTTAAACGAAAAAGCCCCTTACAAAAAGGCGAGGCTCTGTTTACGACGGGTCAGCCTTTTCAAGCTGTTTATGCTGTCCGAGCAGGCGGCTTTAAAGTTTCTACCGTTAGTGCTTCAGGAGAAGACCAAATCGCAGGATTCTATTTGCCTGGTGATATTTTGGGCGCTGACGCTTTATCTTCTGGGTATCATGTATCAACTGCGCTGGCTATCGACACAACTACCGTCTGTGAGGTTCCTTTTCCAGAGTTAGAGCGACTGGCTTCGCAACTTCCAAGTCTTAACCATCAATTGTTATCCTTGATGAGTAAAGAATTGTCGGATGAACGGATGCATGCCGAGTTGTTGTCACGAAAAAGCGCTGAAGAGCGTCTTGCCTTATTTGTGTTGTGGTTATCTCGTCGACAAGAACGCCGAGGTTTTAGTGCGCAAGCCTTTCGATTGGGCTTATTGCATCGTGATGTTGCCTTATATTTAGGCTTAACCCCAGAAACAGTCTCGCGTATTTTGGCTCGTTTGGCTGATGATAAGGTCTTTTCGTGGCGTAATAAGCAAGTTGAGATAATGAATATGCAAGCGTTAGCCGAGTTGGCAGGGGAGTCTCAAGACGACAATGCTGGTTGTCAACGTAGTCAATGCGGTTAATTTATTCTAGAGGGCAATGGAGTTGATATGAATCAAGATCTTCTTATCGTTTGTGTGGTTAAATAACACTCGCGATGGATATCGAGTGATCGGTTCCTCCATAATGTAGCCCGCTTCGCCCAGCCTAAAATGCTGGGCTTTTTTATGCGTAAACAATAAATAGGGGCTTGCTCTAAAAACAATCCTAGGATTGCTTTTAGATATTTCCCTTTATATGCCTCGTAAGCGATTCATGATGGGCAAGAGTTCTGTTGATGAGTGTACGCCAAGCTTGTGGTAGATGTTTTCGCGATGTTTTGATACGGTTCTATCCGAAATGCCCAGATTATCAGCAATTTGTTTGCTGGTTAAGTCGTTTAACACCAATAACAAAATTTCTCGCTCACGGCGTGTGATTCGTGCGTTTAGCTCGTCGGGTAAGTTTAAGAACGCGCCAGAATCATACTTCGATAGTTCTTCTTGAATGATCGGATCAATGAACATCTGACCACGCATAATCTGACGAACCCCTGATACAAGGTCTTGTGACTCGACACTTTTCAGTGCAATACCGTCTGCTCCGATTGTTAACACCTTTTGCCAGGTTTGTTTAATTTGACTCGCTGTTAAAACAATAATGCGCAAGTCAGGATAAGCCTTTTTGATCACAGGCAGTAATTCTTCGCCAGAAAGTCCTGGTAGTTGTAAGTCGAGAATGAGTAAGTCGGGCTTATGGTTAACCACTAATTCAAGCGCTCCTTTACCGTCAAAACCCGTTCCAACAACCGTAAAGTCTTTAAACTGTCCGAACAAATTGGATAGTGCTTGTGTGACTAATTGATGATCATCAACAATGACGACTCTGATGGGGGTTGCACTCACGATGGGCTCCTCTCTTCTTGATAGGTTTGTAATATTTGATTCAGCACGCCGACAGCCATGCTGTGATTATGTGCTTGTGCCAGTGTTTCTAGTGCTTCAAATTGCTGCCAAAAACGATGATGGTGAAAAATCATTGCTTGTCCTTTAATGCGATGTGCGCTGTTGCCGAGTGCTTTATAGTTTTGTGTTTTCAAATGGCGTTCGCACTCATCGATACCTGCTTTAAGCTCACGATAAAACTCGGGTAAAAGTGCTTGTAAGTAATCAGGCGTAGAGAGCTTAGTTTCAATTTCTTGTGGTGTTGTCGCTATTTTAGGCAAGTTGCCTTCTGATTGAGATGCTGCGATCAGATTAATCAGCGAGGCCAATTCTAACGGCTTGTAAAGGATGGCATCAAGTGTGCCATCGCTGAGTGCATCTTGAAGTTCTGGGCCGCGATGTGCTGTTAACATCGCAATAACGATGCGATGGCAGTTTGACATATGATTATTGCAGTGTCTGAGCGTGCGCGCTAGGCTCAAGCCATCGCCATCTGGAAGGCGGTAGTCGAGTAAAATAAGGTGTGGCTTTAGCGCTGGGCAAACATCTACTGTTTGCTCGAAGTCAAAAGCACTATGTACAATGATCGGTAGGTTTTTGACCATGCCTACCAATACTTCATGATGTAGCGGGTCATCATCAACCAGCAGAATATGCGCTGTTTCTGTTAGCTGCTCTGGCGTGCTGTCGAAGCTTATGGGAGGGGCAGCATTATCTTTTTTGAGTGGTAGGATGACGATAAACTCACTGCCCTCGTTCGGTTGGCTGCTAATCAGAATTTCACCCTGCATAATATCAATCAATCGCCGCGTGATGGTTAGACCTAGCCCTGTTCCCTGCTGATTGATTCTGCTATGACTATGAAAATAGGGCTGAAAAAGGTGCGTCAATGTTTCTTCATCCATACCAACGCCAGTGTCTTTAACCGAAATGCGCAGTCTATTATTGACTTCACTAATATGAACGCTAATGGTTCCATTCGGAGGCGTAAATTTAATCGCATTAGAGATAATGTTGATCAGAATTTGTTTGAGTTTTCGCTTATCTCCTCGCCAAAACTGAGGGCAGCCAAACTCAACGAGGTTTTCGAGATGAAGTTGATTCGTTTCTGTTTGCGGTTGAAAGCTACTGGTAATATCAAAAACAAGAGCTTTGATGTCAACTTGCTCATCAGCAATTTCAATAAGCTGTGTGCTTAAGCGATTGACGTCGATAATATCATTAACAAGGTCTAAAAGATGTTTGCTTGCCGTGCGAATGTTTCGTAACCAATTTTGCTGGGCTTCATCATGACATGTTTCTGTTAGCATATAAGTAAAGCCTAATATGCTGTGCAGGGGAGAGCGCATCTCGTGTCCGAGTTGGGCGAGGTATTCATTGGTTTCATCGACAGAAATATTGTGTTTCACAGAAAATCCATTACGTAACGCATGCGTATGTTGTTGAGTTATTATCAATACTTTATGCTATCAGTGCAATGACTAAAATAGCAAAAAACCGACTTTCGTCGGTTTTTCTGAATATTTCTTGCAGCTTTTTACTTAAAGATGGTTAAAAATATGCTAAATATCGCGTAATAGTTCGTTGATGCCTACTTTAGACAAAGTTTTAGCGTCAACTTTTTTAACAATAACCGCACAGTAAAGGCTATAGCTACCATCTTTTGATGGTAAGTTGCCAGAAACAACAACCGAACCAGCGGGTACGCGACCATAGTGAACTTCGCCTGTTTCACGGTCATAAATGCGCGTTGATTGACCAATGTAAACGCCCATTGAAATAACAGAGCCTTCTTCGACGATTACGCCTTCAACGACTTCAGAGCGTGCACCGATAAAACAGTTGTCTTCAATAATTGTTGGTGCTGCTTGTAATGGCTCTAATACACCACCAATACCAACACCACCAGACAAGTGAACATTTTTACCAATTTGGGCACAGGAACCAACCGTTGCCCAAGTATCAACCATTGTGCCACTATCAACGTAAGCTCCAATGTTAACGTAAGATGGCATTAAAATCGCACCTGGCGCGATATAGCTGCCACGACGTGCGACGGCAGGCGGTACAACACGGATGCCAGCCGCTTTGAAGTCAGCTTCTGAGTAGTTGGCAAACTTGGTTGGAACCTTGTCATAAAACTGCATGCTGCCTGCGGGCATTACGATGTTGTCTTCCATGCGGAAAGATAGCAATACCGCTTTTTTAAGCCATTCGTTAACCTGCCATTGTCCAACCGACTGACGTTCGGCAACACGCATTGCGCCAGTATCAAGTAAGTGCAATGCTTCTTCGACAGCACGCTTACTTTCGGCATCAACATTTTTCGGGTTAATGTCGGCACGACGTTCAAAGGCGGCTTCAATAATCGACTTGAGGTTTTCGCTCATGGTTTATTTCCTTGGTTGTAAGTTGTTAGGGGGCGAGAGGTGAGGTGTTGGCGATCTATTCGCTAACTCTGCTCGTATTCTCGGTAAGCTTCTCGAATACGTTTGGCGGCTTCGATACATTCGGTTAGTGGTGCAACCAGCGCCACACGGATATAACCAGTGGCAGGGTTTTTGCCATCGACTTCGCGCGAGAGTAGGCTACCTGGCAAGACCATCACGTGATGGTATGCAAGTAAGTGCTTAGCAAACGCAACATCATCTTGTGTTGGCGTCGGTAGCCAAAGATAGAAACTGGCTGGGGGGATGCGCAGTTGGCTGATGGTGTCTTTTAGAATGTCGGCAACCGCAGCAAATTTAGCGCGATACACGGCACGATTATCTTTGACGTGTTTCTCGTCAGACCAAGCCGCAATGCTGGCATGTTGCACTTGTACGGGCATGGCGCTGCCATGATAGGTGCGATAAAGTAAGAAAGGTTCAATCAGTGCCGCATCGCCCGCCACAAAACCAGAACGCATGCCAGGCACGTTAGATCGTTTCGATAGGCTATGAAATACCAAACAGTTCTTCATGTCGGTACGACCCTGCTCACTGCATACTTGCAATAAACCGAGTGGTGGGTTCTTTTCGTCTTGATAAAGCTCGCTGTAACACTCGTCTGAAGCGATAACAAAGCCAAACTCATCTGATTTTTTTAGAAGGTGTAACCATGTCTCTCGATCTATGATGCTTCCTTGTGGGTTGGCTGGTGAGCAGACGTAAAGCAGTTGGCAGTTTTGCCAAATGGCATCGCTTACGGTAAAAAAATCAGGGAAAAAATTGGTATCAGCACCTGCGGCTAGGTAAACAGGTGTTGCACCAGCGAGCAAAGCAGCGCCTTCGTAAATTTGATAGAAGGGGTTGGGCATGACGACTGTTGCATTGGTTTTGCTGGCATCAATGAGTGTTTGTGTAATGGCAAAGAGTGCTTCACGGGTACCATTGACGGGTAAAATATGACGTTCGCTGTCCATCATGCCTTCTGGCAAGTTAAATCGGCGTGTTAGCCAGTCTGCAATCGTTTGACGCAGGGTTAGCAGACCTTTACTGGTTGGGTATTGGCTGATGCCAGTTAGGTTTTTTTCTAGTGCTGCGGTAATTAAATGCGGTGCAGGATGTTTGGGTTCGCCAATCGATAGATTAATCGCACGCAGGCTTTCTGGCGGCGTGATGCCTGCAAAAAGCGCCCGTAGCTTTTCAAATGGGTAGGGGTGCAGTTTGGCTAAGTCTGGGTTCATCGTGCGCACTATGTTTGGTTGTTTGTAATATTGTAAATAGAGAAGACCACCAAAAACCTAGCGGGTTGGAGGTCTGGAGGAAGGGACTACAGAAATAAGTCTGTAACCTATTGATTTAATCCCTTCCTTCAGTTAAAACATAAACTTAATAAGTCTAAAAACAAGCTAAACGCGTTTTTTAGACTTATTATAGCGGATGTTATGTGTTTGGGGCACGGCGAGGATGAATTTGATGGTTGTTGGTTTTGATCATGTGAGTATTTTGGTTGCCGATTTAGTAAAGGCATCGACTTTTTATGAGGGGATTTTGGGATTAAGTCGCTTGCCTCGTCCCCAATTGGGTTTCGATGGGTTGTGGTTGTCGTTCGGTGCTGGTCAGGCGCTACATATTATGGCGCTTCCTAATCCTGATGCGACAACAGGGCGACCTGCTCATGCTGGTAGAGATAGACATATTGCCTTACGTGTGCAAGAGATTGAAACAGCAAAACAAACACTCTCCGATGCGGGCATTGCTTTTACGGTGAGTCAGTCGGGACGTAGCAGTATATTCTGTCGAGATCCCGATGGAAACGGGGTGGAGTTGATGAGTATTGAAGGGCACTTTTAAAACCCCAATGGGTAGGAAGTCTGAAGGAAGGGAATGCAGAGAATAGCATGTAACCCCTTAATTACCCCCCCCTTCCTTCAGCCAAAAAATAAAACCGGGAAACTCTAAAAAATGAGCAAAGCGAGGTTTTTAGAGCTTTCCTTAACCTAAAACAGCCATCAAGTCTTGCTGAATCGCATCGTATCGTTCTAACGCAATTGCTTTTCCTGCGTTATCGGTCAGCAGAAAGGTGTCGTCGGCACGAATCCCTTCTGTGCTGATTTTTGCGGCAATGAGTGACAACTGATGACGGTAAAATACTTGCGCGCATTGAAATAGCAATCCCGATTTGTCGCGCGTACTTAAGTAAAGCTCGGTAAGTGTGGCATTGCTATTCGGTTTTAGCGCAATACTGGTTGGAACAGAGAAGTGTTTTTGTCTGTTGGGTAAAGGGTATTGGCTGATGTTGCTTGTAAATGGCTCACCAGTAGCAAGGCTGCTGGTGAGTTGTTCAAGCCAGTGTTCTCGCTCATTGTCCGACCAATGCGTGAGGTGTAAAAACTTTAAGTCGATGAGTAAGTGCGCATCGTTAGAAGAGTAAACACGAGCCTCGAGAATGTTCAGTCGCATTGATTCGCAGGCGGCAGTTGTTTTGAGCCAAATATCCGCGCGATTGTCGGTATACAGTGACAGGCTACACACGTCATTTGCCGATGTTGATTCGAGCTGAACATAGGGTAGCCTATGGTTTTGTGTAAATAGACGTGCGTGACGCATCAAGTCTTCGAGTTGTTGCTTTTGATAATAGTGCGATGCTTCTAAACACTGCCAGATATGCTCAAGTTTTGCCTGTTGTTCGGGAGCGACGGAGGATAAAACGAGATTGCGGGAATTTTCTTGCGTTTGGTGCTGTAGGTGGTTGCGTGTTTGTCGATATAGGTGACTGAGCAGGTTATCTTTCCAACCATTCCATCCAACGGGTGAGGTGGCACAAATATCGGCAACGGTAAGTAAGTACAGGGTGGTTAACTTGTCTAATGTGCCCACCGTTTGGCTAAATTGAGCAATCACCTCATTGTCAGAGATGTCTTTCTTCTGTGCGCTATGAGACATTTCAAGATGCGCACGAACCAACCAACTCAGATGTTCGCCTTCTTCAGGAGAGAGGTGCGCTTGTTGAGCAAAGGCAAGCGCATCTTCAGCACCCAGTATTTCGTGTTTACCGCCACGCCCTTTGGCGATGTCGTGAAAAAAACCTGCCAGTAATAAAATGTCGGGTTGTTTAATTTTGCTGGCAAGCTCACATGCTAGCGGAAAGTTTTTTTGTGTTTGCGCATCGGCGACAATAAACTGACGAAGGTTGCGAACAACCATCAGGGTGTGTTCATCGACAGTATAAGCATGGAATAAATCAAACTGCATTAAGCCTGTGATGCGGTGGAAGGCGGGGAAAAGTCTGCCCAAAATACCTTGTGTGTGCATAGCATAAAGCAATTTGGTAACGCCTTTAGGAATGCGTAGCATCTCTCTAAACAGTTGCCAAGTTTCTGCTTGCTGACAAAAGTTTTCGTTAATCAGATGGGCATAGTTTTGTATCATGCGTTGCGTATCAGCGCGAATGCCTGAGCAGTCGTTTGTACCCATCAGATAAAATAAGCGCAATACATTTAATGGCGAGCGAATTAAGGCTTGTTCATTATTGATGCTTAAATAACCATCAATAATGACAAAGTCATCATCAATGACGATGGTTTCGGTTTGATTCGGTGCCAATAAATGCTCGCGGAAGTGCTGCAAGAGCAAGGTGTTGAGATTGCGAATGATTCGGGCATTGCGGTAGTAGTCTTGCATAAATGCTTCAACGGCAAGCTTACCTGTCGTGTCGGTATAGCCTAAGGCTTGTGCAACCTGCTTTTGATGCTCAAATAACAGGCGCTCTTCTTTGCGTTTTTTAAGACTGTGTAGTACAAAACGAACTCGCCAATGAAAACGCATAGCACGCTCGAGGTGGTTGTATTCTTCCACGCTCAAAAAGCCGACACTAACCAATTGTTGCAGACTGCTCGCACCAAAATGGCGTTTGGCAACCCAAGCAATCGTGTGAATGTCGCGTAGCCCCCCAGGGCTTTCTTTTATATTGGGTTCTAACTGCGCTAGTGCATCTTGTGCTTTATTATGCCTAATGGTTTGTTCGTTGACTTTAGCAAGAAAAAAGCTAACGCTTGGCCAAAAGTCGGGGCGCTTGAGTAAGTTACGTAGATCGTCAAACGCTTCGTAGTTGCCGATTAACCAGCGCGACTCGATGTAGTTGGTAGCGGTAGAGACATCATTCTTGCCAATATTAAAGCAATCATCTAGTGTGCGAATCGCGTGACCTACTTGTAGTCCAATATCCCACAAATAGGTTAAAAACGACTCGACTGCTCGCGCTTCGTCATCACTAAGATCGTGGCTCGGTGATAAAATGAGAATGTCGATATCTGAGTAGGGATGTAGCTCACCGCGACCATAGCCACCAACCGCAATTAAGCTTAGCGCCGACTGTTTCGGAATGTGATGCTTCCAGACACGTCGTAATAGCTGATCAACGAAGTTCGTGCGTTCGCTAATCAAGTGTTGTATGGGGGCTTGCGCCTGAAAGCGCTCGAGTTGTTGCTCTGCCAGATTGGTAAGCAAGTTTCTGCCAACGGCGATGGCTTCTTTAGGCTCTTTTAGTGCTTTTACCAATAGCGGCGTAGCAACTGGGCTGGTCATGGTCGGACTTCGTCAGGGCGCAAGGTGAAAATTTCAACGCCAGTTTCGGTAACCGCAAGCGTGTGTTCCCACTGAGCGGATAAGGCTCGGTCGCGTGTCACGACCGTCCAGCCATCGGGCAAGACTTTGATGTCTTTTTTGCCTAGGTTAATCATCGGTTCGATGGTAAACGTCATGCCGGGCGTGAGCACTAAGCCTTCACCTTGTTTGCCATAATGCATTACATGTGGCTCTTCATGAAACGCCAGTCCGACACCATGTCCGCAATACTCGCGAACCACTGAGCAGTGATTGCTTTCTGCGTGCTTTTGAATGGCATAGCCGATGTCGCCAAGCGTCGCACCAGGTTTAACCAGATCGATGCCGATCCACAGACACTCGTGGGCAATGCGGCAAATGCGGCTGCCACGAACCGTTGGTTTGCCGATTTCGAACATCATGCTGGTATCGCCAAAGTAGCCATCTTTAATAACTGTAACATCGATATTAACAATGTCGCCATCAGCTAGTTTTTTGCTGCCAGGAATGCCATGACAGACTTGATGGTTAATGCTGGTACAAATCGAGCGCGGAAAACCTAAATAATTCAAGCAGGCAGGAATCGCCCGCTGTGTATTGACAATGTAGTCGTAAGCCAGTCTATCTAAGGTGTCGGTCGTTACGCCTGCGCGAACGTGTTCTGTTAGCATGACAAGCACATCCGCTGCGAGTTTGCCCGCGATGCGCATGCCTGCGAGTTGTTCGGGGCTTTTAATGATGACTTTATCAGCGTTATTATTAGACATGACTTGAGATATTCCTAAAAATCGGGTATAAATGCGGGCTAGAACTCCCATTTGGGGGTATTTTACCACTCCGCACATATTTCGTCACCGATTACTGGGTGGCCGTAAGGCTTAGTAACACGGGAAATATGGAGGCAAAACCCAAGGAACTCCCTTAAAGAAACTATTCTTTAAGTGTGATTCCTATATGAAAAGGAAAATTTCATGGCTAAAGTATCTATGCGTCAACTGCTCGAAGCAGGCGTTCATTTCGGTCACCAGACTCGCTACTGGAACCCTAAAATGGGTCAGTACATTTACGGTTCACGTAACAAAATTCACATCGTTAACTTAGAACAGACATTGCCAATGTTTCATGACGCGTTAAATGCTGTCAGTAAAATTGTTGCGGGTCGTGGTACGGTTCTTTTTGTGGGTACTAAGCGTGCAGCAGCAGAAGTGGTCGCTGAACAAGCGAAGCGTTGTGGTATGCCATTCGTGAATCACCGTTGGTTAGGTGGTATGTTGACGAACTTCAAAACGGTTAAGCAATCTATTCGTCGTTTGCGTGAGCTTGAAACAATGGTTCAAGACGGCACAATTGAGCGTTTAACAAAGAAAGAAGCGTTGATGCAAGCGCGTGAATTAGAGCGTTTAGAACGTTCTTTAGGTGGTATCAAAGATATGCGTCAGATGCCTGATGCGATTTTTGTTATTGATACAGGCGTTGAGCACAATGCGATTCTAGAAGCTAAGAAACTAGGCATTCCTGTTATTGGTGTTGTCGATACAAACAGCGATCCATCATTGGTTGACTATGTTATTCCAGGTAACGACGATGCGGTTCGCGCATTGAAACTTTATCTAGAGTCAGCAGCTGATACAGTATTGGAAGCTAAGGCAAGCATCACAACAGGTGCTGCTGAAGACGAATTCGTCGAAGCTGCAACAGAAGCGGCTGCTGCTTAAGCATCGGTTTCTGATGAAGGGGGCGTGTTGCCCCCTTTTTTCATATAGAATTCAAAATTAGAGCGTAAACTGCTTTAGTTTGTTGTCCAAAAAATGTTTTAGTTAAGTAACGAGGGAATTTAAGATGTCTGCAATTTCAGCTGGTATGGTTAAAGAATTACGTGAACGCACAGGTGCGGGCATGATGGAATGTAAAGGTGCATTGGTTGAAACGGCTGGTGACCTAGAAAAAGCGATTGATTTGTTGCGTGTTAAAGGTATGGCTAAGGCGGATAAAAAAGCGGGTCGTACAGCAGCAGAAGGTACGATTGCGATCGTTATTTCTGATGACAAAAAACGCGCAGCCATTGTTGAAGCGAACTGTGAAACAGATTTCGTGGGTAAAAGCCCAGAGTTCAACGAATTTGCCATGGGTGTTGCTCAAGCTGCGTTAGAAACCAACCCAGCATCTATGGAAGACCTAATGGCTGCTAAGTTAGCTGATGGTACTATTGTTGATGAACGTCGTCGTGCGTTGATTTCTAAAATCGGTGAAAACATGAGTATTCGTCGTTTTGAGTTGATCGAATCAACAGGCGCGATTGGTACTTACCGTCATGGCGATAAGATCGGTGTGGTTGTGAACTTAGATGCTGGTACAGAAGAATTAGGTAAAGACTTGGCAATGCACGTTGCTGCAAGCAAGCCATTGGCTGTTGATGCGTCTGGTGTTTCTGCTGAAACGATTGATCGTGAACGTGCGATTGCACAGGCTAAAGCAGACGAAAGTGGCAAGCCAGCTAACATCGTCGAGAAGATGGTTGAAGGCGCGATTCGTAAGTTTATGGAAGATGTGACTTTGTTAAGCCAGCCTTTCGTTAAAAATCCAGATCAAACCGTCGCTCAGTTGCTTAAGGCAAACAATGCGACAGTTAACAGCTTCATTCGTTTAGAAGTTGGTGAAGGCATTGTTAAAGAAGTCACTGACTTTGCTGCTGAAGTTGCTGCGACTGCAGCTGCCATGCAAGGCAAATAATCCATGAAAGACACAGCTCAACGCATCCTACTAAAGTTTAGTGGTGAAGCGCTTGCAGGCAGTGCTGGTTTTGGTTACAACCCCGAGGTTCTCCTCGGGGTTTGTCGTCAAGTGGCACAGCTCGCCTCTCAAGGTGTGCAGGTGGCAATTGTTGTCGGTGGTGGCAACTTGTTTCGTGGTGCTTCATCGGTAGGCGAGGGCATCCATCGTGCGACAGCTGACCAAATGGGTATGCTGGCAACGATTATGAATGGGCTGGCATTGCGCGATACCTTGTCGAGTTTGGGTGTGCCTGTTTCCATTTATTCAGGTGTTGAAGCGTCTGGTGTTGTTCCTGCATTCAATGCATTTGATGCGCGTCAGGCATTGTCTCGTGGTGAAGTGGTGATTTTGCCAGGTGGTACAGGTTCGCCGTATTTTACGACCGACACAGCTGCTGCTTTGCGTGCTGCTGAGTTATCATGTGATTTAGTGCTTAAAGCAACCAAGGTCGATGGTATTTACACCGCAGATCCGAAAAAAGATCTGAATGCAACGCGTTACTCGCGCTTAACTTATCGTGAAGCGTTGGATAAGAACTTGGCTGTGATGGATACGGCTGCGTTTGTTTTATGTCAGGAAAATGCTATTCCGATTCGTGTATTTGATATGTTTAGCGAAGGTGCGCTTGCTGCCATTGTGCGTGGTGAGGATGTTGGTACCTTAGTCACTCAGGAGAGTTAAAATGATTAATGATGTCAAAAAAGATGCCCAGGCTCGTATGGAGAAGGCATTGGGATCATTGGATAGTCAGTTGTTGCGTATTCGTACTGGTCGTGCGCATCCAAGTGTATTAGACCCTGTTCAGGTTGAATACTACGGCAACCCTACGCCGATTAGCCAAGTGGCAAATATTGGTGTCGAAGATGCGCGCACACTCAAGGTAACGCCTTGGGAAAAGAATATGTTGCCAGCGATTGAAAAGGCAATTATTAAAGCGAATTTGGGATTAAATCCATCTTCTTCAGGCGGTGATATTCGTATTCCTTTGCCTGCTTTGACGGAAGAAACACGTAAAGAGATGATTAAGCAAGCTAAAGCAGAAGCTGAAAATGCGCGTGTGGCTGTTCGTAATATTCGTCGTGATGCCAATCAGCAGGTTGCTAAGTTGCTAAAAGACAAGGAAATTTCTGAAGACGACGAGCGTAAAGCTAACGATGATATGCAAAAAATAACAGACAAAGCTATTGCTGATGTCGAAGTCGCATTGGTCGCCAAAGAAAAAGAGTTGCTGCAAGTTTAATGAAAACCTATTCCGGCAGTCATTTTGGGTTGTTACGTGGTGCTCGAGCGCGTTTGTATTGTTTATACACGCCTTCTTTTGTGCGCCTAGTAGCCTGCTCATAATGGTTTTTAGGGCAGCAGTGCATGGTTAGCGAAAACAAACTCACCCCCCGTCACATTGCTATTATTATGGATGGTAATGGTCGTTGGGCTAAGTCGCGTGGTTTGCCACGTTTTGTCGGTCATGAGCGTGGCTTGGCTGCGGTTCGTAAAGTTGTCGCCCGTTGTCGCGAGCGTCAGGTTGAAGCTTTGACGCTGTTTGCTTTTTCAACCGAAAACTGGCGCAGACCACCCGAAGAAGTTTCTAAGCTGATGGATATTTTTGGTTGGGCGCTGGTACGAGAGGTCGCTAAACTGCACGAGAATAACGTGCGTTTGCAGGTGATCGGTGAGCGCAGTCGTTTTTCGACGGATATTCAACAGAAAATCAGCGATGCCGAAGCTAAAACAGCGACCAATGATGGGCTAACGCTAACCATTGCAGCTAACTACGGTGGTCGTTGGGACATGGTTAAGGCTGTTCAAAATTGGTCGCTTGCGCACCCAGATATCCCTTTGTCTGTTCTGACAGAGTTTGATTTATCTCCCTATTTAGCCTTGGCTGATTTGCCTGAACCCGATTTGCTCATTCGTACGGGGGGTGAAAAGCGCATTAGCAATTTTCTACTCTGGCAATTGGCCTACGCCGAATTTTATTTCACCGATGCTTTATGGCCAAGTTTTGACGGTGAACATCTTGATGAGGCTATTACTGACTTTGCTAAGCGTCAACGTCGTTTTGGTATGACGGGCGATCAAATTGTAGGAGATAAGCCCAGTGGGAATCTCTAAAAACCTCGCCTCGCGCGTTTTTAGATTTTTCAAGTTTATTTTTAGCTGAAGGAAGGGCGTTAATCAACGGGTTATGTGCTGTTTTCAGCAACCCCTTCCTTCAGATTTCCTACCTATTAGGCTTTTAGAGGTAATTTAATGCTTAAACAACGTGTTATAACGGCTTTGGTTTTGTTGCTGGTCGGTGTTGGTTTTTTGTTTGTGTTACCCCCTGAATGGGTTGATCTGTTGGTTGTCGTTGTTCTTGCTTTAATGGCATGGGAGTGGGCTGGTCTGACTGGTTGGACGGGCTCATTGGAACGTGCAGTTTATGCTTGGCTGAGTGTTTTATTATTTGGTTATAGTTTGGTTTTCTTGCCGGAGTTAACACAGTCTTTCGCTTGGCAAATAGCAACCTTATCTCTAACAGCGTTAAGTGTGATTGCTGTATTACGCTTCGCACAACACGGCTCTTGGTCTGATGGTTGGCAGCGCTGGATGCGTTTGTTTGGGCTGTTTTGGTTAGTCAATTTCTCATTCGTGTTTAGCGTGGTCTTTCAAACACTTGGTGTTTGGTGGCTGTTGTTTGCCTTGTCGCTGGTATGGATCACCGATACTGGCGCCTATTTTTCGGGTAGACGTTTTGGAAAGCATAAATTAGCCGTTAAGGTTAGCCCAGGTAAAACATGGGAAGGGGTTTATGGCGGTGTTGGTTTAGCGGTTGTTTTTGCTGTCATCGTGGCATTGAATACGAGTTTGTCGATGATTGCCTTAGTTGCTGTTGCTGCTGTGGTCGCCTTTCTGTCTGTTTTTGGTGATTTGTTTGAGTCAGCATTAAAGCGTCAGATGGGCGTTAAGGACAGTAGTCAGATGCTACCAGGGCATGGTGGTTGGTTGGATCGCTTTGATGCGCTTTTATTGGCATTGCCGTTGTTTTGGTTATTATGGCAGTGGACAATCTGATTAAATCAGATGAGAGTCTCTAAAAACTTCGCTTCGTGCGTTTTTAGACTTTCCAAGTTTGTTTCTTGGATGAAGGAAGGGTTTTTAATCAATGGGTTAGATGCTATTTTCAGCACCCCCCTTCCTTCAGACTTCCTACCCATTGTGTTTTTCAGAGGTTCCTTAAGTTAAGTGTTTTCAATTATTGGTTTTTTGATCGCCTTATTATTGGTTGTATCGGTTCATGAGTGGGGGCATTTTTATACGGCTCGCCGTTTAGGTATGCCTGTTGTTCGCTTTTCGATTGGCATGGGTGCTGCGCTTTGGTCAAAACGCATCGGAGATGTTGACTATCGCCTCGGTTGGTTGCCATTGGGTGGTTATGTGATGTTTGCTGACCCCAAAGAACATGATGTTGCCCCAGAGCTGGTCTCTAAAACCTTTAACCTACAACCTTTGTGGGCGCGAGCCTTAGTCGTGTTTGCAGGTCCTTTGGTGAATATCCTGCTTGCGTGGTTTTTGATGACACTGGTGTTGGTTGCTGGTGTGCAAGCACCTAAAGCTTGGCTTGCAGCTGGGCAAGTCAATACGCCTTGGGCAGATGTTTCTGGTCATGATGTTTTTCAAGTCACGGCAATTAATGACGTTGTGATTGAACAGTTCGAACAGCTTCCGATTCAATTGTTGCGTCAGATACCTCAGGCGGAAACCTTGCGCTTTTCATTGCAAACATGGGACGGCCATGCTCGCGAGGTGACGGTTCCTGTTGCTCGCTGGCGTGAATTGGCATGGTCGAATCCTAAAGAGCAGCTAAGTTTGTGGGGGATTGCGCCTGCTATGCCGCCGTTGCCTGCGATTATTGCCGATGTTGAAGCCAATAGCGCGGCAGCTAAAGCGGGTTTGATGGTCGGTGATGAAGTTAAGCAGCTGAACGGCATGCAAGTTGATGGATTTGCAGATTTGTCTGACTGGATTAAGGCTCATCCGAATGAGTCGATTGTTCTAGCTGTTGTGCGTCATGCTGAACTGCTGAATCTGAATGTGACTGTTGCAGCTCGAACCTTGGCTGATGGTAAGCTTCAAGGGTTTTTGGGTGTTCGTCCGCAATTGCCAGCAGACTGGCAAGAAAAGTTGTTTGCTGTGTCAGGTCTCTCTGTTTGGGATGCGATGTGGATTGCCCCAGTTAAGTTATGGGATATGACCGTATTGACTTGGCAGGCGATTGGGCGTTTGTTGACGGGTCAGTCGGGTATGGAACAGTTGTCAGGACCGATTGGTATTGCACAAGCTGCAGGTTCTAGTCTTGAAATGGGTGTAATTCGCTTTATTCAGTTTTTAGCACTATTGAGTCTGAGCCTTGGCGTGTTAAACTTATTGCCTTTGCCGCTACTCGATGGTGGGCACTTGGTATTGTATGCATTGGAATGGGTGCGTGGTTGCGCCTTGCCAGAGTCAGTTATGCTGATTTGGCAAAAAATAGGAATTGTGCTGATAGCGGCGTTGACGCTATTGGCAATTGGTAGTGATTTAAATCGCCTGTTTGGGGGCTAGTTGTTGTGTTAAGTAAGGTTCGTTTTAGCGCATATGCGTTGTTGTTAGCAGCGGGGCAGTCGTTGGCTGCTGGTGTCGTGCAGCAGGTTGAGTTTAATGGCTTAGAGCGCGTTACCAAAGAAACGGCATTGAGTTATATCAGTGTTAAAGAGGGTCAATCGCTAACAGCCGCTCAGGTTCGTCAAGTGATTAAGTCATTGTTTGCGACAGGCTTCTTTCGTGATGTGCGAGTGGTGCAAGAAGGTGGCATTTTAAAAATTAATGTCATTGAGCGTCCGTCGATTGCAGAAATTAAGCTAGAAGGCTCGAAGCTCATTAAAGAAGAAGAGTTATTGCAAGCAATTGAGGTGATGGGCATTAAGAAAGGCCGCATCCTTAACGAGAACGATATGGAGCGCATTGCGCAAGACGTGCGCATGCGTTATCAGAACCAAGGTTATTATGCGACGGTTGTTGAGCCTAAAGTCGAGCAGCTTGAGCGTAATCGCGTTAATTTAACGATTAAAGTGCAAGAAGGCGAGTTGGCTCGCATTACCAAAATTAACTTTGTTGGTAACAAGGCTTTTGATGATGAGCGCTTAACAAAGCAATTGTCCTTGTCAGAACCGACCATGTGGTCGTGGCTAACGGATGCTGACCAATATGCCCGTACTAAGCTGCAAGCCGATTTAGAAACCTTGCGCTCTTATTATATGGATCGCGGCTATGCCGATTTTCGCATTCTGTCGTCTCAGGTGAGCATTTCTTCTGATAAAACGCGTGTGTACGTTGGTATCAATGTGGAAGAAGGTCGCAAGTACACCATTGAATCGGTTTCCTTTGCGGGTAATAAGGTTTTAAGTGAAGATAAGCTTAATAGCTTATTGAAATTTAAAACGGGTGAAGACTTTGCCCGTAACAAGATTATGGACTCGGTGAGCGCGATTAAAGACAGTTTGTCAGAACAAGGTTATGCCTTTGCCGAAGTTGAGCCAAAAACAGCCTTAGATAAAGCGAAGGGCACAGTACAGATTAGTCTTGATGTTGCTCCTAAGAATCGTGCCTATGTACGTCGTATCGAAGTAAAGGGTAACAATCGTACTCGTGACCACGTGATTCGTCGTGATATGCGTCAGTTTGAAGCAGCGCCTTATAATTTGGCTGCTGTGCGTCAGTCTCAAGCACGTTTAAAGCGTTTGGGTTTCTTTAAGAGCGTCGATATCGAAACCAAGCGTGTTGGTAACGATCAGGTTGACTTAATCGTTAAAGTCGAAGAGATGCCGACTGGGGCAGTTACAGCATCAATTGGTTATTCTCAAGTTGAAAACATGTTGTTAGGTTTTAGCCTGTCTGAGCGTAATATTTTTGGTACGGGTAATAACGCAACTTTCAGTATTAGTTCATCATCGGCACGTAAAAACTACGATATTAGTGTAACCAACCCTTACTATACGCCCGATGGCGACAGTCTGACGACGGGTGTTTTTTGGCGTGAAATTGATGCTGCTTATTTGTACTTAGCACCTTATAGTACCAACACGGTTGGTGCGCGTGCAATGTATGGTATTCCGTTATCAGAAGAAGATCGTTTGAATTTTGGTGTACAAGCTGAACGTTTGTCTTTAGTCTTTCAAGGTGTTACTGATGCGACGACACCAGGGTTTGGCTATGCGTTGGATAACTTTGCCACAAATAGTTTGCCTGTTGGCGCGTTTGCAACTGATCCTGCGTTAGTCAATCAATATAAACAGTTTTATCGCAATGGTAGCCAATTTAATGATATTTCATTAAAAACCAGTTTTGTGCATGATACGCGTGATGAGTTTTATTTCCCGAATAAGGGTATGTATCATTCGAGTGGTTTATCGGTATCAACGCCAGCGGGTGATTTGACTTATTACCAACTAGATGTACAACAGAAATTCTATGTGCCAGTGACAGAGCGTACCACCATTAGCTTAACGGGTACGCTTGGTTATGGTAAGGGTTACGGTAACCTTGATGGTTATGGCTTACCCTTCTTCCGTCGTTATTATGCAGGGGGTATCCAAACTGTTCGTGGATATGAAAGCTATAGTTTGGGTAATAAATATACTCTGGCTACCGATGGTAGTCAGCGCGCAACAGGTGGAGACTTCTTAGCGGTTGCATCGGCAGCACTGAACTTCCGTCCTTGGTTTATCGAAGAAAGCAGCAATATGCGCTTGAGTTGGTTCTTTGATGGCGGAAATGTGTTCTCTGACTATGACAAATTTAAGGCAGATGAGTTAAGATTGTCATCAGGGTTAGGGTTTTCTTGGATTACCCCTATCGGACCTTTAACATTTAGCTATGCTAAGCCGCTGAATGCAAAAGACACAGATAGAACACAAGAGTTTCAGTTTACAATTGGTGTGCCTTTCTAGTGACGAATAGGTGCCTCTAAAAACCTAACGGGTTGGGGGTTCTGTGGGAAGGGTTGGTAATTTTAAGTGCATGTAACCATTTAATTTAACCCCCTTCCACCAGCTAAAAAATAAAACAGGGACGCTAAAAAATGAGCGAAGCGAGGTTTTTAGATGTTCCCTAATATTGATTTTTGTTTGAGTAAAGGAAATAACAAGATGCGTTCGCACAGCTTGCGTTGGTTAGGAATGGCTGCTTTGGCTGCCGTATTGTCGGCTCCCGTTATGGCGGACGAAGTAAAGGTTCGCGTGGTTAACGTGGCTAAATTATTAGATCAAGCGCCTCAGGCAAAAGATGCTTCGGCGGCGCTAGAACGTGAGTTTGCGCCACAACAGCGAGAGCTCAATAAGCTCAATGAAGAAATTGAAAAGCTCGCGAAGGATTACGAAAAGAATAAGTCTGTGATGAGTGAAGCGCAGCGTGAAGCGAAAGAGCGTGATATCGTGATGAAAAAGCGTGATTTACAGCGTCGTCGTAATGATGTGCAGGAGTTGTTGAATATTCGTCGTAATGAAGAGTTGTCTAAGCTGCAAGATTTAGTGAACGTTGCGATTAAAACGGTTGGCGAGAAAGAAGGTTACGACTTAGTTCTTTATGATGGTATTGCGTATACGCGTGACACTATTGATATCACTGCTACCGTATTAAATTACTTAGCAGGTGAAGCAGATAAACGTAAAAATTTGAATAAGCCATAATATTGTGTCTCGCTTGCGTTTAGATGACTTAGCCAGTCGCTTGGGTGCTCAACTTCGCGGTGAGCCTAGTAAAGAAGTTGATCATGTCGCTACCTTGGCGAGTGCAGATGATATGGCGTTGGCTTTTTTGTCAAATCGTAAATATGCGCACCAACTCGCCAGCAGTCATGCTGGCGTTGTCGTTTTGGCGCCAGCGGATGCCGATGCTTGGCAAGGAAATGCGTTAATTATTAACAATCCTTATCTTGCTTATGCTAAGGCAGCAGCTTGGTTGCATCCTAGATCGTCGTCTGAATCAGGTATTCATCCCAGTGCTGTTCTTCATTCGACTGCGAAGCTTGCTGTTGATGTTGTGATCGGTGCGAATGTTGTGATCGGTGCGAATGTTGTGATCGGTGCGCGTTCGGTGGTTTGTGCTGGGTGTGTCATTGAGTCTGGTGTCGAGATTGGTTCTGACTGCTGGTTAGGGTCAAATGTTACGATTTTGCACAGCTGTGTTCTGGGTGATCGCGTCGTCGTTGAGTCAGGAAGTGTCATCGGCTCTGAAGGCTTTGGTTGGGCAAAAGACGGCGTTGCTTGGGTTAAAATCCCGCAAGTAGGGCGTGTTGTTATTGGTAGTGACGTGTCAATCGGTGCGAACGTCTGTATTGATCGCGGTGCGATTGATGATACGGTTATCGAGGATGGCGCTAAGCTCGATAATTTAATCCAAATTGCACATAATGTGCGTATTGGGGCACATACCGCAATGGCGGCGCATACTGCCGTTGCTGGTAGTGTTAATATTGGTGCGCGTTGCACAATTGCGGGAAAAGTTGCCATTGCTGGGCATTTGACAATTGCTGATGATGTTCATATTACTGCCATGACCATGATTAGCCATGATTTACATCATTCAGGTGTGTACTCTGGTGCCATACCTCAAGATAGTTATGCAAGTTGGCGACGCAATGCAGCGCGCTTTCGTCAGCTCGATGCGATGGCAAAACGCTTGCGTGCATTAGAAAAACGTCAGGATCGTGTTTTTGAGGATGCACAAGAATTAATTAACGATTAGAATAGACGCTGAATAACAATAAACAATAGAACGCTAAAAAGAAGGTTTCAAACAACATGTTGATGCGAATTGAAGATATTTTCCAATACTTGCCACACCGTTACCCGTTTTTATTAATTGATCGAGTGACTGAGCTTAAAGAAATGGAGTACCTTAAGGGGTACAAAAATGTGACGTTTAATGAACCTCAATTTACAGGACACTTCCCACATCATCCGATTATGCCAGGTGTGATGATTATCGAAGCAATGGCTCAGGCTACAGGTATTTTGGCATTCAAATCAAGCGAGAAAAAGCCAGACAGTAATTCGATTTACTACCTTGTTGGTGTCGATAATTGCCGTTTCCGTCAACCAACCTTTCCTGGTGATCGTTTAGACTTCACGGTTAACGTCATTTCAACCAAGCGTGGTGTTTGGAAGTTTAATGCAGAAACGCATGTGGATGGCAAATTAATCGCGAGTGCTGAGTTGATGTGTGCGGAGAGGGAAGTCGCTTGATTCATTCGACTGCCATTATCGACCCTAAAGCAGAGTTAGCATCCGATGTTCGTGTGGGTGCTTTTTCGGTTATTGGTGCGGGTGTGCAAATTGATGAAGGGTGCGAGATTGCGCCTCATGTTGTGATTGAAGGTCCAACTCAGATTGGCAAGCGAAACAAAATCTTTCAGTTTGCGTCAGTCGGGGCAGCACCTCAAGATAAAAAGTATCGCGATGAGCCAACACGCTTAATTATCGGAGATGACAACACCATTCGTGAAAATGTCACGCTAAATCGGGGTACAACCCAAGATCGTGGCGAGACAGTTATTGGTGATCGTAACTGGATTATGGCTGGTGTGCATATCGCACATGATTGTATTATCGGTAACGATACCATTTTTGCGAATGCCGTTGCGCTTGCAGGTCATGTGACCGTCGAGGATCATGCGATTTTAGGTGGTTACACGTTAGTACATCAGTTCTGTCGTATTGGGGCGCATAGCTTTTGCGGTATGGGCAGTGTGATTAACCAAGATGTGCCGACCTTTGTGACGGTATCGGGCAACTTGGCTCGACCTCATGGCATTAACAGCGAGGGATTAAAGCGTCGTGGTTTTTCTGCCGATGAGATCACGCTGATTAAGAGAGCTTATCGTACGCTATATCGCTCTAGCACACCGCTCGAAAGCGCCATTTTAGCGATGTTAGCGCAAGATGATCCGACGGATGTGTTGCAGCCTTTAATCGCATTCCTTCAATCAGCGACTCGTGGCATTATTCGTTAGAGAACCTCTAAAAATTTCGCTTTGCGCGTTTTTAGACTTTCTAAGTTTGTTTTTTGGCTGAAGGAAGGTTTTAATTAATGGGTTACATGCTATTTTCAGCACCCCCTTCCTTCAGACTTCCTACCCATTGGGTTTTTAGAGATGCCCGTTAGCTATGTCCGTTAATCCTCGTTGTGTGGTGCTGTTAGCAGCCGAGCCGTCAGCCGATGCATTAGGAGCAGCCGTTGCTCAGCGCTGGTTAGCACAAGATCCGAATGTTTACCTTGTTGGTATGGCTGGTCCTCTGATGCGGGCTGCTGGCGTCAAAGCCCTTTGGCAGATGGAAGATGTTTCGGTGATGGGCTTGTGGGAAGTGCTTAAGCAGTACCGACGCTTAAAACGCCTTCAGACTTCACTGATTCATCAGCTTTCCGAGCTAAAACCCGATTTGGTTTTAGGCATTGACGGTCCAGACTTTAATTTGCCGATTGAAGCCGCGATGAAGCGCTTGAACATTCCTTGTTATCATTTTGTTGCGCCAACTGTGTGGGCATGGCGTCCCAAGCGTGCTGAACGTATTGCGATGCAAACAGATGGCTTACTGTGTCTTTTTCCTTTCGAACCGCCTTATTTTTTAGTGCACGACTTGCCAGCGGCGGCGGTCGGGCATCCGTTGGCTGATCGTTTGCCTTTAGTGCCGAATAAAACAGAGGCACGCGCTGCGTTGGGTTTGTCTGAATCTGATCGGGTGTTGGCTGTTTTGCCAGGCTCTCGCAGAGGCGAGTGGCAGTATAACGCCCCCTTGTTTTGGCAGACATTAGGTCTATTGTTGGTCAATGATCCTGATTTGGTCGTTATTGTTCCTTGTTTGCACGAGCGCATGCAGCAAACCTTACAAGCAAGTGCTGGCGATTTACCCATTCGTTGGGTATTGGCAAGCGAGGGGGCAAGCAGGGTGCTAACAGCAGCCGATGTTGCCTTAGTTGCGTCGGGTACAGCAACACTCGAAACGGCTTTATGTCATACGCCGATGGTAGTCGCTTATCGTTTACATTGGTTGTCGTTTTTAATTATGAATGCTTTGCGTCAGACACAATGGGTGGCTTTGCCGAATGTTATCGCTAACCGAGCATTAGTGCCTGAGTTGTTGCAAGATGATGCCACGCCAGAAGCCTTAGTCGCGGCTGTTTTGCCCTTGCTGTCGCGTGGCTCGTCTGAGCGTCAAGCACAACTGTCCGCGTTTGGCGAGATACATCAGCAGTTACGGTTGAATGCAGCGCAATCTGCCGTCAATCAAGTGTTGGCTTGGTGGCGTGAGCGAGTGGATGTTCGCGCGGCTTTATCGATTTTTTAGAGGTACCCGTTATGTGGGCTGGTGTGGATGAGGTTGGTCGTGGACCATTAATTGGTTCTGTGGTGACGGCTGCGGTGATATTGCCTGATCATTACGATTTGCCTTTTTTAACTGATTCTAAAAAGCTGACGGCTAGAAAGCGTGACTATCTTGCAGCGGCGATTCGTGAGCAAGCACTGGCTTGGTGTGTGGCAGAAGCCTCTGCCTGTGAAGTTGACGAGCTTAATATTTTGCAAGCGAGCTTGTTGGCGATGCGTCGAGCGGTTGAAGGCTTGTCGATTACGCCCAGCGGCGTTTGGGTCGATGGTAATCGTTGCCCTAAGGGGTTAACGATGGCGTGTGAAGCGATTGTGAAGGGCGATTTAACTGTGCCAGCGATTAGTGCTGCGTCTATTTTGGCAAAGGTTGAGCGTGATGCGCAAATGGATCGGCTACATGAACATTTTCCGCTTTATGGTTTTGATAAACACAAGGGCTATCCAACGGCAGCGCATTTTGCTGCTTTAAAAGAGCATGGCGCCTTGCCTGAACATCGTCGAAGTTTTGCGCCTGTGAAGGCGGTGACCGCGCAGCAGACGTTGTTCTAACCTTATCCTATCGCCAATCTTGCATATCCTTAGCTGTAGTAGTTCACCCACTCTTGCGAATCACCAAACAGAGGTGTTACGCGCTGTTTTGGTAATCTTTTACCCCGACAAAACACACATAAGCCATCTACTTCCGAGGCTAAATGCTTCTCGCAATTACAAACGACTGAACCTGTACGTGTTGAGCGCAAAATCCACGTTCCATTTTCTTTAACTCTAATCATTTTTCTACCTCGGAAGCATTTAAGAGATATTTTGACGTGAATACTATTTATTGAAAAATGAACCAACCGCTTCTAATTACATCGTGTCGTCTGCCGTAACAACATCCAAAGTCGTTACGCCCACAGCTGTTACAATTGCACCAACTGCTCCAGCCGCTAATGCACCAACGATCGCCGTCATTTGATTACTATCACGACTTTTTGCTGCGCGCGAAGTTCGACAATTATTCTGTAAGTTTTCATCATTGCTGTAGACCCTTCTATTCAGTCCAATAATTCGTACTTTACAAACATAACCATTTTTCAAAACTCGTTCGGCTTGCTCGTTAACAGGCTGCCCGTCTTCATCATAAATTTTCCTGGTAACTGGGTCTGTAAATACCGTGACTCTTCCTGAATCTCCGTCTCGACCAAATGCTTTACAAAACAATCCTACACACGCGGTCTTGTCTTCTTGAGAAACAATATTCACTTTGCTCGCCAAAAATCCAGAGATGTTTACAGGCACGTTTAACAAATTATCCTCACCAAAAGCTGCCATTTCCGTTGCGTCTTTAGGAGCTTGAGGCACGGTAGTGCAACCACTCACTAACACAGACAGCGCACCTACGAACATCGTTTTCTTCATGGTCTCATACCAAAATTACATCGTGTCATCAGAAACAATTTCAGCTATAGTCATATTGGTTGGTATGACGGCTAAAGCAGCAACGCCTCCAGTAATTAGCCCTGCTGCCAACACTGCCTGAGCCTTATTTTGAAATGAAGCTCTGTAAGATGTCTTACAAAATTTATCAACATCAGTTTCAGACCATGTTCCAAGCTCTCCATAAATCCTCTGGTTATTGGCAATACCTACAACCTTACAAGCATATCCATTATTCAAGATACGCTCACCCTTTTCATTCACAGGCTGACCATCCAAATCATAGGTTTTACCGCTTACGGGATCTGTAAAGATTGTAATTTGACCCACCTCTCCATCGCGACTTATTCTGACACCCTCAACTTTTTCTGAAACTATCTTCATTTTTGTAGCTGTAAATCCAGAAATATCAACTGGCACATTGAGCAAATTACTACTGCCAAGTGCCCTTAACTCATCTGCATTTTGTGGTGCCTTTGGCATAGATGCGCAACTAGATAACAAAACGGCTGACATTACCAAGACAAAGACCTTCATGCTTTTTTCTCCCAATAGGTATCTCGTGGATACATTCTACCAATACTCACTAAACTAGAAAAACGATCACTGCACTGGCGTAGGTGCAACGTAACGTCGATTTAATATTTCTTCCATTTTTGCTTTGAACGCAGCACGCGAGTTTTGCAGAATAAGGTTAGTAGACGCATCATTAGAATAGGTTGTTCTGAGCGGATCGATTGTACGATCAAATGTTTTACCCTCCGCATACGCTTTAATGTCGGGTGCGGCAAATGTCTGAACAAAGAAATCATCAGGACGGATCATTCGACCAGGTGAGGCGCAAGTGCCGGAGCGAACGCCTGCACGGTTACAAGTAGCACCACCATTACTACCTAAAGCAAACGCACTAAGATAAGCATTGCTTTGAGCATTCCAATTGCCCCCACCAGCATTGCCATAAATATAATTTGGCATACCGCCGTTGCGCGCTTGAGTAAACAAGGGATCAGCAAAAATGAACTTATTGCGAATCGCTTGATTCATCTCGCCTCCCATGCCTCCGCCCGTGCTCGATGCAAGTTGACCATCGCTCAAGTTACCGAATAATCCATTTTGAACTTGGTCAACACCACGCATATCTGATGCAACTGTTGACAGTGCGGCATAACCACCTGCAGCAATTCCTCCCAATGCAGCGACGGTTGCACCGTAAGATATCCCGCCCAAAGTTGTAGCGCCCAAAGTTGTAGCGCCCAAATTAGTTATCCAAGCAGCCGCTCCCGTACTCGCCGCGCCCGCAGTCACCACGGTCAAAGCCACTATCGCAAAAATAGCAAGCGCAAACCCAAAGCCTGTCATGCCCTCTTTTGATTGTGTGTTGTAATACGCCATCAACAGCCCTTGAGGTAAGCTCGCATCTGGCCCAGCTTTCACAAAAGCCGTTTGACCAACAACTTTGGGGCCATTGCATGTACCATCTGCGGCACCCGCCGGGTCAACGCAAAACCCACCCATAATTGCATCGGGTCGATCTGCCAATCCTGGTGTGCTCACATACCAACTCACGCCAGTTTGAGTCATTGTTGTATGTGATGTGGTGCGCTTGCAAAACATGCCACAATCACTTGATGTCGTCCACTGATCTACTTTGCGCTTTACATCACCATAAGCTGTGTTGTCTGCTGCAACCCAAGCCTCAGCAACTTTGAATTTTGCTTGCACTAACCCGACTAGACCAATGAACCCCTCAAAGCTCATATTGGTTAAAATAGCCCTACCATTCTCATCAGTCGTAAATGTGCGAAATGCCAATGGGTTTTGGCAGGTTTCCATGTTTGTTGCTGAGTTTTTCGACAAAACAAGAAACCGATTATCACAGTGAAAACCATCCGCTTTGCTGGCAAAAATACTGCCCCACGCCGCGCCGAAATCGGCATTGCCTTGCTTGCCACCTACGCGATCCATCTTAAAGGTAATTGAGTCGTTTAGATTACGTTCTAGCCACACCACATCGATAACGCCTTCTGCAGCCACACTATCGTAACGCGCAAATACTTGTGCCATCGAACCATTAACACGGTAAATCGTGTTACCTAATAATGCCGTTGGTATGTCCAATGCCAATGCTGATGAGTTGTTAGATGCCGCTCGAAAATCTAATTTGCCACTTTTAATCGCTTCATTCCATTGCGCTTGTAATGCTGGATCAATTTGCATCGCACCATCTGTTGAAATGGCTTCACCATTCTTGATCTGCGCGTATGCGTTAGTAATAGGGCTGAATGCGATCAGCAATGACAAAATCGCACTGACAGGCCGACCAATATGACGCATGAAATTAAATGAAAACATCAGTTAATACCCCCTGAAATTGGTGCAATGACAGAGCATTGGCCAGCATAACAATAGTGACTTGCGCTCAACCCATTAACCGTATCATTGCGCCAATCATATAGCTGAAGGTCAATAGCTGGATTACTGTTAGAGAACGGGTTAATGATCAAATTCTGATAAAAGGATCTCGAAGCACTATTGGCCAGTTCAATTGTTTTTGAGAAGGCTTTTATGGGAGAGTTAAGCGCCGTTGTCACATTATTTAATATAGTTAATCCGGGACCAACACCCACGACGGCATTAGAAACTGTGTCCCTGAAAATCGCAATGTTTTCGGTCTTAGCGTGATATTGAATCATATCCGACATCAGAGCATAGCCAATACTTCCTGCAACGGTATAAGTCGGCTTTCCATAAGGTGCAATAAAGAAAATATACTTCTTGTTCGTTAAGACCCTTGAGTCAATGTTCACGTTAATACGCGCTTGTTGTTGGCAATCAGTCGTACAACTGGCATCTACTTTGTCATAAATTACGGACAACTTTTGTGCGTAATCCAACATAATATCTGTTGCGTCATATTGATTCGCTAAAGTTTTAAGGTCTGTACTGGCACCTTGCGCTGCCGTAGGACAAACAAATGTGTTAGTGCCATCTAATGTTACACCCTGTTGTGCGTGCACGAAATTAGCCCAATCCCGCGCAACCAAGCACTCTGGCATCCATGAGGTGTTAATAAGACGGCTCGATGGCGCAACATTAGATGAATCAATTTGATCGTAGGCGCCATTGACGTCTACAGTCATTTCATTCGTGATAGGGTTATTATTCTTATCGAACAGTCGATAGACAATTTTCCCTGCATTTGCAAAAGCGTATTCGGGAGGAACTTCCGCACTCACTTTTTTCGAAACGTACGTTGCTTTAAGGATAATGGGGTCTCTAATAATCACCGTTCCCAGTCGTGTAATTTGAACTTGTCCAGATCCAGTAACGCGCAATAATGTAGAGTTAATAACGCGTTTGAAAATTGACCCCTGTTGGAATTGTTGTTCAAAATTGATGGTTGCTGCTTGAGTATTATTACTCGTCATAAGATTAACAATACTGCCAGAGATACTATCAAAGAAGCGATTCGCATAGGTGTTGAAGCTATTCCGAATCGATTCATCAGGCATCCCGTTGTAATTCTGACGTTGACTGTTCAACAAAGCGCTAACATCCAGCGTAGATTGATTACTGTTTGACATCATGCCATTGATTGGAGCAATCGTTGAAATTGATCCCGTCGTACTATACAACCCATCTTTCGACCACGTTTGCGTGACAGTTAACGTCTTCGTATTCTGCTCCACAGCACTAACAGTTAAAGACATGACCAGAAGTGTCAGTAAGTAAAGTATTCTCAATTTCTATTGCTCCAAAATTTATTCTTGAGCGTCGCCCAAGCCACCATTTGCTTCAACGCATGTAATATGCGAACCGACACATAGGATTCATTTAATTGCACCACTGCCAGAAACGCAAATATTCTGTAAGTTAAACGTTTCCCAATGCCAATCTTCCCAGCACCGAACAATTTGAGCTGCGCCGCCTTTTGCTGTGGCATTAGTTTGATAACAGTTACCATCATAATCGCATGAACTGCCCGGTGTAGTGTTTCTAGAATTTCCATCAACACTCCACCAGCCACCGTCTTTAAAATTGAAGCTGCTATTCCCTGCATTCATAGGGATTGTCCCATCGGGACATCCCCCTGTTGATTCTGTGCCATCCACGCCAACATAAAAATTACGTTGAACCTGAGTACCATAATATCCATGCATATAGAAAGTAGCCCCAACTATCGGGGATCCTTGTGGTACGTTTAACTTCAGTGTTGACGTATTTACACCCCAACAATACTCACCATAAGCATAAACTTGTGGTGAAAAAACAATTGACAATAACAATCCTAATAAACCTGATTTCATATAAAAACCTCATTGATTCGTTCTTTCACGACACCAATTGAGGTGTCGTGCTATCTAGGCGGTACGCATAGCGTGATCACATGAACGGTTGTATTTTGCCATCCCTGCCAAGTCACCCATACAGGATATGTATGAGTACCATTCCAACCGTGTACTGACTAAAATCGAATCCTCTAACACCAATTTCAGCAGTACCCAGCGGGCATTTAGCACCTTGGGCATCCAAAACCACATTTCCCGCTCCAAATTGCGGAAATATTTTTTGTGTGCCTACCAAAGTGTTGGCTTGATCACATCCAATACAGTCCTGATACAAATATGCTGATGAGTCCGCCCCGTCTACAGTTCCTAGTAAAACCCCGACAATTGGCAAATCGCCAAACGTCATGCCCGGACTAATATTCTGAGCAGCGTTTACCCCCCCCCGCAAATAAGAACTGTTATCAATAAAGTTAGTTTAGTTAAAATTTTCACATCCAACTCTCCATTGTTAATGCTTAACAACGAAAAGTTGTTAAGCGTGTTTAATCAGGACCTCTTAAAAATACTGATGAAGTTTTTTTATTCAAAAACGAGTCGTAATTATTACCAATTTGTGACCCACTCCATGCAACCCTTGTATTGAAGCGAATATTCCCATCCGCCTGAGCTGTTGCATAAATACACACGCCATTTTCTTGGCATTCAATTTGAGTGTCATTCAAATTAAAGTCTGAATAGTTCAAATCAGAAGGTGCTTTTGTGTAACTTACATTTGCAATATCCAACGGACAATTTCTGCTAAATCTCAAGGAAACATCATGCGCAGAGAAAAAACCATTATTACCCGTATATCTAACTGTTAAATATCCTCCACAGATAGGTTGACTTGTATCACTTAATTCATAGGCAAACGACTGATTTACCCCCCCCCGCAAATGAGAAGCATTAGCGTTAAGTATTGTTTGAGTCTCATGTTAATAACCTCCTACTGTTGGTGCATTGAAACCTTGTGGCGGCATCATGCCACTGCCACTTGTTGAAAGTTGAGGAACAGGAATCGGCATGCTTCCCACGTTTGGAGATGAAGATCCGCCAAATGGTGGATATGTTCCTTTTCTGCCAAACGGATTACTTGCTTCTCCTGAACCTTGCTGATACACGTCACTTTCCGAAACTGTTGTGTAATAGCCTGAAGGTGTGTTCTGAACCAATTTCGGGCTTAACTCATTTGATGTTGAGTATTTACCATCATGCGTTTCGATTAAATAACTTGGCTTTTCATTTCCGAACTGAATCGCACCCAAAAGAACATCACGTTTTTGTTCTTCCTTTTTAACCACTTTTTTCGGTTGAGTTACCTCTTTTGGCTTGTCGACAACCTCGGCGCTTTTAGTCGGCACGTCTGAAATAATTGCGTTTGCTGGAGGAACAATCGTCATCCCTGGCATGGCTGGGCTATAATTTTGAGAATCATCCAATTTGGCTGTATCTCTCAAAAGCTTTTTCTTTTCGAACTTACCTTTTAGGTCATTCGTAGTGATTTCAGCCTGTACATTCGTACGAGTTAACTCTTCTTTAAGTGTTGCGTTAATCGCCTTTTGCAATATAAGCTCTTTATTGAGTCTCTCAAGTTCTAGCTCATGACCAGAAAATGGATCTACATGAGCCGCAACCTGTTTATTCTCATCCGATGCGAATAAATGACCACTTGATAGGGCTATGCAGATACCTACCGCCAACATATTTTTTTTCATACACATTCCTTAATAAGAACCAATGACTGTTTTTGCGTAAAGTTGATTTCCCGGCAAAGCCGTCACAATACGCGCCGAAAAAGGTGCAATCTGCATCGCAGCATTTGCATTGTTTGGGTTGCGAACGTTATTCGAGGCATTATCGACACAGATAGCACTACCCCATGGGCTTGTAATATCCGAATTTGATAAACCTAAAGCCGCCTGTAACCCTGAATTGGTGAGAGATCGTGCTGATGCTGCTGTACACTCAGCACCAATCGTTGCTGGTACTGCTGCATTTGCATTTACAACCGTTTGGTTGACTGTGTTGGTGCCCCAATTGCCGCCGCCATTAGCAAAATAATCCCTTGCGTAAGATTTACTGACGTCGTTGTAATAGGCAATGGTAAAAAAGTCTTCATAGGCTTTGACAACACGGGAGACTTGTTCATCGAGTTTTGACAGTAATTCGACCTGTTTATCGAAAGTACTGAATACAATCGAACCGCCATCTTCAGGTGAAGTGGTTAGCTGCCCAGTAACTGCATTAAAGGTCGAACATACATAAAGGTTTCTGTTTGTCGGACAGCCCACTCCCTCGGCAGCATTCGTGGGCCACGATGTTGTGTAATTGCCGGGCATGACAATTGCCACATTACGATATTGCAACGTGATGCCATTCACTTGACGATTAAGCACGTTCGAAATAAACACTCGCGCCCCTTGATGCTTGCCGTCATGCCAAACATTGCCCGCAGAGAAGCCTGTCATATAAGCCGATAAACCATCAAAAGTATTCTCATTGGCGATCCCATCGGCAATGACAAAGTTGCCGCCGCTCGGATTTGGGAAAGTCAACGTTTGCGCTGCGCCCGTCTCAATCGCATTAGCGTTTGCGAGATACATCGTCGTCAGCCCTTGCTTCAAAGTGGTAAGGTTGTTATTGCGATCAAGCTCTTGATTGGCAGATATGAAAAACATATAGCCGCCCATGGCCGAAAACGAAAGCATCGAAAACAATACAATCGCATACATAGCGTCAATAGATAAAAAGCCACGTTGGTACTTCATGTTACACCTTCAAATTGTCTGGATCGTATGAAAACTCAAGCGCAGTTTCGCGGCTAATTACACCACCACTCGCCAACTTCTCAAGATTTTGATTTAACGTATACATGCCAAGTTTTGAGGAGGTTTCAAGTAACGTTTGAATCTTCGATGACTCACCATCACGAATTAATGAACGAATGCCAGGACTGTTAATCATGAGTTCGCTAACCAGTACACGACCACCAGATGTCTTAGGCGCAAGTTTTTGTGTGAGCGTTCCAATCAAAATAGAGGACAACGTTGATAAGCGCATACCTGAGTTTTTGTCTTCTTTGAACAAAGAAATAAGACGATCAATTGCATCCCGAGCTTTGTCAGCATGTAATGTGGCAAACACAAGATGGCCTGTCTCAGCTAACTCGAACGCCGCTTCTGCCGTTTCTTGATCTCGAATTTCACCAACTAATGCAATATCAGGATCCTCGCGCATCATAGATTTAATGCCGGATAGGAATGTGGGTGTGTGCGTTTTGATTTCACGTTGAATAACGTCGGCCATCTTAGACTGATACACAAACTCAATTGGATCTTCTAATGTAATGATTTTGACAGGTCGAGTACGATTGGCCAGCTCTAACATAGCTGCCAAGGTGGTTGTTTTACCAGACCCCGTAATGCCTGTGACAATGAAAAGTCCACTTGATCGATTCACAACCTGACTAAGATACTCCGGCACCCCTAAACTGCCAATAAACGGGATTTCAGGCGGGATTTTCCTTCCGACTAAAGCGATACCTGCAATATTATGGCAAGCGTTTACACGCCAGCGGTAGCCATTAGCGCTCAAAGCGAAATCTGAATCTTGTGCAACTTCATTCTGTCCACACTCACGCAGTAGTTGAACCACATCCTCTTTATGGAATTTCTCTTCAACTCTCACAATATCGTTACCCACGCGCAAGCCAATTTCACGACCTGAACAAATGTGAACATCTGAAAAGTTCGGGTGGGACGATTCAAAACGTTGAACAAATGATGTAAATTTATCTAATGACATGCCAACCCCTTAAATATTCTGCATAGCCGAAATAGAAATAGTCGAACCCCATGGGGTATTCGTGGAGAATAAAATCGAGAATGGTGATGTAAGTGATGCGCCACATTCAGAAGTATTGCAATAGCTGATAGGCAAGCCCCATATATTGCTGTATGGTGTCATATCGGAAAATACAACGGCATTATTAATCGTATTCATATCTTTCCAACCAGCGGTTCCTCCCATCACAGTATCTGAACATGGAATTTCACCTGCGGTTACTGCTGTGCACGCGCTCGCTCTAAAGAAGTTAAAACCTGCATCTCCCGATGTGTTGTACAAGGTATTGAATCTAAGTTGATGATCGTGCGCGAGCTGCCGCATTTGCTCATTTACACGAATGAGATTGCTCCAATCTCTTTGATACGATGAAATCGTGTCGCCATTAATGGCAATTGGATCCAAGGCAAGCACGCCAGTTGCACGATTAAATACGGTTGCATCTTGCTTAGAGTAAGGACCGATCCAATAGGCTAAGGTTCTAAAGGAAATATTGTTGGTCGAAATAACATTCGATAGCTGATATTGAATAGACTTGTCTGTAGGTAAACCACACAGACCAATGATGGTCGCATCGTAATTTGCCCCTGGTGCGCCAGTATAGAACCAATTTTGCAAAGGTAAAATCGTTTCAAGGCAACTTGCTGCTTTGTCTTTTACCTGTGCAAAATAGACTGCTTCTCTCGAATCAAGCTGTTGCTCTCTTACGCTTATCATTAGCGCGTTAGATACTGCGATCAAAGCCATGCCAAAGATCAGAGCAAACAGTGACACAAAACCCGACTGCTGACCTAAGCCAGCAGCGAGATTGTTTTTAGCACTAAGCGCGCGCATTAACGACGGTTATCCACAGTATAAGCGAACACACCGTTACCCTGAGCACCAGCTACGAAAGCAGCGGGGGTCGCATAACACTTCTTAATGTCTGTTGCTACACCCGCAGCAGGCGTTGCAGCCGTAGGAATAGGCGCATTTTCACCCATACACGCATAGTATGCAGACTTCAGAATTTCATAATCCACGTTAGCGACGTTGAACCAATAAACACGACCAAGACCACCTGCCGCGCTCTGGAAAGTTAGGGTTGCACCTTCAGCAAACTTTGATAAGTCCATTTGGCTTGCAACCGCATCAGTAACACCACCCATATCTGGAATATAAGGACCTTTCCATGTCGCGGCTGTTGCAGCAATACCATTAGCACGACCAGCAGCAGAGTTAGCGTTTGCACCAAGCATTGAGAAAGCCGCAATGTTACCACTCACTGGGTAGGATCCAGTATCAGATGAGTATTTTTTGGCTGCAATCGAAGATCGCTCCAAGAAACCAGACATACTGCTACCGTTCGCACCGCCGCCATCAAGGAAGGCGAAGTATGCAGCAGTCAAGAGGCCTACAGCTACTAAAACGAACCCGATTTCTACCAAAGTCCAACCCTTTTGAAACTTACTTTTTCCCATAAGAAAAACCTCTACCATTAAATTAACCAGAAACAGATTTAAAAATAAGCAACTGAGGAATAATGACGATCGTGAATAACATCGCTACCACCAACATCCCGATTGCCTTGGATAAAACGCCTACCATTGACTCTATTTTTTCAAACAATACCGTTTGATCGATTTCTAACACCTCCAACATATCTGACATACCTACATCAAAACCCCCTTTCGCAGCCCCACTAAGAGACATGCGAACGTAATTCGGAAAATCACTCAATGCAATCGAATCGGAAATATCCTTACCATCCGCCAGCTTTCTGCCCATATTGTTAAAGGCCATTCTGAAACGCATCGAGTCTGATATACCCGCCACCTTTTTTGTGATTTGCTGAATATTGATACCAGCTTGGTACAACACAAAAAATTGGCTCCACAATAAAATCATGCTATTGACTTCTTTAAGCTTTGCTACTGCCCCCCAATTAGTTAGTGATTCCATGATAGTCTTTGATCTTAAAATAGAAAAAAGCACCACTGGAATCATTCCGTAGCCAATGTTAAATAAAATCATGTGATCTTGAATGTAGATGCTAAAGCGATAAAATGGCTCTAAAAACATCATGTCGGAAAGCTTTACTCCTTGATACTTCATTGATTTGAGCATCATGGGAGCCAAGTAGACTAATGATCCGTACAGAAATACATATAGCAGGGCTAATGACATAAGCGGGCTTCGCAACATTTTCTTGTTGCGCGCCTTCATCTCAGATTCTTTTTTCTTGGTACTCGATAGCGTTTCAAAAATTCTATAACCGTTTTTACCACCCTCAGACATTGCCGATCCGATCGCTTCACATTCTGATTTCTCGAATCCAGCAATCAACAATCTTTCACCAAGGTTTTTGCCTCGATGGTTAGCGGCTTCAAGCACAGCTAGTTTTAAGGCCGGATCTGAGATAAAGTTTGCAGAATCGCGCAAAATATTGTCGATGTTGTCTGCTTTTTTTAAGCGCAAACCTAGTTGACGATAAAAGGAAATAAGTTCCCTTGTGTCAAACCCGCGATTTGTCCAGTGACTTACCGTGGCATTCCAATCGATATGTATGTTCTGCGCTTTAAGACCAAAGCGTTTGATTTTGCCATACGCATGATCTTCATTCTCAGCGAAAACGCTACCTTGCACCGCATTACCAGTAACATCTGATGCTCTGTAGGTATAAATAAAATTCATAGCACAGCCCTTCTTACTTCAGCCACCGACGTTTCACCTTCGGCAATTAGTCTGTATGCTTCCATTACCATTGTTGACCGCCCCTTTCCCTTTAGGGCGCGTTTTTCAATTTCAATAGCATTCGCTCCCGAAGCAATAAGTTCTTTAATCTCTTCGTCGGCCACGATAAGTTCATGAACAACTTTACGACCAGCGTATCCTGTGTGATTGCACAATTCGCAACCATCATTAGCAGCCTTGTAAACCTTACAGCTACCGTGATGATCACCGTGAATATGCTCCAAGACATGATGATGATTTTCTTTATCCTCAACCTTGCACGCAGTACAAAGCAAACGGACTAAGCGTTGAGCAAGAACACCTTTCAAAATGAGCGCAAGCTCTTCTTTGTCGACGCCCATGTTAATCATGCGATATATGCCAGATGAAGCATCATTGGCATGTAACGTCGCTAAGACTAAGTGACCTGTATTCGCTGCCTGACTAGCAATTTGAGCTACTTTTAAGTCCCTAATCTCACCGACTAAAATGACTTTGGGCGCCTGCCTTAGTGAACTCTTAGCAATTTCAGCATAACTTTTGGCCTCATCCTTGTCGCCTTCATTTTGAAGTAGGGTGTATTGCTTCCATGCACCATGTTCAAATTCAATGGGATTCTCAATGGTTAACACCGAACGTTCGATTGGATCTATCTTGTTCATTAAAGAATACAAAGTGGTAGACTTGCCCGAACCTGTCGGGCCAACAACCAAAAAAAGTCCCGCACTACTTTCAATAATTTCCGTTAAGTCAAATACACTCTTATCCGAATAGCCCAGTCTTGATAACGACACGTTCTGAGAGTTTTTTGCAAGCAGTCGAACAACTGCCGTTTTACCTCGGCTATTTAATCCATTAGATGTATTACCTACCTGCAGCCGGAAGTTAAAGTTATTAATCACTTCATAGCCTATGATCGCTTTATCAGTTTCATGAAAAATAATCGTGCCCGAACAATGCATAGACTGAATGTCCGTCGTCTTTTCATTGTCTAAAATAAGAATGTTCAGAATCGCATCAAACAACCATTCTGGAAGCGTTTTTAGCAAAAAAGATACACCATCAATTGTCACTTGAACCAAACCTAGACGTGCTATTGATTTGAATAGATGAATATCGCTGGCATTGTTGTAGGTGCCGAATTTAACAATGAGCATCAGTATTTGACGCGCACATGACTCGTCATTTCCTTTCTCGGTTGCCATAAATAAAGCTTCATTAAGCTCTTTACGTACGTTGGAAAAGTTTTGCCGATAGATGCGAATGATGTCGAACTCAGACATCAATACTGGCTTGATTGACATTCGAATTTGTGAACTCGCAACATGAAGTTTTTCTGGCTTTGAGATGGCAACGATAAGCTTTTTACTGTCACCCTCATCAATAATGGCTAATGGAACATAACCATTGAAAATGTTCATCTTAATTTCTTTGTTATTTGCAACCAAAGCAATGACTTCACGCGTTGGATTAACTGTGTGGCTATTGGGTACTAATGGGATTGAATTTAAGAGTGAACTAGCTTCTAGTGCTTGCTCATAATTAATAACGCCAATATCGGTTGCGATATTGGTTAGCTCTTCACGAGTAAGCATCCATCTGTCAATAATTTCGTCAATACGTGGTTTCTTAACTTCGAATCGAACCAATACATCACGCATCACCTCAACGAGATGAGCATTTTTTTCGGCCTCATCAGCATATTGTATTGGTTTATAAGCAACCTGTTGTTGTCTAACCGCCTCCACAAGCATATCACTGGCACGACGTTTCCAAACCGTAGGTGGGGCTTGCTCTAATGCTGCTGATTGACTCATTGTGATACCTCGACTGGCATAAACAAAATCATTTCAAAGCTATAGCTATCACTAATTTTGAGTTTTCTTACCAACATACCCTGTTTAATTAACCAATCTGAAAAACCATGTAAATCAGTAATCATTGTGTAATTGCCCATTAAATCAACTGGCACATAACTCACATTATTAATAAGCGTTATGCGATTTTTAATCTCAACAATTGAGTTGCTTGCTTCACCAGCAACAGCTAATTTTGTGATCGTTATCCCAAAGTTCGCCTGTTTTAACTTCATATCCCGCGCAAACATCATCATCGTGTCAGATGCGTTTTTTAAAACGCCTAACTCCGAAGCAATATTGCTATCCGAAACGTTTTGCAGCCATGATATTTCTGAAGCTAATAAGTCATTCTTTGCCGTCTGAATGGCTAAGTCTTTACCCTGTGCCACTTTCGCGTCCACAATCCATTTTTTATATAGCGAACCATTAGCTAGGATTAAAACGACCAACATAAACAGTAGGATATAAGCAGTTAATTTCTTTGTAAGCCATTTCACCATTGCCCGATACCTTTGTTATAACTTCACAGTTTTTTGGAACGCTTGTATTTAAGAAAGACACTAAAGGCGTTTGCCCGTTGCGCCACCACGTTGTGTATTTTTCTTGTCCATTGAACTCAGTTGTTCCTTCAATCTTTAAACCTACGCGATAGACATCACGCGCGTTCTCAATAAATCGATCAAAATTAATGGACAGATGCTGAGGAATAAATGGTCGTTTACTATTTAACAAATCATCGAACTGAGCCTGTAATTGAGCCAAGGCCTGCTGACTTTCGTGTTTGCGATTTTGATGGTTACTTTCCATTACCAGATGAGCACCCTGCATTGTCATCACACTGACAACACCTACTCCAATTAATGCCAATAACACTAAATTGACAGGCATAATTGGTAAGCTGAAGATACGTTCTTCTAACAACCAAGAAGGCTGTAAAAAACTCGCACTTACAAGATCGCTGAAAGCACATTCATATACGTGCCGTTCGTTAACTTCAATTTTATTTGTTGTTAACAAATGGGCAAAAATAGATTGGATCGCGTAATCTTCAGAGTTAAATAATGATTGTTCAACGACTTTATCTTCATACAACACAACACGCGCGGCAAAAACACTGTCATTCGAAAAATACAGCATTTGATTTGGTGTTAAGCCGTGTTCAAACATGATGGCATCTGCCGCAAGCTGCAAGCTATACATCTTGGAAAACCCAAGCTGCTGCATCTCCCTTACAAACTCATCATCAAAGTAATACCAGCTGTCATTTAACCGCTTAAAATCGCTAACGGTAATACCACTCTCTCTGAGCAACTCTTTCTTAACGCTACGCTTTGCCCCACTAGACTTGATGTAGGTCAACTTATCATGCCAAACGATCAAGCTAAACGTAATCTGCGGTTCATCTACTGCAGATAGCGCATGTGTCATTAAATTGTAGTTGTACCAACGGTAAACATCTTTGACGACAAAGAGAACGGTAACAACAGTCTCAGTCTTATCGGAAAAACTGCCGACAATTCGAGATAAAAATCCTTGTTTTACTTTTACTTGAGGTTTTACATCTTCGTTAAGAATTGACAAAGGCTCAACTGTATCGTTTATTCCACGACCAGCCTCGACCTCTTCATGCCCTGTAATATCATCAAACTCAGACTCGATAATCTGACCTTGACGCCCACCAACAGCCTCGTCTGGGGATTTATCATCTGGAGTTGCTGAATTACCCCAGCTTTCCCATGAGTTAGATGCTTGCATTGACTAACGCATCAAAGCTTGATGGAGCACGTTTAATACGCGGAGTAAGCAAAATTACAACCTCGCGCTCGATATTATTTTTTGCTTTCCCACCACTGAGTTCCGCCAAAACCGGCACATCAATGAGACCTGGTACGCCCGTATTCTGGGTTTGCGCTGAACTTGCTTTTGAGTTGGCCATGATGATAGTCTCGCCGTCAAAAGCGTACCCGACTGAATAGCTTTGCTTAACGGATTGATTGGGGCCCTGAACCTTCAAGCCATTACCGGCATCCAAGGTTGTAATACCGTTGACGGTTGTCTGAATAGGGACAATCGTAAACATAATGTTTTTACCATCGTTCATAACTTCTGGTCTTACTGAGAGCATCAATCCGTCTTGAACTACAGAGACCTGTGCGCCACTTGTCGTTGAAGTTACACCAGTAACTGAGGGCTGTACCGATCCTAAATACGGAATTTGCTTACCATCGAAAATGACGGCACTATTTCCATTTGCAGCTTGCGTGCTTTGCTTAAATTTCACGTCAATTGAAGTACGTTTTTCTAACGCATTAATGATTCCAGAAGCACCAGCAAGTCCGCTCGCAGTGAATGTGCCATCAGCATTAGCAATACCAGGCGAGGCTTCAGTGTAACCCAGCCCCATGCCTTGACCATTACCAGTGTAAAGTGATGAACCGTTCATACTTAGACCACTGTTTTTAACGCCATATGCTGAATCAAGTTTGATGTTCTGCCAGTTAATCCCATACTGCAGCTCACCAGACAGAGAGACTTCGATAATCATGACTTCCATATCAATGACCATCATGGCATGGCGTGTAATTTCATTTATATATTGGTGCACACGATTTAGGCTTTGTGCGTTTCCGCGCATCGTGATTAAACCGATATCGCCTACGATTTGAATTTGCGAATTGTCACCGGCAATATTATTTAAAGCTTGGATAAATTCCTTTTTGATGCCATCGTATTTTTTGGTCACTTTATACTGGCTGTCGATACCTTGTGGCTTTTGAGACTGAGCACCCATCATGCTGCCACCCGCACTCGAAGAAACTTTAGCAGGATTACCACCCACATCGATGTCAGCCTTTTCATCAACCAACAAGGTTGACGGTATTCTGAAGGTATAGGTCGCCTTATCAGTTATCGTTACCACATTGTCTTTAATGATAGCGATATACCCTGCCGCAAACACTGCATCACGAATAACCGTCTTCGCGTCAGCATTGCGCATAGATAGCGTGATTTTTTTGCTGACATCTACGCTGCTCATCACTTTAACAGTCCATCCTAAACGAGCAGCCGTTTGCTCAACTACTTGCATGAACGGGCCATTTACAACATTTAATGAAATGTCTTTTTTTTCATCAAATGGTATGTCGCTAAAAGCCAATTTGTTCGATGGAACAGGTTGTTTCGACATTTCTTGATCTAATTGCTTTTGCATATTGTCACGCACAAGCTGTCTGTTTGTTTCTGAATCCACTGAACACCCACTCAACACGAGTAGGCTCGCTATGGCCAAAGATAATGAAGCCGTCTTAATACGCATAACTTACTCCGTTACTATCATTTGTTTCGTTTTAACGTTGAGCAATACATTAAGTGGTGTGTTATCGCTCAACCACGCTGTAAGCGCGTTAACATCCTTTATGTAAATACTTTGTTCATGGTTAACCATGACGTCTGTGGATTTTGACCATACAAGTCGCCATTGAAACTTTTGCTCGAGAAAACGTGACAACTCATTAGATAAATACTGACCACTCCTTAACTCAAGAGGAAATCCCTCTTGTGGCACATAAGTTGTTTCCGTAAAGGCAGTTGATGCTGATTGTGTTTGGACAGAAACGCTAGTAGCAGGAATTTGAACAACCTTATTTGACAACGCATTACCAGCTGTAGCATTTTGACTATTCTCGAATTCTTGTTTCAGTCTCTCTGGCGGCTCAAAAGAATAAATAAACTTATTCGACTTCATGTCACGAATCTCAATCGTAATCTTGTCGTCACTCATATATGGCAATAGAATACGATGCATCCCATTTACCTTGCCTTTATATTGGTTAACGCTTTTTACATCTTTTGCACTAATAACTTCGTAGCCACGTCCTTTTTCAAGGTCTAGCAAAACCGCATTTCGGTCTTTCTCAAACTTCCATGACTTCAATGGCTGAACCGATGTCATTGGCCTTACAAGTTGCCACTCTTCATTTTCAACGACCGTTGGCATTGGAGATGCTTGAGGTGTTTGCTCTACCTTGGCAACTGGTTGAGGAACAACACCTATCGGATAGGTAGGATCAACAGGCAATGATTTTTCAAGGGTATTTGTGGCCACTAACTCTTGTTGCGGCACACCATTCGTTTGCGATAAAGCTAAAATTAATTGATCCATTTGTTGCTGAATTTGTTTTAACCTTACCTCATCGGCTTTGACAGAAGCAGATTGATTCTGACTTTGTACAGTCTCATTAACTTGTGGCGCATGTGATAATGTAAATGAACACTTTCCAACTTTTACTGTTGCGCTTGAATATGAACCCTTAAACCCAAATAGCCCGCTGTAAGGTATAGCCTCTACTTTTTTCTCAAAACCTTCGGCATTACGCATTTGGACCAAAACCTTTTCAAACGGCTTTGTCGAGAAATCAATTAGTGTTTCGGTGGTGTCTGGGCTATAACTTACGTGGTATGGCAAGCATGATCCAGCACCAGAGATCCTCAAAGTTTCAACGGTTGCAGTTTCCGAATGAACCGCATGGGAAACGATTGACGCTATTGCCAACGTTAAAAAAGAACGCATTATTTATTCTCCAAATTAGCAGTCAATCTTGCTTTAATAGCATTCGCCTCAGCGATAAGAGCTTTAAGTTGTGCCATCAACACCTGATTTGTTCCGTTAACTGGTAACGATGAACGTCGCTCTGCAACAAACAAACCCCTATTGGTCAACACCATCGTTTTCATTGATGTGCGTGGAATTTTTATTAAATAATTCTCAACATCAAAATATTGATCATCTTTTCTTCCATCAACAATCATCCATACACGTTCTACCAAAACGCCATCTGGTACCTGTAAATAAGTGGTTTGCTTATCATCAAAAATTTGTATGCCATGGACGCCATTGACTGAATAACCAAAGTAATATCCACCTACGGTATCCGACAGTTTGTTAGCTTCAGGCTTGTCTTCAGTAAACTTTATGTTTATCCAAGAACATCCCGATAATGCCATTAACATTAATAATAGAAAAATCGTTCTAATCACAAATTGCTCCCAAGAACCTTATTAACATAGCCATTGGTTATTCCATTACTTTTAGTGCCAGTGTTATAAATCGAAAGCGCGACTTTGACATCTCCGCCGTTTTTAATGGCTGCATTTCCGTAAATATTTGCGCCGGCACGCAAGTTGACACAAGGTTCAAAAATATCACTTATGGAAATGCCTAATTTAGTTAAAAAACCTTCCGGCTTTAGGTGCTGCGAATTGATTTGTGCAAATCCCATGTCAAACGAACGTCCTTGGCTCATCAACTGTTTTGCCATATCTATCGCTTCTTCTTTTCTCTGAGGTTGTTTGTACCGTCCATAATTTCCATTAACGCCAATGGCAAATTGATTGGCTCCAGACTCATGGGCAACAATTTTCTGCATGATGGCGTGATATTCATTCGGTAAACATTGCGCTATGTAATTTTTAGCTTCTAAACTTCTAGTGCTCTTATCCAAAGCCTTACCAGAGTTCTGGGTTACTGGATTACGCTTCTGCTTAACCTCTACAGGCCGTTGGTAACTAACTTGTGCATTCCTATTGCTCGAAAACGAACCATCATTGTTAACACATATCATCAAACTAGACGCACAATCGTTTGCTAATGCGTTGCTAAAGTTGATAGCAGAAAGCAGAAACAAAAATATTTTCATCAGAAAACAATGTCCCTATTAACAACGATATTCATCAAAAATCCCGGCTTTATCGTTAATGTAGGTCTCGTCATTTCATAAGGTTTCATGGATGTCTTCGCCGCCTCAAGCAGCACTTGACCAGCTGCATTCTGATAGCTTAACTGTCCGTTTTGACCAAGGATTACGCCATTACTGCCATTGCTTTGGTTTTGAACGGCCACAGTCAGTTCGGCTATTAATAAACTTGTTGTCATTAAGCGCCAAAAATGAGTATCGACTTCATCTTCTAACCCTGACTGCCCTTGATTGTCTGCGCCGTTCATAGATCCAAGATTCACATATGTACCGTCTGGTCTAATAAGTCTTGTTGCGATAATACCGACACGGGTTTGACCCATAGCAACACCAGCAGCGTTATACTTAAGATTGAAGACTGAACCAGCAGGGATGACTTTCTTCTGACTCGTCAAGCTATCGTAAATATCACTTGATACTTGGCAACGTAGCGTTCCGGGTTGGCCCGTATTGATTTTTGCAAGAGTAACGCAAGGAACTGATTCACCCTCATACAAAGCATCTCCTTCCCGCGCAGATCTCACGTTTAATGGCGGTACATCTTTCTCATACTGAGATTGTTGATTTTTTTGCCATGTCTCATTTGAGTCGACAGGTCCTGGAAGAGTGTTTCCATTGTTTCCTCCTTGTAAAGCCATTTGCACATAGTTGTCATACCGTTTGCGATCCGTATCTTGAGATTTTTTCATTGCCTCAATCTGTTCTTTTAATGAAGCAACTTCTCCATCATCCCCTTTCATCTGAAAAGCATTGCCAGCACTTGCCCCAATATTTCCCATGCCACCGCCAAGGACAGGAGACTTTCTTGCTTCCTCCAATCTCTGTTCGTAAAGTTCTTCTGGCGTCAATGCCTCATTCTGTGAGTTCGCAAAAGTTCTATTACTACCGCTTAATGACGGTACTGGCACCTGATCTGCCTTAGAGTTTGCTGACCGCTTTCTTAATTCTGATGCAACGCGTTCATTAATTTCATTCTCTTTGAGTTTTTCGAGTCTTAGCTTTTCTCTTTCCTCTTTTTCTTTAAAATCATTAGCATCATCCGTTTGCTTTTTGACGATTGCTAGTTGTTTATCTATCTCGCTATCAATGTCATGTGTATTTTCTTTGGTCGATTTAATCTTGTCGGACTCTTTGGATATTTGACCTTGCTGTTGATCTGATTTTTTTTTGTTTTGTGCCGTGATGATGCTAGTAGCTAACACTGCCGTAATAAACACGACCAAAACCCAGACGAATCCAGAAATTTTTTTTCGATCAGGTAAACCCAAGCCCGCCATTACTCAAACCACCATTTTTTTTGTTTTCCTTTACGGCGGATAACCACCTCTTCATCTCCAAACTTAAGGACGGCTTCATCAAATATCCTAGTGACCAGAAAATAATTAGCATCTGGTAGTTTTCGAAATCCGACCACAGCCAAGTCCCCTCCCTCTTTGACGAATAGAGCGGGATAAGTCTGTATATCATCAGGAAACATGATCCATGTACGCGTCTTATCGTTAAAAACTTGTACAGGTTTGAAACTAGCTTCTCCATCGATTTCGTAATTGAAATCCATGCCTTTAATAAGGTCTACGGGGCCCTTTACCGAAGTATTAACCTCATCAATCATATTATCCGGGACGGTTTGAGGTGGTTTGTCTTTTTGCCTAGAGCTGCTGACCTTGCCGTATAGTTGATCAGGAGAAATTAAAGAGTCTGTGCTTGTCTGCCACTTAACACGTTGGTACCAAACTCCGTCATCTGAAGATGACTTAAGAATCAGTTGATAGGTCCGTTTGTTGGTAATAATGGTGACTGTATTTACTAACCTAGGAAAAAATGGTTTAACAAAAATATGATTTAATCTGCCTGAAATATCCCAATTTACCTTGTCTCCCGCTGGAATGTCGGTGATTACCTTCTCATCTGGCTCTAGTTGAATGTCTGTATGTGAACCCGTTCTAGTAAGGATTTCATAGGTTCTATTTTCGTCATAAGTGAAGTGAACAAGTCTCGTTTCATGCGGCATAGGCTGGGCAACCATTTCTGCGCTCGAATTAAGCGCGCACATAGCAAAAAAAATTCCCATTAAAAATTTATACGACATCATTTGTTTACCTTTGAAACTTCTTCAGTCAAATTGAAGTCAACAATATAAAAACCGAGAGGGTTACCCAAAATCTCTTTTTCAGTCTTGGGAGTAACTACGTCATACCGAACGGTCGCCTGCCAGTCCTTAACAAGTGGACGCCCATCCTTCTTTCTCTCTGTTGTTGAGAATCTGACTAATGCCGTTTTATCTTTTTCTGACAGAAGATTGGTGCCTTTTGCATCATATGATTGGGTTAACGATATATCGGACGCACTTCTAAATACTGGCTTCATGCCCTCTAATATTTGCTCCCTGAATACGCTAGTAGCTTTTCCTCTTACCAATTGTCTGGCTTGCGAAATGTGATAATCCACACGCCCCGCTTCAATAGTCATAGCGTGTTCAAAAAACTTATTTGCATAGAACTTGATTTGAGCCTCTTTTGGCTCATAGGATTGAGCCATAGCGTTTACCGCTTTAGCCTCACCAGTCAATTCATTTACTTGAATGTAATAAGGAATATTTTCTTTAAGAGGAAACAAGGAAGCCAAAGAAACAACCAAAATCACGATGACAACGCCCATGATCCAATTGATAGTTAATGCTCTGTTTTTTGCTACCGTCGGTATAACGTACCGCTGCATGACATCCTCAATGACATCGGGATTTTGCAGGATAGATGGAAGTGGTATGTTCGTTTTCTTAGACACTTTGACCTCAAAACATTACTTGTTTTGACAAATATACATCATTTGTATATTTTAGGGTAGTCTTTTGTGTGTTTTATAGTGTTTTTGTGTGTTTTTCTGTCGTTTCAGCATTATTAATGCATTCACAGCCATTTATTGCAAAAACATGACGAGTGAGAACAACATTTGTCAACCATATAGCGGTCGAAAACATAGCATCTGCTAGACCAAAGTTCACAACCGGCAATATAGACTCAACTAACTAAAACCTTCGTTTTAGCCAAAGAAATATCACTATGACTAATTTCACTGCAATTCCTACTGATAACAGTGTTAGCAGCGGTCTGTAAAATTGCATTTAGATTTGCAAATGAAATCCCTTGAACCTGTTGTACAAGGCATTCAACGGTCAAATCCGAACCCAGTGTCAATTGAGGCTTGCTTGATATCCAACGTTGAACAAACTCTAATGTCTGTGGTCGCTCTGGGTAAGTAAACAACACTTTTTCTGTGAATCGACCGCCGCGCAGTGCCGCCGAATCAATTTGATCTGGATGGTTCGTTGCCGCAATGAAGATAACATCAGGAGCTTTACTCTTCACGCCATCCATAACTGCAAGCAATTTATTGGTAACGGTATTGGCAAACCCACCTCTACGATGAGCAAACACATCTTCAGCCTCATCGATAAACACCAAAACAGGGCGAACCTCCGCTGCTTCTGCCATTAATTCATCAATTTTTGACTCATCCGAAAGCAGCTCTTGTCCCGTCACAGATAGGAATGCCCAGTCTGCACTATTAGCGATCGCTACTGCTGTCATTCCTTTACCAGAGCCTGGATCTCCATAGAACAATAGTCCAGTTGGCAACGAACCTCCACGTTCTTCAAGCTCATCAACGTGTTTGAGTCGCCACACCAATGACTCTAGTTCTTCACGAGCATTTTTTGACAATATTAGGTCTTCTAATTTATGCGTTTTGACCTTTGTACCTTTGCGCCCTTTAACCCTTCGCATCGCCTGCATCAAATCTAAAAAAGACGCATTGAAGACGCCAGAGTCAGATAGTTCCGCAGCAACACTCGTCAAACGTGGTATTGCATAACCTTCCCAGCGGGAAGATGCCTTTTCAATGTCTCCATCCAACACTGAAATGCCATGCTTTAAGAGCGCTGATGCCACAATCGCCTTACGAGCTTTAGCATCTGGGTAACCAACTTCAATTTTGAAATCAAATCGGCCTTCTCTAATAGAAGCAGGATCAAGACGATCAAATAGGTTAGTTGCAGCTACTAATACGACACCTTTTTTTCGAGCTTCTTCTATTAATGGCAGCAAAGCTGAAGTCAACCGCCCCGACTCGTGTTCAGCTTGCGCGATACCCGCTCGATTTACAAAAACAGTGTCAACTTCGTCCAAGAACAATAAAATAGGTGCATGAGCCATTGCTTGCTTGAACACTTCAGTAACGCGCTCAGTGCTTTCGCCAATCCACTTAGAATTTGCCTGAGAAAAGTTGAAGTGCATGAACCCAAGACCTAACTCACCAGCCAATGCTTCGGCCAAAAAGGTTTTACCCGTACCCGCTGGGCCGAATAACAAAATTCCATTTCGAGCGACAACATTATCTGCTTTTTTACTCTGATGCTCCGCAACAATCTGCCGCCCCGCTTTGAGCAAACGGTTTTTAGTGTCTTCCAAACCAATTACAGAACTAAAATTAATTGACGACTTACGACTTTCTGTCACTGACGTGTTGGATTTGGAGGACCCAGATAATTGTTTAGACTGACCAGAGGACAACATAGAAAGATAGAAGAAAATGGCAAACGCAGCTAGAACCCAGCTCTGCATGTACATAACAGCAACCAAACACAAAAGCCCTGCATAAAACATAAGACCATAGTTTTTGGTCATTTTATGATGCCAATCTAGTAATGACCAACCAGAATCACCCAACATCCCCAACACAAAATAGAAAGCAACGACAATAAAAAAAGCAACCAATGCGTACATGTCCATAGCAATGGCTATCTCTTTAACTCCCACGTAATAACTATTTGTAGCGGATAAAACAAACCATGAAAGCAACCAAATGGCGTTCACAGCTAACACTACCAGCAATCCAAAACCAAGTGTTTTGGTAATCATTTTCTCGATCATGATAAGCCCCTACTTTTCATCATCTAAATTAGATGAGCATTTAACTTACTGAGTGTATCGTACACCTTTGGGCAATATTAGAAAAATGTATCGGGGTGGCTTAGGCTATTCAAAGAGGAAGAAAAGAGGTGATGATGCTTGACACAAACTCGACCATGCTGAAAAACACGCCAGCAACCAGAAAAAAAATTGAAATGAATGCAAACACCAATAAAATCGGACTTGAAAAATACACACGCGCGAAAGCATGGTAAATCAAAAAGTCTTTATACTTTATGAATGGTTGCTCTACAGACTGATATCCATGATTGTAGGCTCGGAATACAAACCCTATTTTGTCAAACCATCCGGCATCTACATACAGCTTTTCTATCTCATCTACTTGCGTTTTTAACAACGAGTCAACATGAGATTCATTTAGTCCCAACAATTTATTGGTTATAACCTCCATCGCGTCATTTTCATCTTGCCCGATCGCGAACATCTGCGGATCTGACGATAATCGAATGCAAACTCTGCCGTCGCTTAAATATTCAATAATATAAGTAGCAGACATAGCTTTTTGATCATCATTTGGATTAATACTTTCCACTATTCCACCACTTATTCACTGAGGTTGATGCGGTAGACGCTTTGTTTTTAACCATATCAGTCGCGCTCGTGGCAGCAGACGAAATTGAAGCACCTGCATTCTTGATCGCGTCCATCCCATCGTGCGTGTAATCTTTAAAGTTTTGTCCGCCTGATTTGTATGAGTCCCTTGCAACGTTAGCCGCGGTTTTTGCGGTGCTCATAGATGCCGATCCTAACATAGATGCACCTTTTGAAAGCGTTGGAGATGCAGCTATCAAAGCCTGAGATGAGGCAGAAAATGGAAGCGAGGCTGCGGCCATAGGGCTACTCAATGACTGCCCAAACTTTGTGCCCAATGATGATTGATTGCTTTTCGTACCACCTGATGATTTATCACTTCCACCGCCTGTCTTATGCCCACCTCTACCTCCATTATCTCCAGCTGTTCCTGTGTTTAATTTAAAACCACCTGATAATTGCGTGGCAATTGACCAAACTTGTCTCGCTAAAAAGAACATCACATAACTATAGAGGATCAAAGCCGCCACGTTTACCCATAAAAACTCTACTGAAACCGCATCTGAATTTGGAATCTTGCTAATATCCACGATTTTGAACTTATCAACGGAGAGCATGGTCGAAAATTCGGTGAACACGCGAATGAACACGCCGCCAATCATCATCGCAAAAAAACCAAGCATTAAAAATGATAGCCAAGAAGTAAAAATGCCAGAAAATATCCAACCAATGATAAACACAGAAAGAAGCGGTGCTAATGCGATAGCGATGGGCAAAATAATCATGCCTGCAATGAGTTGACCTACAACAAGGATGGTAGAAATAAAGTATAAAAACCCCATTGCTACAGTCAGGAGGACAGCCAGCACAGCGTAAAATATGTTCAGTAAATTGATCGAAGGCACAAATAAACCTTTACCATCGGTAAATGGGATTTCATGTGCAACCATTAAGCCAGATCCCATCATCGTCGCAAAATTATTTACCGGGGCAAGTACCATTTGCTGCAAGGGGAAATCGTTTAAAGAACCTGATGCTCCGCCAAAACCCATAAAATCTGCCGCAAACCCATAGGCACCATCCAGAATCCAGTTATTGAAAGTTCCGTTGTAAACCAAAATCGTAAAGGGTATTAAAGCTTTAAAAAAAAACTCAAGTGCATCACCAAACAAAAGACTAAACCCACCCAAAACCCTTGCTTTGGCAACCATGGTCATAATGGATGCACCCACAAACACGGCAAATAAAGCCATCCCTGCTGCAAAGGAAACGGATCCTATACTTTCAAATAAGACCTTGTTGATCTGAATCACAGCATCTAAAAAAGGCTTTCCAACATCACCACCGCCAAACAGCGCTTCTGGACTGATTTTCCCATTGTCATCGACTGCCGCACTGGTGTTTGCTGTGACGGCAGCTTGCTTAGTGGCCGCCTCGTCTGAAACACTATTTTCAAGCATATCAGGCGTCACAATTTCAGCATGTGACAAGGGTATTTGAAAGAGAGCTATGACGAGGGTGAGGAGTATTAGTTGCTTCATTGATTTTATTCCGCTGGTATGTCTTCATTCAGCTTATTATTCAAGGCTTCCGTATCCATGTTGTATTTCACATTATTGGATGTATCAATTGCGGGCAAACCAGAGGCCTTGCGATAGTCATTCAACATATCCATCTTTCTTTTATATATCTGAGCGTTTGCTATTTCAGCACGCGTAATCGCATCTTCTTGGGCTACATCCTTTAACTCTTGTTGGGTAGCCTGATCTATCATTGATTCATGCATTTTGGCTAACGTCGCTGCCAAAACACCCGACTGCTCTTGAAGTAAATTTAATTGCTCTTTGTTACCTGTTCCCTCAGTCCTGCCGCGTGAAATAATATCTTGCATTCTCTCAATATTATTTTGACTCGCCTTGACTGACTCCTCAAAATACTTTGCCCTATCTATTCGATTGGTCTTTTGTCTCTCCACGTTTTGAGATACCTTTCTCAAACAACTGTCTATACGTTGTGAAGGGGAACACTGGTAACTTCTCACCCTTCTCTCTAGCCAATTGTTCGCTCCGGTAAACTCACGGCGGGTATTTTCAATCGTCGAATACAGCCTATAACTTTCTGTCGCTGTGCTTGCAACGTCTTTAATCCATGACATTTCTTTAGGCAGAGAAGTCAAATTAGTTGCGCTGTCTTTAACTTGCTGCTTAATTTCATTTAATTGCTTGTTGGCTGAAGCAATCATTTCGGCAGTATTTTGAACAGTAGCGACAAGCTCTCCGTTATTCATAACCTGAGTAAACTCTGTCGAACCTCCTGTGGCACCTCCGCCTGCGAAAACATTTGAAGAGATTAAAGCCAGCAACAATAAAGCACGCATTTATGATCCCCTATTTATTCCATTATTGACATCATTCGTTGCATATACAGAGATCTAAAACTATGCTCATCTTCATTGATAGCAGAATCCATAACCTTCTGAGCATGTTTATCGGACATCACAACAGATAAGATTTCTTTTGGAAACTTTGCCCTGATTATTTGACGTTCGTCGCCTTGAATAATCAAGTATTCACCATTCTTTTGAAGGTTTGAGATCGTATGAATATCATCTTCTCTTGCTCCAAATTTGCGATATAACTCTGCCTCAGTGTCACTTTTAGCACTCGAGTTTGGTACAAAAATCTTGGTTACAATATTTCCAAGGAAAAGACTTAAATTTTCTGACTTAACCAACTCATCAAGTGACTGAGTTGACATTAATAGCAACACATTCTCTTTACGTTTTGTGCGTATCCAGTCGTAAAGGCGCATGGCAAATCGAGGGTGTTGAAGAGGAAACCAAAGTTCTTCGATGTTAATGATTGTTGGTCTTCCATCTAATCGCAACTGAATTCTAAAAAAACAATAATCCATGAACGCAATTGCAGCAGTCGTATTAATGGTAAAAAGACGAGAAATATCGATAGACGTGATATCTGATAGATTAAATGAGTCTTCATCATGGTCGAAGTAGCTCGCAAGAGGACCCTTTCCGATCCATGGCTCCAAGTGTGTTAGCAAGTGAGCAGGTAACATCGCAGCCAGTGATGAAAGTCGTAGTAAACGAGCGTCAACTGACTTTCTCAGCGTTTCAACAACCATCCAAATTGTTTTAACATCATCCGATGTTAACTCATAACCACGTGATGTAAACAATAACTCTAACCAGTTTACGACAAACTCCTGACCACCCTGATGTGGCAGCAGTGACATGGGATTAACTTTCACATCATCACGACCAGGCACAATGTACTGCCCTTGTTGCAATAACGTTGGTATACGACAAGTATTATCCTTGTCGAAATTAAATACCTGAGCATTATATTGACGGTACATTGTCCACAGGAAGTTATTAAGAACAGATTTACCACCGCCAGACGGACCTATCGTAAACGTATGTCCTAGATGCCCCACGTGGAAGTTGAAATGATATCCAGAATGATAGGGGGTTTTAAAAACCGTCAATGACTCTATTTCTTTATGCAATTCTTCTGACAGATGCTCATTAACATGATTGCCACTTTTCGGATGAAACATTAGGGTCATATCGGAAAAATTTGGCCCTGAGAAATAAAACCAACGCACCGGCTCTTGATATTGCCCTGGGAAAGTTCCAGAAAAAGCAGACAGAGCATGCATTCTTTCCCGATATGTCGGAAACTCTGAATGCGTCTTCAAAATTTCATGCACAACTTCAGCATTGGATATAGCCGACTCCTCTGAGTCACCGTAAATCACAATTGTTAAGTTATACAAACCCGCCACTCTACTTTTACTGAGCTCCGCTTTTGCAGCATTCGCATCGTGAAAACCAATCTCCTTTGATTTATCGACTTGATTTAATTCTTCCCCTATCATTTTTTCTTTCATCATCACGAAGAATGGCTTCATTGTTTGTTCAAAATAGTCTCGTTGCGTGTCAATATGCTTATCCGCTACCTCATAATCCCAAAATTGCATCGCTTGCGAAATAGTTATCTCAAAAGGTAAAAAGGCAATGTTATTTAATTGACCAACAGAATTCTCAGGAAATTCTTTTGCTGACAGTAAAACTGCATACTTGTCGTTTATGCCTTCAAATTTAATACAGCTAGCATCTACCTCAACTCTGGCCATTCCAATTCGATCGTCCAGAAAAGAATTATTTGAAATATGAATGGGGCGCCCATCGTGAATAGGTGTTACATACTGCGTTAGGACTCCAATAAGTTTACTTCCTTCAAGTCGAGCAGCGCCTAAAAAACCAATTCCTGACTCAAAGCCTCTTAAGTAACCTTTTACTTTTTCGATAAAAAACTCTAAATCTTTAAGATCACTGAACAAACGATCCTTGTACGAAAACGCATAGCGTAATCCGTCTATTAGTGATTGCAACATACCCTTATTGGCATTAATCGACTTTAAGCTTTCTTGCTCTAAGACAGTACTAAAAGTCTTTGGTGGTTTAACCTGAACAAAAAAATAGTTCGTGTTTGTAAACATTTCTTGGTTAACCGAAATAGACCATGCATCAGCAATTGATTGAGACACAATATCTGGCATAACTTTATTATGTCGTATATTGCTTTTACGTCTATGCATTGTCGACCATAAATTTATGGCACCGTCAAAGTCCGCAAAGGCTGTATCTAATATCTTGCACGCCTCTTGTTGTTGGTCTAGTGTACTAGATTGAATATCTACACCTTTGAACTCATAACCAACGATAAATGATCCATCCTTACACAGTATAAAACCCGGAATGACTTCATGCAGCCAAGGAATTAATTCACTTAATGGTCTTTGTTCGGTTTGAAATTTGTGCGCACGCGTTTTTAAGTTCATCAGATTACCTCGTCCCTGCCCCAACCATTTGGCCGCTGTGTTTTTTTGTTTTGATGAGGCAAAGGAAATGGCTCATATACATTACCCTGACGTTGATAGCGTTCTAGGATTGTTACTGTGTAAGGGTCTCGTTTAGTTAGAATTACAAAAACGACATGCAATAAAACGGTAATAGCCAAAAAAGGCCACATTTTCAATACACCCACTAAAATCGAAGAAAGGGTGAAGTTGATTGCCATCAGTTGAGGTGACACTCCCATAATTGTAGGTGGTCGCTGCAACGAACGTCTAATGGGAGTGCCGCGCATTATTTTGATGCTCCAAAACCAAATAGTGTCGGGCCGAAAATCATGAAGCCGATTGCAACTAAAGTTAAACCCATGCTTGAAATCAACTTGCCTTGATTCTGGTAAATCAGATATCCGCCACCCACACACAAAGCTGCTGCCACAATTGGCAAAACATAGTCCTTCACCATAGACCATACATCTACGATCATATCTATAAACTCATTTGCGCTTGCTTGTCCGCTCATCAATGTCAAAGCGACACCAACGACTGCGATTGCAACTTTAGATTTATAGGATGATTTGTGTTTCAAAGTCTTTTCCATTGTGTCTAATGACCCTGTGAATTGTTTCGATTGTTCTGACACCTTTAACTCTCCTCATTTGAATTACATAATTGAATGTGTACGCCACTTGATTTTTGATGGAATCTAATTTCCCTCCTTCTCCGGCTCCCATTAAGCCAAAATCACTTAATTTTTCTAACGCCATTATTGGATTGTTTGCATGCAAAGAACACGCAGTACCGTCGTGTCCAGAGTTAGCGGCTGAGAGGAAGTCGTACGCCTCTAATCCTCTTATCTCACCAACAAAAATCCTGTCTGGACGATACCGTAAAGCCAATCTAACAAGTTTCTTAATATCAATCCCTAACTGATTATTGACTTCAAACTGAACGGCATTTGGTAGATCTAGCTTCAATTCTGGCGGGTCTTCAATTGTTACCACTCGTTCATCTGCTGACAGGTGCTTCAACATGGCGCGCAGAAAAGATGTCTTCCCAGATGAAGTCCCACCTGACACTATGAAATTTTGTTTAGATACAACTAGCCAGATTAGAAATTCATTAATGCTCGAAGGTATTGCTCTACTTATAGAGGGTGGCTCAATACCTTTGAATTGCTCAAGATCAGCAACAACGCGAGCATAATCATCGGTTATTGTGTTTACATTTCCATGCTTACGAATACAAAGACTGTGCCCATCTACAGATACTGGAGATAAACAAGCAGCAACCCTATGCCTACCTAGTCTTGTATCAACAATTGGACTATTATCATTTACATCTTTGCGCGACAATCTTCCTAGCGCCACAATTAGCCCATATAAACGATCTTCGTTCATGCCTTCTACCTGCACAGGTAAAAGAACACCATTACGTTCGATCCACACGTCATTGGGTTTATTAACCATTATTTCTTGCACATCTGGATCATCTAAAAAAACCTGAATAGGCTTTAGCATATCACCGATGATTGCACTTGTATGAAGTGAACTCACAAAAGACACTCTTAAAACACTCTTATGTGTATCTTAGGTTATCTTTTGTTTATTGTAAACTATATTTTTAGCTTAAATTCGCTTCTGTGTGTGCGCTATCCACATCCAAACACCCACAATTGACAGCGAAACACCAAACAACACTAATGCAAACGGTATAACGACAAAGGGTAGGACTAAAAAAATAAAAATTGACGTGAATGATGACCATTTAGCAAACAACTGACCATAACTATGCCTAGTGGGTGATGGTAGAAAATATGTCCACTTCCCTTTTTCCCTAAAATAATACGCATCAATAATCGATGCCATAACTAGCGGAGATAGAGCTAATAGAATTGTGATTAAAATTGATATTCGATACAAAAGCAGATTGATATGATCATAAACAACAACATAAGCATTACGCATTACGGGACTTGACCCGCTTAGCATTTTGTGTTCAAAAAACAACCAACTCTTAGAGCCAAAAACCCCCTCAGCTACGTAACTATGTGAATAAAGCACTACATCAGCAATGTCGTCGCCAGCTACTAGCCTGTTCATTATTTTTTCTTCTAACAGCACTTGTTTGTACTCTAAGTCCACTCCAAAAAACGGGAGTAGAAAAGAAACGCCAAACCACATTAGTGATACTGCAATCAATAATGCTATTTTGCTCTTTTCTCTTGGTTGACCTGATTGTTCCATGACCTGACGCCTTAGTATTGAATAATAGGAACTTTAATTTTAAAAAGCTCGCCATTTGTTGATTTATAAAACCCATGCAATGGTGGTATAAATCCAAGCGTCCAAGGGGCTAACAAAGGCTTCCATTCTTTGTCTAACTTCTCTCCATAGTTTCCTCTCGTTGCCGCAGATATATCAGGATTGACGCCTCCTGAATGTTGAGAGTCTAACCTTTGAATTTCAACTTCTCTTAAGTTGTCCGTAATGTGCCTTTGTGTTTTTGGTTCTGGAATTTTAAAGAAAATAGTATTATTAAGGTTCGCAAGTGTTTGAGTCGCACGAGGCTCACTACCAAGCCTTACAACGAAGTCGTCGAAGGCCTGTGTAGCCAAAAAAACACGAAAAAAGGCGCCCCGGCCTTTATTGAGTATCTGAATTAAGGCCGCATTTACAACTTCTGCTGCCTCGTCAACGTAAATATTGATAAATTTACGTTCTTCTTTTCGTCTGTAGTTATAAATGTTACCAGCATACGAAGCTGCATCTGCTAGCATGATCGCACCAACCGCAGTTGAGACAGTGCTATTCGCCAGAGAGTTCAAACCAACATATAGGCACATATTATTAGCTTCAACCTTGGCCATATCAAGAAGCCGCCTCTCATCTTCTAAACCAGGCACTGGCGACAACAATTCTCTAGCCGCATCGCTGGTTAGTTGGGTCAATGTCGGGATAACACCATCGATCATCGATCGATAATGCTGTGCATCTCGACCATACAACTCCCAAATACTGTTTATTTCACTACGATCAAAAATACTGATTTTTTTTAATTCTTCATCATAAAAAGTACCGTAACCTTTAGCTTCAATGTCTCCTGACCTTTTTATAGCTAGTTTCAATCTCTTTTCCCAATCTTCGGGCATAAACTCTATGTTTTCTTCAATTAGCTTTTTCACTGCCTTAATGATTAACTCACCAACTGAGGTTGGAGAAGTGGCATAAAACAAAATTTTATGCAGCGTCGGGCGCTCTCCTAAATAAACCATTCCTTGTGTAATCGCATTTGTAACGCCCCAAAAGAAGCCTCCAAACGGATCGTGCTTAGTCTCGCCATTAGAAACTACTTTCATAATTCTGTCGGGCAATTCAGAGATTTGACTAAAGTTTTTGAGCGGATCAATCTTCACGCTTTTATCAGGGAACGCCAAATGGAAGTAAGCGTACTTGTCTGGTTTTCCGATCCCTTCACATGCCAATCTAGCATTATTAGCTAATTCCGCATCACCTTTCGGATCAATGATAATGAGTGCTTCATCTCGTGCTATAAGCTGAGATATCAAAACGTCAGAAACGCGCGTTTTACCTGCACCGGTGGTACCAGCAATAATTGTGTGATTTGCGAAACTATCGATGTCTTCTAAAACATCTTTTGGTACACCCAAACCATGAAACCACTGATACCCTTTATATAGAGACTCAGGGGGCAACACCTTATCGGGTCCAGCTCTAAGAATGTCATACATTTTCTGAGATTGATCTTGTGACCAAACAAAGCCCTTTCCCAACCAAAGTTTTTTGGGATTCTTCTCCACAATATTTTTTATTTCTTGAATCGTTATGTAGTCTAATTGACTACCTGTTTTGAGTGACTTTCTTTGTTCCATGCGATTGTTAGCGGGCATCATGCGCTTGGTCATCATTACAAAAGACGGAATCGAGAGTAGAACGGAGCCGAATACGTCCACTCCAAAAAGTGACGCTCCTATCATAGTGGTACTTCCAGATAAAGCCCAAGCAATAGCTTGCCTTAATTCAAAATTTGGTCGATTTGTGATTTCAAACTGTTCTTCATCATTCATCAGTCAACCCTCAAGTAGCGTTTTTGATCTTGCGTAACTACAAAATATTCGATATTTACGTTTTTCAGTATTTCACGCTGAATCAAAAATTGACTTGTACCCGTTTTTTTATTTAACCATTGCACCCAGGCCGAAACCTCTAGTAACTTCCCATTCTCGTCTTCTATAAACTCGGGAATAGAGACATCTCCTGCTTTTATCGCATCATCTGTCAATTTTATATAGTCGAAATTCATTAGCTCATCAGAAAATACGGTGCTTGATGGTTCTTTGCCTACCGCTGCACTTTCTAATGAAAGTCTTACTAACTCACGAACCTCTTCGTTCAATACGAGGTACTGCTTACCATCAATAGGATGCAGGGGTTTTGTGCCATCGAATGGTTTATGAATTTTTAAAGCCCTGACTTCATCCATTAACGTTTTTGCAGGAATGCCTTGTGTTTGGGCATAACTCCACAAAATGGGCAGATCCTTTGCATCTAGGATTAGAGCCTCACCGATTCCTGTTTTAGATTTGCTTGAGTGAACATCACTGAGTAGATTGAATAGAATTTCTCCAATGTTCCCATATTTTTCAAATGGGGTTTTGGATATCCTGCCAATATCTTTTATGTTTTCTGAAATTGCGATTACATCTACAACATCGCTATCGTCTTGAACCTTTTGTGCGGCGTTTGCGCCATTACTGGTTGGAACCCATGTTCCGCCTTTAGTTGTTTCATGATCGAAAACATCAACAAACACATCCCATTGAGCTAGTTTCAGAAACCAACCTTCACGCACTTGTCCATTAAGATCTGTAATCCTCCATGTTCGCATTCGTGATGAGAAGAGCCCCTCCCCTGCCTTCGCGAGATTAGCGTCTATCAAGACATCAGCAAACTGTGGAGCGGACGTAGGCACCCCGATCATCTGATGGGTTGGAAAATACTCCATGATTTTAGCCATTGTTTCTGGCCACTTTAAATACAATCCATCACTTAAATAAAATGCGTGCCCGTTATCTGTATTAACATCATTACCCTTGAGACCGTTCAAATACTTTGCTATGGCATCCTTCAAATGCAATGCAACAGGAACACCATATTTCATATCTGAGACTCGCATAGGGTTCCGTTTAGCATCTAAAGCACTCGATTCTTGATCAGCCAGCGTGACGATACTTCTGATTTGATTTTCAGATCCAGAAATAGCGGACATCAAAAGTGTCAATATCTCAGGAGAACCGTCATACAAATAGTTCTTTATATCTGTATTCAATATGTAATTAAGGGCCTCTGTAGCCATTGCTTCATGCTGTTTGAATCTGTTTCGGTTCCATGTAATCACATAATAAGATGCGCTTGATGAAATACCCCAGTCATACAAACTTGCCAAGTACGGCGACCACTGATTACCTTTGTCGTCATGAACAAGTACGTCAGACAAAGGTTTTCCAATATCATGTGAGATCGCGGCAATAAATACAGCCAACTTCCATTTCTTTTCATATGGTATACGTTGCTCTGGCACTTTATGCATACCGAAGATCGCGCGATCTGCTTTGAGCATTGCTGACAAAGCAACCTCAAGTCCGTGAGCCAACATACCACCAGGTAGCGCATGATGAGAGTTTTCGCTTGCTGGTAATAAATGTACAAATTTTGCATACGAATAGACCATTGGCATGTACCAAGTCTCAAAAAACTTATCATTATCGCCTGTTGCAAACTGTATTCTATCTAGTGTCTTTTTGTGTTTAGTTAATAGTTCTTCAACACTTATGAATGGAATTCCATTAGGAGGAGGTGGGTAGTGGAAGCGATCTAAATTATGCTCTGCAACCCGCGCTTTAATGACTTTAGTACTACCTAGCCCGTCTTTACTGTCCGTTTTTTTTGGAATGGATACATTGCCATATAAAAATTTGTACGCAAGCATTAACAAACGGTTCAATTTGCTTTGTCTCTGTATACAGGATTAAGTGTCCAAGCCTTTAATTTAGGATCCATGTCATCAATCGGATAAAGGAAGTTTGTCCCAGATTTCACGCAATATTCGTATCTTAAACATGGATTCTCACCGAAGACATCGCTAAGACATTCAAAGGCTGCGTTGATATCTAAAGGGTGCATTCCAATGTTGGAGAACTGACCGTTGCAATAGTCCAAAAAACAGATAAACAAGTCTACTGTATCTCCAGGTTGAACAACGAATAAGCCAGCATCATTCCCCGTTTTATCCAAGAACTTGGAAATAACTCGTACGAAAATAGATGTTTGTAGTCTAATTAAACGTGTATTGTTCTTACGTAAATATGAAAATCTAGTCTTTTTGCCCTTTAACCTCTTATAATAGATGGAATGTGTAGCGATTAAGCGATTAAGAACTACAAATGACAATCCGAGAGCCTTATTTACGTTGCTAAAGTGCATCCCAGCCCTTAATAGCTTCTTTGCTTGATACAGCTTTAAATCGGGGTCATGATTGATTGTTACGTTGCACAAGAAAATTTCACAATCGCCAAGAATGACGGTTGGAGTTTGTGCCTTTCGAACATAGTTATCTAACTGACTGAAGTAGGTTTTTACTTGTTCGTAAAGCTCAAACTCACTGCATGCAGTAATCTTTTGTGTTGTTATAGGTCTCATTTGTGTGCCTTTGGATGACATTTGATTATTATTGTACTTTATTTATGTTTATTTGAGTATAGGGCCAAATGAAAAAAGAAACGACTGTTGACCAAGGGTTTGTCGAAAGATTTCGCACATTTACGGATGAATTAAAGAACAAACACGGAGTTCCAATTAAGAGCTTACCTGAAGCAGTTGGTTTTTCATTTCAGCACGCTGTATTGATGAATTACCGAAGTGGAAGGAATGAACCACAGTCATATATATTTAGAGAGCTTAGACAAAAAACTGGTGTTGATCTTAATTGGCTGATTTGTGGAGATGAACGTAAGGAAGAAAAGGTGCCCTGCCCTACTGCTCGTGAAAATAGCGAGCTAGATTTAATCCAATCTGTTGGTGGTGGAGATCTAATCAAAGATGCCAAATATATTAGAATTTCAGACAACTTCAATGCCCCTATTCGTGACAACTCAATTGCGGTTTATACTGAGATTCATGATTATAACGTTGCAGGACATTATGTAGTGTCACTATTCGACACTGGAGTTGAGCTGGTACGAAAAATTGTTAAGATAAACTCTTCAACCTTCAAAGTGGTTCCCGGTTCTGAGGCGGCTCCGAACATCGAAGCACTTACAATATCACCAGATGAAATTAAGTTCCACGGCAAAGTATTGGTAATTCTTTCTAAGAGCGACTAAACCATCTGGCAGAATTATCAAACTCTGCCAGCCTGGTTTCTTGGTAACTACCAAGAGCTACTCTGGCTCTTCCATTATGGATCTTATTCTCGTAATTTTTTCATCTGAAAGCTTATTTGGAAACTTGATCGTTGTTATACCGCTTTTATTAATGGACAATGTGAAACCCAAAATCTGTTTTTTTGTTGCCGGTCTCGCGATTAACCCCCCTTTCTCCTGTCCTTCTTCTCCAACTACTGTTTGATACATTTGTCTAAGTCCAACATCCTTTATATTGTTACCAAACACATTTATCAAATCTTCCTTATGCTCTGCCACTTTAAGGTATCGACTAACTTTTGATGCATCCATTTTGTGAGCCTTAGCTAACTCGACTTTCGAATCAAACATGCCCGACAACCACACTTTACTGATCTGTAAAGACCTAGAAAACTCAGAAATGTTTTTCCTCTGCTCATTTTCAATAAGCATTACGTTTAGCGCCTCTTTGTCAGTCAGCACTCGAACAAAAGCTTTTAACATTACCTGAGCCTTTATAGCGGCTCTCCAACGAACAGAGCCAGCAATGATTTCATACTCAATACTTGGATAGTCTTGGTCATCATGACTTAATTCGCGAACAATAACGGGGCTTAGTTGCTCTACATCCTTAAAGGACTTGGCGATATCCTCACTGTGTTCAGCCTCATCTTCTGGACGATCAGCAAACATCCACAATCTACACTTGCTAGGATCTATCTCTTTCACGCGCTCAGACACAGAGCGCGTGGCACTAGGTTTGGAGACTACCAAGTTATGTTCACTAGCAACACTTTGGGCAGATTCTTCAGGAACATCACCCCACATCATCGCCCCTACTAGGCCACCCCTCTTTTTGCTCATACCATCCCCTTTAACGTGAATTTGCGGCTTGAATTAAATTGTTGAGAATCTCTTGATTTGCCCTATTAAGCATCTCAACAGCCCTTTTATAAACATCTCGGCTTCCTCGCGGCTCAATCTCATAAATCGTTTGCATATCGCTGGATGCACGTTCCATTTCGATGGTATCAGCAACCGTAGCTTCTAAAACAACCCCATTAAAAAACCTTCTCAACATAGCTAAATTGTTGCGTTGTTCACCAGAGTTCGAATTATATCGATTGATTAAAATGCTTTTCTTAAGCTTGGTAGCTACCAAGGAGTCACCCACTTCATCAGCGTACAAGTCCATCATCTCAGACATTGTTTGAAAATACTGGCTAGTAGCCTGAATATCCGGCATGTTTGCAACAATAGGGATGACAAGATAATCTGCAGTAATTGCCGCGCCGATAGCGAGCAAACTAACAGAAGGAGGGGTGTCAATAACGATAATGTCATACATATCTCGAACGACATCTAAAGCATTTTTAACTCTTAATGCTGGTGAGCCCAATGCATTAGATTTATTTCGATAAATCATTGCATCAACGCTTTGCAACTGCAAGTGAGAAGGAATCAAATCAAGATTGTGCCAGTATGTTTTACGGATTACATCTTCAACCTTCTCAGGAGCACTTGTAATTGCAGAGAAAATTGTATCATCAATACTTAAATCACGTAACGGTATATAACCAAAGGCGCTGGTCGCTGTAGCCTGTGGATCTAAATCTACAAACAAAACTTTATAGCCTTGCAATGCGAAATACTGTGCTGCATGAACGGATACGGTAGACTTTCCAACACCACCTTTTAAATTGGAAAAAGTTAAAATCGCAGCTAGACCATCTGAAGAAATACTAGGAGGATTAAGACCAAAAGTCTTTCGTATTAATTCTACTTCTCCCAAGTTGTAAATTTTTACATCTACCGCGCCAGATTCACGAAGACGAGGAGAGGGGAGACGACCTTCTTTTTCTAATGTGAATATGCGTTGACGACTAATGCCTACAATTTCGGCTACCTGTGCTTGCGTAAAGTCCTTAAGTTTCTTTTCTGCATTATCATTGCCCGATACCAGCGCCGATTTTAACCTTTGCTCAATATCCATTGATATTTTAGCTAAGGACTTAAATGTTTTAGTTTGCATATCCAACCCTTAAATTTTAAACACTAACAAACTTGGTAGCTACCAAGGACTAATTAGCATGATAGCCTACGTTGTTAACATTGAAAACAACTATTAACAAAGAAACTGTAAACAATCGCATTAATTGTTAATAGATGGGGTGGTTTACAGTGTTCAGTGGTTTTCTTATACCAATCATTGAAAAAATTTGACTCATTGCCATCTCTGATACTTTTAATTCTTCATTGGTTCTAGAAAATTGTTTTCCAATAACAACGGAATCGGACGGGGTAGGGGAGGCGTTGACATAAGCCAACTTCGTTAATTCGTTCAATCTATGATTTTCTCGTCTTTTTCGTTCAGAAATAGAGTGAGACTCTACAAACCCTCCTTGTTTTAATCGCGATACGATTGTACTTGTGTATCCAACAATTGTTTTAATTGGTTTTTCATGGCCTAATGCTTTAGCAGCTCTAATTTTACCTACAACTTCATCAAGAACGACTTGAGCAGTTCCGAGATCATCAAGCGATTTGGACAAGTACTGTTTTACGGCATCGGATTCATTCTTGCTCATGATCCCTAATTCGATTTCCAAAGAATCAGGTTTAAACGAATAACTACTACAAACGGAATGAGCAATCGTATGATCGGGCTGAGTAGGTAGTAGTTCTTCTTTTATTCTTTTTTTAACTTTATTCTTTGTTAGTGTCTGTTTAGCCGAATCTGGATTAGCCGTATACGGCTTTTCCGTATGCGGGTCTTGGGTTATAACAGACCGATTACTGCCTGGCTTATCACCAAAATTAGAGTTGGGTGATGGTGTTTCTAATTGATTAGAATTACCAATACTCGTACTAGCTGAATTCTCTTTTTTTGACTTTACCTCGCTAATGATATAGTCTGATTCTTGGATCTTGCCTGATTCATCTCTCACTTCTTTACGAGAAATGTAACCTGCACAAATAAGTTCATTCAGCAGGGAATAAACATTATCTCGACCAGACTTCTTGCCTAATGCCAATTTAGTTTCAGCTATAAGATGTGCGAGACTTATTCGCCAGTTATCAGGCTTTGTTAATAAAAATACAAGCAAGCCACGGGCAGCCCAAGATAAATCTTTATCCGATACTATTGCATTGTTTAAACAATAAAAATTAGATGTTGGGCGAGATGTTCTTTTAATCATGATAAGACACCTCGCTTTTAATAAGGCGAGCAAAAATATAAGACATAAAGCCTCCAATTTATTGACAAAAACGGAGTGCCTTAGTAAACTAGCAACTGTCACCTTGCTTTACTTTTTAAGTAGAGTGTTTACTAAACCACGCCAGGTTTAGGCTAAAAAGGTCGTCTCGCCAAAGACGACCTTTCGCTTATTTAATCATCCAACCGCAATACCAGTCTCCAGATTCTTTTCTTATCCATGTGTTTTCAAGGACGTTAACACGTTCTAATTCTTCAAAAGCTCTTTGTACCGAAATCCTGTACTTGCTTTCTGGGCTTTTTGATCGAGTAATAACCTTTAGCTCTGAAAGAGGCATGCGAACCTCCTTAACGTCGACTAATCCCGCAGTGTAAAGCTGAATTGCTTTTGCTAACCCGTTTCTAGGCGCAATAGACAATCTTTTTTCCCAATTAAGAAAGCCATTATGCTCGAAAAGCATCATTGATTCTTTAGGAATCCAAAGCATCAAATAATCGCCGTTTTGATCATATTCAAACATTCGCAATGGCTTAGAGCGCTCAACTGGAGCGCTCGAGTCTTTATTCAATGTTTCGTAGTAAAACAACGACTCAGTTAATCTCTTAAGCGAGGAGAGCAATCTCCCATAATTTTTCCCAGAGCGTGGCCAGCCTAATTCATCAACCAAATATGCCCGCATGGTTCTAATTCGACCATCCATGCCAGCCTTACCACCTTTAGTTAAGCGCAATACAGCCATGAAAACATCTGCGTCATCTTGATTAAGTGAGTGGCCAGAAAACTTCAAAACGATTTTATCGTCTTTGTAAAATGGTGCATCATGATAGTAGCGTCCGCCATCATCTTCACCTGATGGTCCGAAAACCCCTGATCTAGCAACATGCATTGGCACAGATGCAAGCTCATCAGGAAATATGGGCAAAAAGGCAATATTGCTAATTGACAACATTGGAGGCAATTCCTCTAGCTTGGAGAATTCTACCAACATGTCTAGCTGCTTTGTTTCTACTGTCAATTGAATGACCTCGTTTTTGTATCTTGGGCGGATTGTATATTGATCAAAATTCCATGTCAATGACCTAAATTCCGTTTCGTTGATCTAAATTCCGTTTCGTTGTCCTTAATTCCTTTATCATGCTGCAACATTTAACCTATTGAATTTACTATGTTTAATTGTTTGATATAAAAATTCATC
>CAZSGH010000003.1:90331-101262 GCA_964606405.1 uncultured Francisella sp.
TTTAACTATGCCAATTAAGCTATTGATATATAAAGATAAATTATAAGACAACATTTTTTAAAAAGTTTTCATCTAAAATGGATTTGAAGGAACGATCATTCGCATAATTTCGCTTCAGTGATAAAAATAGAAGGGGTATCTGTGTGTGATATATATAAATTTTCACGTGCCCGCGTTATAGCAACATAAAATATTCGCCGCTCTTCTTGCAAAAGTTCTTCAGATCTGTTCTCTCCAGGCATCATAAGATCGTTAGCGCCTAGCAGCCAAACACTATCGAATTCTAAGCCCTTGCTTGCGTGAATGGTCATTAAACTAACACCGTCGGATCGTTTGTCATTCTCGTTAATTAGTTGCCCTAATCGTTGCTTAATTGTTCCTCTGTAACGACATAAAATTACAGCTGCACTGTCAAAGTGCCGATGTTTTTTTTCATCACAAAAGCGTTTGAAGAAAGAGGCTACACCTTTAATAATGAGCGACTCTTTGCCTCCTTCTTCAATAAGACTAAGCCATTGGCTATAAATCTCTATAAATTCTTTTATTGCTTTTTTGTTAGGGTTGTCTTTGGGAAGGTGAGAGTAAAGAGACTCAATGTTGCAATGATGGTCGTTTACGAATGAGTCCAATATCAAGTCAGGAACTCCCATCCACATGAGTGTATGGCGTAGACCAACAGTGCTATTATCAACCAACGATTTTAGGAGACTAATGATTGCTTGAGGCTCAGCTAAATCCATAAATTTTTCCCCAGTACGTGAGTAGGGGATATTCATCGACTTTAGCGACGTTTCAATTTTATCTAGCTGTCTGTTGTTGCGCGCAAGCACTGCAAATTCGCAGAAAGACGATCCGCTTGTAATAATCGTTTTGCAAATTTCGTCAGCTTCTTCCGTATCACTTGAATAATCCGTCACGAAGATGTTGCATTGTATTTTATTACCAGACTGCATTTCTTTAGGGACTCTGGATTGGTTCTTAGAAATTAAACATGACGCTTTTTCAATGATAAGAGGTCCGCTACGGTAATTTACTGGCAGTGTAACCATTTGAGCATTAGTTTCTTGCATAAAACGCATCATGCCATTAAACCCTAGCGCGTGTCTGAAACTGTAAAGTGATTGGTCATCATCACCTACGCCAGTTATTTGGGTGCCGTTTCTGTGATAGCACATTATGAGCTCATATTGAACTTCATCAATGTCTTGAAATTCATCAACTAGCATCCATTTTGCTGGAAGTGGCCTTATGATCCCGTCGTGGATATTGCGAACAGCGTTTAATAAGAGGTCGGAGTAGTCCAGAACGTTCATCTTATCTAATGAAGCCTGATACTCGGCATAAACAATGCTTGCGTCATCGTTACCTAAGCTTGGTTTCAAAACTGATTTAAGGAAGTCTATACTTTTCAGTGCTGATTCAAAGTCTATGTTTTTACGTTTGCTGACTATGGTTTTGATAAGCTTGTATCGTTCGTGCTCACTAATGATTTTTTTTTGGTTGTCAATTTTCGCATGTTTGTCTTGGAAGTTACATAGTCTATGAAAATTAGAGGTAAGCAGTCGTCGACTATGAGTGCTTCCAATTCTTGCATTAAATCGTGTTTTAAGTTGAGCTGCTGCGTCATTGGTAAATGATATTGCGATCAAGTTCCCAGGTTCGGACTTGAGAAGCCTTTCGCCTCTATGAACGATAACTGTAGTCTTACCAGATCCAGGAGCTGCTGTGACAAGCAAATCTCCATCAGCTAGTACGGCAGCTTCCTGTTGTTTGTTTAATGGCATTACGATTGAACACTTGCTTTATTACGCTCCTGAATGTACTTAAAGAAGCTTTTATCGGCATTTTCCACGATCAAGTTTGCTACTTTTTTCATCTTTCGATTGTATGTAGCAATGACTTCATCTCTTTGTTTTTTGGTAAACATGTCATTGATGCGTAGACGGCTGGCAATTTCAACGATCTCATTAAACTGAGAAATTAGTCTCGCGTATCCTACGGAAATAGGGGATCCAGCATAGATAGTTGTTTCGTTTTTGTCTTCCGATTCAGGTGATGAAAACAAACAAGGATCAACGAATCCCATGCTTTCTGCCATGTTCGTTAGTCGTGCTAACTCTTTTTGCATCTCTTCTTTTGTTTTCTTAATACTGCCTATGAGGATTTCTTCAACCTTATCAAAGTTAGCGTTTCGCGAAGAAATGTTTTCTAATGCTGAAGCAGTGATGTCAATCGATTTGAACTGTCGTAGAACAACCCCTTTAGCTTGGTATGACAAATTGGACAAGACAATGGGTTGTATGGCTCTATCAGCCTGTTCTTTAATTCGAGGGTTTTTTAACAAGTCTTGTTTTAACCGACGAATCACCTTCTTATTAATTTGATCGTCTACTGTTGCTTTTTCAGGGGTCAAGGTTGTCATATATCATCCTTTTGGTTGTGTATTGTTGGATATTACATCACCGCGGACATGTTATCAATACAATTTAACGACAGAAGCAATGAATTTTGATTTATTGGTTGACATCTCAATTCCAATTTTGTAAAGTCACACGTGATTGTGGTCTACGACCATGCTAGGGATCGGCGATAATGATCCTACTTGCTTATGCAAGACTAACCACCCAGTTCGGGAGCTATTTCCGAACGGAGATGCTCCCTTTTTTTAATAGGAGTATCTTATGTCAATACATCAAAATCTTGTGGTTTTCGGCGGAAACGTTGGAAATGTAAACTTTAAAGTTTTACCAAATACCTCCGTTCTTGATTTTTCTATCGCTTCAACTCAAAAATTTGTTGATAGTAGTGGAACAACTCGAGAGGTAACTGAATGGATGCCAATCGTAGTTTTTGGAAAGCGTGCTGAAGCCCTTAAAGACATTATTGTTAAAGGGATGAATGTCGTTGTTACTGGCCAACTGAAGACCCAGAAATGGGTAAAAGATGGTCATAACTTTCAGAAAACGCAAATAGAAAATCCAAGTAACATCCAGTTTGGCAATAAACCAGATCCCAATCGTTCTCAGACAAGACAACCATCAAATTCGACGTCAGAACTAACAAATGTTGGTTTTGGTACGGGTGATTTTGATTCTTCTTTGCAGGACAACAATGTTCCAGATTTTCATCACTTAATGGATGATGATCTGCCAATCTAACACAACCCTAGTGGGGTATTACCCCACAGGTGATACTCCATTTCAATTTTCTTTAATCAGGAGAACTGTTATGTCAGTATCAACTTTGGAATCAAAACCGAACGCTCAATTGTTTGCAGCCTTGTCAGAGGTGCAAGCAAAGATTCAAACTGTTATTAAAAGAGGAGAAGGTGAGTATGCTTTTGCCACATTTGATGACGTTATGCAGTTGGTGCGCCCACACCTAGAGAGCACAGGATTATCCATTACCCAGTTTCCAGACAATGGAAAAAACTTGGTGTCTATTATTGGGCACAAAGATGGTGGGTACATGGTTTCAACAATGGAAATACCATTGTTCTACAATCCCCTTAAAAACCTTAACGCTACTCAATCTTGGGCATCTGCGGTAACGATGGCGCGTCGTTATGCTGTCACTTCCATTTTCGGGATGACGGCTAAAAATGAAGACGACGATGGTGCGGCCGCAGGTACTACAACCAATAAGACACCTGTTGATGAGGCTTGGCTAGAGCAAAATCTTGCTCGGGTCATTAAAAACCAACGTTGGCATCAAGCTGTTGATTATTTCCGCGAACAATTGACTGGCGATGCCAGTGCAATTGAATATGCGCTAAAGCGACTAAAAGCTGAGGCAAATAATCGAGGCATTGAATTAAACATCTAAATTAAACCCTTGCGGGTACTTCACCCGCTAGGATGTCGTACCCGGATCCATTGGAGAAAAGTATGACAACACAATTTCATGACCACATTGAACAAGGAACAACTGAGTGGCACGCCATGCGTAACACACGCATAGCTGCATCGGATATACCAGTTTTAATGGCGCGTCAAACCGTCAGTCTTAATGACATCCCAAGTTTTGTTCACTTTGAGTCAATCGAAGGAAATCAAGTAACACTACAAGACCATCCGTTTCGAACGATTGGTTCTTTGTGGCGTGAGAAAAAACTTGGCGTCTTAGAAGTCCACAGTGATTATGCCATGGCAATGTTTGAACACGGACATGAGCAAGAAGAAGCAATCATTCAAGAAATATCTGATGAGTTATTCGTCAAACTACGTCCATTGGTAGCGACCAAAGACGATTGGATGATGGCGAGCTTAGATGGCGTGTCAACGGATCGCAAGATCGGTGGTGAAGGAAAAGCACCAGTATTGCGATTCGTGGATGGTGAGAAGGTGTTTTCCAATTCGCTAAAATTGGCGTTAGAAGGAAAAATACCTGATTACTATTGGACACAGGTGCAATGGCAAATAGCGGTTACTGGAATAGAGAGAATCTATTTTGGCGTCCGAAACCCTGTTGATGGAAAATTAATCGGTCCATTCGAAATTCTTCCCAATGAAGAGTTCATAGAGCAAATGAAAGTTGTGGCGCGTAATTATGCTGACCAATTCTTCACAGACGTTGAAGACTGGGAAGTGTATAACCAGATTGCGACTGAATATGCTCGAATGAATGATCAGATTAAAGCCATTGAATCAAAGATGGCACCTTTGAAAGAAAGCTTGATTGATTTTTCAAAAAAGCAACCAGTTGCTCAAGTCCATTTTCAGCGACTTTATGTCGCTAAAAACAAAGGACGATCAACAACGGACTATAAAAGTTTTGTCGAGACGCTTAGCGTTTCGGAGGAGCAAATTGCGCCGTTTAAGAATGTTGGTGAGGATAGCTTTACGGTAAGAACGCGTTAAAGCTATCAAAATCTAAACCCATGAGGGCTATTCCTCATGGGGTAGCTCTCTATTTTGGAGATATTCAAAATGTTAGCTACCGTCTACGAAGAGCAACTCGATCTTTTTCAAAGCGAGTTGGTCCGCGAAACAAATAGATCTGGTGTTGTAACCGTTCAAAAGTTCAGATGTCCCAAAATGTCTGATGTGGAAGCAAGAAATATCTTGGTTGGGTTTTTGCGTGAGTCATTCGATTTATTGCAAGACTTAGCAACCTTACCAATACATCGTATTGAAATTGTGCGGTGGGTTATGGATAAGAGTCGCACTGATATTTTTGGTTTTGACGCTTGCGCAGTGGCGCTTGGTGTTGAACCAAAGCACCTGAGAGATGAATTCCTTAAGCACGGTCTTAAGGATCTAATAACTATTTAGATAGGAGGCCGTCATGGCTCAACAAGACTTGACGGCCTTCATCGAGGCTGTGAAAAAAGAGGCAGAAGGGCGTTGGAGGTTCATATTTGGATCTCTATGCTCTAATCTGAGCGTGGCAATAGCCACGTTCGACAAGCAAAAGTCTCGTCAGGTGCCTGATCCAATAACTGGCGCAGGTAAGACTAGGTTTTGCTTAATGAAAAAATGGGAACAAAACGGAGCAGGGATATTTTCTCCTTTCACGCCAGAGTGCGTTATGGATGGTTGGCAGCTTCTTATGGAGTGCAATTCATGGTCGTTCATGGATTGCATTAATGAGGTTGCAGAGTTGCTAAATGTTAAAAGGTCAAAATTCGGTTTTGGTCAATATACTGCGGCAATAAAAGTTCCAGCATCAGCACCTGTTGCTGTCGAAGTTGCCGTCGACCATGCCGCAATTGATAAGCACAAGCAAAAGATGGTGCGTTTCTGGAAAGAAACATACCACCTAGATGCTGCACAAGCTGCAGTTGCGAGAAGATATCTCCTTAGCCGAGGAATCAAAGCGATTCGTACAAAATGGGTTAAGTTCCACCCGTCTGCTTATTATTACAATGAGTTGACTAAAACCTTCTCTTATCATCCGGCAATTGTTTGTGCCGTTCAGGATGATCAGGGTAAAACAACGACCATATATCGTTATTACCTGACTGCAGACGGTACAAAGCTCGTTGCAGTCGATGGTGTTGAGATTGAGGATGGAAAAAAGCCAATGGGTCTACCCAATGGAATGACTATTTCTGGCTCATCAACATTATTGGGTGATTTACGTGAAGATGGTTTAGTTTTTATGGTGGAAGGACTTGAAACAGGTTTTTCTGTTTTCCAGCAATATGGGTACCAAGTACCTGTAGTCGTTGGGCATACAGCTAACGGCATGCTTCAAGCGTCTTTACCAAACGGAACTAAGGCCGTTGTCATCTTTACTGACAGAGATGTCAGTAAGATTGAAAATGGCGTTGAAAAAGGATACACAGGTCAGCGTACATCCATTCAGCTAAAATCTCATCTTATTGAAGAAGGGATTAACGCTTTGTGGACAGCGCCTGGTGCAGACGTAAAAGATGGACCGAAAGGTGCAGATTGGAACGATGCATTAAAACAGGCCGGTGAGTTTCCGTCTTTGGAAATAATTAAGGCTAAACTAGGTCTATAACGCGATGACATGCCCCATTTGGGCATGTCGTCCTAATAAGTTTTTACTGAGAATTTATTAGGGCGACATGCCAAATAACAAATGGAGTTTGTAATCATGAAATGCGACGTTGAAGTAGTTTTAGTAAGTCCAGAGGATTGGGACCAACTGTTAGAGCAAGATACTGTTGTAATCCACAACCCAGAAGAATAAATTTCTTCAAAAATGTTGCCCAACTATTTTCTATTTCGGACTTTCGTGATTACATTGAGCTAACCGAGAGGAGACTTATTATGTTGGGCGATATCAAATCACTATTAACAGAAACATGGCCATTACAATTTGGCGAATCAATTGAGAGCGCAATCGCTCTTGGATTAATTTTGCTAATCATATTCATTATGGCAAAACCATTGAGCTTTTTTTTACCAGCTCGATTTTCAACCTTGGCTAATACGCTATTGGCGGTGTTCTTGTTTATGGCTAACTTATACTCAATGAACAGCACACCATTTTTGGAAGGAAACATTATTGTATTTGTGGCTTATTTGGCTGGCTTACTTTTTTTTGCTCCGATTGTAATATTGATTGAAGCTAAAAACGTGGTAACACCATTAGAAAAGTCACCTAAAAACATTCAGTAAGAATTGTTTTGCACTCACTGCAAAACCGTTTTTTGAGGTCCTTGGACTTCGGCAGCTGACGCCAATAAGGTCAGTGCCCTGTGCAAACAGGGATAACCACGCTAGCACTTGCTAGTATTTAACCTTCCCAAAGGGACACTATCCCTTTGGGGTAGTTGTTTCTGAGGGGTAACCTGGAGAGCAACTATGTATAAAGGTATTCTTTACCTAGTTCCATTGTCGGTATTGGTCGCATGGGGCGGTCAAATGATAATTCCAATTTTATTGGCTTCATTGGTCGCAAGTCTGTTTGTGTTTGGGATGTTTCCCAAACGTGTGCAGGACGAAATATGTGATAAAAACCCTTTCTTAGCCACCCTTATGCACCATCAGGTAACTGAAGATGTGGTTGTAGAAGAGGCACCAAAAGTCGAAACCCCTGATGTGCAGGTAAAGGTAATCATGCCTAAGCCTACTTATCAACCCTGTGATAACTTTCCTCCTATTCAGAAGGAAAGAAAAAAACGTAGAACCCCCATCAAAGAAGTGAAGGCAGAAGACTCATCTACTGTCGAATACATTAGCGATCTGTAAATCAAACCCTAAATGGGCAAGCACTTGCCCATATGGGCTTTGCTTGCTCACAACATTGGAGCAAAACCATGAAATCAATTTTCGTATTTTTATTATTAAGTGTCTTGTTATCAGGATGTGCTTCGGTTGGGCCGACTGTAAACGTCTCTAAAAAGACAGATATGGTCATCCACCAAAAGGTACAGGGCGGCGTAGACGTTGCCCCAGTTGATTCTAAGGATAAAGTATTTAGTCTGGAAGTAAAAAGTCAGGCGCAATACGATATTCAATCCGTGGCTTTGGCCGCAAAGGTCACTAAAGCGTTAGCTGAACGTGGTTGGAAACAGGTCGAACCATCTCAAGCAAAACTATCTGTGACCATCACGATAGAGAAGCTGGAGCAAACAGTCTACAACCAAAAGCAAACCGTGGGTTACCAAGGCGGTGCGGCAGGGGCAATCCTGGGCGGCATTGTAACGGGAAATATTAACGGTGCAGTTTTGGGTGGACTGGCTGGTGTCATTGGAGAGCGGGCGTTAAGCTCGTCCTCTCAAGATATCTACTGGCAGATGGATACACGAGTTGTATTTCGTCATAAAAATGGCGTTGATATAAACGCTGTTTCTGCCACAGATGCTAATTCACCTGCTGAATACGGCGATGCTGCGGATGCGCGTCGCTATAGTCGCATGGCTCGAACAGAAGAAAGTCGCTTGTCTAAATTCCAACAATTGGAGCAAAAACTTGCGTCGAAGCGTGCTCGTAATGACGGGCAGCCTGTTGCAGAGAAAAGTGTCAGAACTACTGATTGGAGTGATCCAGTCATTGTAAGACTACAACACTCAGCAAACAAAGCAGACCTAACTTTGGATGAGGCTTTACCAGCCTTACAAGGTGCGTTTGCACAATCATTAGGTGGAATCATCTAATCGTTTTGAACCTTGCAGGGTTGTCCTGCAAGGACTTCTCTGTAAAAGGAGAAATTATGCGTAATCAACCTTTTTATCACGACATTCTTGAAGGCTCAATGCGAGTTTTCAGATGGTCAAAAAAATGGGCAAATAGTGCTTCCGAGTACGTTGCTCCAGATGGATGGCGCGCGATTCCGTTTTTAACAGATCGTTCGCCGTTAACCGATAAGCAATTACCTATGCCTCAATGGTGGATAACCGAGCTGAGGAAGAGTAATAAGTCTTAATTTAACCCGTGCGGGTGCATTTCACCCGCAAAGTGGGATGCACCTTTTTAAAGGAGTTTCCTATGTGGGTAATTGATGTAGCGTTTGAAAATCGTCAAAAATTCAGTTTTGAAGTCTGTGCTAGAACTGTAAGAGATGCTATTAGCATTATCAAATCTCGTATCCAAAAATGCGGCAGAAATGCGGTTATTTGCGGATGGGGGCCAGCATGAAAAACTTCAAAATTGTCGTAGCAGCGATAAGTAAAGATAAGAAACAGCAAAAACGTGAATCTTCAACCGTTCTTGCCGTAGACCAAAAAGCAGCTTATGTAGTCGGTTTGGCAAAATTAGCCAAATTGATGAATGACTTTGTTGGTACCTGCGATATAGAAGGTGGAATTCACGTCTTTAAGGCATAACGCCAAAACATAACCCCTAGGGATATTGATGTCCCAAAGGGGGCGTCATATCCCTAATGTCATTAGGAGAAAAGATATGACAAATGCAACTTTACATTCTCAGTTTGGATTAACGAAGGATGGTAAGCCATTGGAAATTCCAGTGGCATCTTTGTGTGAGATGGGGCAGGGTACAAATATTAAGGCTGATCCTTTATTTGTACACTCATCTGACGAAGTAAAAAAGTTCTTGGTTGCGAGAAAACTTGAGAAGAATCTATGGATCTGGGGGCCAGCAGGCACAGGTAAGACTAAATCTTGTGAGCAGGTAGCTGCTGGGCTTAACTGTCCTGCAACGGTCATTTCATTTGGCGAAGAGACTTCGCTACGTGATTTAATTGGTGGGAAAGTTCTGTCTAAGGGGGAAACTCCTTGGCAGGATGGTGCACTTACCATTGCCATGAGAACTCCCAACATGTTCATAGTGCTTGATGAGGTCAATATGGCTTCACCAGGCGTGATTGCCAAAATGAATCAGTTGTTGCAAGAACGAGAAATCGTTATTCATGAAACTGGTGAAGTTGTTAAGTGTGCAAAAGGCGTAATGATTATTGCGACTGCGAACACTTCTGGTGGTTCAGATGAATCAGGAATGTTTGCTGGCTCACAGACGCAAAACGCGGCGACGCGCTCTCGATTTGTTGGGCTTAAAATGCCACACAAATCACCAGAGATTGAACAGCAAATTTTATTGAAGCGCATGCCACAATTGGATACTGTTTTTCCTCCAATAGAGGACGTTCAAGTAAGCGCTTTAATGGTAAAGGTCGGTAACGGTCTTCGTGCAGCCATTGATGATGGACAGATTGGAATGGCATTCTCCATACGACAACTTATTAATTGGGTTGAGTGTGCGACTGCTTTTCAAAATATTGCTGAAGGATTCAAGATGGCGTACTTAGATATGTTGCCTGACTCCGAAGCGATGACAGCAAGTGAAATTTTCAAAACGACTACGGGTATGGATCTGTAAAAGGAGCGATACCATGATTATCGAGTTTGAGATTTTCGAGTCTGCGTCAGTCAGCGGTGGAAAAGTATGGGGCTATCCTAAAGATAGTCATAGAGCAACCATGGCAGTATTTGGAAAACTGGATAGATTTAGAAAAGGCATGGTAACTGTTCGGGAAACTGCACAGTTTGATGTCAATGATAAATCCAATGAGAAAACCAGAGATGGCTATGCAAAGGTCGGGGTGAAGTGGATCAACACTAACACTGGTGAAGTCCTTAAAAACTACACTCCACCTAAAACAGCTAAAGACATTGTGGATAGTAATGTCTCATTAATTGAGCAAGAGGACTTAGTTTCAAATACTCCCCTAAGGGGTTTGGGCAACGGTATCTCTCCGTTCACTAATTGGTGATGTTATGAGTTCTGTATTTCAAATTAATGCCAAACAAGTAACTTCCTCGGCAGTTGCGATGATCGGCAAAGATCAATCAGACAATATTTGGGTGCTTCCTGTAACGGGTGATTGGGCTTATCAATATGAGCACCAATTCATGTCGCAAAAAGTGCTACAAGTTGTCGATGATCTAATAAATTCATCAGATGCTAATTTGTCGATCGGTATGTTATGGGGAGAGATAAAGCGACCTTACGCCGAAAGAGGCATTACGTCTGAAAAAATGGAACGTAAAGAATTTC
>CAZSGH010000004.1:0-6988 GCA_964606405.1 uncultured Francisella sp.
TTTGGTGTACCTGATTTCATCAGTGGCAGAAATCAACCGCGCACCTTTTGACGTAGCCGAGGGTGAATCTGAAATTGTGGCTGGTTTCCACGTTGATTATTCAGGCATGACCTTTGCGGTTTTCTTCTTGGCTGAATACGCCATGATGATTCTGATCGCCTTCTTGACTGCCATCATGTTTATGGGGGGCTGGTTGTCGCCTTTTGAGGGGATTCCGGGTCTTGAGACACTATTTAGTTTTGTGCCAGCCTTTGTTTGGATAGCCTTAAAAGTCTCTTTCCTGTTGTTTGTTTTTTTATGGTTCCGTGCCACTTTCCCGCGTTACCGTTATGACCAGATTATGCGCCTAGGCTGGAAGATTTTCATTCCGTTAACCATTTTGTGGGTATTTGTGGTGGGTGTTATGGCTTACGTTAAAGTGGCTCCTTGGTTTGTTCATGGAGGTATGGCATGATCGCTAGCTTAAAACGTCACCTAAAAACGTGGACACTATGGGAGTTATTCCAAGGGTTAGCCATTACCGGTAAGTATCTGTTTAAAAGCAAGATCACGGTATTGTATCCTGAAGAAAAAACGCCTATGTCACCGCGTTTCCGTGGAAAGCACGCTTTACGCCGTTATGCCAATGGCGAAGAACGCTGTATTGCCTGTAAATTGTGTGAAGCCGTTTGTCCCGCTAATGCGATTACGATCGAATCTGAGGCACGAGACGACGGTTCTCGTCGTACGACGGTTTATGATATTGATTTGTTTAAGTGTATTTATTGTGGTTTTTGTGAAGAAGCTTGTCCTGTTGACGCAATTGTCGAAACACGGACGTTTGAATACACCTTTGAACCAGGTGACATTCATGTGATGAGCAAAGATATGTTACTGGCATTTGGCGACAAAATGGAAACGCAGATTGCAGCTGATCGTGCTGCAGATGCTAAGTACCGATAAACGAAGGGCATACGTGATTATGGGTATTGAAAAGTTATTGTTTTATGTCTTCGCTGCCACGGCAGTGTTGGCATCTTTAGGGGTGATTGGCTCGCGCAATCCTGTGCGTGCAGCGCTCTTCTTGGTGTTGGCATTTGTGTCAACGGCAGGTATTTGGTTACTGATGCAAGCCGAGTTTTTGGGCATTGTGCTGATTTTGGTTTATGTCGGTGCTGTCATGGTGTTATTTTTGTTCGTCATTATGATGTTGCACATTAACCTCACGCCACTGCGCGAAGGGTTTACCCGTTATTTACCATTAGGCGTGGCGGTTGGTGTCGTGGTCTTGGCAGAAATGTCGCTAGTGCTTAATCCTCAGTTTTTTGGTTTAGAGCACTTCCCATCGCCGATTGCTTTAGCCGCTGGCGATAGTAATACCAAGATGCTGGGTCAGTTATTGTTTACCGAATATCTCTATGCTTTTGAGTTGGCTGCGGTATTGTTGTTGTTAGCCATTGTTGCTGCAATTGTATTAACCTTGCGTCGTCGTAATCGTCATGAGGCACTGTATCAAGATATCGGTGCGCAAGTTCGTGTGCAGGCAAGCGACCGACTAACGATGGTGAAGATGCCAGCGGTGGTTGCGGTGAAAGAAGCGAAAGAGAAGGAGTCAGGTGATGAGTGATCTGTTGCAATTGTCTGATGTATTGGTTTTTGGTGCAGTGCTGTTTGTCTTAAGTTTGGCAGGCATTTTCTTAAATCGTAAGAACCTCATTATTATTTTGATGAGCATTGAATTGATGCTCTTGGCGGTGAATACCAATTTTATTGCCTTTTCGAGTTATCAAGGCAATATGCATGGACAAGTATTTGTATTTTTCATTCTAACCGTTGCTGCTGCCGAAGCAGCGATTGGTTTGGCGTTGTTGGTGTTGTTGTTCCGTAACAAGCACAGTATCAATGTGGATGATTTAAGTGAGATGAAGGGTTAAGTAGATGTCGATGCATAATATTTTTCTCACCATTTTACTCTCGCCATTAGTTGGTGCGTTTATTGCCGGTGTATTTGGGCATAAGATTGGTCGCTCGGGCGCGCATCGTGTCACCATCGCCTCTGTCGCCCTTTCGACCGTATTGGCGGCTTGGGTGTTTTACCAATATTTGTTTAATGCTGCGGAAGCTTATAATGCCACCATTTATACGTGGATGGTCTCTGACGGTATTCGCTTTGAAGCGGGCTTTATGGTTGATCGCCTGACGGCAACCATGATGCTTGTGGTTACGTTCGTTTCCTTGATGGTTCACGTTTATACCATCGGTTATATGGATCATGAAGAGGGCTATGAGCGTTTCTTTAGCTATATCTCCTTATTTACTTTCTCGATGCTGTCATTGGTAATGGCGAATAACTTCTTACAGTTGTTCTTTGGTTGGGAAGCTGTTGGTTTGGTGTCCTATTTGTTGATTGGCTTCTACTTTAAGCGCGAATCAGCGAATCAGGCAAGCTTAAAGGCGTTCTTGGTTAACCGTGTTGGTGACTTTGGTTTCTTGCTCGGTATTGCCTTAGTATTAGGCTATTTTGGTACGCTAGACTATGTCGAATTCTTTAATGGTTTGGCAGCTCAAAAAGATACCGTTATGGCATTCGGTGACTCTCAAGTACATATGTTGACTTTGTTAACGATGTTGTTGTTTGTCGGTGCGATGGGTAAATCGGCACAGATGCCATTACACGTCTGGCTACCTGAATCGATGGAAGGTCCTACGCCGATCTCTGCCTTGATTCACGCGGCAACTATGGTGACCGCAGGTATCTTTATGGTGGCGCGTTTGTCGCCAGCATACGAGTTGGCTGAAGGAACCTTGACCTTTATCCTGTTAACGGGTGCCTTTACAGGCTTGTTGATGGGTATTCTCGGTATTGTTCAGAACGATATTAAGCGCGTCGTTGCTTACTCAACCCTATCTCAGTTAGGTTACATGGTTGCGGCATTGGGTGTTTCGGCTTATGCGGCGGGTATGTTCCATGTATTAACCCATGCTTTCTTTAAAGCGTTGCTATTCCTTGCTGCGGGTTCGGTCATCATTGCGATGCATCACGATCAAGATATTCGTAACATGGGTGGCTTGGCGAAGAAAATGCCCATTACCTACGGAGCTTTGTTGGTGGGTTCTTTAGCTTTGATCGGTTTCCCAGCTTTCTCGGGATTCTATTCTAAAGATGGTATTTTGTTAGCGATTGACGCAGCAAACGGTTGGGCACCAACCTTAGCTTACGGCATGTTGATGGTTGGGGTCTTTGTGACTGCTTTCTATAGCTTCCGTATGTTCTTTATGGTATTCCATGCACCATCGAGTGAGTATGTGCGTACACATGATATTCATGAGTCGCCATGGGTGGTGACTGTTCCGTTGATTTTGTTGGCGATTCCAGCAGCCTTGTTCGGTGGTTTCTTTGTAGAGGACATTTTGTTCGGTTCGATGCTATCGGATGCAATTAAGGTGTTGCCAGAGCATAATGTGTTAGCGCATGTTGCAGAACATGGTTCGTCTGCGGGTGCATTACTATTGCATGGCTTGACTGCATTGCCAACATGGTTAGCCTTGTCGGGTGTTGGTTTGGCGTGGTTCTTGTATATTAAGCGCCCTGATTTGCCGCCTGTGTTAGCGCATCGCTTTTCAGGCGTGCATGCAACCCTTCGTCATGGTTATGGTTTCGACCGCTTTAATGAGGTGGTCTTCGTAGATGGTACGCGTAAGTTGGCTGGTTTCTTTGCTCGCGTTACCGATGCGCGTATCATCGATGGTTGGGTGGTTAATGGCACGGCGAATGTGATTGCTGCGACGGCGCAAATGGCGCGTCATGCTCAAACTGGCTATTTGTATCACTACGCATTTGTGATGATTTTTGGGCTAATGGGTCTTTTGGCCTGGGCGATGTGGTAAACAACCAGATGAATTTAGAAGGAATATTGGGAATGACGAGTTTTCCGCTACTCAGTGCATTGATTTGGTTGCCGATTCTGTCGGGTGTGTTGGTTTTGATGATGAAAAACCAACCGAACATGGCAAAGCAGTTTTCGCTATGGTCGTCGATTGGTGTTTTTGTGTTGTCTTTGGGTTTGTATACAGGTTTTGATGCAACAACAGCACAGATGCAGTTTGTTGAACAGGCGAGTTGGATTCCTGCATTTAACATTCAATACTTTTTAGGTATTGATGGTCTTTCGATGCCATTGATTATTCTCACGACTTTTACGACGGTATTGGCGGTGTGGTCGGCGTTTGAATGCATCGAAGATCGTGTTGAACAGTACATGGCTGCCTTCCTGATGATGAATGGCATTATGGTTGCTGTTTTTTCTGCACTTGATGCGATTCTGTTCTATGTGTTCTGGGAAGCGCTACTGATTCCGATGTTCTTGGTGATTGGTCAGTGGGGTGGTCCTAAGCGTGTTTACGCCACGATTAAGTTCTTCTTATACACCTTCTTTGGTTCAGTGTTCATGTTGGTTGCCTTTCTGTACATGTACAGTCAAATCGGTAGCTTTTCGTTATTAGACTTCCAAGCGATGCCATTGAGCTTTGTTGCGCAGTTTTGGATCTTTTTGGCATTCTTAATTGCCTTTGCTGTTAAGATTCCGATGTTCCCTGTGCATACTTGGCTGCCAGATGCGCACGTTGAAGCGCCGACAGCTGGGTCGGTTGTACTGGCTGCTATTATGCTCAAAATGGGTGGTTATGGTTTTGTGCGTTTCTCGCTACCCATGACACCTGATGCGGCTAACTATTTAGATTGGTTGGTGATTAGTTTGTCGCTGATTGCGATTGTCTATATTGCTTTTGTCGCTTTAGCGCAAACCGACATGAAAAAGCTGATTGCTTATTCTTCGATTGCACATATGGGCTTTGTCACCTTGGGTATGTTTTTGCTATATGGTATCTTGGCCAATACAGGCGAGACACAAGGCGCGATTCTGGGACTAGAAGGCGCGATGATCCAAATGATTTCGCACGGTCTCATTTCGGCAGCGATGTTCTTGGGTATTGGGGTGATGTACGATCGCTTACATACACGGGAGATTAGTGCTTATGGTGGCGTCGTTAATACCATGCCAGTCTTCGCTGTGTTTATGCTCATTTTCGCGATGGCTAATGCTGGCTTACCTGGCACATCTGGCTTTGTTGGCGAGTTCATGGTTATCTTGGCTGCATTTAAAGCGAATTTCTGGATTGCGCTTGCAGCAGCAACAACGCTTATTTTCGGTGCGGCTTATACGCTGTGGATGATTAAACGTGTTATTTTCGGTGATGTCTCTAATCATCATGTTGCAGAAATGAAAGACCTAAGCCGTCGTGAGTTTATGATTATGTTGATTTTAGCGATCGGTATTATTGGTTTGGGTTTCTATCCTGCACCTGTAATGGATGTGATGCACACTTCGGTTGAGCATTTGGTTCAACAAGCAATGACTTCTAAGTTGCCTTAAGGGAGTCTCTAAAAACGACACTTCGTGTGTTTTTAGATTTTCCCTAAGTTATTTTTTATCTGTTGGAAGGAGATTAAATTAATATGCTGCATGTACTGTTCGTTAACTCCTTCCCCCAGACCCCCAACCTTTTGGGGTTTTTAGAAGCACCCTTAAATACATAGAGAGTGATTTGACACGATGGATATGATGTTACACGTATTAGCGCCTGAACTTTTATTGCTGGCAACCAGTATGGTGTTGCTGGTGGGTGATACTTTTTGGGCGAAACGTTATCCTGCCCTGACCTTTCAGTTAGCATTGGTCTCTTTGTTGATGATTGTTGGCGTTATTTTGGCGAGCTTTTCGACTGAGTCTGTGCAAGCTTTTAACGGTGCTTTTATCCGTGACGGTGTTGCGGATATCTTAAAAGTATCCATGCTATTGATGACTATTTTTGCCTTTGTTTTTGCACGTGAGTATCTCGTGGTTCGTGGTATTGAACGTGGTGAATTCTATGTGATGGGTATGATTAGTTTACTAGGTATGATGGTTTTAGCCTCTGCATACGATATGCTGAGCCTGTTTATGGGATTAGAAGTCATGTCGTTGGCGCTTTACGCGATGATTGGTATGCACAAGGACTCATCGGTAGCGATTGAGTCGGCCATGAAGTATTTCGTGCTGGGTGCGATGGCTACTGGCTTGTTGCTTTATGGTATGTCGCTGATTTACGGGGTTGTCGGCTCCTTACGTTTAGATTTAATTTATCAAGCGGTATCGATTGCAGAACCATCACTGGTATTGAATATGGGGTTGGTGTTCATTATCGTTGGTTTAGCATTTAAGTTTGGTATTGCACCTTTCCATATGTGGGTGCCAGATGTTTATCATGGTTCACCAACAGGGATTACGCTATTTTTAGCGGCTGCGCCTAAAGTGGCTGCCTTTGCGCTCATGTTCCGCTTATTGATTGAAGGCTTAGAGTCTTCGGTTGTTGAGTGGCAAGGCTTGTTGATTATTTTGGCGGTCTTGTCGTTACTCGTTGGTAACATCGTAGCCATTGCACAGACTAACTTGAAGCGCATGTTGGCTTATTCGACTATTTCGCATATGGGCTTTGTCGTACTGGGCTTTGTCACGGGTAACATCGATGGTTATGCCGCGGCTATGTTTTATGTCATTATTTATGGCTTAATGAGTGTCGGGGCGTTCGGTGTGATTTTGGCGCTATCGCGCAAAGGCTTCGAGGCAGACAATATCGCTGATTTGGCTGGTTTAGGTCGTCGCAACCCGATGATGGCGCTGGTAATGTTGGTGCTGTTGTTGTCGATGGCGGGGGTTCCACCGTTGGTTGGTTTCTATGCCAAGCTGGTAATCTTAACCAACTTAGTCGAAGTCGGCATGGTATCTTTAGCTGTCTTTGCGGTGGTGATGTCGATTATTGGTGCTTTCTACTATCTGCGTGTTATCAAAGCGATGTACTTTGATGCGCCAGTCGCAGAGTGTGTTGATGCGGGTTTTGCAACCTTGTCATTGCGCTATGGGTTGATGACCGTTGCAGCGTTGGTGTTGGTTTTGGGTATTTTACCAAACGG
>CAZSGH010000004.1:7088-48285 GCA_964606405.1 uncultured Francisella sp.
ATGGGTTGATGACCGTTGCAGCGTTGGTGTTGGTTTTGGGTATTTTACCAAACGGGTTATTAACGCTATTCGCGCAAGTAATGACATATTAAAAAACCTAAAAACGGCATTTCGTTTGTTTTTTAGCTGGAGGAATGGGTTTAATTAATGGGTTGCATGTTGTTTTTTGTGCCCCTTTCTTCAGACCTCCTACCTATTGGGTTTTTAGAGATACTCAAATATTCAACAACGTAAAGGGTAAATTATGATTGCACAGGGAACCATTTGGGGTTATTTACTCTTGTGCTTAGCTTTGGCGAGTTTGCCTTGGCTAAGTAATCGTTTATTCATGGTTAAGGCATTAGCACATAAGTCTGCTTGGTTGCGTCTGATGGAGTGGGCTGTGTATTCGTTTGTTGCCTTGGCTGCTGGCTGGGGGCTAGAGTGGCAGTTGACAGGTACGCTGAAAGAGCAAGACTGGGAGTTTTTTGCCTCTACTTTGTTTATGTTCGGTATTATGAGCTTTCCAGGGTTTATTTGGTATCAGCAACGTAAAAAGCAACAGCAGCCAATTATTACTGAGTGATTGAGCTTAGCGCATCACAAAAAAGCCGACGAAAGTCGGCTTTTTTATTGCGTGATTTTATACAGTTGGGAGCTTCTAAAAAAGCAACAGATTGGAAAGTCTAAAAATAAGTGAGGCGAGGTTTTTAGAGGTTCCCAGTTACACAATAGAAATCATGCGGTAAGCAATTGTATTCTGGTAAATGAGTGGGTAGTGATAGTGGCAGGTGATTAACCCATCGACGGGGGCATATATTTTTTCTCGTACACTGCCGTCAAGCGCATCGAATACTTTGCCTAATAAGTCTCCTTTTTTGACAAAACTACCAACACGTTGGCGTGGTTCGAACACGCCAGCGCGCTGTGACGGGATCAGCGTAATGGCATCTTGGGTAATGATGTTGGTTGCGTAGCCTTCGAAAATTTTGCTACGAATAGCCCCAACTTTTGCTAAAAAGCGAATGAGTGAGTCGAGAATTTGATGTGTGGTGTGGTTATCGATTTGTTGTTTATTACCAAACACTAAGCCATAGCTTTTGGTATGCCACACCGACCAGTTGTATTGTAAGCTGCCTGCATCGCTAGGCACAAAGTCGCGATGATGGGCGAACTGTAAGCCAAAATAACTTGCGGCTTTCTTGTCTTCGAAGCCACTGTTAATCATGCGAACGTAGGGCATACAGTCGTATTGATCGCGTCTGTCTTCTAGCTCAATGCCCCATTCAAAGCCTTTGAGGTGCTCGAAGAGATGGTGGGCGATGCGTTGACTGGTTTCACCTTGATCGAAGCCTGGGAACATGGCGTTAATGTCGGTTTTATCTAATGGCCAATGGCGTTCGCCCATGTTAAATCCGAAGGTGTTCACGGCGGGAACAATTAAGATTTCGCCCGTAATAAAGTGTGGATCTTCTGCCTGATGCGTTTGTAAGAAATTAACCAATTGTGCTGCGGCATGCATTTGTGCCAGTTCGTGCCCATTCAGCCCCGCAACAATGGCAACAGAAGTGTCGGCATCGTTATGTTGACGCGGTGCAAAGCGGAAGCCTTCGACACGAAAGGCATCTCTGCTGGGTGAGGTAAGATTAACAAGTGTATGGCGGGTCATTTGCAGACTCCTGTTTGGTCATCAAAAATACGGGCAATCAGTGAGCCTTCGTAAACAATCGGGTATTCGCGCAGGGTAAAGAGTACGCCTCGACCTGGCGTTAGGCAGGGAACGGGGTCTTTGACGCCGTAGGGGTCGTGAATATGACCGATTAACTGCTCGGCATTAACCAGTTGGCAGTGATCCATTGCGGGGACAAAGATGCCCGCTGCAGGGGCGTTGATGTAATAAACGGTACCATGATCTGAGTAGCAAGGCTCTCGAACAGGGAGTGCATCAATCGCTAAAATTCCTTCGCTTGCCATCAGATTAAGAATACCCGTGAGCAGTTGTTGTCCGTAGCTAGGGGTTAAGCGCATGCCCACACCATACTCAACTACCAAGGTGTGCGTGCCAAGGCTGTTTAAACTGTGTGCCAAGGTTGCTTCGAGTACCGTAATGGCATCGTGCACCCAAATAAAGTCCATGTTGAGTTTTTTGGCTAAGGGAACAAGATTGTTGGCGTAGGTTGCGGCAATGCGTACTTGCGGTAGTTCGCGCAAAAAGATATTACTGGCATGAATATCAATAGCGATGTCGCTGCCTTTAATCGCTTCGACAATACCATGTGCCATTTGATTGGGGAAGGTATCGCGTGCGCTACCTGGAAAAATGCGGTTAAGATCGACCTGATAAAAGGGCACGGTGCGAGTAATTGAGTCGATGCCTAGTGAGTTTAACGAGGGATATAAGTCGATGGTGCCACGCACCTTGTCGCTATTAGCTTTGAGCCATTCGGCGAGCATGGTGACGACATAAATGCCTTCGACTTCGTCTCCGTGTGTACCCGATACAATGCTGATGCGTTTGCCGTGATTAGGCTGATCATCGTTCGGTACAAAGCGGTTGCGTTTGAGTTGATAGCTTTCGCCAACGGGGAGCTCGATGGTAACTAAGGTTTCTAACATCTTCTGATTCTTTCTGTTTGTTTTACGATGAGGGGGTTAGGTTTGCTTGAATATTTAGCGTATGGGTAGCGTTACCACTGAATGCGCCACTATTAAGCGGACAATCACTAAAGTCACGTCCAACAGCAAAAGCGATATAAGGATCATCTTCATGTACCAAACAATCGTGCGTTGGGTCGAGTCCGAGCCAATATCCATCAATCCACGCTTCAACCCATGCATGACTTTGTCCTTCGCCTTGCGCAATACCGGCCACATAACGGGCAGGGATCAGGTAATAACGCAATAAGGCAATGAGTAGGTGCGCATAATCTTGACAGACGCCGACAGGGTTGTCGATTAACTCACTTACCGTGTGTTCGGTATGTGTTGTGCCCGCACTGTATGTCATTCGCTGATAAACAAGGTGCGATAACGCTTGTGCCAATGTCATACTATTATCATAAATGCTCGGCAAGTCGAGCCAAGCACTGAGTCGCTTAGCATCGCACTGGGTTAGCTTGCTGGGCGCAAGATAAACAGCGGTCATCATGGACTGTTCTATTAATGGAACCGCGCTTCTACTCAGTTTTGCTTGATAGCTAACCTGAAAGTCACGATGGGCTTCGATGGCTTGCCCACAAATGAGTCGATTGGCGAAGCCATCATAGAAACGTCCAGCATCGTGCTCGCCTGTAATCATAAGTTGTTGGCTTTGTACTAGGATGCCACTGGCAAGGCGTGGCAATAAGCGCAACATAAACTGATGGTCACGCACAGGAGCATTGAATGCAAGCGTCATGTGATAGCTAAGGTTAAATATCATAATGGATAATGTTGCTGGTGCATGCTTGTAAGCTGTTCATATTTTGATACTGGTTGTGATTGAGCGGCTCGAAAGTTTGCCAGTTTTCGGATAGTTGCGATCCATACAAATTAAGTTTGTGCGCATCTTCGATCAAGGTATCTACCTCGCCATATAAGCGCATTTTAAGATCAATCATTTCTAAGCTTTGCCCAAACAGAATAAACTGCGTCGAACGGCTTTTGACCAGTCTTGTGCTTAGGCGTCCCCAAAAATACTCAATTTCGGTGAGCAGTTGTGCGAGTTGGTAGGCATCTAAGCTGGCATTGTTTTCTTGTGCCTTGAGGGCATGATACACACTGTTGACACTGCCAAATAAACTGTCGGACAGTAAGTCGCGAATAATAATGGCGTTTTCACGGGCTTGTGCGCTGAGCATCAGCAAGCTAGCACCATGTTGACCATAGCAAGCTTCATGTAAGAATTGTGTTGCACAGGCATAATCTAATTGCGAGCCAAGTTTAGCAAATAGGACTTTCCCAGCTTCTGGGTCGCGGTCGATGATGGCATCGAATTGTACTAAGGTTTCTTTGCCGAGTGTTTCTAAGCGTTGCTGGTAGCGTCCGAGCCATACCAGCGCATCTGCCATGCGAGGGCTTAAATATAAGGATATTGCCATGATTACGCTCCCATAATCCACGTGTCTTTGAAACCACCACCTTGCGATGAGTTGACTAAGTAGTTACCTGCTTCGCGAGCAAAGCGGGTTAGGCCGCCTGCCCAGACATTGATTTCTTTGCCGTGTACGATATACATGCGCAGGTCTGATTTGCGCGGTACGATTTGACCATCCACTTGGGTGGGGATGTCGTAAAACTCGATCAGCTCTTGGGCAATAAAGCGACGTGGTTCGGCTTGAATGTGTGCCGCTAAGTCGGCTAGCTGTTGCTGACTGAGCTTGCTGCCAAACAGTACGCCGTAACCGCCTGCTTCTGCCACATCCTTAATCACAAGCTTGTGTAGGTTTTCGAGTACGAACTTGCGATCATTATCGAACCAAGGCAAGTAGGTAGGGGCGTTAGAGAGAATGGGGTCTTCGCCTAAGTAATAACGAATCATTTTGGGGACAAAGTAGTAAATGCCTTTGTCGTCTGCAATACCATTGCCGACAGCATTGAGCAGGGCGACGTTACCTGCACGATATACGCTCATTAGGTTAGGCACGCCAATCATGCTATCGCGGTGGAAGTTAAGTGGGTCTAAAAAATCATCATCAAGCCGGCGATAAACAACGCCCACACGAATGCGTTTTCCATTGAAGCTTTTGAGATACAGCACGTTGTTGTCGACGAACAGGTCACTATTGGTAACCAATCGTGCATCACTAATGCGTGCTAAATAGCTGTGCTCGTAAAAAGCAGAATTAAAACGCCCAGGGCTAAGTACAACACTAATTCCACCAGGATTAACGTGTTCGTACATGCTGCTTAACAACTGACCGTAATTATCACTCGGTGCAATGGACATCTTTTCGAATAATTGGGGAAAGAGTTGACGGTAAGCACGACGAATACTCAGCGGGTAGCTCGCACCTGACGGCACGCGCAGATTGTCTTCTAAAATGAGCCACTCATTACTCACCGAATCTTTGACCAAATCGAGTCCACTAATGTGGGTGCGAACATCTTGTGGGGCGCGGCATCCATGAAAAGCAGGTAAGTAAGCTTTGCTGCCAAAAACAAAGTCGGGCGGAATAATGCCTGCTTTGATGATTTTTTGTTCGCCGTAAATATCGTTTAAAAAAGCGTTAAGTGCCGCAACGCGTTGCGCTAAACCACGCGATAGTCGGGCAAATTCGTCGGTCGGAATAATGCGCGGAATGGCATCGAAGGGAAAGGTCTGTTCGATGAATTGGTTATCTTTGTAAAGGTTAAAAGTAACCCCTTGACGTTGCATAAAGTCATCAAAACCAGCCAGTCGGGAATGGTCTTGTTGCTGGAATAAATCAAAAAATTGATTATAAGTTGCATTGTTTTCGAGCATAGTCCACCGTTAATAAAGTAATGTTATCGTTGACCCGGTGGTATTTTGTTTTTTTGTGTTTTCAGTTTACCAGCCTTGATGCGTTATGGCTAGTGCGGTTACTATTGAGAAGCACTAAAACGATATTTCGCTTGTTTTTAGAGCTTTCTATTACTATTTTTTAGACAGAGTGATTATGTCAATAAAGCGACAATTGATGGGTGCATTTGTTTCGGCATTGGTTGCTTTGCCTTTGGCGCTAGCGTTTGGCGTGGCATCTGGTCTGGGTGCAGAGGCAGGTGTGCTTGCGGCCGTCATTGCAGGAAGCTTGTCGGCATTGATGGGCGGGACGGCCGGTCAGCATTCTGGACCAACTGGCGCGGTGGCTGTTTTGTTGGCGTTGTCGATGGCGCATTTTGCCGTTTTTTATCCCGATCAACCCGAGATGGTTGTTGCACTGACGCTGTTGGTTGTGGTGATGGCTGGCTTCATGCAAGTCTTTTTTGGTTTGATGAAGTGGGGACGTCTGATTGAGTTGTTGCCCCATTCGGTTATTTCTGGCTTATTGACTGCCATTGGCTTGATGCTGGTATTGGAGCAGCTTCCTGCATTATTGGGTGGTGAAAATGCCATTCGTCCGCTTGATGTTTTGATCGCATTGCCTGATATGGTGCTCCATCCCGCATGGACTGAGTTGTTGTTCGGGTTGTTGGCGTCGGCGCTTATGGTGGTATGGCCTAAGTATCTGCCTAAAGCCAATCGTTGGTTGCCTGCTCCTATTTTGGTATTAGTGTCGGGTGGTATTGCTGCGTCATTATTGGCAATTCAGCCAATGACGTTGCAAGCTGGGCAGTGGTGGCTAGGTGAGCTTCGGGTTATTGGTGCGTTAGATTTTGCCCTGCCCAGTTTGCATTTGCCGCAAATTGAAGTATGGCAATTGCCCTATTTGGTGCAATCAGCATTTACCTTGGCTGTCGTCGCATCTTTGGTTTCCTTGTTAGGTTCGGTGGTCGCTGAGCGTTTAACGCGACAAGAGCATGATCCTGATCGAGAGTTGATCGGACAAGGCATTGGTAATATGGCAAGTGGTTTGCTGGGTGGAATGGCGAGTACAGGTGCGCCGATGCGCACAACTGTTGCTATGTCTTATGGCTCGCAAGATGCTTGGGCTGCTGCGGTGCATGCTTTGTTGGTCGGAGCTTGTGCGTGGTTGTTGAGTGATTTATTTGCCATGATTCCCTTGTCTGTATTGGGCGGGATGTTGATTAAAGTTGGCTTAGATCAGGTTGACTGGTCTTATATCAAGCGTTGGCACAGTGTACCCAAAGCAGGGCGGGGTATGATGTTAGCCGTGTTGCTAACCGCAATGGCGTTAGATTTAATTACGGCTGTATTGGTCGGACTGGCAATGGCCAGCGTCGTTTTGCTCGGTCGTATGACACAGTTACAGTTAAATGCGCTACATCTGGGTACAAGCGCAGCAGACTTGCCATTGGTTTGGTTTTCCGAGAATGAAAAAGCCTTGTTTGATAGCGCCAATCAGCGCTTGGTTTTTATGTATTTAGACGTGCCGATGAGTTTTGGGGCAGCGCGCTCGATGACACGACGAGTGTTGTCGATGCAAGGTGATGCTTATGTGTTAGATTTTCGCGCAGTGCCTTACATTGATTTTTCGTCGGCAATGGTGTTGGAAGACTTAATTTATCGCTTGCAACAGCAAGGCGGGCGCGTCTGGTTGCTGTTGGCATTGGGTGAGGTGCAAGCACAACTTGACCGTCATGGGGTGTTGTCGGCATTAGATGGGCGCGTATTGTTCGACCGTGAGCAGGCGTTTAGGGATGCCTTAGCATGGATTGAGTCGAGATAAACGGCTTTTCCCCCAATATTCTGGCTAATTACCCTTCATCTGCGAGATAATAGCAGACCTAAATCGTTTTTTGAGTGTTGTGGAGCTGTGTGTGGCGGGTATTGGTGTGTTGGGTGGAACCTTTGATCCGATCCATTTAGGACATTTGCGCTCGGCATGGGATGTTGCGGATGCCTTGTCGCTGGATGCGTTACAATTCGTTCCCAGTTATCAGCCAGTACATCGAGATACACCTCAGGCATCGGTCGAACAGCGGTTAGCGATGGTTCGCTTGGCAATTGCCGATATGCCAAACTGGTCTGTTAATGCATGTGAGATTCGACGTGGTGGTCCTTCTTATACTGTCGACACGCTAACACTATTAAGGCGTCAAGTTGGATCTGATGTGCCGATTTGGCTATTATTAGGAAGTGATGCCTTTGAAGGGTTTGTCCGTTGGCATCGTTGGCAGGATATTTTAACTTTGGCCAACTTGGCGGTGATGGTTCGGGCAGGTGTGCCGCCTGTGGGGTGTATTGAAACACAGCGATTGTTACTTGATGGGCAAGGTGAGCTCGCCTCTGATTGTGCTGGTCAGATTAAGTTGGTACCAGTTACTGTGCTTGGTATTTCGGCGACACAAATTCGTCAGGCGGTGCATGCAGGTCATGCGCCGCATTTTTTAGTGATGCCTGCTGTTAGCGATTATATTCGTCAGCAGGGGCTGTATCAAAGAGGTACTCCTAAAAACCCTACTTCGTAGCATTTTTAGGGTTCCTAAGATTGTTTTATCTCTGGTGGAAGGGATTAGATCAAGTGGTTGCATACGATTTTGGTGTACCCCTTCCCCCAGACCCCAAACCCTTAAGGGTTTTTAGAACGTGCTAAAGGAATAATAAAAGATTATGGATTCAAAAGTATTGGCTGATTTGGTTGTGAAAACTTTAGATGATAGCAAAGCAAAATCGATTGTTTGCATGGATGTTCGCGGCTTAAGCAATGTTGCTGACTTTATGGTCATTGCGACGGCTACGTCAAACCGTCATGGTAAGTCGTCGGCAGATAAAGTTTGGGAAGCGAGTAAAGAAGCGGGCAATGTACCGATTGGTATGGAAGGTGAAGAGTCGGGTGAATGGGTATTGCTTGATTTGGGTGATGTGGTGGTTCATATTATGTTAGAACAGACGCGTGCCTTGTATCAGTTGGAAAAGCTCTGGGACATGAAGACACGTCCAACGGCTTAAACCTACCGCGCTGTCATTTTGCGTTGTTGCTGCGATTCTCCCGCTGCGTTGTGTGCATATGTACGCGCCTTGCGTCTGCGAGTCTTGCGCCTAGCAATCTTGCCGGCTCGTGATGGTTTTAGAAAAGGTGTGATATGCAATTAAAAATGCTTTGTGTCGGCCAAAAAATGCCTGCGTGGATTAGCACAGGTTTTGATGAGTATGCGCCGCGTTTATCGGGGCAGTGCCGCCTTGTGCTCAAAGAGGTTGCGCCAGCCAAGCGAACCAAAGCAGGCGTTGCTGTTAAGTATATGGAAGAAGAAGCGGTACGCATCGAGGAGGCAATGGTTGGCAACCCCATTCGCGTCGTTCTCGACGAGCATGGAGATGTGATTGATACCAAAGCCTTGGCAAAACGCTTAGATGGTTGGTTGCAGTCGGGTCGAGATGTGGTCTTTGTCGTTGGTGGCCCTGATGGGCTTGCACCGAGTGTTAAAGCCAAAGCCGATTGGACATGGTCGTTAACGCCGTTAACCTTGCCGCATCCTTTGGTGCGTGTGGTATTGGCAGAGCAATTGTATCGGGCGTGGTCCTTGCTTAACAATCACCCTTATCATAGAGAATGATATGTTTTACCTAGCCTCAGCATCCCCTCGTCGTACCGAGCTGCTAACACAGCTCGGTGTTACGCATCAGATCAAAATATCCGACGTTCCTGAGGTGCGCTTGCCGAATGAAACGGCTTTGGCATATGGTTATCGTGTCAGCATGGACAAGGCGTTGGCGGTACAATCGCTTGTTTCTGACGCTGATTGGGTATTAGCTGCCGATACCGAAGTGTTAGTCGATGACGAAACTTTGGGTAAGCCAGAGAATGAAGCGCACTTTATGACAATGATGCGGCGTTTATCGGGAAAAACTCATGCGGTGCAAACGGTCATTGCGCTTGTTCGCGGAGAATCGCGTTGGCAAAACCATCAATTGAGTTTGTTAACCTTTCGAACATTAACCGATGATGCGTTGCGCGATTATTGGGCAACGGGTGAGCCGATTGGTAAAGCGGGTGGTTATGCGATTCAGGGCAAAGCAGCACGTTGGGTCAGTCAGTTTTCGGGTAGTCATTCGGGGGTGATGGGGCTGCCACTTTATGAATGCGATCAATTGCTAAGCTTAGCAGGATGGACTTCATGCAATTAGCAACAGAAGAAAAAGTATTGGTTAACGTCACGCCACGAGAAACGCGCGTGGCGTGGATTGAAAATGGTGTGTTACAAGAAGTCTGGGTCGAGCGTGCCAGTAAGCGAGGCTTGGTCGGTAACTTGTACCGTGGACGCGTGGCGCGGGTATTGCCTGGTATGCAGGCGGCTTTTGTGAATATTGGGTTAGATAAAGCTGCCTTTTTGCATGTGTCGGATGTCTGCCTTAAACCCTTAGGTGTGAGTGAAGACTGCGGTGAAGAAATTGGCAAGTTGTTGCATGATGGTCAAGAAATTCTGGTACAGGTCATTAAAGATCCGTTAGGTTCTAAAGGCGCTCGCGTGACCATGAATATTACCTTGCCTTCGCATTTGTTAGTGCATTTGCCGCGCGAAAAAACCATTGGTGTGAGTCAACGCATCGAGTCATCAGCAGAGCGCGACCGCTTGCGTTCGATTATCGAACAGTGGACAGCCAGTGCCGAAATGGGTGGTGGGTTTATTGTGCGTACCGTTGCCGAAGGTGCTGATGAGCAAGAGTTAATCGACGACATGCGCTTTTTACAAAAGCTTTGGCGCAGCATCGAAGAAGAAAAGCGTAAATTGCGTGGTCCTGCTTTAGTTCACGAAGATCAACCGCTGTATTTGCGGGTGATTCGTGATGTGCCACACGAACGTATTGAGTCGGTGCGTGTTGATTCTCGCGAAACCTTTTTACGTATGCAGCAGTTTGCTGCTGATTATGTGCCCGATTTGGTCGCACGTATCGAACACTATCAAGGCGAACGTCCGATTTTTGACTTGTATTCGGTTGAAGATGAAATTCAAAAAGCCCTAGAGCCTAAAGTGCCCCTAAAGTCGGGTGGTTACCTCATTATCGATCAAACCGAAGCCATGACCACGATCGACGTGAACACGGGCGCTTTTGTTGGCAGTCGCAATTTAGAAGAAACCATTTTTAGAACCAATTTAGAGGCAGCACAAGCCATCGCGCGTCAGTTGCGATTACGTAATTTGGGTGGCATTATCATTCTCGATTTTATCGATATGGTGGTGGAGTCTCACAAAGAGCAGGTACTGCAAGCGCTTGAACGTGCTTTGGCAAAAGATCGTACGAAAAGTACGATTAGCCAGTTAACCACCTTAGGACTGGTCGAAATGACGCGTAAGCGCACCCGAGAGAGTTTGGTGAATACCTTATGCGAACCTTGTCCTGTCTGTCAGGGTAGGGCGGTTATTAAATCGTTGGAAACACTAACCTACGATATTTTTCGTGAAATTACGCGTATGGCACGACAATTTGATGCCACTAAGTTGTTGGTGATTGCCCATGAACGCGTGGTTACACGTATGATGGAAGAGGAGTCTAGCAGTATCGCTGAGCTAGAAGAGTTTATTGGTAAGTCATTATCTTTTCAAGTGGACATGCAATACCTGCCTGAACAGTTTGATGTTGTGATGCTATGAATACCCCTCACAATTTTTCAGCTCATGACGGTTCTTAGGGGTATTCAGTGATGCTGTCTAGGTGGTTAAAACGCATTTTTTTATGGCATGGTCATTTAGTGTTATGGTCGGTGGCGCTGATTGCGCTGTTTTGGCTTGTTTTGGTTTTAACACTACAATTTCTGGGAAGTCGCCCCCAGTCGTTGTACACCTTGGCAGAGATGGCAGGCGTGCAGTTAGAAATTGGTCAGTTTTCGGCGAATACCCGTCCACTCGCTTCCGCTGTTGATATTGCCTTAGATAAGGTTAAGCTGTCTTGGATTGGTGGTCAATTAGAAATAGACCATGTCGAAGGCGATATTAACCTGTGGAATTTACTGACCCCTGATTTGGCTGTCGGTAAAAAAATGCGCATTCATCAGCTCAAGCTTGTATTAGATACGGAAGCTCAGACGGCTTCGGTTAGCAATCCCTTAGCAAATCCGTGGCTCCGATTGTGGGAAGATACCGCTATTGATGATAGTCAAGTTGTTTGGCAAGCGGATGCGCCTTGGATGTTGAATAACATTGAGATTAAGCTGTCGCGTCAAGCACAATGGGAAGCAGACTTTAAGGGCATTATGCACTACCCTGGTTGGCCAGAAACGCCTGTCACAGCGCAGGCAACCATCAGTCATCAATTTGGTTTTCATCCTAAAATCCAATTTAAAGGATCTGCTTTACCTGGCAATATGGTGCTCTTAGGTCAACATTACGATTTTAAGTTTGCTTTGCAGGGGAATTGGAATGCGCAAGATTTACAGGCCGACTTGACGATTGATGCGAACAGTCAGGGGGATGACGGTCAGCAGTTAACACATCATGTGCTAGGGCATTTGCATAGCGATGATTTGCTGATGTGGGACATGAGTGTACAACAGTTATCCGTTGGCAGTGAAAAAATAGAACTACCTGTTTGGCCAAGATTAACCGTTCATCCGCAAACGGGGGCGGTATTAGTGCTCAATCAAGTGAGACTCGCTCCTGATGGTAGTTGGTTGAAGTCGATGCCCGCTGATGTGCAGCAAGCGTGGCAGCTGTGGCAGCCCGAACTATGGTTGAATCAGCTTAGCTTACACTGGGGGGTTGATGGTGGGCTTGATGCCATTCGTGGTGGTGTTGATCTGTTGCGTTGGACGCCAACACAAGGCATTCCAGGCATGGACTTGCGCCAGCTGACGTTTGATTACCACCCTAAAGACGGCAGGTTAGCGGTCATTCCATTGGGCGAACGTAACCTGCTTTGGCAGTTTGCTAATGGTCAAACATTGCCAATAACTGCGGATCCGCTGGTATTGCGCCTTAATCCTGATATGCCTTTTAGTGATTGGTCAATTCCGAGTTGGCAGATACATGTTGGTGATGTTTCTGTCAGTATTATTGCTGATGTTCATGCCGACAAACCTATGCAATTACAGCTTGCTTTGACGGCAGCGAAATTGAGCGATGTGATTCACTTGTTGCCGATGGATCAGTTTTCAGAACCATTACAAAACTGGTTAAAGGTGGCGTTCAAAGAAGGGAAAGATATTCAGGGCGCTATGCGCTTTAATGGTGAGTTAAGTCAGTTGTTATCGGGTCAATTAACGGACGATAATTTTGTTGTGACGGCGCAAGCGAAAGGGGTTACGCTGCAATACGATAAAGACTATCCGCCGTTAACCCAAACAGACGCCTTGTTATCATGGTGCAATCATAGTCTCATTATTGAGTCCAAACAGGCTCATATTAGTGGTGGCTTAGCTGAAGATGTTAAAGCCGAAGTCTTGTATTTACCGAACAATCAAATCGCCTTACGTGTGAATGGGCAAATCAAAGCAGACTTAGGTCAAGTACGGGGCTTCTTGTTGGCTTCGCCTTTAGCAAAAGACTTGGATGTCGTTGATGTTCTTAAAAACACAAAATTGGCTGGAACGGCTTCAGGGCGATTGTCTTTATGGATTCCGCTTGACGGATTTGATGGTGCTGCGAGCTTGCCTCGTGTGCGAGGGATGATGTCTACTCAGGCGGCTACACTTGATTATGGTGTTCTGTCGCTATCTTCTCTATCTGGTAAGTTGTTGTTTTCAGAGACAGCTTTGGATTCTCCTGAATTGTCGGGGCAATGGCAAGGCGGTGATGTTCAGGCACGCATCCTGACGCAGGATAAAGGTCAGGTGTCACTCAAATTAACAGCGAGCACGCCGATGAATCAGGTTGCGATGGCGAGCGGTTTTTTGGATTGGCGCGCCGATGTGAGTATTGCAAATGATGGAAAAATATCTGCACAAATTACTGGCAACCAGAAGCGTCTCGCTTTAACGCTTCCTGAACCCTTTTATAAAAAGCAAGGACAAGAAAGACCGTGGCAGTTGCAAGTTAGCTTGGTAGACGGGTTGATTCAGACGCGCTTTAACGATGAAAAGTGGCGAATGGATGCACGAATTAAAGCCACTCAAACCGATTGGCAATGGCAGTCTTTATCACTGGTTTCTCGTGAGATTAAAGCCAAAAGCAGTCAGTCTGCTATCGACATACAATTAGCGCAAGCCTCTTTAGATGAGTGGTTGTCATGGTTAGACGAGGTATCTGGATCGGATGCCAAAGTCCCCTTGCCAGAGCAAGGACAACTATCAATAGCTCGCTTAACCTTTTCCGAACAGTCTTTCGATCAACTCGAAGCCAAGTGGCAAATAGGTGCCGATAAAACAGAGGTTCAGCTCCAATCGCCACAGGTGTCAGGACAATTGCTGACGACAAACACTGAGTCGCAATTGCGACTAGACAAGCTATTTTGGCAGCGCCGCGTTAAGCCTGTTGCCGAAAAACTGACACAGCCTCTGCCTGTCTGTCAAAAACCGACACAAAAGCCTTGGCGTCCATTGCGTGTTGATATCGCGCTATTAAATTTAGAAACCACGCGTCAAGAGATGAAAACGCTTACCTCGTTGACCAATCTTCATGGGTTGCTGACGCAAGAAGGAAAAACAAGACGCATTAAAGATATCCAGCTTCAGTCGGGTAGCCTTAAAGCGAGTGGTGCTTGGGAGTGGAATTTATCTGAAAACAAATCTAACCTGTTTTTTAAGGCGAGAGCAGACAAGGCTGCGGATATGACTGCTTTATGGGGGTTAGATAACATTGTTAGAGGTGGCAGTGCCGATATTGAAGCGATGCTCAGTTGGGATGGCGGCCTGGATTGCTTAGACACGCGTTTGTTGCGTGGTGATCTTAAATTGCGCGCCGATGACGGTGCACTATCCGATACCAGTCCAGGTTTGGCTCGGTTGTTTGGCTTGTTAAGTTTTGATGCCTTTACCCGTCGCCTTAAAATTGGCTTAGGAGATGTGGTTAATCAGGGCTTGGCTTACGACAAAATTGAAGCCACGGCAGCACTGTCTAAGGGGGTACTACAGCTGAATCATCTTCAACTCGATGGTCCTTCGGTGCGCATGGTGCTTAAAGGGAATACCGACTTAGTTGGTGAAGAGCACGAGCTTGATGCCGCCGTCACTCCTTTGGTTGGTGATAGTATTCCGACCATGGCGTTGCTTTCTGGTGTTTCACCGATAACCGCCATTGGTGTTTATCTGTTGCAAAAAATTGTACCGCCGTTGAGTGGTAACTTATTTACCTTTGATTATCATATTACGGGTGGATGGCAAGATCCTATCCTAACAGAGGTGGTTCATGGGCAAGATGCACAATAATCAGCTTCGCTTGGCATGGGTACAACATACCGCTACGTCAGATATGAATGCCAATCTTACTTATTTAGAACAGCAATTACAGCGATTGTCAGTGCAAAAACCAGATATTGTCGTCTTGCCAGAAGCCTTTGCTTGGTTAGCTCGAGACTTAAGTCAAATGAAGGCGGTAGTAGAAGACTTGGGAGAAGGTCGCTTACAAGCACATTGTCAACGTTGGGCACAAGAACTCGGGTGTTATCTCATTGCAGGTAGTTTGCCCTTGCGCATCGAGGGTCAGGTTTATGCCACGCTGTGCGTTTACAATCCGCAAGGTGTGCTTGAGACGATTTACCAAAAAAACCATTTGTTCTCAGTGGTTACACCCAATGGCGTGGTTTATCGTGAAAGCACTTTTTTTACTGCAGGAACAGCGTCCATTATTTGGCAAAGCCCTTGGGGAAAGGTTGGGTTAGCCATTTGTTTTGATCTGCGTTTTCCTGCCATGTTTCGTAACTACGCACAACAAGGCGTTCGCTTGATTATTTTGCCCGCAGCTTTTACGCAAGAAACGGGACAGGCGCATTGGCATACACTGGTGCGCGCGCGTGCCATCGAAAACCAGATGACGATTTTAGCGGTTAATCAGGTTGGTGAACATGAGTTCGGCCTACAAAGCTATGGTCATTCATTACTTGTTGATGCATGGGGTGAGGTGCTCGTTGATAGCGGTGATAGTTTAGCTATCGGTTCTTATGAACTTGATTTGTCGCCAGTTGAGCTGCTAAGGCAGCGATTTCCTGTGTTATTACAAAACTAAAAGCCATTTTTGGGTCAACAGCATCTCCCGTCATTCTATGCATCCTGTTAGGAAGCTAAACACCAGCGTTTTTAGCTTCCTATTTTGTTTTTTTACTGGTGTAAGGCTGTTAAGTTATTAGGTTAAAGGCTATTTTCATCAAACCCTTCCCCCATACTCCCTACCCATTGGGTTTTTAGCTTTGCCCTGTTACAATGGCGGACTATTTTGAAAGATTTTTTGCAGAGGATGTGTGTCATGCCCGTCATTACCTTACCTGATGGTTCTCAGCGCAGCTTTGATGCGCCTGTTTCGATTATGCAAGTCGCAGCCAGTATCGGCGCTGGTTTGGCAAAGGCTTGTATCGCTGGTCGCGTGAATGGCGAATTGCGCGATGCTTGCGATCTTATCGAAACGGATAGCACGCTATCCATTCTTACCATCAAAGATGAAGACGGTTTGCATATTATGCGCCACTCTTGTGCGCATCTATTTGGACATGCGCTCAAACAGCTCTATCCTGCAGCACAAATGGCGATTGGTCCTGTTATTGAAAATGGTTTTTATTACGACATCGATCTTGAGCATCGTTTAACGGAAGACGATATTGCCGCCATTGAAAAGCGTATGATTCAATTGGCGAAAACAGGCTATGCTGTGGTTAAAAAGGTCACGCCACGTGCTGAGGTAGTTCGCGTCTTTAGCGAACGCAATGAGGCTTATAAGCTAGAATTGGTTAACGATATTCCTGATAGTCAAGTCGAGATGAACCTCTACTATCACGAAGAATACGTTGATATGTGTCGTGGACCTCATGTGCCGAATATGACGTTTACTAAGGCCTTCAAACTCACTAAGTTTGCGGGTGCTTACTGGCGCGGCGATAGCAAAAATAAAATGTTACAGCGCGTTTATGGTGTTGCCTTTGCTTCTGATAAAGAGTTGAAAGACTATCTCACGATGATGGAAGAAGCGGAAAAGCGTGACCACCGTAAGCTAGGTAAGCAATTAGACTTGTTCCACTTTCACGAAGAAGCGCCAGGTGCTGTATTCTGGCATCCTAAGGGTTGGACGGTATTTCAACAGCTCATTAGTTATATGCGTGCGCGTCAAGAGAAAGCTGGCTATGTTGAAATTAACACGCCTGATGTCATGGATCGTAGTTTGTGGGAAGTGTCTGGTCACTGGTTTAACTACCGTGACAACATGTTTACCACCACCACAGAGGATGAGCGTGTATTTGCCTTAAAGCCGATGAACTGCCCAGGCGGTATGTTGATGTATGCGCACGGACAAAAAAGCTACCGCGATTTGCCGTTGCGCATGGCAGAGTTTGGTAAGGTGCATCGTTATGAGCCATCAGGTGCGTTACACGGCTTAATGCGCGTGCGCCACTTTACCCAAGATGATGCGCATATCTTTTGTACCGAAGGACAGATGGCGCAGGAGTGCCAAGACGTGGTTGCTTTGGTGTTAGACATCTATAAAGAGTTTGGTTTTGAAAATGTTCATATCAAACTGTCGACACGTCCTGCTAACCGCATCGGTTCAGACGAAACTTGGGATGTGTTAGAAGCGGCCTTAGCGGACTCGTTAAACAGCATGAAATTACCTTATACGCTTTTCCCAGGTGAAGGGGCATTTTATGGTCCTAAGTTGGAGTTTGTATTGCGTGATGCCATTGGTCGTGATTGGCAGTGCGGTACGCTACAGGTGGATATGAGTTTGCCAGAGCGTTTCGACTTAACCTACATCAGTGATGATGGGACTCGCAAACGTCCCGTGATGTTGCACCGAGCGCTATTCGGTTCGTTAGAGCGTTTCTGTGGTATTTTACTTGAGCATTATGCAGGTAATTATCCTGTTTGGTTGGCACCTGTTCAGTTGGTCGTTTTACCAGTATCTGAAGTTTTTGCTGATTATGCGCAAAAAGTGGTTGCAGAATTACGTCAATCGGGTTATCGTGTCGAGCTAGACTTGAGAAATGAGAAGTTGGGTTATAAAATCCGCGAACATGCGATGCAACGTGTCCCGTATACGCTCGTTGTTGGTGAGCAAGAACGTGCAACGGACACCGTGAATATACGTGTTCGTGGCGGAGAAGTTTTGGGTAATATGACGATTGCCCAATTGAATGAACACCTTGGTCAAGAAGTTGCTCGTAAGGGCAGAACGGCGTAATTTAAGCTGTTAGACTAAGGAATTTTGTGTCTTTTAAGGAGTAAGTGTTATCAGTAAGCGACCTATCGTGCGCAGTACCGCACCAGAAGAAAGTAACCGTAAGGAACGCATCAATGGTGAAATTCGCGCATCCTCTGTACGTCTGATCGGACCTGAAGGTGAGCAAATCGGAATTGTGAAGCTGATTGATGCACTTCGCGCCGCAGAAGCCGCAGAAATGGATTTGGTGGAAATTGCTGCGCAAGCAGAGCCGCCTGTCTGTCGAGTCATGGATTACGGCAAGTATCAGTTCCAGTTGCAAAAGAAAGCAGCAGAAGCTAAGAAAAAGCAGAAACAGATTCAAATTAAAGAACTCAAGTTCCGCCCTGGAACCGAGGAAGGCGATTATCAGGTCAAGCTACGCAACCTGAAACGCTTTTTGGAAGAGGGTGACCGAATTAAGGTCATTGTGTGGTTTCGTGGTCGCGAAATCGCACATAAGGAACTGGGCCTGAAGGTGTTAGAACGCATTCAGGCTGATATCGAAGGCTTAGGTGTCATCGATCAATTGCCGAAGCTAGAAGGTCGCCAGTTGATGATGATGGTTATTCCGTCGAAATCAAACTAAACGAGACGCGTGAGGGTGCCAATAATATAAGTCGCTCTTAGAAAGTTGATGATAACGCGGTAACCATGACGCGACAAAAGGTAAGCTTAGATCAGCTAAGTGCGTTTTGGCGTGGTGTGGTTAAACAAAGTTAGCGCGCTTTATAAGACGACTGGCACTACTTGCAGAGCCAATCCTCGGTGCTCAGTCTCACTCCATGAATGCGTAGCAAAAAGGTATAGGACACTATTATGCCAAAGATGAAAACCAAAAGCGGTGCTAAAAAACGCTTTACCAAAACAGGTTCAGGCCGTTTTAAGTGCAAGCACTCGTTCACTCGTCATATCTTGACTAAGAAAACAACTAAGCGCAAACGTCAATTACGTGCGCCTAACATGGTTCACGAAAGTGATGTCGCGTCAGTTCGTCAAATGATGCCTTACGCGTAAGTATTAGAAAAGGAAATTAAAGAATGGCAAGAGTTAAACGTGGTGTTGTCGCGCGTGCGCGTCACAAAAAAATTACAGACGCAGCTAAGGGTTACCGCGGTCGTCGTAAGAATGTGTATCGCGTAGCGGTACAAGCGGTTATCAAAGCAGGTCAATATGCTTACCGTGACCGTCGTCAGAAGAAGCGTCAATTCCGCGCACTATGGATCGCTCGTATCAACGCAGCAGTTCGTAGCTTGGATATGACTTACAGCAAGTTCATCAACGGCTTGAAAAAGGCTAATATCGAAATCGACCGTAAGGTACTTTCTGATATGGCTGTTCACGATATGGCAGCTTTCACTGTCATCGCGCGTCAAGCTCAAGCTGCGCTAGCTGCTTAATTCTGATTGTATCAGAATAAAAACGGGGGTCTTTTGACCCCTGTTTTTCTTTAACTGCTGTTTCAATTTGCTAGCAGGATATGTTGCTAGCAAATTGGAATCGAACATGGAATCCGCTATGCAAATGGATGAATTATTACAAACTGCGTTAGCTGATATTGCTGCTGCGACAACGTTAGAGGCAATTGAAGCCTTGCGTGTGCAGTATTTTGGCAAAAAAGGCGCATTGACTGAATTAAGTAAGCTGCTTGGGCAGGCCTCTGCTGAAGAGAAGCCTATTTTGGGTGCCAAGGTGACCGCGCTACGTGGTGCGATGACGCAAGCGTTGAATGACAAAAAATCGGCACTAGACGCAGCAGCCTTATCAGAGAAATTGGCGAAAGAGCAAATTGATGTCAGCTTGCCTGGGCGTGATGCGCAGGTGGGTAGCTTGCATCCTGTTACCTTAACCATTGCCCGCATTACCGATTGGTTTGCTCAGTTGGGCTTTTCGGTCGAGCAGGGTCCTGAAATCGAAGATGATGTACACAACTTTGAAGCCTTAAATATTCCCGAAACGCATCCAGCACGTGCCATGCACGATACCTTCTATTTCGATAGCGGCTTGTTGTTACGTACCCATACTTCGCCCGTACAGGTGCGGACAATGGAACACCAACAGCCGCCTTTGCGTATTATTGCACCTGGTCGCGTCTATCGTTGTGATTCAGATCAGACGCATACGCCGATGTTCCATCAGATTGAAGGCTTGGTTGTTGATAAAACAGCTAACTTTGCGCAGTTAAAATCATTACTGGAAGCATTTTTGATTCATTTCTTTGATGATGAAAACTTAAAAGTGCGTTTCCGTCCTTCTTATTTCCCTTTTACTGAGCCTTCGGCAGAGGTCGATATTGCGACTACGGTATTGGGTGGGCGTTGGATTGAAGTCTTGGGTTGTGGCGTGGTGCATCCAAACGTATTGCGTCATGCTGGCATTGATCCAGAAGAATACACAGGGTTTGCCTTTGGGTTGGGTATCGAACGATTAGCGATGCTGCGCTTTGGTGTGCCCGATTTACGCATGTTATTTGAAAACGATGTGCGCTTTTTGCGTCAGTTTCAGGCTTAAGGGGAGGCTGTAAAATGAAGTTTTCGTTTGATTGGCTGACCTCAATGGTCAATACGGGTTTGGATTTGAATACAACCTGTGCGCGTCTGAATGATTTAGGGCTAGAAGTAGAGGAAGTAACCCAAGCGGCAGCAGATTTTTCTGGTGTCGTTGTTGGTAAAGTACTTACTGTTGCACCTCATCCCGATGCGGATAAATTGCGCGTTACTACGGTCGATGTCGGTCGTAGCGAGCCAGTGCAAATTGTCTGTGGCGCACCTAACGTGCGTGAAGGTATGTTTGCACCAACGGCCTTGGTCGGTGCGGTGTTGCCTGGTATCACCATTAAAGATGCAAAATTGCGTGGTGTTGCTTCGTCTGGCATGTTGTGTTCGGCGGGTGAGTTGGGGATTGAAGGGCAGGCCAGTGGCTTGTGGGATTTGCCAACGAATTTAACGGTTGGTGAAGATATTCGCACGGCGTTGAATTTGAATGATAGCAGCATCGAAGTGTCATTAACGCCAAACCGTGCCGATGCCTTGAGTGTGCTGGGTGTGGCGCGTGATTTGTCGGCATTAAGTGGCGCAGCTCTGTCAGCGCCAACGGCAATCTTACCTGTTGCTAGCCTGTCTGCTGCGCCAGCGATTCAGGTTGCCGATCATTCAGCTTGCCCAACTTATTTAGGCTGTATGGTCGAAATGGAAAAAGGGGCAGCTACGCCATTATGGATGCAAGAACGTTTGCGTCGTAGTGGCTTGCGGAGCTTGGGTTTGTGGGTCGATGTGACTAACTATGTGTTGCTCGAATTGGGTCAGCCAATGCATGCTTTCGACGCCGATAAGTTACAGGGCAGTGTTCAGGTTCGCTGGGCAAATGCGGGTGAGTCTTGTACCTTGCTAGATGGCAAAAGCGTCACCTTGGCTGCTGATATGTTGGTCGTTGCCGATAATCGTGGTGCGATTGCTTTGGCGGGCATTATGGGCGGCGCGGATACTGCTGTTGATGACAATACCACGCGTGTCATGTTGGAATGTGCGCATTTTACGCCAGCAGCAGTGGTCGGGCGTGCGCGTAAGCTAGGGTTGCATACGGATTCTTCGCATCGTTTTGAACGTGGTGTTGATGCACAATTGCCTGCTTTAGCGATGGCACGCGCCTTGTCGTTGTTGGTCGAGTGTGGTGGAGCAAAAGTCAGCGCCGTCACGACAGTGTCAACAGGTACGAATGAATTAGCAAAACTCAGTTTGCGTCGTAGCAGTATCGAACGCTTGTTGGGTGTGAGCTTGCCTGATGCGCAAGTTGTTAAGCTCTTGTCTGGCTTGGGTATGCAAGTCACAGAGCATGCAACAGGTTGGGATGTGGTCGCGCCTTCATGGCGTTTCGATATGGCGATTGAGGCCGACTTGGTCGAAGAGTTGGCGCGCATGCATGGCTTGGATAATTTGCCGAAATTGCCTTTGCCAGCGACCGCGGTGTTGCCTTCTGGTCGTAATCAGCAAGAAATGAAATTAAAGCAGTTGCTGGTAGCGCGTGGTTACCAAGAAGCGATTACTTATAGCTTTGTCGATGCAAAAGAGCAGATATTGGTGGAACCGGGTTTAACAGGCTTGAATCTGGCTAATCCCATTAGCGAAACCTTGGGTCAGATGCGCTTGAGTTTGTGGACGGGTTTGCTTGGTGCAGCGCGCCATAACCTCAATCGTCAAGCGAAACGTGTGCGTTTATTTGAAACAGGCTTACGCTTTTTGTCAGAAATTGATGAGCGCGGGTTGCCTGTACAAATTCCAACCTTAGCTGGGGTTGCCTGTGGAACGGCTCATGCCATGCAGTGGGCGATGGATAGTCGCGCGGTTGATTTTTACGATGTCAAGGGCGATGTAGAAGCTGTGTTGGCAGCGGCTGGCGTGGCGGGAAGTATCAGCTTTGCGCGTGGCGAACATGATGCGCTGCATCCAGGGCAAACAGCTGCTATTATCTTGGCAGGTGTGCAGATTGGTTTGGTGGGTGTGCTCCACCCAAGTTTAGCAAAATCAATGGATATTGATGTCCCAGCTGTGCTCTTTACCCTTGATTTGTTACCATTAACAGCTGTGCCAGCGAAAAGTACCTTTGTCGGCTTGTCTAAGTTTCCGATTGTGCGTCGAGATATTGCCGTGGTGCTGGATGCTGCTGTATCCTTTAGCAAGGTTGCGCAAGCGATTCGTAGTGTATCTCGCGATTGGTTCCAAGGCAGTGAGTTGTTCGATGTCTATGCTGGCAAAGGCTTGCAAGATGGTCAGCGCAGCCTAGCCATCGCGCTTTGGTTCCAAGATAATGAGCGAACCTTATTAGATACCGAAATTGAAACCTGTGTGGCTGACATTGTTAGCGCACTGAATGTACAAACAGGCGCTGTATTGCGCTAATGAGGGAGAAAAAAATGACCATTACGAAAGCAGAATTGTCGCAGAAATTATCGGATACCTTGGGGCTAAATAAGCGTGAATCAAAAGAAGTGGTTGAAGATTTCTTTGGTCAAATCGCTGAAATCCTAGAAACGGGTGAAGATGTTAAATTATCGGGTTTTGGTAATTTTGAGTTGCGTGACAAAACGCCTCGCCCAGGGCGCAACCCAAGAACGGGTCAAGATGTTCCCATTACAGCCCGTCGTGTGGTAACCTTTAAGCCTGGACAAAAGCTAAGGGCGGTCGTTGAGGCTCATGAAGGCAAGCAATCAGCATAACGGTGGTGATATGGTTATCCCTGATAAGAAGTATTTCACCATTGGGGAAATTAGCCAACTCACTGGTGTGAAGCCCCATGTGCTGCGCTACTGGGAGCAAGTGGTTCCGTTGTTAGAACCTACCAAGCGCAGTGGTCGACGCTATTATCAGCGTCAGGACTTGTTGATTATTTGTGAAATAGATCGGTTGCTCCATAAAGAGGGTTATACCTTGGCTGGTGCCTTGTCGCAAATTAAAGCACAGGGTTTGCCAGAGGGGGTTGTGTTGCCGACCAAGCCAGCGATACGCGGTAAAAAACCGACAGTATCGCTCGAAAAGTTAGAAACGCACTTAAAAGTATTGTTACGCAAGGTTCAGCGGCATAATTTGTCGACAATTAGTCGTTGGGATAACTTGGAAGCTTGAGGAAATCTCTAAAAACCTCGCTTTGCTTGTTTTTAGACTTTCTAAGTTTTTTAGCTGTGCCTATTGAATTTTAAGGCTAAGCAGCGCATAATAACGAGATGTTCGGGGTATGGCGCAGCCTGGTAGCGCACTTGCATGGGGTGCAAGGGGTCGTAGGTTCAAATCCTGCTATCCCGACCAATTAATTTTAAGACAGCGAGTTAGAGAAATCTACTCGCTGTTTTTGTTTGTATTGGTTTTGCCTGCGCTGTGATCGTGGTTATAGTGGATCCATTAACAGTTAAAGGCTGTTCAACTGTAAAAAACATAAAAAATTAGTGCAAATAATAACGATTATGGAGTGGCTACACTGCGCATCACCAAAGAGAATAAGTTGATTTTGACTAAGTAACCTTAGGGTTCTTCTAAAAACCCCAATAGGCAGGAAGAAGGAATTGTGAGCAAAGGCGTCAATAACACGACAAGGTGATGTTCGTGCGGATTTTTTATTGAATTGGTAATTATTTGATTAGTTAATTATCACGAGCGTGAGTACAATGTTTTTAGTTGTTGGTAAATTCATGCATACTAGGCTTAAATCACTTATGAACTTTCTACCCTGTTTGATCTTCTTTTGCTTCACATCATCATTCGCTAAAGCGGTCATTCAATTATGAAACAGAGCTCCTTGCTGTCAGTTAAACGACCAGTGTACTTGCTGATCCTGTTTGGCGTTTTGATCATTTTTATGCTGTTCAATCGGAGTTTCACTACCAGTGGCGATGTCGTACCTGTTGCCGTTTGGCAAGATAAGGACGCTCAATCGACTTTTAAGCAAGTGATAGCGGCCGAGCGAGATGGTTCTAGTCCAAGTTTATTCACACGTAAGGCTGAAAAAGGCTTCAGTGGTGGTTATACAACCGACGCTTTTTGGATGAGATTTATCGTACCAGCCAGCAGTCAATCGAAACAAATCTACTTAGAAGTTCAGCCAACTTATTTAGATTATGTCTACCTATATTGGCCAGACGATCACGGTAACTTTCAAGAGATACAACTAGGCGATCGGTTGCCATTCAATCAGCGCCTCGTGCATAGTCGCGGCTTTGTTTTTCCGGTCGAGTTGGGGTCTGTTGAAAAAACGGCCTACCTTCGACTGCAAACTTCATCGACCTCATTAGTTTTGTTAAAAACTTGGCAACCAGAGGCTTTTCATCGCAAAAAGCAGTCCGAGTATTTTTTATTTGCCTTGATGATAGGTATTGGTGTTAGCCTTGTTTTTTTTAATAGTTTACAAGTGTTTGGTCAAAAATCCCTGATGTACTATGCATTTATTTTCTTCTTAGTAGTTCAATTAACTGCTATTTTAGTTATTAATGGCTTTGCTTCTGAGTTTATTTTTCCCAACAGTCCAGCTATTGATAGTGCTCTTGTTGGCGTGGTAACTATGTTACTACTTACAACCATTAGTTTAGGGCATTACTTTTTCTTACGCTTGAGTTGGCAAGAAACGCCTATTTTATTCGCTCTAACATGGGGTGGAGTAGCCTTGGCTTTTATTGGAGCTCTGGGGGTATTTCTAAATTATTATGTCGACATGATGCCCAAGCTAGCTTTATACGTTATTCTGCTTTACGTGTCTTGGATTTTGTTCGGATTAAAGCGTATTCAGCAGCGAGACCCTTATGCCCATTGGGTGGTATTTGCCTCAGTTGCGGGTATTTTTAGTTCTGTTGCTATGATTTTAGTATTGTTGGGTTGGTTTTCCGTTGAGTTAGTGGGCTTGTATGCTTATCAAGTGGGTTCAATTGCTGCCATTTTTGCTTTCCAAGTGATTATTTCTGGCCATATTAAAGATGCCTTGCAAAAAAATAAACAGCTCACAATTGACCTTTTCACTCAACATAGACTATTACAACAAGAACAGACCATTAAGCAAAAGCAATCACAATTTATTGCCATGCTCACCCATGAAATTAAAACGCCTTTATCGATCATTCAAATTGCGCTGTCACAGTTTACCCATCGTTTACAGCCCCATGCGCTGACCGCAGCACAAGATATTATTAAAATTTTAGATTGTTGCTTAATTAGTGAAAAATTAGAGGCAAAGGCCGTCGAAGTTCGTATCGAGCCTATTGCCTTAGGACAATGGTTTGTTGAGTTTTTGCCGCAGATGCAAGACGATAATAAGCGACTGATCATTCAATCAGCGGTTAGCTCTGACCTGCTTGTGCTTGCAGATCCTGTGTATTTAAAGATTGTCTTGTCTAACCTCATTGAAAATGCACTTAAATACAGTCCTAAAGCATCGCTAGTTAACTTAACGTTGTTTAAAGTTAACTCTGAAAGCGGTGTTTCTGAAATAGCACTTCAGGTGAGTAATGAAATTAGTAAAGCAGCCTTGCCCGATGCAGATAGGTTATTTGAAAAATACTATCGTGCACCGGAATCGCATCGGGTTTCTGGTTCAGGTATTGGCTTGTATTTGGTAAAAGAATTATCACAATACATGCAGATAAAAGTGATTTACACGCACAATGAAACAGAGGTTTTTTTCACCGTTTATTTTCCAATAATGCAAATAGGAGGGGAGGATGAAACTATTATTGGTTGAAGATCATGAACTGTTAAGAGAAACCCTAACCGATCACTTAACCATGAGTGGATTTGAAGTTTCCGACTTTGAGTCTGTTGAAGATGTTATCGAACAACACCTAGATACATGGGATCTTGCGGTTTTAGATATGAACCTGCCTGGAGAAAAAGGCACTGTGCTTGCGCAACGCTTACGTCAAACACATCCTAAAATGGGTATTGTAGTGTTTACCGTCGTTAAAGAACTAACTGAAAAAGTGAGCGCCTACGAAGCAGGCGCAGATGTTTACTTAACGAAACCCATTGACCCAACAGAGCTAATTTGTGTGCTTAATGCCTTAACTAAGCGGTTAAATAGAGAAAAAGAGGCATTAAACTGTCATTCATTATTTCAGTTGTTTATAGAAGGTAGATTGTTGTCTTCTGTTAGTGGTGCCAACGTTCGATTGAGCGTTGATGAAGTTCAATTACTACATGCCTTGTTATTGGCTCCCAATAAAGAGCTTGAAACTTGGCAAATTATGTCGTTGCTTCATAAGGAGCACCAAAACAAAGCGACGCTAGAGGTTTTTATATCACGCTTACGAAAAAAATTAGTTTCATTAAGTGCTCAATCTAATGCTCTCCAAACTCAGAGAAATAGAGGCTATCGGCTTACCTTAGACATGATTGTTTATTAGTTTTAATGATGGGCTTCAAGTCAGTTGTTGTGTGTTTTATATGCTGATTTAATTTTTTTTCTATTGACCTATAATCTATCTTTATTACACTAAGTTTGTCCTTTGACTTTAAGTTCTCTATCTTTATGATATAAAAAATATTTTTTTTTTTTGATATTAGGTTGGATTAATAGTTTTGTTCAATTATGTTTGTACACAGTTAGCTTACTCTTTTATGTAAGGTTCAAACAAAATGCTGTGATAGCATCATCCTAAAATAGATTAACTCATTAATCGCCGCTAATTGGACACAATCTCTCATAAGGAATGAAGCTATGCGCAAAGCATCACTTAATCACTTTTTTCGTCTTGTTTGGAGCAGCACACAAGGTTGCTTAGTTCCAGTTGCCGAAAATCAACCAGCGAAAGGAAAATCTTCTAAAAGCTCTGTTGTTGGTGCTGCTGCTGCGGCATTAGCACTGGGTGTGCTGACTGTAGGCGAGGGGGTTGCAAACGCTGCGGTGGTCGATGGTAGTGAAGGCACTGGATATTTGGTGGGAACAGGCATTGGTACTAACAGTGGTAACGCTGTAAATATTGGTAATGCGAACACTAACACGACTTACACTAACTTCTATACTGAAGGTGGCGCTGGTTCAGGTGGTGGAGCTGGTTTGGGTGGTGTTTTCTTCGTCAACAAAGATTCAACTTTAACCTTGAATAATGTGAACTTTTTATCTAACGTTGTTAAAGGTGGTGAAGGAGGAAGTGTTGCGACTGCTAACGTTGGTGATATGGTTCTTAGTCTTCCTAGCTTGACTGTAAGTGCGAATCCCATTACTGCTATTTCGGTTAAGCCTACCATTCAAATTGAGTCTGGAAATGTCTACATAACGGGCGCAACCTTGTCTAGTGCAAACTCAATGATACAAGACAGCAATGCAATTACTTTTGAGGGCGGTGCTGCCAGTGGAACTATTGGCGATATCACTGGAACAAATGTTACGCTAGCACAACGCGTTTTAGTGAACACTGATTCAATTAGTTCAGTAAACGTTAACGCTGCTGGTGCTGGAGTCAATACGCTTAACGTTAATACGGCTCTTTCTCCAACTGTTTCAGGTTCGGAAGTAAGAACAGGGATGCTTGTTTATGGTACTGGTATTCCAGATGGAACGACCATTACCGAGATCGTTTATGCTAATGGTAACGTTTCGAGCATAAAATTAAGCAATAACACGACAGAAGCGGTAAGCGCATTAAATGTGCTTGAGGTGACTTCGTTTGATGCTTCTCAATATGCTATTGGTAATGGTGGAACAACGATTACACCAACCAGTAACTTGACAGGATTACAGGCAGGTATGGCCGTAACCGGTGATGGTGTTCCTGTCGGAACAAAAATTACCAGTATTGATGCAAATGGGGTTGTTACCTTAAATAATAGCATTGCTTCGGCTAAAGGTTTTACGGCTACTTTGACCAGTGCAGCAGTCGGTTCGACTGCGTTAACTCTTGGTGCAGCGAGAAGCGATTTGGCTGTCGGAATGACGGTTACCGGAAATGGGATTCCTGATGGTACAACAATTACTGCGATCAATGGCACCAATTTAACCCTAAGTAATGCTATTACTGCAGACGCGGCATCAGCCATTTCTAACAATAGTTTTTCAGCGGCTTTTAGTAAGGTTATCTCTGACAATGGTTCGGCGTTAACACTTGCATCTGTAAGTGGGTTATCTGTTGGGCAACTGTTAACGGGAACAGGTGTTCCAGAAAATGCAGTTATAACTTCAATCAATCCTAATACAAAATCGGTTACTTATGCCATTGATCCTGTTGCGGCCAACTTACAAAAAGGTGGCTCAATGAATGGTATTTCTGCATCAGGAACTATGGGTGCAAATGGAAATAATGGCCGAAATGGTAGCATGTACAATGCTATTTTGCATGACGGAGAAGGCGCACCAGGTACGAATGGTTATAATGCAGGAAACGGCACTAATAATGTTGGCGGTGATGGCGGTAAAGGCGGCAATGGTTCTTCTGGTTTGCCGTACAATGCCGATGCTACATTAGGTTTGGCGGGCGCGATTATTGGTGCTACCTCTGATACTGCGGCTGTTGTTGCCGACTTTGGTGACTTGGGTTTTGCGCGCGCTGCAGTAGATATTACTAAGGCGGCTTTAGCTTGGGTGGATGTGGGTATTGCCGCTGCAGATTTGGCAATGTGGAATATTGACCTAACAAATGGCATTGTGGCGCTAGGTGGCGATGGCGGTTCAGGTGGTGAAGGCGGATCAGGTTCTGATTTCTACGGTGGTGGCGCTGGTGGTGCTGGTGGTGCTGGTGGAAATGGAGCAATGTCTTACACTGACGGTGGTGCTGGTGGTGATGGCGGCACCGGTGGTACCGGCGGATTTGGCGCTGGTGGCGGCGCAGGCGGCGCTGGTGGTGCAGGTGGTTCAACTGGAGCAGCAGCGGCTGGCGGTGCAGGTGATGGCGGTGTAGCTGGATTTGGTGCTGGTCAGGGTTCAAATGGCGATGGTCAGTACGGTAATGGTGGCTCTGGTTTTGGTGGTGCTATTTTCGTACGTGATGGCGGTACACTAACGGTTACAGGCAATAGCCTGTTCGAAAACAATACTGTTCTTGCAGGCTCAAGTAACAACGACGGCGCAGCTGGTGAAGCTGCTGGTACTGATTTATTTGTAATGAAAGGTGCCGATGTTCTACTGTCTCCAGGCACGGGTAATACGATTACGCTGCGTGGTTCTATTGCAGATAATAGCGCCTCTAGCTATGGTGGTGCACCTTATGCTTCTGGCGCAGGTGCTACCATTCGCATTGGCGGTGGTGGTTTAGTTCAATTTGAAGGTGACAATACCTACTCTGGTTTAACGCAAATTGAAGGCGCGACACTCGAAGCCACTTTAGGTCAAGGCATCAATAATGATAGCCGTATTCACTTTACAGGTGCGGGTGTTAGTGGTGCTGCAGGAACGGCAACTCTTGTTCCGCACATGAATGCAGGTACCTTGTTGACCGATGGCAGTATTGTTCGTCGAGTTGGAACTTTGCCAGGTCAAGTGTCTTGGGATGGTGCTGGTGGCTTCTCTGCAACAGCTGAAAATCTGATCATCAATTTTGGTGCTATTTCGTCAAATCAAGGTCAAACACTTAAATGGGACACTAGTAGTATTTCAAATGATTCAACTATCGTTTTTGGATCGGCGTATGCTGAAGGCTATGTAGCATTATTGAACAATATTGATATGAACACTAAAGTGGGACATATTGTTGTTTATGATAATACTAATTCTGCAAATGATTATGCTCTATTGACTGGTAGCCTAACGAATGGTGGATTACAAGTTGGTGCTAATGGTTACAATGGACAGCTCTCGTTAACAGGTCAGAGCAGTTTGTCATCTTTGGCCATTGATTCTGGCTTAGTGAGTACTCAAGGGGCTAATGCTCAATCTCATGGTCGTTTAATGGATGCGCAAAATGGCGGTTCATTGACCATGACTGGTGGACGTTTAGAAACTTGGTCTGCTGAAAAATTTACAACGATGAACGTTGGCGCTGCTGCTGATTATATTGCTGAAGCAGGGATCACCGCAAATGACATTACCAATGAGGGTGAAATTACGCTCAAAGGTAGTTCAAACACGGGCAGCATTACTAATACATCTGGTGCAACACTAAATGTTGCTTCTACATTAGGGGTTACAGGCACCTTAACAAATCAAGCAACGGCAGTGATTAACCAGACTGGTAATATCGTCGTTAGTTCAACGGTAACAAATAATGGCACGTTAAATGTGACTGGTAAACGTAGCTTGCAAACAACGGGTTTGAACGGTTCTGGATCAATTGTCTTGGCAACTAACGATGATGATGAGTTGACGCTAAATCAATCTGGTGATTCAACTTTTGTCGGTGTTGTTTCTGGCGCGGGTGATTTTGTTAAAACTGGAGCGGGTAAGTTAACCTTAACAGCTGCGCAAACATTCACTGGTGGGCTGTCCGTTTCTGGTGGCACCTTTGAAACGAGCAGCTCAGCAACCTTGGCAGATGCATTAGATGTCACTGTCAATAATGGCGCAACCTTCATTGCGGGCGTTGCTGATACGGTTAAGTCTTACCAAGTCAATTCAGGCGGTACGGCGCAATTTAATGCTAACCAAACGACTACGGGTTCAATTAGTAATGCAGGCGCATTAACTGCCACTGGTACAGTCACTGCGGGTACTGATATTACCAACTCAAACAGTTTTATTGCTACTGGCGCAGTGACGGCAACGGCTGGTGTCGTAAGCAATACTGCTGGCACGATGACGTTGGGTGACACCTTGTCAGCTGGAAATAGCATTACCAACGCAGCCAATAGCACCATGATCATTGCGAGTAATGTAACGGCTGGGAACAGCATTAGCAATGCGGGTACTTTTACTGCAACAAGCGGTGCAGTACAAGCCACAACAGGCAGCCTAAGCAACTCTGGTACAATGAACTTAGGCAGCACTTTGGTTGCAGGTACAGGCATTACTAACGCAGCCAATAGCACCATGACGATTGCGAGCAATGTAACGGCTGGAAACAGCATTAGCAATGCCGGAACGTTTACTGCAACAAGCGGTGCAGTACAAGCCACAACAGGCAGCCTAAGCAACTCTGGTACAATGAACTTAGGCAGCACTTTGGTTGCAGGTACAGGCATTACTAACGCAGCCAATAGCACCATGACGATTGCGAGCAATGTAACGGCTGGAAACAGCATTAGCAATGCGGGCACAATGACTGTCGGCGGCAACATGACAGCTACTAACGGTGGTCTTGAAAACAATGGTACGCTTAATTTAACTAGCAGCACTCTGACCTTAGCGACTGGTTTATCTGGCACTAATAACAATGCTGAAATTAATATGGCTAATCCCGTTTCGTTGGTTCAAGCGGGTGATACGAATTACGCTGGTAAGATTCAAGGCAATGGCGCGTTAACGCTAAATGGCAGTGGAACCTTAACCCTTTCTGGTGCTGCTGGTTCGTTAAATTTAGTCGATGGCTTGGTTATCAATAATGGTACCTTAGCCTTAAATGGTGCTGGTATTTTGGCGCAGACACTGGATGTGACTGTTAATAAATCTGGCAATACAATCGGTACCTTAGCATTAATTAGTGGTAATCAGTCTATTGAAAGCTTGGCGGGTGAAGGTAAAATTGACTTGGGTTCTAATACGCTTAATGTCGAACAAGGCGGTACATTCACTGGAACCGTTATTGGTAATGGTACGTTAAATATTCAAGACGGTAATTTTACCGTGACGAATGATGTTACTTCAACAGAGGGTACTTTCGACGTTAATGCGGGTGCGAATACTACTGTTGGTGCAGATGCTACTTTGTCTTTCCCTGTCATCAATGTTCTTGCTAACACAAATGGTAATGGTCGCTTAGATGTGGTTGGTACTGCGGAAGCAACTTCAGTGAACGTAGCAACAGGTGCTAATTTGCATCTAGGCTCTGGCAGTGGAAATGTTGCTGGTACGATTACAGCAGAAACAACGAATATCGCTGGTACTCTGAGTGGTGTCGGTTCCGTATCTGGTTTAACCGTTATGCAATCGGGTTCTTTCTTGCGTCCAGGTAATTCGCCAGGTGTTGTTAATTTTGATCAGTTAGTGCTCGATGGCTTATCAACCACAGTGATGGAAATTGAAGGAAGCGGTGTCGCTGGTGCCGCTGATGGATTTGACCAAATTGTTGCTAATAGCTTAGCCATTCAGTCAGGCGCTAAAATTGATGTTGCTAACTCCAATGCTTTCGAATTAGCTATGGGGCAAACAAGACAGGTTTTTGTTGTCCCAACAGGTAAAACGACAGGCTTCTTTGCCGAGGCAACAAATACTGGATTTGCTAATGAGGTTGCGCTTAACTTAGCCACTGGCAATGTGGTTGGATTGGGTAACACTGGTTATGCAGGCCTTGCTGCTGTTGCTCGCAATAGCAATCAACAAGCAATGCTGAATGATGTTAAGGTTAATGATGTCGGCGGCGTAGCTCAGTTTTATGGTGGTCGCTTGGTGGATCGCTTAGCTGCGACTGCTGGTGCTGGTGGTAATACTGACGCTGTCTTTGCTTTGGCTTCACCAGAGTCTTACGCTGCATTAACAGATTACGCACGCCAGTCAGCATTAAGCACCATGGTTCCCTTGGCGCATGATATGAAGTCAAAAGACCTAAATGTTGCCATGCGTACTAGCTATCAGGGCATGAAAACAAATAATGCTTCTGAGTTTGCTTCCTACAATACACGTAGTAATTGGACTGAAGTTCAGGTTGATAAAGGCTATGATGGCGGTGCATTGAGTCTTGCTGTAGGTATGGATAACGGTACGGCTAAATCGAGCACGATGAATGGTAGTGCAACGGGTTATATGGTTAATGCTGGTATCAGTCATGCTATTCCTGCTGTTCAAGGGTTAAATGTTACTGGACGTGTTGGTTATACATCGCATTTGTTTGATAACACTAGAACGACCATGTCTGGTGCTTCGCTATCGGATACTCATACTAATAGCTACTTGGCTTCGGTAGGTTTGAATTATGGTCAAAATGTGGGTAAGTCACGCATTAATACAAGTTTAGATGTTATTTCTTATTCTACAACTGTAGATGCTTTTACCGAAAAGAATGCGACAGATAGCTTAGATTCGTTGGCTGTAAACAAACAGAATACATCTGATATTGCTACTAAGCTAAGCGTTGGTGTAACTAGCCCTGTTACGGATAAGCTTACAGTTGCGGCTGATTTAGGTTATTTATACATTGGTGGAGACTCTCGTATGCCAGTCAAGGCGAACGTGGCTTCAGAATCGACTCAGTTTGCCGTAAGTACGCCAGGTTTAGATAATCATATCTACAGCCTTGGTGTGGCTGGTAATTATCGTTTGACAGAGCAGTCCGCGGTAAATTTAGGTATCAGAGGCGTGCAGGATCAAGATGCGCAATTTAATTTGATGTATCAACAATCATTCTAAATCTGATATTGTCATTTGAGTTTCAGCATCATTTGTTGTAGTTAATGTGCAACTGTTTTGTGAAACTCTCGTCTCTATATAAAACCCTATCAAGTTGATAGGGTTTTTTTAAGTGTTTTAATATCTGCTGCTTATCTGTTCAAGTTTGGCTCAGTTGTTTAGGTAACAACAAGGAAGAGTGCTTTTTCGGTGGGTCATTACACACCAATTACCCTAGTCTGATTAAAGTAAAGGCATGGATGGCAATCGTGATTGCTTATTTTTGCAAAATAAAAAAGGCTTAGGGGTTAACCTAAGCCTTTAGCATTTGGTGCGCGAGAAGAGACTCGAACTCTTACACCTTGCGGCTCTGGAACCTAAATCCAGTGCGTCTACCAATTCCGCCACTCTATCTAATTGTTTTGTATCGTTTTTAGTGTTTTAGAATTAATGTTGTTGGGTGCTGTTGGTTGCACTTTGGTCTCAATTACTTTATCAGGTTGGTTTTTAAATGGCAATTATATTTTGATTGTATTGCTCCAGCCTTTGCCTCTTGACGGGCAGGCTGTGTCGAGTTGCCTATAACTTACAAACTGGCATTACAAAATAACCTACACGCCTCAACACTTCGATCTATTGGAGAATAGTGCTCGCAGGGTGTCAGTTCATTCTTTCAAATCCTAATCCACACCAAAGCGGTACTCCCCCCGTATGCCTTACAACTAGGTTCTTTATTTCCAACAGGTTGCGCTATAATGAATCCATTAACAAGGAGACCTTGCCATGTATGCAGTCGAATTCGAAACAGTCGCGAAAAATGGGATTATTCAAATTCCAGCTAACTATTCGGAGTTTATGTCTCAGCCTGTCAAGGTGGTGATAATGATGGATGACAGTGTTAAACAACGTAAAATTGCCAACTTGCAAGCGTTAGTAAATGAGGGGCTGGCGAGTGGTGTGAGTACAGAAACGATGGAAAGCATTAAACAACGTGCTATCAGTCAATTTGAAGCTACTACTGCCGCATGAGTTACAAGCTTACCAACGAAGCAGCCAAAGATCTGGAATCTATTTTACTGGATGGTATGGGTAGGTTCGGTATGAATGTTGCCACAGACTACCATCAAAAATTATTTCAGGTATTTGAGTTGTTGGCTCAGTTTCCTGAAATGAGTCGTGAACGCGTTGAGTTATCGCCACCTGTTAGGATTCATCCAGTCGGCTCACACATTATTATCTACCAACTACAAGCCAACCAAAACATAATTATTGTACGTGTGCGTCATGCTCACGAGGATTGGTTAAACGATCCGTTATAAGCCCCTCAGCTTCGCTCAGGGGTATCCTGCTAGTTCGCTACATTATCTACGAGTGACCAGCTACGCTCGTCACGGGTGTTGTGGATTCGTTGCTGGTTATGTGCCACCATGATGCCTAATCGTGGTAGAGAAGCCCCTCAACTGCGTTCAGGGGTAGCTGAGAGCTAATGGTAATTGTCGCCATGCTTTGCAAAGCTTAGGAGTTAGCGGACAGACAAGACAAAACCCTAGGTGGTGTCGTGTCTGTCTTCTGTTTGTTCTACAAATAACTCCGCCACCTCAACATCGAGTTTTTCTGCCGCTTTAACTAAAACCAATAGCGAATGGTTGCTAATGTGACTATCAATCCACGGATGATAATCTACGTGATTGTGAAATATTTTTGCTGGTGGTAGAATTTGAATCGTTCACAACACATAAGCGAAAATGCTTGTGATAATTCCAATCTATGACCCTATAAGGATTTATTATGAAAAAAGTATTAGTTTCCAGTTTGATTACTGTTTCGTTGATCGCTTTGTCCTCAGTTTTGACAGGATGTTCAACTCTGACTGCAGGTGGTACTCACCAACCAGTAACGGTGTTAACTTATGATAAAAATGACAAAGATCTAAACGATGTTAAATGCGAACTTGTAAATGATGAAGGTACTTGGTCAGTTACAACGCCTAATACGCTTACGGTAAAAAGATCTAATAAGGATCTATTCGTTACTTGTAAGAAAGATAGCTTCGAAAAAGGAACAGCAAGCGTAGTATCGAAAACAAAAGGTAATATGTTTGGGAATATTGTTTTTGGTGGTGGTATTGGTGCAATCATTGATCATAACAATGGAAGTGCGTATGAATATCCTGCTACTGTAAAAGTTACAATGGGTAAAGATCAGCGAATAGATGAAGCTGTTAAGCCCGCCTCAACAGATGATACACAAGATAAGCCGATGTAAATCGAAATGATCTTGCTATCTAGAACAGTTCTCCATTCGTACCAATTTTTAGGATTATCTTGTTTCTAAGGGGTTTTGGTGGGCTTGTGGAGCTTGTGCTCATAGCAACTCTAATAAAACACTGCAAATTTCAGCTCCGACCCGTGGCGTTGCGGGGTTGGTGCTCTGAAGTGCGAACACGTAAGAGACCAATTTCCCTCATCTGAGCGGTGGATGGTAATCGCCACTGCTCACTTGTTCAATGCAAAAACAAAAAAGGCTTAGGGATTAACCTAAGCCTTTATTATATGGTGCGCGAGAAGAGACTCGAACTCTTACACCTTGCGGCGCTGGAACCTAAATCCAGTGCGTCTACCAATTCCGCCACTCGCGCATTTGGGTATAATAGCACGCTGGTTTTTAAAATGCATCATATTTTGCATAGTACTTGTAAAATATGAACGTTCGTTCTATTATTGTTGTTCATTTCATCGTTAGGGTGTTTATCCGTGGCTGTTGCTTATCAAGAATCCGATATTCAGGTATTAAAAGGCTTAGAGCCTGTGCGTCAACGTCCTGGCATGTATACGCGCACCGAAAATCCGCTGCATATTATGCAAGAGGTGATTGATAACGCTGCCGACGAAGCCCTTGGTGGCTATGCCTCCCGCATTGAGGTGGTTGTGTATGCAGACGGTTCTTTATCGGTACAGGATAACGGGCGTGGTATTCCCGTCGGTATTCACCCAACAGAAGGCGTGCCAACGGTAGAGTTGGTTTTTACGCGCTTGCATGCGGGCGGTAAGTTTAGTAAAACATCGGGTGGTGCTTATGCCTTTTCGGGTGGATTACACGGTGTTGGTGTGTCTGTTACCAATGCGCTGTCGACGCGTCTAGAGGTTGAAGTTGTGCGCGAGGGCAAGCGCTGGCAGCTCGCTTTTGCTGGCGGCGATGTGCTTGAGCCATTAACTGAAGTGGGTAATGCCCGTGGTCATAGTACGCGCGTGCGCGCTTGGCCAGATGCGCAGTATTTTGATTCGCCTAAAATTCCGTTTTCCGAATTAGAACGCTTATTACGTTCTAAGGCTGTGTTGTTGCCGGGGTTAAAAGTATCGTTGCTCAACGAAGCAACCAAGCAGGAGCAGGTTTGGCAATTTAGTGGTGGCATGGGCGATTATTTGTTATCGCTGTGCGGTGAAGCAGAAGACTACGTTTCGCCTTTGTTTGCAGGCGAACAATATTTAACCAGCACCCAAGCAACGTCTGATGCGGCACAGGGCGAAGGCGCAGCTTGGGCCGTGGTATTTCGAGAGTCCGGCGGACGTTTTGTTGAAAGCTATGTTAATCTCATTCCGACAGGCTTAGGTGGTACGCATGAAACAGGGTTGCGTGCAGGATTGTTTGAGTCGATGCACGCTTTTTGTCAGCATCATGGTTTATTGCCCAAAGGGGTGCAGCTAACTGCTGACGATGTGTGGGGGCGTGTGGCAGGGATTTTGTCGACACGGGTACTTGATCCTCAGTTTCAAGGGCAAACAAAAGATAAGCTCACCTCACGCGCGGCTCATGCGTTGGTTGCGAGCTGTACACGTGATGCCTTTACCTTGTGGCTAAATGCCCACTTAGAAGATGCTAAAAAAATTGCGGAGCTAGCGATTAAAGCTGCCATGGAGCGCAACAAGTCGGCGAAAACAGCGGTTAAAAAGAAGACTTCTGGTGCTGCTGTTTTACCCGGTAAGCTTACCGATTGCGAAAGCACCGATTTGCGCGAAACAGAGTTGTTCTTGGTTGAAGGGGATTCTGCTGGCGGTTCGGCAAAGCAAGCGCGCGATAAACGCACACAGGCAATTCTGCCATTGCGTGGCAAGGTGCTCAATACGTGGGAAGTTGCGGCGGGTGATTTATTCAGCAACAACGAAGTGCATGATATGAGTGTCGCCATTGGCGTTGATCCACATACGACGGATGCACCAGCGAGTGTTTTGGAAGGTTTACGCTACGGAAAAATCATCTTAATGACTGATGCTGATGTTGATGGAGCACATATTCAAACCTTGTTATTAACTTTGTTTTACCGTCATTTCCCAAAAGTGATTGAAGAAGGGCATTTATTCGTTGGTCAGCCCCCTTTGTTTCGTGTTGATGCCGACACGCTGAAACGTAAACAAAAATTTTATGCGTTAGATGAGGCTGAGCGCGATGCATTGATTCAACGTCTTAAAGATGAGGGGATTCGTGACAATCAAATTAGCGTTGCTCGTTTTAAGGGCTTAGGTGAAATGAATCCCGATCAGTTAAAGGAAACCGCTATGCTGCCAGAAACACGGCGTTTATTACGAGTGCGCGCCCCTAATCGTGACGATGCTCAGATTATGTTTGAGATGCTGATGGCGAAAAAGGCATCGGGCGATCGTCGTATCTGGATGGAAAGTAAGGGGTATAGTGTAGAGGCGGACGTATGATGGTGTGCATCACAATGCTTTTAAGGGGTGTTTTATGAGTCATAGTAACGATAATACCACGCTCGATTTGTTTTCTCTGTTGGAAGAAACGCCAGCAGTTGCTTCGCAAATCCTCCCACCAATGCAGCCCCCTGTGCAACCATTAGCAGAGCCGCCTCATGACGATGATGGCGTTGATTTGCCGCTTTACGCCGAGCGTTGCTATTTAGAGTATGCGATGTCGGTGGTTAAGGGGCGTGCTTTGCCCGATGTGCAAGACGGACAAAAACCCGTACAGCGTCGTATTTTATACACCATGAAGCGCTTAGGGTTAGATGGTTCGGCTAAACCTGTTAAGTCAGCGCGAGTGGTGGGCGAGGTGTTGGGTAAGTATCATCCACACGGTGATACCGCGGCTTATGATGCGATGGTGCGTATGGCGCAGGATTTTACGCTGCGTTATCCCTTGGTCGATGGTCAGGGTAACTTTGGTTCGCGCGATGGTGATGGTGCTGCAGCGATGCGCTATACCGAAGCGCGTTTAACGCCGATTAGTGATTTGCTGTTGTCAGACTTGGATAGTGAGGTCGTGGATTGGACGGCTAACTACGATGGTAGTTTAAAAGAACCGCTATTATTACCCGCTCGTTTGCCTTTTGCGCTGCTGAATGGCGCATCGGGTATCGCCGTGGGGATGGCGTGTGAGTTGCCCTCGCATAATTTGGCAGAGGTTGCCGCAGCGTGTAAATTGGCAGTATTGGGTGAGCCAACACTAGATGAGGTGTTGTCGGTGATTCAAGGACCCGACTTTACAGGCGGTGGTCAGCTGATTAATCCTGATGTCTTGCCTGCTGTTTATGCGGGTGGACGTGGTTCGTTACGATTGCGTGCGCGTTGGCAAATCGAACCTTTGGCGAAGGGGCAGTGGCGCGTGGTCATTGTTGAGTTGCCGCAGGGTGTATCAACCGCCAAAATCATGTCAGAAATTGAAGGGGTTCTCAACCCTCAGCCTAAGACAGGTAAAAAAGCGATTAGCCAGGAGCAGGCAGGGTTAAAAACAGCGTTAAGTGCATTACTTGATTTTATGCGAGATGAGTCTGATGGTCAGCATCCGATTCGTTTGGTGCTAGAGCCGCGCAGCCGTAGTGTCACCGGTGATGAATTAATGACGTTTCTATTGGCGCATACGTCATTAGAAGTGAATGTACCTGTTAATTTAACCCTCATTGGGCGTGATGGCAATCCGAAGCAAAAAGGCTTGCTGGCGATGCTGAACGAGTGGGCAGCCTTTCGGGTGAGTTTTTTCCGTCGTCGTTGTGGTTTTGAGCATCGTAAAGCCAGTGAGCGCGCGCATATTTTAGAAGGTCGTTTATTGGTGCTGTTGCACATCGATGAAGTGATCGCGGTCATTCGTCACAGTGATGATCCTAAGGTTGAGTTGATGGCTCGCTTTGCTTTAAGTGACGTACAGGCAGAAGATATTTTAGAAATTCGGTTGCGTCAATTAGCGCGATTAGAACATATCAAAATTCAGCAAGAATTGGATAAGCTGAACAAACAACTCGCATCCTTAGCGCGATTGTTAGGGAGCGATAACCTGCTCAGAAAAGCCGTTATTGCTGAAATCGATGCCGATGCCAAACAGTTTGGAGACGCCCGTCGTACCTTAATCGAATCGGCTGTGGTGGTGACGCGCAGTGATGCTGCTAACGTTGCCGATGAACCCATTACGGTGATTGTCAGCAAGCAAGGGTTTGTGCGCACCCGTACTGGTAAGGTCGATGATATTGCAACATTGCCATTTAAAACAGGTGATGGATTATTGGCCTTGTTTGATTCGCGCACGGTGGCTTTTTTGTTTGTGCTAGACACCACTGGACGCGCTTATTCAGTGCCGATTGCCCAATTACCAAGCGGAAAAGGGGACGGTGCACCCATTGCCTCCTTAATTGATTTACCTGCGGGCGTTCGTCCGATGGCGTTTGCTTGCGGGCATTTAACCAGTCGTTTTGTGGTGGCAAGTAGTCAGGGAAAAGGGTTCGTTTGTAAGGGCGAAGACCTTTTTAGTAATCGTAAGGCCGGCAAGGTGTTTTTGACCATTGAAGCGGGCGATAAGCCTCTGTTGCAGTTGGTTCCAGAGTGTCAGGGCGATCAAACGCCCCATATTGCTGTCTTGTCAAACGATGGTTGTGGTTTAGTTTACCCTGTCGATGAATTGCGTGTTTTATCGGGTGGTGCAGGTGTGATATTAATTGCGGGTGGTTTGGTAGAGGTTCAGTTAATTTGTCAGTTGACGGATAGGATTACTTTAGGCAAACACAAGGTAATACCTGAGAAGTTACTGGGTAAGCGTGCCGCTAAAGGCGTTTTGTTAGGCCGAAAGAGGGCAAGTTAAGAGATCGGAAACGCTAATAACCTAATGGGCTGTAGGTCAGGAGGAAGAGATTGTTGAAAATAGCATGTAGCTCATTGCGTAACCTCTTCCTTCAGCGAAAAAATAAACTTGGAAAGCCTAAAAACAACTAAAGCTAGGTTTTTAGATGTTCCCAATAGATTCTTGCTTTCGTGTGAATGGCGTTTTTTTAGAAATCCACGTTTCTATTGACCAAACTCTTTAAACAGGTCGTCAAGTGATGCTAAGTCATTTTCTTCGACCTGCTGTTGGTGTTCTAAGGCTGTTTCTTCCAGCGTTGATTGTTTTTGCTCTTGTACCTGTTCAATCGATGCATTTGCGCCCATATGTGGGTGTGGATGAAGTGCATTGGGTGCATACCATGCCAGATACTCACGCTTTTTATCGTGGTCATCGCGTTGATAGC
>CAZSGH010000004.1:48385-84119 GCA_964606405.1 uncultured Francisella sp.
GGTGCATACCATGCCAGATACTCACGCTTTTTATCGTGGTCATCGCGTTGATAGCCGCCCATTGATAGAATCATGTTGTCGAGCATTTTTTGTGTAGAGTGTTCGAGGTCGCAAAACTGTATGGCTGCCATGGTTTGGAAGTTGCGATCTTCTCGGCGAATCACCCAAGCATCAAACTGAAAGTGTCGATGGTTAAGCTCGAAGGTAAAAGTTATTTTCTCGCCTTGCATAAAATGATCGACCATTTCTGGCATGACGACAAAAGCAGCACCGCCAGCGGAAATATTGACTTGACGGTGATACATCTTTGCTTCTCGTCCAAAGCGGCAAGGGATGTCTGTCACAATTCTGTAGTAGGCGCGTTTATCTATCGACATGTTAAAAGTCTGCGTTTGTTATTGTAGGCTCATGATACGTTATTTTTGTATCATATGGGCATAAAATGTTAATGGATTGTGTTAATTGTGACTCCTTTCGCCTGCAAATCAGCATGGTACGAACTACGAACCATCGGTCCAGAAGCCACTTGTTCAAAGCCAATACGACGCGCATAAACTGCTAAATCATCAAATTGTTGCGGCGTGACGTAGCGTTCGACAGGTAAATGATGTGGCGTGGGTTGCAAATATTGTCCAACCGTTAACCACTCGACCTGATGACTACGCATGTCTTGTAAGAGTTGATAGAGTTCTTCGTCTGTTTCGCCAACGCCTAACATTAATCCTGATTTGGTGGGTACATTCGGTAACGCTTCTTTCATGCGCTGTAGTAAGCGCAACGAGTGCGCATAGTCTGCACCAGGGCGTACACGGCGATAAAGACTAGGAACGGTTTCTAGATTATGGTTGAATACATCGGGTGGCTCGTGCGTCAAAATATCGACCGCAATGTCTAAACAGCCACGAAAGTCGGGCGTTAAAATTTCGATGGTCAGGTCGGGGCAGGTGGCACGCAAGGTACGAATCACGGCGGCAAAGTGTCCAGCGCCGCCATCGGGCAAGTCATCGCGATCCACCGATGTGATCACAATGTACTTGAGTCCCATTTGTGCGACGGTATCTGCCAGTTTGCGCGGCTCATCGATATCAGGGGCATTAGGGCGACCATGGGTCACGTCGCAAAACGGACATTTACGGGTGCAGATGTCACCCAAAATCATAAAGGTTGCCGTGCCATGACCAAAACATTCAGGTAAATTCGGACAACTTGCTTCTTCGCAAACGCTGTGTAATCCTTGTTCGCGCATGATGTTTTTAAGGTGACTGATTTTATGAATATCACTCGCCTTGGGCAGTTGCGCTTTGATCCAGCGTGGTTTTTGTTGCCGAGGTGCTTGTGGGTCGTGATCGAGATGTAACGAGCGCACTTTTTTTTCGGCTTGTTGGTAAGGGGTGCTTACTACGGGGATGTCGGACAGTGCCATGATGATTCCTGTGGATGCGTAACCTTGGCGCTATAGCCAAGCGTGTCAGAAAAGAGTTGAATCCATGCTTGAGCAAGGTGTTCGTAGCTGGGCGCACAGGCGTGTGCCGTCCATTGTGTTACGGTCATGCCTGTTAAGCCGCAAGGGGTAATGCGACTAAAGGGTTCTAAGTTCATGTTAATGTTTATTGCCAAGCCATGATAACTGCAGCCTCGTTTGATTTTAAGTCCTAACGAGGCGATTTTTTGCCCTTTCACATATAGTCCTGGTGCGCCTTCTTTAAGTTGTGCGTCAATATCATAGTCCGAAAACAGCTGTTGGCTGATGCTTTCGAGGTGTTGCACAAAAGCCTTGACCCCGATTTTTTTTCGGTTGAGGTCAATAAGCGGATAAAAAATGAGTTGCCCTTCACCGTGATAGGTAACTTGTCCGCCACGGTCGGTTTGAACCAGAGGGATATTGCCTAAGTCACCAAGATGGCACGCATCTCCCGCTTGACCTTGGGTAAAGGTAGCAGGGTGCATGGCAATCCAGAGTTGATCCTCGCAGTCGCTGGTGCGGCTGCTGGTGAAGTGCTGCATGCGTTGCCAAACGTCAAGATAGGGTTGGCAACCCAAGATGCGAATGTGAAGATCACTAACATTCTTAGTAGGTTGGGGGGCTGGGGGAAGGAATGCACTCATATTACATGTAACCAATTAACTTAGATCCTTCCACCAGAAATAAAACCGCATTGAAAACACTAAAAATCGAGCGAAGCGATGTTTTTAGTGTTTTGCTACTCACAGCGCCATGAGTACGTCGGGATGCGCGCTGAGTGCATAATAAATGGCATCGAGCTGTTCGCGGCTGGTCGCAGTAAAGGTTGCAGTAACCGCTGTAAAATTGCCCGCTTTCGATGGGCGTGTTTTAACCGCATCGCTCGCTAAATCGGGTACGTGCTGACCGACAATATCGGTTACCAGTGAAACAAAGTCGCTTTCAGCGCGCCCCATGGCTTTTACCACAAAAGAGCAAGGAAAGACGAATAAAGATTCGTTTGGCTCTTCTGGAATATGATGAAGTTGTGTTGTTGTCATTTGGTTTTTTATTCCTTTTACTTATTGCTGCTCATGCGTTCAATAGCCAGCTTAGCTTGGTCGATTGCACGTTTAAAAAACCCACCTTGAGCAACATCTTCTAAGGCGATTAACGGGATTTTTGCTAATTCTTTATCGGCAAGGGTAACCTTGAGTGTGCCGATTGTTTGTCCTTTGCTTACAGGGGCAATCATTTCGGATTGAAACTCAATAACAGGCTTCAGATTGTCGTATTGGCTGCGAGGAATGGTTAAATAAGTCGCATCGGCTATGCCAATTGCTAAATCGTCTTTTTCGCCTTGCCAAACATGAATTTTTTGCAGTTCTTGATTGGCTTGGTAAAGCTTATGGGTTTCATAAAAACGGAAGCCGTAGTTAAGCAGTTTTTGCGTTTCTTGGGCGCGCGCTTTTTCGCTATCTGTGCCCAAAATAACGGTGATTAAGCGCATGTCGCCACGTTTTGCCGATGCAACAAGGCAATAACCCGCTGATTCGGTATGTCCTGTTTTCATGCCATCAACCGACTCATCTTGCCAGAGCAAACGGTTACGATTGGGTTGTTTAATGTTGTTCCAAACAAATTCTTTTTGTGAGTAAATTTTGTAGTATTCGGGGAAGTTGCGAATAACAGCAGAAGCAACTTTTACCATGTCGTTGGCTGTGGTGTAGTGCGCAGGGTCTGGTAATCCTGTTGGGTTAACGAAGTGCGTGCCTTTCATGCCGAGTTTTTGTGCATGTTCGTTCATCAGTTGAGAAAAGACTTCAACACTGCCTGCTACTTTTTCTGCTAATGCAACACTAGAGTCGTTTCCCGATTGGATAATCATGCCGTGAACGAGGGTGTCGATGGGCAGTTGTGCGCCAACGTTAACAAACGAACGTGAACCAGGCTGTTGCCAAGCATTTTTACTGATGGTCGCTAGTTCGTCCATTTTCAGGCGATTCGCCGCTAGCTCACGAAAGACGATATAGCCAGTCATGATTTTCGTCAATGATGCAGGTTCGACTTGTTCGTTAGCATTGTGTTCTGCTAATACTCGACCGCTATCGAAGTCAACCAATACCCATGCTTTAGCAGCCAATTGGGGTGGGTCTGGGACGACAATGCTATCGGCAAAGGCAAGAGAGCAGCTGCTTAAGATCAGCGTGGTAATCAGGCTGAATGAAGCTGTTAAGCGCAATGACGTATTTAACATTGGCATTCTCCGTGAGTGCTATTTCAAAGCGACTATTTTAACAGAAGATGCGCTAATAATGAAAAGCGGCTGTTAATAGCGCTCTTGATAGCCTTGCGTGAGTTGTTTGTTAGTATAGTCGATGCCCGACAAGTGGAAAAAATCTTCTAGTGTTCTTGCATTGCCAAGCCCATAAACGCCCATGTTTTTGTGTTTGTACAATAGGTCGATTAAACGTTTTTTGGCGACCTCGGTGAGTTCTGTCCACTTAAAGTCGCGTTGTTTTTCCCATTCAGGATGCCAATGATGACTTTGATGGTCGGTGTTCGGCAGCTTGTATAAGTGAAATAGCGGAATATGAGGGGGATGAAAAATATCCCAGCCATGCGTAAAGGCACGAATGGCTAAGTCTTGCTCTTCGCCATGAAAGTATAGATAAGGATCGTAGGGAATTTCTTGCACAAAACGCCCCAAGGTAAAAATAAAGCCGCCCGCTAGGTGGCAGCCCATAATTGGTTCGCGCTTAAAAACATGTTCTGCTCGGAAGCGCAAGGTCGCATTGTCTTCGCTAAGCGTTGTTTCTGGGTGAGGGCGCAGTACCAACGTGGTTTGATCGCTAATGCTAATCAGTACTTTCGGTTCGCCATCGACAAATTCGAAACCGTAGGGATAGGTGCTAATAATTGGTTTGATTGAACGTGTTTTTAATGCGTTGAGTTGTGTTATGAGTTGTTCGTCCCAGTCTTGCTCGAAGAGCATGTGCGAGTCGATTTGTAATAAGTAAGGTTCATTTTGGTAGAGGGAGAAAGCGACAGAACGCGCCCAGCAAACACCACGGCTATCGACAGGGTGGGTATGCACATAGCGCAGGGTCGGCTTTTGAGGAAGCTCGGTTAAGTTGTGTCGGCGATTGAAGGGGTGTTGGTCGATAATGCCAAAAACAAGGTTTTGTGGGTATTTTGCTTTGGCACAGGCATCGTTAACTGTGTGTATGAGGTAAGGATCGCAGAACGCTGCAACCGAGATAAAAATGGTGTTTTTCATATCTTATGGCACCTCTAAAATCTTCAAAGAGTATAGGAAAGGGGACGCAAAAATAACTTGAATTTATTGAAGTAACCCGCTTTCATTAGCTAAAAAACCAGCAAGACAGCATTTTTAGGGATTCCCATTACATACTCCGCCTTGGATTGCGCTTATGTTCAGCATGGATGGACATAAGCATCCCAAAACCAAGCATGAGGGTTACCAATGACGTTCCACCATAACTAATAAGCGGTAAAGGTACGCCAACAACGGGCAATAATCCCGATACCATGCCGATATTAATAAAAATATAGATAAAAAAGCTCATCGTAATGGCTCCTGCCATAAGACGCCCAAAAGAGTCTCTAGCCTGCCAAGAGATATAAAAACCACGTGCAATCACAAATAAATACAATGTCATTAATGCAGACACACCAATGAGTCCCCATTCTTCTGCCAGTACTGAAAAAATGAAGTCAGTGTGGCTTTCTGGAAGGAAATCAAGCTGTGTTTGGCTACCATTGCGCCATCCTTTCCCTTCTAATCCACCAGATCCAATGGCAATCTTAGACTGGATAATATGATAGCCAGAACCGAGAGGGTCGTTTTCTGGGTTCAGAAAAGTTAACACACGCTTTTGTTGGTATTCATGTAAATGGTTCCATGCAATAGGGGCTGCTACTGCTACAGCGAGTAATAACCCAGCAATCAGACGCCAAGCAAGACCCGCAAAAAAAATCACAATGCCACCAGAGGCAACAATTAATATCGCAGTGCCTAAGTCGGGTTGTTTCGCAACAAGGGCAACAGGAATGGCAAGCATCAGACCTGCCAGCAATAGTGTGTTCCATTTGGGCGGTAAATGGTTCTGTGAGAGTAGCCATGCAAGTGCAGCAGGCATGGCGAGTTTCATAATTTCTGAAGGCTGAAAACGGAAGAATCCAAAATCAAGCCAGCGTTGTGCGCCCTTACTGATTTCACCAAATAGCATCACGGCAACTAATAATGCAAGACCTACTAAATAAACTAACAGCGCTAAATTGCTGTACCAGCGTTGCGGACATTGCGCTGCAGCGATCATGAGTAAGCTTGCCAAAGCAAGTTTAAGCCAATGGGCTTCGATAAAAGCAGCATCGCCATCGGCAGCACTATAAATAATCAAGCTACCAAAGGTAGCCAGTGCGGCGATACCCATCAGTAGCCAGGGATCTAGATAAAATCGCCATTGCCAGCGTGTCGATGCGTTTAAGTCAAATAATTGTCCTGTCATTGTGTAGGGCTCGTTTTGCTCAACCATTTATCAGCAACTAAGGCTGCGAGGGGCGCAGCGGTTTCGCCACCATGTCCACCATTTTCAATCAGCACAGCAATAGCAATTTTGGGATCGGTAACGGGCGAAAAGCCAATAAACAGCGCGTGATCGAGTTGATCTTCGCTGAAATTGTTTGCATTGTATTTGCTGTCTTTCGCAAAGCCAACAACTTGTGCGGTTCCTGTTTTGCCAGCCATAGTGTTGCGAGCCAATGGTGTTGCTCGGCGACCTGTGCCTGTCGGTGCTGTCATAACATGGCTCATAGCATCAACGACTGCTTTCCAGTTGCTCATTTTCATGCTCACGTTGGCAAGCGAAAAATCTTCTTCTGTGTGTACCAAATGTGGGCGATAACGCTTGCCTTGCATAGATAATGTTGCTGTCGCTGAAGCGAGCTGTAGTGGTGTGGTGAGCAAATATCCCTGTCCAATACCGACAATAATGGTTTCGCCTGGATACCAAGGTTTGCTGTGTACGCGACGCTTCCAAGCCGGATTTGGGCGGACACCGATTGATTCTGAGTAAAGGTCAATTCCTGTCTTTTCGCCAATACCAAAGGGTGCTAATCCAGCATCAATACGATTGATGGTCATATCAAGAGCAAGCTCGTAAAAGAAAACGTCGCACGATTGTGTGATGGCTAAGTCGAGATCAACCGTACCATGTCCTTCTTTTTTCCAATCTCGGTAGACCATGCCTTTGTACTCAAATGAGGGGCCTGCGTACTTTTTTGTCGTTGGTGTAATTAATCCAGACTCTAAACCAATGAGTCCCATAAACGGTTTTATGGTTGAACCGGGTGGGTATTTGCTTTGGATAGCGCGATTAAATAAAGGTTTTTTAGGGTCGTTAATCAGTTGTTGATAGGTATCATTGTCCATGCGTGCAATAAAGGCGTTCGGATCAAATGTAGGGGTAGAAGCCAGTGTTAACACATCTCCGTTGCGCGGATCGATAGCAACAATTGCGCCTTTACGATCTCCTAATAGGTCTTCAGCGAAGGTTTGTAGTTCTAAGTCGATGGACAGAATTAAGTCTTTGCCCGATTCGGGCGCAATACGATCTAACTCGCGAACAGGTCGACCTTGAGCATCAACTTCAACATAGCGTAATCCTGTTTGTCCATGTAAAGATGCCTCATAGCTTTGCTCGATGCCACTGCGTCCAACAAACTCAGTGTTGCGATAGTTTTCGACATCTAATGAACGTAAATCTTCGACAGTGATTCGTCCCACATAACCAACAGCATGTGATGCGCGCTGACCTTGTGGATAGATGCGTTGTGCAACAGCATTGACCACAAAGCCAGGATAGCGCCAAGAGTCGATGGAAAAGCGAGCGGCTTCTTCTTCTGTTATGCGTGCTAAAGTAAAGGGGAGGTGACGATTCATTCGTCGCCATTGTTGTTGCAGTCTTGTATTAACGCGATCATCAAGACTCGGTAATGTGTGTCCGAACTCTTGCAGTTTATTGAGTACCGCTTGTAATGATCGTGGACGAGGCAACTCGTCTCGATGTAATTCTAGGGTATAAACGGTTTGGTTGTCGGCAAGAACTAGCCCATTTCTATCCAAAATTCGTCCACGAATGGGGGCAATAGGCTCAACGCGGATACGATTGCCGTCTGCTAATTCTTGATATTTTTCGTGGTGTGTAATTTGCAACCAAGCCATTCGTAGCATGAGTGCAACAAACAGAAGCAACACAAAGCCGAATGCGACAATCAAACGACGTCGAACTTGGTTTCTGTCCTGATGTTGTGTTCTGATCATCTTTCTTAACGAATATGAGCATTTCTGCGTAAGGTTCGCAGTAGGATAAAAATAAGCGGCCAAATGAGCGCTGATACGAGTGCTGCGAGCCAAAAGGCGATATTATGCGCTGCCAAATGGTTCGCGGGCGTGATTAGCCATACCAAGAGCTGGTGCACGAGCATCCATCCTCCCATAAATAGTGCCATTTGTAGCAGTGTTTTATTGCGTAATTGCAACCTGACGTGAAGCAATGGATAAACCATCAGGCAATAGATTAACGCGTAGGTTCCCATGCCAGTGTGGTATAAAACATCGTGCAGTAGCCCGAAAAAGAAAGCAGTGATTAAAAAATTGCTATTAGCAAGCGCCATAACCCAATAGAGTAGAATCAGCGGCGTGACGTCGGGTACAACAACCCCCCAACTGCTTGGCCAACTGATACTATCAAGCAATACACCAAATAATAAGGTCGCAAAAACCAGCCAGCGGTTATGCGATTGATGCTGTTTAACAAAACCTTTTATACGATTCATGGCGTTGTCGTCTCGTTAGTCTTCGGCTTGTTCATCAGTAGCAGCACTTCTCGACTGCTGCCAATTTTGGCGATAGGTTGTGCTGAAACCTGCCAAAAAACAGAGCCAGCTTGGCTTTTGACGCTGACCACTTCTGCAACTGGAATGCCACTGGGATATCGACCGTCTAAACCAGATGTTTCTAATACATCCCCCTCACGAATATTAGACGATGTCGGCAAAAATTTAAGATTCAGCTCAGTGTTGCCATCGCCTTGTACAATGCCTCTTGCACCCGTTCGCACGACCCTTACAGGCACTTGCATGGCAAGATCACTGACCAGCAGCACGTCGCTTTCTGTCAAGTTGGCACTTAAGACTTGACCCATTAAGCCATTAGCATCCATAACTGGCAGGCTCGTTACAATGCCATCTTTTGTTCCCTTATTGATCCTGACGATTTGACGGAAGGGATCAGGGCTGTGATCGACCACAATACCAACCAATAGCTTTCCCTGATTAATACGAGAAGCAACGCCCAATAGCATGCGAAGTCGATCATTTTCTTGGTTGATGTGTTCGCTCGCCTGTAGTTGTTGGCTGAGTAGTAATACTTGTAGACGCAGTCGATCCGCTTCGGCAATTAATGTTGCACGATCAGTCAGCGCATGGTTGCTCTGCCCAATCCAGCTTTCGGGTAACCGAGCCAGCCATTCTAAGGGTTGGATGAGTGTCGACAAAATCATGCGCGCTTGCATCATGGCTTGAGTCTGCTCATCAACGACCATTAAAATTAAGGACAGAGCGCATGCAGCAATAAATTGCCAGTGATCATGACCAGCTAAATTGCGTGCTTGATGGGTTGACACCTTAATCTACTTATTCGTGCGTAAAGACTTCCATGCCTTGTTCGTCCATCAGTTCTAAGGCACGGCCACCGCCACGAGCAACACAAGTGAGTGGCTCATCGGCAACCACGCAAGGAATGCCTGTTTCTTCGGCGATTAAACGATTTAAGTTGTTGAGTAACGCGCCACCACCTGTGAGCACAATACCGCGTTCTGCAATATCCGCCCCTAACTCTGGCGGGGTACGTTCCAATGCCGTACGCACAGCACCCACAATGGCTTGTAGAGGTTGTTGCAAGGCTTCTAGTACTTCGCTAGAAGATATTGTGAAACTGCGAGGAACCCCTTCAGCTAAGTTGCGACCACGTACTTCGACAACTTTAGGGTCTAATTCTGGGTAAGCAGTTCCGACTTCCATTTTGATGCGCTCAGCCGTAGCGTCACCAATGAGCATGCCGTAGGTTTTGCGCACATAGGCAATAATTGCCTCATCAAACTTGTCACCACCGACTTTAACCGAGTCAGAATAGACAATACCATTCAACGACAAAGTCGCCACTTCCGTTGTTCCGCCACCAATATCAACGACCATTGAACCTGATGCGTCTGATACTGGCAAGCCCGCACCAATAGCCGCAGCCATTGGCTCTTCGATTAAGTAAACTTCACGAGCGCCAGCGCCAGAAGCTGACTCACGAATTGCGCGACGCTCAACTTGAGTTGATCCACAAGGCACGCAGACTAATACGCGAGGGCTAGGGCGGAAAAAGCGAGACGGGTGCACTTTACGAATAAAATGCTGTAGCATTTTTTCTGTAACCATAAAATCTGCAATGACACCATCTTTTAACGGACGGATGGCTGCAATATTACCTGGTGTACGACCTAGCATACGCTTGGCATCGGTACCAACAGCAACGATTTGACGATTGCCAGCGCCATTATCTCGAATGGCAACAACCGAAGGCTCATCTAGAATAATGCCGCGACCTTTAACATAAATGAGGGTGTTTGCTGTACCCAAATCAATCGACAGATCATTCGAAAAAAGACCTCGTAAACGTCCAAACATGGTGTAATCCTTATCGCGGGGTTTTGTATAATGCGCTATTATATTAAGTTATAGGAACCTCTAAAAACCGCGCTGCGCTTGTTTTTAGACTTTCCAAATTTGTTTTTAGCTGAAGGAAGGGTAGTAATCAATGGGTTACATGCTGTTTTATGCCTTACCCTTCCTCCAGACCTCCTACCCATCTGGGTTCTAGAGGCACAATCATAATGCAGATTCGGTTTTATCCCGAGTGCAAATTTGACTATTTTACAGGAAAAGGAAGCGAAAGTGTCCGATCAAATTGATGTTCATAAAGTCGCTCGTTTGGGTGCGTTGGCAATAGGTGCCGATGAAGTGGTCGCCGTAGGTCAGAAACTGAATGCGATTGTCGGTTTATTTGACCAATTGGCAGCGATTAACACCGAGGGTGTTGAGCCGATGGCGCATCCCCTAGATCAAGTTCAGCGTTTACGTGATGATGTGGTGATTGAAAAAGACATTCATCAATATGTGCAACAAATTGCACCACGCGTTGAAGCAGGTCTTTATTTGGTGCCGAAGGTCATTGAATAAGATTCGTCATTCCCGTGAAAGCGGGAATCTATGTCACCGATTTTATGGATTCCCGCCTACGCGGGAATGACAAGTGGTTGCGAAAAAGTAAGGTTTAATTATGAATTTTCATCAGATGTCGATGGTGCAACTTGCTGCTAAATTGCAAGACAAGTCTGTTTCGAGTGTCGAGCTGACACAGTATTTTAGTGACCGTATGGCAAAGTACGACGGTCAAATCAATGGCTATATTACGCAAACCCCCGAGTTGGCAATGGCGCAAGCACAAGCCGCTGATGCGCGTCGTGCTGCTGGCGAAACAGGCTTATTGTTGGGGATGCCGTTAGCGCATAAAGATATTTTCTGTACACAGGACATTATTACCACCTGTGCTTCAAAAATGTTGGCAAACTTCAAAGCGCCTTACAATGCAACGGTCGTTGAAAAACTCAATGCCGCAGGTATGGTGACCTTGGGTAAAACCAATATGGACGAATTCGCGATGGGTTCGACCACCGAAAACAGTGCCTTTGGTGTGACGCGTAACCCGTGGGATACGACAGCGGTTCCGGGTGGTTCATCGGGTGGTGCTGCTGCTGTGTTGGCGGCTGGTCTTGCACCGATTGCCACAGGCACAGATACGGGTGGTTCGATTCGTCAACCCGCCGCTTTTTGTGGCGTTACAGGTATTAAGCCGACCTACGGTAGTGTGTCGCGCTATGGCATGATCGCTTATGCTTCTAGTCTCGATCAAGGCGGCCCGATGGGTAAAACAGCTGAAGATTGTGCGCATTTATTGGCAGCGATGGCAGGGTTCGATGAGCGTGACTCGACCAGTGCAGAAGGTGATCGTCCTGATTATGTGGGCAGTTTAAATGCGCCGTTGACAGGGTTGAAAGTGGGCTTGCCGAAAGAGTATTTTGGCGAAGGCTTATCTGACGAAGTCCGCGCGGCTACCTTAGCCACTGCTGCCGAATTGGAAAAATTGGGCGCGACTTTGGTCGATGTATCATTGCCGAACACGGCACATGCTGTGCCTGCTTATTACGTTATTGCACCTGCAGAAGCCAGCTCAAACCTATCGCGTTACGATGGTGTTCGCTTTGGTCACCGTTGCGATAACCCGAAAGACTTAAACGATTTGTACACGCGTTCACGCGCTGAAGGTCTTGGTGCCGAAGTGAAGCGTCGTATCATGGTTGGGGCTTATGTGTTGTCGGCAGGTTACTACGATGCCTACTATTTGAAAGCACAACGCGTGCGTCGTTTGATCAAAGAAGACTTTATGCAAGCCTTTGAATCGTGTGATGTGATTTTAGGACCGGTTGCGCCAACCCCAGCATGGAAGCTGGGCGAAAAAACCAGTGATCCGACAGCCATGTATTTGGCCGATATTTACACCATTCCCGTCAACCTAGCTGGTTTGCCAGCGATTGCTATGCCAGCAGGTTTTGCTGGTGCTTTGCCGATTGGGGTTCAGTTGATTGGTAACTACTTTAGCGAGCCGCGCTTGCTGAACGTAGCACATCAATTCCAGCAAGTGACCAATCATCATCAAGCATTCCCGACGAACTGGGCATAAGGAGCATTACTATGACATGGGAAACCGTTATCGGTCTTGAAGTTCATGCCCAATTGGCAACCAAGACAAAAATCTTTTCGGGTGCATCGACCGCCTTTGGTGCGATGCCCAACACACAAGCCTGTTTGGTCGATTTAGGGATGCCTGGGGTGTTGCCTGTGCTGAACAAAGGCGTTGTCGATATGGCGATTCGCTTTGGCTTAGCTGTCGGCTCGACGGTCGCTGAAAAGTCTGTTTTCGCGCGTAAAAACTATTTCTATCCCGATTTGCCAAAAGGTTACCAAATTTCGCAATTTGAATTGCCCGTTGTGATTGGTGGTCAGATTCATATCGAATTGGATGGTGGTGTTAAGAAGACGATTAACCTCACACGTGCGCATTTGGAAGAAGATGCGGGTAAGTCTTTGCACGAAGACTTTGAAGGCGCGTCGGGTATCGACTTAAACCGTGCTGGCACACCGTTGCTCGAAATCGTGTCAGAGCCAGAGATGCGCTCGCCAGCGGAGGCGGTGGCTTATGCGAAAAAATTGCATGAATTGGTGCAATACTTAGGTATTTGTGACGGTAACATGCAAGAAGGCTCGTTCCGTGTGGACGCCAATATTTCTGTTCGCAAAGTCGGCGCAGAATTGGGGACACGTGCAGAAATTAAAAACGTTAACTCGTTTAAGTTTTTAGAACGTGCCATTATGTTCGAAGTTGAACGTCAAATCGACATCATCGAAGCGGGCGGAAAAGTGGTACAAGAAACCCGCTTGTACGACGCCGCTAAAGACGAAACACGCTCGATGCGCAGCAAAGAAGAAGCAATGGATTACCGTTACTTCCCAGATCCTGACTTGTTGCCACTGATCATCACACCAGCGATGATTGAAAAAGTTAGAGGCGATATGCCAGAGTTGCCTGATGCGAAACGCATTCGCTTCATTGAACAGTATAAACTGAGCGATTATGATGCGATGGTGTTAACAGGTTCGCGTGACATTGCCGATTATTATGAAGCTGTGGTTGCGGCGACGGGTGCGAAAGATCCCAAAATCGCAGCTAACTGGGTGATGGGTGAGCTTAACGCGCGCTTGAACAACGACAACCTCGATGTATCAGAATCACCTGTTGATGCCAACCGTATGGCAGGCTTGGTGGCACGTATTTTAGATAACACCATTTCTGGCAAAATTGCCAAGGATGTGTTTGAAATCATGTGGACAAGCACCGATAGCGCCGATGCCATCATCGAAGCGAAAGGCTTAAAACAAATCACCGATGTCGGCGCGATTGCTGCCATGGTGCGTGGTGTTATCGATCAGTTCCCCGAACAACTCGCGGAATACAAAGGTGGTCGAGACAAGCTGTTCGGCTTCTTTGTCGGAGAGGTGATGAAAGCCACCAAAGGCAAAGCCAACCCCGGACAAGTCAATCAAATCTTGAAAGACGAGTTAGCTAAGTAATGGTGTAGTAAATAAAAACCCGCGAAATTCGCGGGTTTTTTTACGTCACTATCTGTTTAAGTATTTGGGCACCTAAAAACCCAATGGGTAGGAGGTCTGGAGGAAGGGGTTACTGAGAATAGCATGAAACGCATTGATTAAACCCCTTCCTTCAGCTAAAAAACAAACTTGGGAAGTCTAAAAACCAGCGAAGCGAGGTTTTTAGATGTGCCCTATTCGTATAAAGCGGTATGCGTTGCAGTGTTTGCTGTATACTAGCACTAAAATTTACCACTAAAACAGAGTGTTGAAAGGGGGTGCCATGCTTTACCATCTTAATTTGCGTGAAGTGACTTATGCTTTATCTGAAGCCTTAGATTATGTTGGGGTTGACGATACCATGCATGGAAAGCGCGTGGCGTTCATGGCTGCTGAGGTCGCGAAACAGCTTCAATGGTCACCAGATCGTATTGATGCCATTATTATGGCGGGGATGTTGCACGATTGTGGTGTATCTTCTACCGACGTTCATTCTCATTTGGTAAATGAATTAGACTGGGGTAATTCACAAGCGCATTGCGTGCGTGGCGCAATGCTATTGCATAAAACGAAACTATATCAGCCATTTGAGCATGTTATTCGTTACCATCATACACATTGGGATCACTTTCCTGAAACGGTATTAGAGCAAGATAAAGATGCTGCTAATCTGATTTATTTGGTAGATCGCTTGGATGCTTTGCGTGCTCAATTTGGTGATCAATCTAATCAGCAACGTCAACAAATTCTACAAACGTTAACGAGACATTCTGGCTCTATGTTTTGTCCTGTATTTGTGCAGGCCTTGTGTGAATTAGGAGAGGTCGATTATTTTTGGTTCACCTTAGAGTCAGAGCCATTATCTTACTATTTAGCAGAATGGATTGCGCTTGGGCAAGAAGAAGATTTTTCTTATCAACTGCTAAAAAATATCGCCATTATGTTTGCACATATTGTCGATGCGAAGAGTGAGTTTACCAGTGAGCATACCTATGGCGTTGCATCATTAGCGAGATTTATTGCCGAACTTTATGGGCTTGATGAAGAAGGACAAAATAAAGTTGAGTTGGCGGCTTTCTTTCATGATCTTGGCAAGCTTAGAGTATCTGATTCGATTTTACAAAAAAATGGTCCGCTGACTGAAAAAGAACGCTTTCAGATGAATCGACATGGTTTTGATTCGAGTATTATTTTACGAAAAATAAAAGGGTTTCAAGAGATTGCAAGAATTGCGTCATTACACCACGAAACGCTAGATGGGAAAGGCTATCCCTATCACCTTACGGAAAAAGATATTCCGATGGAGGCAAGAATGGTGACAACGGCAGATGTTTTTCAAGCTCTCGTTCAGACGCGCCCTTATCGTTCGGGCTTAAGTGCCGAAGATGCATTGGCAATCATACATAAAATGACAGAAGAGCATAAGTTGGATAATAGGTTAGTGCAATTGCTACGTGACAATTTGCCTGAGGCTTATGTTCGGGCAACGAACCCTGAAGCTGTTGCTTAATACGTAACTTAGCGTTAAAAACCCCGCGAATAGCGCGGGGTTTTTATATTAAGCTAGAAGGCACCCCTAATAACCCAATGGGTAGGAGGTCTGGAGGAAGGGGGCGCAAAAAAACAACATGTAACACATGATTAAGCCCCTTTCTTCAGCAAAAAACAAACTTGGAAAATCTAAAAACGCGCAAAGCGAGGTTTTTAGAGATTCCCTAGGGTGTTTTTATTTCCAAAGCGTCTGATATTTGCTGCTGATCTCTTGCTGAGACAGTTGTGCGTCAGCAATTTCATTAGCAAGTTTTACTTTTTTCATGGCCGTAGCTTCATCGCCTTTTTTCAGCGCTTCTTCACCTTCATAGATAGCAACGTCTACTAGAGTCAGTTTTTTGCCAGTGGCTTTATAAGCTTTCCCGCTTTCAATTTTGTCGTCACCATATTTGCCTTTAATGGCAGCAGATGTCCACGCATAGCCTGACTTCATTGCCGTTGCATTTTTTGTGCTAGCCGTTGTGGCGGCTTCATCAAATGCTGCATTGCCAGTACCTGTTGCTACTTCGGTTGTTGCACAACCTGTTAGTCCAGACAGAGAAAGGATTGCCAGTAATGTGAGTGTTTTTTTCATGTTTTTCTCCAAATAGTATTGTGAGCGACGCGTTTATTCTTGTTTAACTTTACCAGCAAGCCTGCTGAATTATATAATACAACACATCCTGTGACGTGAGCATGAGTTTATTCTACGGCAGAAGAGCATGTCAGGCGTAAAAATTTTTTAATTTATCCATAACAATATTTAATAGGTGACCAATTATGCGAATTCTTGAAGAAGCGCTTACCTTTGATGATGTACTGCTCGTACCAGCACATTCTACCGTGCTACCTAAAGATGTGTCTTTGGTTACTCAGTTAACGCGTGGCATTACGCTTAATGTGCCATTTATTTCTGCAGCTATGGATACGGTGACTGAAGCGCGTTTAGCCATTGCTTTAGCTCAGGAAGGTGGTGTTGGTATTATTCATAAGAATATGACGGTGCAGCAGCAGGCTGCAGAAGTCGCGCGTGTCAAAAAACATGAAAGTGGTGTCATTCGTGATCCGATTACCGTTCATTCGACAGCGACCATTGCCGAGGTTAAAGCAATTACCAAGGAAAAAAACATTTCAGGTATGCCTGTTGTTGATAATGGAGAGCTAGTCGGTATCGTGACGGGGCGTGATTTGCGTTTTGAAAAAAATGTTTCCGCTACTGTTGCAACAGTCATGACACCAAAAGAAAAACTGGTTACTGTACCAGAAGGTACGTCTCGTGAGCATGTGCTTGACCTGTTACACAGTCACCGAATTGAGCGTGTGCTTGTTGTTGATGATGCTGGCAAGTTAAGTGGCATGATTACCGTTAAGGATATTCGTAAGGCACGTCATTATCCAAATGCCTGTAAAGACGATCAAGGTCGCTTACGTGTCGGTGCTGCTGTGGGTGCTGGTGAAGGCACAGATGTGCGTGTTGCAGCATTGGTCGAGGCAGGTGTGGATGTCATTATTGTCGATACGGCTCATGGACACTCACAAGGGGTTATTGATCGTGTGCGTTGGGTTAAAGAAAACTACCCTCAAGTACAGGTTATTGGTGGCAATATTGCAACAGGTGAAGCTGCTCTAGCATTGGTCGCAGCGGGTGCAGATGCTGTTAAAGTTGGTATTGGTCCAGGTTCGATTTGTACGACGCGTATTGTGGCAGGTGTAGGCGTGCCACAGATTACTGCTGTTGCTAATGTGGCAAAAGCATTGCAGGGGACAGGTATTCCATTGATTGCCGATGGCGGTATTCGTTATTCAGGTGACGTTGCTAAAGCCTTAGCAGCTGGCGCTTACTGTGTTATGTTAGGCTCGATGTTTGCTGGTACCGATGAAGCGCCAGGCGAAATCGAATATTACCAAGGTCGTGCTTACAAAAACTATCGTGGTATGGGTTCAGTGGGTGCAATGGCACAAACACAAGGCTCATCAGATCGTTACTTCCAGTCAACCAATGCCGAAGATAAGCTTGTACCAGAAGGTATCGAGGGGCGTCTTGCCTATAAAGGACCTTTATCCCCAATTTTGCATCAAATGTCGGGAGGTTTACGTGCCAGTATGGGATACACGGGTTGTGCAACCATTGAACTAATGCGGACTAAGCCTTATTTTGTGCGCATTACCAACGCTGGTATCATCGAAAGCCACGTTCATGATGTGACCATCACTAAAGAAGCACCCAACTATAGGGTCTAAAACCGCTAAAGTCGCGTTAACTTTGTTGAAAGCCTTCTCGGTTTGCGCACTTGCTTCGGTAAGGTTACGCATCTGCGTCGGCTTTCGCCTCGTTATTATCGACTTTAATCGGCTTTATTTGCCTTGGGTATCTCTAAAAACCTAATGGGAAGGAGGTCTGAAGTAAGGGGGCTAAAAATAGCATGTAAGCCATTGACTAATTCCCTTCATTCAGCCAGCTAGAAAATAAACTTGGAAAGTCTAAAAACGTGCGAAGTGATGTTTTTAGATGTTCCCACTGCCTAACGCAATATTGTCTTAGCCATTTAAGGAAAGAACATGTCTCAATCAAATATTCATGACGACAAAATTTTAGTATTAGATTTTGGTTCGCAATATACCCAACTCATTGCGCGTCGTGTTCGTGAAATTGGCGTGTTTACCGAAATCGTTCCTTGCGATGTCGATGATGCGTTTATTCGCAGTTATGGTGCGAAGGGTATTATTTTGTCAGGTGGTCCTGAAAGCGCTTATGCTGAAGATACGCTCAAAGCGCCACAGGCTGTTTTTGACCTTGGTATTCCTGTATTAGGTATTTGTTATGGTATGCAAACCATGGCGCAGCAATTGGGTGGTTTGGTCGAACCAGCCGATGCGCACGAATATGGTTATGCTAAAGTGCGCGCACGTGGTCATACCACGCTACTCAAAGACATCGAAGATGAAGTTACGCCAGAAGGTTTTGGTTTGCTTGATGTTTGGATGAGTCATGGTGATCAAGTCGTGACCATGCCAGAAGGTTTTAAGCTGATGGCGAGCACGGATACTTGCCCAATCGCAGGGATGGCAGACGAAACACGTCATTATTACGCCGTTCAGTTTCATCCCGAAGTGACGCATACCAAACAAGGTGGACGCATCTTAGAACGCTTTGTTGAAACTATCTGTGGTTGTGCCCGCTTGTGGGATACGCGTCACATTATCGAAGACCAAGTGGCGCGTGTGCGTGCGTTGGTCGGCACTGATGCCGTTATGTTGGGTTTGTCGGGTGGTGTTGATTCATCGGTGGTTGCTGCCTTGTTGCACAAGGCGATTGGCGATCAGCTCACCTGTGTGTTTGTCGATCATGGCTTGTTGCGTCATCAAGAAGGTGATGCGGTGATGGCGATGTTTGCCAATAACATGGGCATTAAGGTCATTCGTGTTGATGCCACAGAACAGTTTATGACCGCTTTAGCGGGAGAATCTGATCCTGAAGCCAAGCGTAAAATCATTGGGCGCGAGTTTATTACAGTTTTTGAAGCGCAAGCGCGTGCGATGGCGGCTTCTGGTGTGAAGTGGTTAGCGCAGGGTACCATTTATCCAGACGTGATTGAGTCGGCTGGCACTAAAGGTGGCAAGGCCAAAGTTATTAAGTCGCACCATAACGTGGGTGGCTTGCCAGATGACTTAGCGTTTAAGCTGGTTGAACCTTTGCGCGAGTTATTTAAAGACGAGGTGCGTAAGCTGGGTGTTGAGTTGGGTTTGCCAGCCAGTATGGTTTACCGTCATCCTTTTCCAGGTCCTGGCCTGGGTGTGCGCATTTTGGGTGAAATTAAGCAAGAGTACGCTGATATTCTGCGTTTGGCGGATCATATTTTCATCGAAGAACTACACAACAGCGGCTGGTACGATAAAGTATCACAAGCCTTTGTTGTTTTCTTGCCAGTGAAATCCGTGGGTGTGGTGGGTGATTTCCGTCGTTACGATTATGTGGTGTCACTGCGCGCTGTTGAAACCATCGACTTTATGACGGCACGTTGGGCGCATTTGCCTTACGAGTTACTTGAAAAGGTTTCGGGTCGCATTATCAACGAGATTCCGCGTATTTCTCGTGTTGTGTATGATGTGTCGAGTAAGCCGCCTGCGACGATTGAGTGGGAGTAAATCCTATTGTGCAGCCATCTCTGATTGGTGTATCTGCTCCAATTGATCTTGATCAGTCGGCAGAGGATGTCTTTTGGATGGAAAAAGCCTTACAGTTAGCCGATGAGGCTGAGCAGAATGGTGAAGTGCCTGTGGGGGCCGTTATTGTTCAAGATGGTGTGTGTATTGCGGCCGCTTGTAATGCGCCAATAGGACTTAACGATCCAACAGCGCATGCCGAAATATTAGCTTTGCGAGCAGCAGGGCAACGTCTTAATAATTATCGTTTACCGAGCGCAACACTCTATGTAAGCCTAGAACCCTGTTCTATGTGTGCTGGTGCAATGATACACGCACGTATTTCACGTGTAGTATTCGGCGCGTCAGATCCTCGGACAGGGGCTTGTGGTAGTGTGTTTGATATTTTACGCTCGCCTTCTTTAAATCATCAGTGCATGGTGACATCTGATGTTTTGGCTAGTGATAGCGCACAATTACTACAAAGTTTTTTTCGCCGTCGCCGCCGAATGAGGAAGACTGCACTTGATTCCTTGCCCGTAATATGTCAGGATTAGAAAGTTGCAATATGTTGCTAATTTAAGATATTTGAGCTAAATCACCATGCAGACAAGCTTCGATCATGCAGAGAGCATGAACAGCATTAAAATTTTACCTGGTGAGTTTTATGTGACACGAGATAATGAAAAGATAGAAACCGTATTAGGTTCTTGTATTTCTGCTTGTGTTCGAGATCCCGTTGCAGGCGTGGGGGGAATGAATCACTTTATGTTGCCGATGGATAAAAATGCAACAGGAGTGCCAGAGCTTGCCGATGCTAATCGTTACGGTAACTATGCAATGGAAAATTTGATTAACGCCGTATTAAGAATGGGTGCGCAGCGTGGCCGACTCGAGTTTAAGATATTCGGTGGTGGTCGCATTATGAGTCAGATGACGAATGTTGGCTGGTACAACATAGGTTTTACATTTGATTACCTGTTTACAGAAGGGTTTCGTGTTTTATCTCAAGATATTGGTGATATATACCCACGTAAAGTAGTGTATTATCCCCTGTCGGGACGTGTTCGCGTGCGTAAGTTAAATGCGATGCATACGCAGACACTGACAGATCAAGAGTCTCAATATCGTAATCGTGTTGCTTCTAAGCCAGTTGAGGGTGATATTGAGCTTTTCTAAGGATGCTCTGAATTGCTTAAAGCGTAGCGTGCGCATTATTTCAGGCTTTCTAGATTTATTGGTTGGTGGAAGGGGATGTTTTCAAGGTGTTACATGTTAAATCATGTTAATCCCTTTCACTAAGCCCCTAACCATTTTTGGTTTTTGAGAGATTCCATAATGTTGGAGTAGTGTGACCATGGATATGATGGATATGTTTCGCCAGACGTACCTTGAAGAAAGCTTCGAGGGTATTGCTGTCATGGAATCTGGCTTGCTTAACTTGTCTTTAGGCAAGCCCGATAGCGAACAAATTAATACCATCTTTCGTGCAGCACACTCGATTAAGGGTGGGTCGGGTACTTTTGGTTTTTCTGAACTCTCAGGGTTTACCCACGTATTAGAAACCTTACTCGATGAAATTCGCTCGAATAAACGTGATGTTACTCAGGACGCTGTCGAGGCGATGTTAGCATCGGTTGATGTTTTGCGCGATATGCTCACAAAACTTCAGCACCATGAACCAATTGATCAGCAGCGCGCTTCGCTGGCTCAAGCACGGCTAGAACGCATTTTGGGTATTGCATCTGATGTCTCGTTGACTAGGGTTGAACAAGATACAATATCGTCGGATAGTCAAATTGATGCGTCGGTCAAACAGGGCTGGCTTATTACACTCAAACCAGAACGGGACCTGCTGAAAACAGGAAATGAACCGATTCGCATTTTTCGTGAGCTTGAGGGGTTGGGAGAGGTTCATGTTATTGCACATCAGGATCAGTTGCCCGATTGGCAAGACTATGATGCGGAAAGTTTGTATTTGTGGTGGGAGCTAACGTTATATTCAGATACTGTTTCTTTAGCTCAGGTAAAAGAAGTTTTTGAATGGATTGATGGTGAAGGGGCTGAGATTTTGGTTGAGCCGCTTCTTCAAGCTGCTGTCGTTAATGATGTGTCCATTGCTGTTCCTGCAGTTGCATCGTCACACCATGATGTTGAATCAAGCCATCATACGATTATCAGTGCACAAGAAATAAAAAAACAATCGATTGCACCGCCTGTGGTTGTCGCAGCACAACAAGAAAGCTCGATTCGAGTCAGTATTGGCAAAGTAGATCATTTGATTGATTTGGTTGGCGAGTTAGTGATTACCCAATCAATGTTAAGTCAATTTAGCGAGCAAGAACCAACGACTGAAGAACAAAAAGAGCATTGGCTTGATAAGCTTCGTGATGGTGTTGCACAGTTGGAACGTTATACGCGTCAATTGCAAGAAAGTGTCATGAGTATTCGTATGATGCCGATTAGTTTTGCTTTTAACCGTATGCCACGTATTGTTCACGATACCAGCTTAAAGCTCAATAAAAAGATAGAACTGGTGATGATTGGTGAACATACCGAAGTAGATAAAACGGTATTAGAACAGTTGACCGATCCGCTTGTGCATATTGTACGCAACTCAATTGATCATGGTATTGAAATGCCTGCTGTTCGTTTAGCCAATGGTAAGCCCGAGTCTGGAACGGTTACCATGGCGGCTTTTCATCAAGGCGGGAATATCATCATTAAAATTACCGATGATGGCGCGGGCATTAATTTAGAGCGAGTTAAACAAAAAGCCATTGAAAAAGGCATTATCGAGGCATCAGGAAGTTACGCTGATGCGGACATTGTCGACTTGATTTTTCATCCGGGTTTTTCGACTGCTGATCAGGTTAGCGATATTTCGGGACGGGGCGTCGGTATGGATGTCGTTCGCCGTAATATTCGTAGCCTAGGTGGTACAATAGAAGTAGAAACGAAGCAGGGTGTAGGAAGTGTATTTAGTATTCACTTGCCCTTAACGCTAGCAATTATGGATGGACAATTGTCTCGTGTTGGCGGTCAAACTTACGTGTTTCCACTGATTTCGATTGTTGAGTCTATCCAGCCAACATCAGAGCAAATTAAAACTGTGACGGGAACGGAGTTGTTCCGTTTGCGAGACGCTTATATTCCTATTTTAAGGCTTTATAAGCAATTCTCGGTTCACGATAGTTTGCAACGTTTAGAAGATGGTTTGTTAGTGGTAGTTGAGTCTTCGGGTAAGCAGGTTGCTGTATTTGTTGATGATTTACAGGGGCAGCAACAGGTCGTTATTAAAAGCTTAGATACCAACTACATTAAAGTTAGGGGGGTTGCTGGGGCAACGATCTTAGGTGACGGCATGGTCGCGCTTATTATAGATATTGCAGAATTGGTTGCAACGGTGGATGATACAAAGCATCTGTCTATGGCAGAATAGTGGACTAAGGAGATTTTGTTTTGAAGTATCGTCGTTATAAATTGAGTCAAGGCACGCAAACCCATTGGTTGGGTAGGCATAGTAATGTGAATGGTGTGCTTAAATGGGAAGAGCTGCACAAGGCTATCTTGGCATTAAACTTATCTGTAGCGCAAATTGACTTATCTATGACAGAGGGTAGTTATTCGGTCGATGCCTTGATTGATTCGTTTAACTTTATGCGAGAAGGTCTTGAAAATATGCGCGGTCATATCATGAACGATGACGCGTCTGAGCTGTCAGGCCTTAAAGCTCATGTGTTGGCAGAAAGTAATGCATTGTCTGATAAGGTGACATCGAGCATTATTGCTTTTCAGTTTTATGATCGATTAAGTCAGCGTTTACATCATGTTTCTGATAGTTTGTCTATTCTTGCAGATATTATGGGTAGTAAAGATAAGCCTGTAGATGATGTTGTTTGGCAGGCTTTCATCGAAAAAATGGCAAAATATGCTGCTATGCGAGAAGAGCATGAGCTGTTTGATTTGATTTTCGAGCAAGGTCTGACCAGTGAGCAGGCGATTGAGTTAATGAAGTTTAGAATGCGCGAACGTATGCAGGCAACAAAAGATAATCCCGTTCCTGTCTTGGATGATGACATCGAGTTGTTTTGATTGTTGAATGACTCTTTAAAAACGCTAGCATATCGCTGGCGTTTTTTTATCCCCAGTTTTTGTTAGAAAGGTTGGGGATAACTGGTAGGATAATTTGAGTACAGGTGTGGATAAGTGAATTTTAGTCGCCCATAAATCGTCTCAAAATGCTATCATATTGCGCATAATCTGTTTTATTTCAATATTTTTATTCTCTTGCTTATTCTGGACGCTTATTTTGATCGCTACTGCTAATATCACCATGCAATTTGGTGTAAAACCCTTGTTTCAGGACATTTCTGTTAAATTCGCCAACGGTAATCGCTATGGCTTAATCGGTGCTAACGGTTGTGGTAAGTCGACCTTTATGAAAATTTTAGGCGGTGACTTAGAGCCAACGGCAGGCAACGTGATGTTGGACGAAGGGGAGCGCTTGGGTAAGCTGCGTCAAGATCAGTTTGCCTTTGAAGATCAAACCGTTTTAGATACAGTGATTATGGGCGATGCTCGCTTATGGGAAATTAAGCAGGAGCGAGATCGTATTTATTCGCTTCCCGATATGAGCGAAGAAGACGGCATGAAAGTCGGAGATTTAGAAGCTGAGTTTGCTGAGTTAGACGGTTATACCGCCGAATCGCGAGCGGGCGAGCTGTTGCTGGGCTTAGGAATTGTCGAGGAGCTACATGCTGGACTCATGAGCGCAGTCGCGCCAGGCTGGAAGTTGCGTGTGTTATTGGCTCAAGCACTTTTTGCTAATCCTGATATTATGCTGCTTGATGAGCCAACCAACAACCTTGATATTCATACGATCGAGTGGCTTGAAAACATGCTAAACGCACGTAATAGCACCATGGTGATTATTTCCCATGATCGCCACTTTTTGAATAGCGTCTGTACACATATGGCAGATTTGGATTATGGTAAGCTGACAGTATTCCCTGGTAATTACGATGACTACATGATTGCTGCTGAAGCGGTACAAGCTAAAATGCGTGCAGAAAACGATAAGAAAAAAGTGCAGATTGCTGAGTTGCAAAGTTTCGTTAGCCGATTTTCTGCTAATGCTTCTAAAGCGAGTCAGGCTACCTCTCGTGCTAAGCGATTAGAAAAAATTGAGTTGGCAGAGATTAAGCCGTCGAGCCGTCAAAATCCGTTTATTCGCTTCGATCAGGATAAGAAACTCTATCGTTTAGCATTAGAAGTGAATAATGTAAGTAAAGCTTTTCCAGATAAACCGCTATTTTCTGATTTTAGTTTAATGTGCGAAGTTGGTGAACGTATTGCTATTATCGGTCAGAACGGTGTTGGTAAAACCACTTTATTGCGCATCCTGATTGATGAAGTTAAAGCGGATATGGGTACAGTTAAATGGTCTGAAAATGTCCAGATTGGTTACTTTAGCCAAGACCATATTGCTGAGTTTGAAGAGGACTTAACCTTGTTCGATTGGATGAGCCAATGGAAAAAGCCAAGTGATGATGAGCAAGCCATTCGTGCGATTTTAGGACGTTTATTGTTTAATGCTGATGACATTAAAAAATCGGTGCATGTGCTGTCGGGTGGTGAAAAAGGCCGTATGTTATACGGTAAGTTGATGCTTGAAAAGCCAAACGTACTGATTATGGATGAGCCAACCAACCATATGGACATGGAATCGATTGAATCGCTTAACTTGGCACTCGAAAACTATCCAGGCACGTTGATTTTTGTCAGTCATGACCGAGAGTTTGTGTCTTCATTGGCAACACGTATTATCGAAATTTCGCCAGAAAAAGTCGAAAACTTTGTGGGTAATTACGAAGATTATTTACAGGTTTATAAGCAGACCCATTGATTTCTTAATATGGCTAAAAAACCTGAGAAAAGCACTTTTTATTGTACCGACTGTGGTACAGAGCATAGTCGATGGGCGGGGCAGTGCAGTGCTTGTGGTGCTTGGAATACGCTAAAAGAGTGGGTTGCCCCTAAGGTGGTGGCTGGTTCCGCTGTTAAAGCGAATGGTTATACCGGCTCAACGTCTTCTGTTATTCAGTTGGCCGATGTTTCTTTAGCTGAATCGCCCCGTTGGCAGACAGGTTTGGCTGAGTTTGATCGAGTACTGGGTGGTGGCTTAGTTCCTGGTTCTGTGGTGCTGATTGGCGGCGACCCTGGTATTGGCAAATCCTCGATTTTGCTACAGGTACAGACGCATTTTGCGCAACAAAACTTGTCGACGCTGTATGTGTCGGGAGAAGAGTCGTTACAACAAATTGCCTTGCGTGCGAGACGTATGCAATTACCTGCTGATGGCTTAAGCTTATTAGCTGAAACAGATATGGATAGGATTTTGGCTGTTGCCGCGCAAACACAGCCACAGGTGATGGTAATTGATTCCATTCAGACCATGCAAATGGACAGCATTGCTTCGGCTGCGGGCAGCGTGGTGCAGGTGCGTGAAACGGCGGCGGTGTTAACGCGCTATGCAAAACAGACAGGCACGGCTGTTTTTTTGGTCGGACATGTGACCAAAAGTGGTGAGGTGGCAGGTCCTCGGGTGTTGGAACATATTGTCGATGCCGTTATTTTTATCGAAGGGCAGGATAGTCGCTATCGCTTAATGCGTGCGTTAAAAAATCGCTTTGGCGCGGTTAATGAAATTGGCTTTTTTGCCATGACCGACAAAGGGATGAAAGAAGTCAAAAACCCATCGGCTATTTTTCTTAATCGTGACCGACAACAACCCACAGCAGGTGCTGTTGTGTTGGGGTTGTGGGAGGGAACCCGCCCTTTGTTGGTCGAGTTACAGGCACTGGTCGATCATAATGCCTTCGGTGCGCCACGTCGGGTTGCGGTCGGTTTGGATGGTAATCGATTGACACTGCTGTTGGCTGTGTTACATCGGCATGGCGGGGTGCAGGCGGGCGATCAGGATGTGTATGTCAATGTGGTTGGTGGCGTGAAAGTCAGTGAGACCAGTGCCGATTTACCGCTGATGTTAGCGATTGTCTCGAGTTTGCGTAATCGTGCCTTGCCGCACGATTTGTTGGCTTTTGGTGAGGTTGGCTTGTCTGGCGAGGTTCGCCCCGTACAGAATGGGCAAGAGCGTTTACAAGAGGCGGTTAAGCATGGTTTTACGCGAGCGCTCGTTCCGCTGGGTAATATTCCTAAAACGCCTATCGTTGGTTTAGAAGTGATGGGCGTTGCGAATGTGGAAGCAGCTTTAACGGCGCTTTCGGAGTTGTCTTGAACTGATTTTAAGATAGGGAACCTCTAAAAACCTCACTTCGTTTGTTTTTAGATTTCCCAAGTTTATTTTTTTGACTGAAGGAAGGGAATGAATCAAAGGGTTACATGCTATTTTTTGTAACCCCTTCCTTCAGACATCCTACCCATTGGGTTTTTAGAAGTGCCCGATAATAAAAAAGCCGCTAAGAAGCGACTTGATGTGTATAACTGGCGGAGGAGAAGTAATCCTGTGTGCATTGATTTTATTGGTTTTATTTAAAGTATTGGTTTTTTTATACGCTGTTTTATGCACAATTCTGAAAGTGTCCAAAAATAAGCACTGGTTAAAACTTGTCGATAATCTTAGACAGCACCACAAAAAAGCCCATCATTGCCATCATTGCAAGCATGTTGCGATTTAATGCCTTTTGTATCGTTGTCTCTATGTCCGCCTTAAATGTTGCAAAGTCTGAGCGCAAAATATCGAACTTGTTTTCTAATGCCACTACTGAAGCCGTAACCTCGTTTAGTTTGTCATCGAGATGGTTAATGTGGTTGTACTGACTTTTTAGCAACAGGGTATTAATGTCATCCTGAGTTAGTCCAGTGCCACTGCTAAATTTTTCCTCTATCTCTTTTATCTTTGGCTTAATCATCTCGATAAGCATGTCATCAACTCTTGTCTTGTCCATTTTGTACCCCTTTACCTAACCATGCGCCCATTATACCCCCTGACTAATGAAACATAAAGAAACCAATAAAAACCACTTGACACACCATTAACAACCATATTAACCTAATAACGCACTGACACATTCAGTGTTCGGTTTGACAGCCGATAATACGAAAAGGCATAACGATACCGCGCCTTAGCGGTTTTTTTATGCGCGTTTACCTGTGTCCTTAATACCGGTAAAAACGGTATTATCTCTATGGGTAGATTGCACGGGAAGCCGAAAGGCTTGCTGGTTTCTTTTCGTACCAGTCTGTCAACCCGTGTAATCTATCCACCAATCATTTGACAGTGACGTGGATAGCCTTAAATTAAACGAAAGGTCTATCATCATGAAACTAATCCGATTCGGTTCTTTTACCGTTTACCGTAAACAAGTCACCACCCGTTCAATTCTTAGCCGTGCTTTGTGTGCTGTTTTTTCTAAATATGCCCCAGTAGCGACCCCCGTAAACCCCAAAAAAGGGGGTTATCATGCTTAACCAACTCACAAACCTTACCAATGGTTTATTTGCCAGTGGTGGTCAATCTGATGCCGTTGCCCCCTTTGATCGTAACGAATGCTTAGGCGTGTTACTTGATATGGATGATGATATAACGATTGCGCTCGATATGCTCCACGTTCTCAATGAGCAGCAAAATGCGCCAGTGATGGTCAATTACAAGTGGTCTATACAGGTCTTGGACTATGCTTGCCTATTAATGGGTTTGCGTGAGTTGGTGCGTAATGTGCAAACATCGTTGCCTCATGAATATGCCCTAGTAGCGACCCCCGTAAACCCCAAAGAAGGGTTGGCAGGTGATGCGGGTAAGGGTTTTACTATTTCAAGTCATGTTAATTTTGAGGGTTTTAATCATGCCTAACTTAAACCCAACAAACACTAATAAAAGTAATGATGATGCCGTTTCGGTTCGCTATGATTCAAACCTTGCGGACTTTCTTTATCACTGTGATGAGATTGTAGAACGCCTTATTCAACTTGAATGGGCACTTAAAGGCTTAAAAAACCATATCCCCGAATTTGTTAACGCCAATGAAGCTAAAAGTATGCTTGCGCTTAACACAATGGCGGTTAGCATTCTTTGGACTGGTTTTGATGCTGAAGTAAGCAAATTCCGTCAATCTAGTGTCTTAGGTGGTGTCCATGTTTAACGAATTAATCCCAAACGTAACTGTTAACGGTGTCGAACATAGCAAGGAATCACGCAGGATTGGTTCTTTTTTTAAGGGAATTGACTTAGTTTATCGTGGTGCTGAATGCCGTGGTAATAGTGTCGATGATTCTGCCTGTAGTCTCGAATATCATGGGTTAGATGATGATGCAGTTGATTGGACTGAATCCCGCGCTAATGAAGCCTTATCTGGGGTTTTGGATGGTATTAATGCCATTAGCAAGGCTTTAATTTATACCGATAAGGCAGAGATTAAAAACGAGATTGATAGCATTGCATGGTTGTTGTCTGGTTTAGCCGATTTGGGTAATGATATGCTTTATGCGTCTAACCAATTAAGCTACCTAAAACACTGTAGGATTTTAGCCAATCAAGGCAATCAAGCCAATAAATAGAATTATTATCCTTTACGGTTTTTGTAATCTAAACTCAAGGAGTAGCCTGTGAATTACGTTGATATATTCGTTAAATCGTTCGTTGTTTCTTTTTTTAAATGGATGTTCTGGATTGTTATTGCGCTCATCTTTATCATGGCTTTTACCTAGACTATTGCCAATGCCTTTAGGTTGTAACCAATAGCCCAAGGCTTTGCCTGATAAGTTATCTACATCCCCGCATTGTCGGGGATGTTTGCTTTTAAGGGTGCCATTTCAAATGCTACCCCTCCTCAAAATTGAAGGGGAAGCACTCACAATCTAACCTTTTAATTCCCCGTAATGTCGGGTATTTACTTTCATAACCTGCATAGGGTTGTCTTTTGCCGTTTCTTTTTGTCCTTTTTTATTAATTTATTAAAAGTGTGACAGGTTATGTTTGAATGCTGATTGGTTTGCCTGAGCTGGTTCGTAATGTGCAAACATCGTTAATTTCTGAATATGCCCCAGTAGCGCACCCCCGTAAACCCCCAAGAAGGGGTAAACAGGGTTAAAACTTGTCTATTGTTTTTGACTGCTTAGCTAATTCATTGTAATGATGGTTAGCAAAAGCCGTTATTTTGTTAATTGTAATGCGGCTGTCATCATTTTTTACTGCCCCCCATATTTTTTCATCTGCAATCATTCCTAATAATTCGTGCCCACTCCATGTAAGCCCATAAAGAATCCCAGCTACGCCATCCTTGCCGCAGGATCCAATTGATGCATCAATTAAATCGTCTTCGCTTAACAAGCGTAAGTAGTATCTCATCATTTCGCAGTCATCTATCTTAGCCTCTGTTTTTAGGTCACTAAACACAATATCTTGACGTTTGTAGCCTTCGTGCTTTTCAATTGCAATTAATATTTTTCTAATTATGTCCCAGTCTCTAGTCATTTAATTCACCTTGTTAGTATTACTTTGTCTGTGTCTATATCGTAGCATACAACAGAGCTGACTCATTCCTTGTTCGGTTTTGCAGCCGATAATACGAAAAGGCATAACGATACCGTGCCTTAGCGGTTTTTTTATGCGCGTTTACCTGTATCTTACATAATGGATAATCCCTGATGTAAATTCTATGGGTAGATTGCACGGGAGGCGTAAGCCTGCTGGTTTCTTTGATGTCCAGTCTTCCAACCTGTGTAATCTATCCGCAAACACTATCAACAAAAAAATTCATTCATCCGTGCGCTATCGACTTACTCGGCGTCTATTTCTGGAACTGATTTATCTAATTAGTTAACGCTATTTTTCTCGGTTTTTCTTGTCATTGTTTTTAGCTTTCTAGCCTGCACAGGTTTTTTTTGTCGCTTAATCCGACAATATAGCCACAGAGAAAAATTAGCTACGGAAGAGGCATTTTATGCGCGTTGTTTTGAACAAATCTGACTACTTGAACGCTCGACAGCTGGCTAAGCTTATGGGTATTTGTGCTATCACGGTTCGCACCCGGGTGCGAACTGATCCGAACTTCGTTCGTCACATTATTGCCCCTAATGGTCACATCATGTTCGAGAAAAAGCTCGTTAACGAGTTCATAGCCCAACAAGCGGCGGCTTTTGGTTGGCCTGTTGAAGCGTCGCCTAATGAATAGCGTAAAGCTTAGTAAGTCATCCACACGCCTACTCAATGGGATGGTGTCTGAGGTGTTGTCTGAGCGGTGCTCTGGATTTGTCGCTATTCGTGGGGATGTCGCCATTATGAGTGAGTTTGAATTCTACTGTAAGGATGATCCAGAGGGCATTCCCTCTGGTACGGGATATTTTGGTGTTTCTGGTAAGTTTTCTTGGTCGGTCGGTGTGATTGTCGAAGAAGGCTCGCATCGACTAGACAACTTCCAACGCTTTTGGAAGGATCACGTAGAAGGTTCTAACTGATGAGTAATTATTCACTTCAAGTCGTTGAGAAAATTAACGCTTTTGGCATGGTTCCGTTAACAACGACGCCAATTATGCGTGCGGCCATTGGTAAGTTTGTTCGCTTTCGTTGTAATGGCGATAAGGCAGGCACTACTGATGGCTGGGTGGTTTTCAAAGGCCCTAACTATGGTGCTTTTGGCCACCACCGTTTAGGGATTAATGAGAAGTTTAATTTCAAAGATGCCGCCTATATTGCATCGCCTAAGAAAAAGCATAAACCTTATGAGGTTGCTTTTGGTCAGGTCGAATCGAGCGTAGAGTTCGAGATAAGTGCCGCTAATGAGATTAAACACAATCAGGATGCTGCTGAGGTGGCAGTTCAGCGCATTCTTAACATCGCTAAGAGTAACTTTAGTTCTCATCCTTATGTTGCACAGCGTAAGCTTTTTAAGCCGGCGGACTTTATGTCCATCGATATTCTTTCCTACTATCCAAAATACCTGCCCAAAACAGTGGGGTCTGCTTTGATTTTGCCAATCACTAATGCGAGCGGGAATATTGTCAGTGTCCAGCGTATTTTTCCTGATGGCAGTAAGCGAATGCTGACTGGTGGTGCGAAAAAGGGTAATTTCATTCCTACCAGTAGCAAGGTGTTTGATGACAATGGCGTGCTGGCTATTTGCGAGGGCTGGGCAACTGGCGTGGCTATCGGCTTGATATGCAAAGGGTGGGCGGTTGCTTGTGCTATTGATGCTGGAAACCTTGCTCACGTTGCTATCAATTTGCGCAATCGTTTCCCGAATCGGCAAATTGTGATCTGTGCTGACTGGGATGGTGCTCGCGAACGCCAACCGCATGAGTTCACCGGAAACGTTGGCTTGATTCGTGCGCGTGACGCCGCCATTCAAGTCGGTGCTGGTTTATGGATTCCGAATGTTACTGCTGATGAGGAAAATCAAAGCATCGACTTTTGGGACGTTTGGGCGCGTGGTTCAGGTCGTTTGAATGCTCGACAATCCTAAAATAATCAACCCAGCTCAGGTACTTCCTGATGCTCCTGTGACTAACGTGTCGCCGGATAGGCCGTCCTTTGCGTCTTACCAGTATCTGTTTCTCATGTCTGGTAATCAAAGAGAGTTCCCGTCTGGCCTGTACTATCACGGTTTGCGCGCGGACGGTCAGGGCGGATTCGTTCCGTTTGATGTCTGGATTGGGTCCTACGTCGCTATTACCGCTCAAGTCACAGATGAATTACAGGCGAATCACGGCTTTTTAGTCGATATGCTTAACGGCAATGGCGGCATCACTCAAACCATTGTCCGAAAAAAAGACATTGCTAACGGTGGTAACAAGTTGTTAGAGCAACTGTTTAATCTGGGGTTTCGTTTGGAATTGAGTCAGAAAAACCGTCTGTTTCAATACTTCTCCTCTGCCTTTCACGACAAGCACATTATTGCTTCCACTCGATGCGGGTGGTTGAACGATGTGTTCGTATTGCCTTCTGTGACAATCGGTAATGATTCAGTTGTTTATGACCAACAATCCGATATGGGCGGATTTTCACCAAAGGGAAGGCTTGAAAATTGGTCTGAAGCAACGGCTGTGGCCGCTGGTAACAGCGCTTTCATTTTACTGCTGTCCTACGCATTCAGCGGTCCTCTATTACGTTATTTCGGCATTAGCGGTGGTGGTTTCCACATTTATGGCGATTCATCTGCGGGCAAGTCGGTATTAAGTGAGTTTGCTGCTAGCGTGTTCGGTACGCCTGAAAAGCTGGTAAAAAGTTGGCGGATATCTAAGGTGGGCTGTGAGTTATATGCTCATGCCGCTAACGAAACTCTGTTAGTGCTCGATGAGATTAAAAACGCAAACCCTCACGATTTAGGCGACCTGGTGTATTTGTTAGCCAATGGCGGCGGCTCTGTTAAAGCAACGCAAAAGCGGACGCTTGCTCCTATGGTCACGTTTAGAACGCCCGTTATCAGCAACGGCGAGCGAAGCATCGGTGACTTTTTGGCACTGCACAAACAGCAACAGCATACTGGCATGGCGGGGCGTTTAATTGAGATCCCCGTATCTAATCAATACGGGGTATTCGATGCGTTGCATGGGTATAAAGATGAGCACGCGCTTTCAGCGTTTCTACGCAAAACAGCTAATGCAAGTCATGGCGTGGCGGCTATTGCTTTTATTGAGCAGCTCATTAAGGAAGAAAACATAGATGAGCTGGTTAAAACCTATTTGGAAGCAACGTCTGGCAGGTTTAAAAGCGTTACCGGCATCCAAAAACGCGCCTCTCGGCTGTTCTCTGTCGCTGCCTTTGCTGGAATCATGGCGAGCCAGTTCGGGCTACTCAAACTGGATGAGCACGATATTTTAGACGCGATTGAAAGGGAGTTTATTAAATGGGTAAACACTATTGCAGAGCATAAAAGCGAGACCGCTCAGATTATCGAATCAATCGAGTCGTTTGTTATGGCCAACTCAAACCGATTCAGTGAGTGGCACCCGAATGATGACACTCCCGTCATTAACCGTGCTGGTTGGTATAAGACGCTTGTCGAAGGCAATGACCCATATCGGGTCTGGTTGTTCACACCTGATGGCTTAAAAGAGGCGGCTGGTGGTCATGCAATTGACCGCATTGTTGAAGCACTTAAATCTGTTGGCGTTGTTCAAATTGGATCTAATGGCCGAGCCAGTAGACCGATGCGCGTTTTGGGCGCCGTGAAAAAACTTTATCACGTTCGTTTCAAGGACCAAACAGATTAACCTGTTTTGAGTGGGCGAATACCCTTTTCGTTAAACCATTTGCTCACTCTTTTTTATTAACCACTAACCAATCACTCCAAAAGGAATAAAGCTATGTCTAATCAAGTCGACCAAAGCCGCATCGAAGAGATGCTCAATTTAGTTAGCTCTGAAAACAAAGAGGGATATGTGCCGTCTGCAATCTACTCGTGTCTGCGTTCAATGAAGCCTACAAAAGATGAAGCTGAGGCGGCTTCTCGCATTGCTCGCAATCGAGAGCTTGAATCAGCAAACATCGCCGCAGGGCTTGAACAAAAACGAGATCAGCTAACGAGTGCGATTAATGCAATCAACTATAACAAGGATTTGGATGCTGCCATTAAACAGAAAGTAGAGCTTAGTGGGCAATTGGAGGTTGTTAAATCGCTTATTGAAAATGATAACGCGACATTCAAACCAACGTACAAAACAGACATGATCTTTGCCGCTATCGATGCGATTAAGGCGCTTTCTATCATAGGCAGTAAGCATGAAGAGTTGGACGCAATGATTGTTAAGATGGCGGATCTATGGAATGAAATTAGAGCACTTTCATTTAAAGGCCAATCAAGCGTTGCTGAAACAGTCGGAGCCCATGAACTGGATGAGTACGTTAAGCGTAAATCATACGGCTTAACTCGCTAACGGGCTTCTAAACGCACACCAATCGCGTTTCGAGCGTGGTTGGTGATTAAAGGAGGTTATTTAATGGCCAGATTATCAGATGAAGACTTTGCCATTCAGAGGCGTATTAACCCAGTGCTGACGGCTATGGCTTGGGCTGTTCGCAAAAAGCTTCAGGAACAAATGAGCGCAAGCTTTGATCGTCCTAAAGCGTGGACTTTGAGAGGCTTGCAAGTCATACCGGCAAGCACCGACAACGACAACACCGCCGTGCTGCAAATTAAAACAGGTAACTACGGCGGTACGCCACCGATTAACGTGTTAGGGCATCACTTTACTGGAGGAAAACGGCCAAATTCAGGGTTAGAGAGAGCGCTACAAAAGGCTGGGATCTTGCCTAGTGGTTGGTATGCCGTTCCTACTATGTTCTGTCCTGTCGATGCCAATGGCAACGTTAAGCCTGGGCACGTTAACAAGATCATGAGTTATCTTGAATTGCATTGGAAAAGCGGATATGACGCTAATTCAACTCGCCAAACCAAGGACAAGACGCGTAAGAAGGAGGGCGGCGGTTGGTTTGTTGTCCAACACTCAGGCGCTGGTAAAACGCAAGAGCTCGGACTAAAGGCAGGAATCTACTTTCGCAACTACAAAACCAATCATGCGATCCCTGAGTTTCGCTTCTATCGCTCATTAAGCCCTTACCAAAAACGTTTTGATATGCAAGACACCTTTGATGAGATTAAAGGACCTTGGTTGGATAAGCTTGGAGAGGTCACCGCTGAAGCCATGAGTGAACAGCTCATCCGTATTATTAAATCAGGACTTGCAGCCACTAAGGGCAAGATAAAAGTATTTTAAGGAATGAATTATGTTAGACATCGAACAACAACTATCTCAGCAACTATCGCAGCTTACGGGTATCGATGTGCTTAGCTACGTCTCAGATGATGATGCGTTCGAGCGCATTACCGAAAACGGCAAGGGGTTAGTGATGTACTCATCATCCGTAGTCAAGCACGAGGGCTCTGGGTCGTCAATGGTGAAAATACCTTATCGCCAAATTGCCATTGATGTGATCCTCATGGCACCGAAAGCTGCTGTGCTGTCTGATCTTATCGAGCGGGTATACCAGTCAATCGACGAAGTTCAACTGACTGGCTACAGAAACCTTGAAATTGTGTCTGACCGATTGGATGGTGTGTTCCAAGGTCTGCACAACGGCAGCGTTTCACTCACTGCTATAAAATCCTAGGGTATAGAAAGTGAATGCCAATGAAGTCGTTCATTTTTACAGCGAAAACATTCAGTTAGAGGGTCCCTAGAGGATAATTTTGAGCGGGTAATGCTAGTCCCTTTTTTACTCTAGGCATAGCGGTTTACGATTGGTTAACAGGTGTATATAAG
>CAZSGH010000005.1:0-77510 GCA_964606405.1 uncultured Francisella sp.
GTCATAGCCACCATATTCAAGATTAAAGCCGCTTTACAGCGGCTTTTTTCATATCTAGTTTAATATAAATCAATAAGTTAAGATTGCTTTTGGTTTCATGCGGTCTCATGTGATGTCTTTGCAGCCCAAAGTTTTGTGTATATAATTGTGTATAGATTGAATGTTGTATACACATTGAATAAAGAATATATACACAGAAGAGCGAAAAATGCTTACAGAAACTGGACTTAAAGCACTTAAACCCAAAGATAAATCTTATCAAATAGCTGATGGAGAAGGTCTTGCTCTTGAAGTAACTAAGACAGGTTCAAAACTATGGCGTCTGCGTTATCGGTTTGCGGGTAAAGCGGTATTGATGGCTTTAGGCGAATACCCAGCAATAACTTTAAAGCAAGCAAGGCAACTCAGAGATGAAGCTAAGGTGTTGCTCGCTACTGGTGTTGATCCTAGAGTAGCTAAACAGCAAGCCAAGGCTCAACAAATCGAATTTGCTAATCAGTCAGCAATCGAGCAAACAGAACGGGCGTTAACTTTTCACAAGCTATTTATTCAGTGGTATGACACGCGTACGCACGATTGGTCTGATAGCCACGCTAGTAAAGTGATGCAACGATATAGTAACCATGTCGCTCCTTATTTAGGTCATTTAGCAGCGAATGATATCAAGCCGATTCAGGTCATTACTATGCTTAAAGCGCTAGATGATGCTAATAAAACGCACATGCGCATGAAAGTAAAGGGCATTGTTAGTATGGTGTTTAAATATGGTGTGGGTTTTGGTTTGTTGGAAACAGATCCAACAGCATCTGTACCTGACAATATTTTTAAGGCTCATGTCACGCAGCATTACGCTACCGTTACCGATCCAGCAGCTATTCGAGAAGTGTTAACCAAACTTGCTGAGTGCAACGATCACGGCAGTATTTGTAGTGCATTGAAATTAGCGCCATACATTTTTTTGCGACCAAGTGAGTTGGTTGGCTTGCGTTGGGATGAAATCGATTTTGATGCCAAGCTAATTCGTATTAAAGCGAGTCGTATGAAAATGAGGCAAGACCATCTCATTCCGATGAGCAGTCAAGTAATTGAAATGCTACAGGCTCAGTTTGCTAATCGTGTTAGCGACTATGTGTTTGTTAATTATGTTACCTATGAACCTATCAACCCAGAGTCTTTACGTCAGCGTATCAGAAAGTTAGGTATCGACAAAGAAACACTAACACCGCATGGTTTTCGACATATGGCATCGACTCGCTTGAATGAAATGGGATTTAGTAGTGATGCTATTGAGAAACAATTAAGTCATACAGAAGGAAATGCTGTCCGAAGAGCGTATAATCATGCCGAATATCTGCCAGAGCGCATTCGTATGATGCAGGTATGGGCGGATTGGTTAGTAAACTGCACGAATATGTAGTGTACAGCGTGAGTTATTGTCTTACTTCTAATTAGATGACACTTTAATTCACCAACAATAGAGCTGCATTAAAACACATGCTGACCCCTTGCCAAACCCAATACATTGCTTGGTTGCTAACCTGAAGAGGTAGTGGCGATTCGGTTGAGTCGATTGCTTCGACATTAGTTGACTCGCAAGTGGATCTCATCCGCACCAAGTAGAAGCAGTCTTGTTTGCCTGTCAAAATCCGCTTTCGCGTAGAGTTATTTTGGTCGATGAAGTTGGCTTGGGTAAAACCTTTGGCAATGGATGTGGGCGTATTAATCATCCTAAAAAGAATGCTGAGCATCGGGCTAAGTTGGATAAAGATGCTATTAAAAGTTGGGCAGGTAGAGTTTTGACCAACATTCCATGAAATATATATGTTTTTTGGCTTGCCAATGTAATTCTGGGCGTTTTGCACTTAAACCCGATATTGTCTCAACGATGGTACAACGATTGCTGACACCAAATGGAAGTTAGTGTCCGAGGATAAATCGAATGTTGGCATCTCACAAGCCGACGTTTACCAAATGTACGCCTATGCCACCAAGTAGCAACAAACGGGTAGGGAATGTAGCCAGTTTTCTTGATCTACCCAGCAACGGACAGTACGGAGAAAATTGATACCAGCTATTGCTTTAGGGGGGGGGCTCAGTCAAAGATGTTCCGCTAAACATCGTGTTTTTTGATTTGATGAAAAGTGTTGGGCGACAATTATCTTGTCTATCCTGAGAAAAGTTAACTTATTTCCAAACCGCCAATTGCTGTTGTTCTCTTAGACGAATATGTTGCAATGTCAAAGCAGCCATAATTTCTTCTGTGTTTGGGGTAGTTATTTGATGCAAGCCAGGCAAAGAAAATTGTGCCTGCGTCCAAAATAATTGACGATTGTTCGTATCCTCAAGCCATGCTTGCTGCCACCATTCTTGTATACGGTGTTTAGCATTGTTCAATCTGCTGCTGCTCGCGAGTTTGTCAGATTTCTTGGAATTGTTTTGTACGGTCGATGGCAATAAATTCCATAAATCATTATTTGGCCATCGTGCAAAAGGTAAACAGTGATCGACGACAAAAGATGTGCTGAGTTTTGTATTGCCCCACACGCAGTACACGTTTTGTCCTTGTTGTTGTAAGGATTCAATTCGATTTCGTACTTGCTGTGTGGTTCGTTTAGGCTCTAACCATGTTAATGAACTGCGTAACTGATGATCTGTTTTCCTTGCGTTTGCAGGATAAGATTGCATGACCGTTACCCATTCATTCACAATAACAGGCTCGATCCAACAGGCGTATTGACACATGATATGCCAAATATGCTCGGGAATTGAGAACTCACCAAATGCACTTAAGCTTTCAAAGGTAACATGGAAGCGATCTGACGGTGGCGTTCTTTTTTTCAGTTGTACTTCAAACACAGTTTTTTTGTCAGTGCCTTGCATCGTAATATGCGTCACAGGCATTTTTTTAATGATTTCGCCGATTTTGGTTAACGATTTTTGTAGGGCAATTGCTTCATCTTTAAACCAAATATGACCAATCGAAAAGTCGGCCGCTGAATGATATTGAAAGCGTAACATGCCTTCTGCCTCGATAAACCCTAAACCTTGCCATGCATCGTTTGTGTGTGCCGCGTGTGTTCCCTGTCTGATGTCTTGTTGTATTAAGATCAAGTATTGCCGCATCCAGTACAAACTGACCAAACCTAACGGAATGATCACGCTACCATCTTCTCGACGAATCACTGCGCCAGGATGACCATCAGCAATGCGCAGAAGCGTTCGTAGGAGTGCCAATTTATAAGTGGAAGATTTGGCATCATTGATAATGACATGGCGTATTAAAGGAAAAGCGCCAGTACCATCATCAGGCAGCTTAAATACACACGTTTCCCATGTGACTTCATTGCGACCTAACTTATCTTGATCATCACTGACATGATGCGCTAATGTTAAGCCTTGTTCTACTGAGAAGCTCTTTAACTCATCCATCGACACAGGATACATGTGCCTTTCGTCTGGACTACTACCATGTCGAAGCGATATGACCATAATGCCATTGGGTTTGAGTAGTGAAGCGAGTTTGCGAAAAGCGCGTTGACGATCAGATGCAGGAATGTGCATCCATACGGCACTGAGCAATATCAAATCAAACTTCATTTCTAAGGCAATGATATTGGATATGGCTGGCAATTGATCGTTGAGCCAACTCACAGATAAATTTTGCGTTTGTGTTTTGCCCAATTCACGAAAAGCTTCGACAGGCTCAACTGCGACCACATCCCAACCAAACGAAGATAACCATGCTGCATCACGTCCAACACCCGCACCAACATCCAATGCTTGCCCTAGGTGCTGAGCTGTTGGCCAAAATGCTTGCCACGAAGCATGAACTTCTTCAGCTGTTTTTTGCTGATACTGTGCTTGGAATTGTTCAGCATTTTGCTGATAGTAATTTAGGGTTGCGTTTGCCATATAGTTTACCAAAAGGCGTTTGGGATAAATATTCCCTGAATTCATACAAATAAGTGAAGACGCTTTATGTAGCGTGTTAGCTATCTCGTCATGATAACGTACTTATTGCTCAAATTCATGGTACTGCATAATAATAATCTTAAAGTTGGCTTGCATGACACTGGTATAGCAAACGCCTTATATGAGTCGTTGCGTACGCCAACTGTAGTGCTACAGTGAGTTTGTCCACCTAATTAGAGATGTTAAAATACATTTCATCGTTAACATGTGACTAAGAATGAACAAAACCAGACGAAATTTCTCTTCACAATTTAAGCTTGAAGCAGCGCAATTAGTGGTTGATCAAAATTATTCGGTACAAGAAGCCACCGATGCAATGGGTGTTGGTGTACTTCGATGGGTGAGTGGAGTGGGTACGGCAATTATGTAAAGGGCGTGAAGGCATTACCTCAACTGCCAGCGCATTGACGCCAGAACAAATTGAAATACAGCAGCTGAAAAAACGGATCAAATATTTAGAAGAGGAAAAAGATATTTTAAAAAAGTCTACCGCTCTCTTGATGTCGGAGACTTGGAGCAGATCCAAATAATCTGCAGTCTTCAAGGGGTCTTTAGCGTTAAACGATTGTATGATGTTTTTGGTGTATGCCGAAGCAGTTATAAATACCGTCATAAACTGGTTATTCAAAAGCCATCACCTCAAGCGATTAAGGTGTTGTCAGTAGTGCGCACTATCCTCCATCACCTGTCCAACTCCTATTTCTGGCTGGCAATCTAAAAAGAACCAACTAATTGGTGTTTTCGTGTAGTGGGCAATGCTGAAAAGATGAGTTGGGGTGATTTTGTTTTGTCCGCGCTCGTAGCGTGATAGCTGTTGTTGCGATATGCCGATATTTTCAGAGAAGATCATTGTGGTTTGTCCCAACTCTTTACGTCTAAGCTGAATGCGCTTGCCAAGCTTTTTATCGAAGTCAGACGTGGGGATTTTGGGCATGAAATTGAACCATTCATCGTGTTGTTATGATTGATCCATTGTGGGGCAGGTTTTACTTTGACAGAACATCATTAAATGACTAATATCCTAGTTATAGTCTATAAGAGATGTTTTATGCTGCACGCTTTTACTCGGGGCAAGTCTTCCCTGCACCGTACACGTTATTTGGGAAGCAAAAAGTTTGATGATGGTCTTGGTGAGGAAGAAAAGCGCAAGACGCAAGAAGATGAAATTACCTCTATAGTATTCACGCCCTTGGCATTGATGCCAGAAGCATGGATTGCTCGCTTTTGGCATAAGCTATTAGTTGAAAAGGCAAGCAATAAAGCAATTATTCCAAATGCAGAACCGCTAAGTGCTGTCATGGAGTTTTGGCCAACTCGAAAAACGCATCAATCAGCTACTGAGTGTCTTGATAGGAGTCGCATCGAGCCTGAACTGCACATTAAAGTCAACTATCCTAATTCAGACAAGAAGTTAACCATTATTGTTGAGTTTAAATGGAATTCTGGGCTTAATCCATGTAGAGCGGAAAATGCATGGGGAAAAGACCAATTAGATTTGCAGTGGGGTTGTTATTTAACACAGTCTGAGCGCGATAATGGATTTCATATTTATATCGGCAAGAAGCCACTTACTGCTGATTATGAGCATAAAGAAAGATTGCTGCGATTGACATGGGTAGATCTGCTAGGAGCCATGAATAATATTGCTCAAACTGAACCCAATTTGTTCTCTTGGATTAGTTTGGTTAATAAGTTTATGGATGCGTTAGACATTTATCCGTTTGGCGGATTCCTGTTTTTAGATAAAGTTGAAGTGCAATCACATACTGGCGTGTTGTTTTTTCGGGCATAGGTAATAGATAAGGAGTTGTTATGTCGGGATGGACTAACGGGAAAAAAATTTATAAGGCTATCGAGTTAGCCGCTAATGCATTGAAAGAAGCTGATGCGCTAGCTGATTTGGTTTATATAAGCCTTGAAGAGAAGGTAAATGCAAGTAAGGACATCCATTTTATCGGTGATGTGTATTTTGATTCTGACTTAAGGACAACAGTAACAGGTGATGTGACTACGGATTGGGCAAATTCATTTTTTCTAAAAAGCGCAACGCGAAAGAAAAATACCGAGTTGACAATACAAATTCAGTACAGTCTATGCGGTGAATATATGACTTCTGATGAGCTGCTGAACGAAGAGCCTTTGATTTTCATTGGAATTTGCACTGGGCACGATCCGATTAGTTTCGATAGTGACAACAGTTATTCTTTAGAGAATGTTTTATTGCCCACAACAAAGATATTAAATTCTGTATTTTTAACTAATAGCGATAATGAAGTTGATGGAGATTTTAGTTGGTGCTGCTATGTTCTTCGTTTAACCAGTGTTAATAATCAACAGGATGTTTTGAATAAGATTGTCGATCCAGTATTAAAAATGGCTGAGTTGCGACTTATGGACGGTAGGTTGACCGTTGAAACACTGGACGAGTTAGCGTTGAAAATTGGTTCTGGTATGGCAAAGTTTACGACAACTAACGGAAAATATAGTATTAGCTTTCAAGACTAATTCTATTTGACTCATTGTGTCGCATTAGGCCTTCATACTAAACCCAATCCAGTGATTGGGTTTTTTTATTGGTCGAAGTTGAGGTGTGCCATGTCTTTAAAGGTTGCTGTTAGTATCTGCGCAATTTCATGTATTTTATTGTCTGGTTGTAGTCATGAGCCACCCAAGTGTTCAGATGCTGAAACAGTCAATTTTGTCACTGATTTAATGATGCAACAGATGCGCGTTGATTTATCTGGTATCACTGAAAAAGAGATTAAAGAACATGCGTATATTGAGCTAGCTCGTGCGAGTGCATATGATGAAACAGTCAAAAAATACACTTGTGATGCCAAGTTTATTGCGGGTAACCTTCAATTACCGATTAGCTATGAGTCGCAGTTAGATGATGACAACAAGCATATTGTCTCTCTTTCGGGTGTCAGTATATCTGATCTAAGTCGTTTGGCATGGTCATTTATGTCAGAAATCAAGCGTGATCGTGATGCTAGTAACATGTTATCAAATATTAATCCTGACGAATTTGTTGGCAAGTCGCCATATGATGTTGTGAAGTCTTCAGCGTTGACACAAGGTTTTAGCAAATTGTTAGGTGGTCGTTTTGACGATCTAACCACTCGTGTATTAGTTGCATCAGGCGTTGAAAAACAGGGTGAATGGCTGGTTGGTGAAGGAGGTAGACCACACATGTTTACCATTGAGGAGGCGGCTTTTGCCGTCAATGTAAAAACAGGGAAAATGTATGTTGTATTACTTTCTAATGGGGAAAGCATTGAGTGGTTTGGCGCTGAAAAGATGTCTGATATGCCAGACTATTTACAAAAATGGTTTGTAACTCATGGTGGAGAGTAGTGTCCCAAACATATAGCGGTAGGTTTCGTTGTTAAGATAAGTTCTATGATTAGTATAGATGTTTAGGCGCATCGTGGAGAATCGTACTTACTTTACCTTATGACTGAGTATGACTCAATTTGTCGCACAAGTCTTCATACTAAACTCAATATAACTTGATTGGGTTTTTTGGAGCCGAAGCATGGAAATTGATGTTATGGACGGTTATCGTCGAAATCGATGGGCAAAATTTAATCAACCTAGTCGCACCAGTATTGGTTATAAACAGTTCAATACCCCAAGAAACGTCAATTTTAGAGGTGAGCAAGTTTACGATGATGTTGTTATTCAGGAAGCTGTATCACGAGGTAAAAGAATGGGCGTTAATAAAATTGCTCCAATCGTTAAACCAATGCAGGTTTACTCCATCCAAAAGGTAATTCAACCATTATTAGATGAAAAAGGTAATTTGCGTGAAAAAATAATGAGTCACCAAAGACTGGGTAATTTCGTTGATATTTACGCATAGTGTAGTAGTACAGTGAATTTAGCCGCCTAATTTAGAGATGTTAAAACGCAAACGGGTGACTAAGAGTGAACCAATCTTGACGAAATTTTTCATCACAATTTAAGCTTGAAGCAGCACAATTAGTGGTTTATCTCAACTGACTTTTCGTTTATTGTTCATTCTGCCAACCCTGTGGTAGCTGAGAATATCCAGCATAAACTGGATAATTACCTAGCATTTAGACGTAATAAATACAATAATTGAACTGTTGGATTGTTAGTTGAAAATTGGTTTCAGTCGTTTTAATTTGGTAAGTTAATTATGCCCAGTATTCCTACACATGAAAGTCTTGTGCGTCAATTGCACTTGTTGCAGTTAATACCTCGGTCGCCTGCTCAGGTGACGGTTTCTGCCTTAACCGCTGAGCTTGCGCGCTTGGGATACAGTGTTACGAGTAGAACAGTTCAGCGAGATTTGCAAGATTTAGCTCGGGTTATGCCCTTAGAGTGTAATGATAAAAGTAAGCCCTATGGTTGGAAGTGGGCACGTGATACGCGTATGCAACTACCACTCATGAGTTTGCAGGAAGGGCTGACATTGCATCTGGTAAACCAGCACCTTAAAAACTCACTGCCGCCTAGTTTATTAGTCGATTTGTTGCCGCTATTTAAACAGGCGGAACAAATCATTAAAGGGTTGGGCTCTCAAAATCAAGTAACGCATTGGCTAGAAAGTGTGGTGGTTGTGCCGCCAACACAGCCCTTGTTAGCGCCTCGTGTGTCTACGGATGTTCAGCAAGCGGTGTATCAAGCCGTCTTTGAGCAGCGTCCAATAGAGGTGATGTATCGGTCAATCAATCAAGACGAGCCCAAAATGATGGTGTTGCATCCTTTAGGACTGATTCATCGAGGTGTTGTCACTTATCTTGGCGCAACCGTTAATGATTATGACAGTATTCGTTTATTTGCATTACATCGCTTTATCAGTGTAAAAATTCTCCATCTTGAGCAGGCACAGCCTAAAAATAAGCAATCTTGGCAGGACTACATCGCGCATGACGCGGGTGGTTTTAGTGTGGACAGTCAATCACCCATAACGCTAGAGGCTTGGGTTAGTGAAGATTTGGCAGCTTACTTGCAAGAAACGCCTTTATCTCAAGATCAAAGTATTACGTTGATCGAAGATGGTTACAAATTACGTGCAACTGTATATCAAACATGGCAATTGTTTTGGTGGATATTGTCGCAAGGGTCGCGTATTGTCGTACAGTCTCCGCAGCAGCTTAAAGACGACTTGAAAGAAGAAATATTGTCCATGTACCAGTGTTATTTCGATTAGCTTATGATTTTATTCTGTCACACCTTCAAATCATTGTCACTCAAAGTAGTGTGAGGTCACAATGAAATTTAGGCGCAAGCAACGTCGCAGTGCGATTGAACCGACCATCCAATACATGAAGACTGACGCAAGATTGTCTCGCTGCCAAGTTTGAGAAAATGGCTTGTTCTGTTTGTCGAAACAGAGTATAAGTTTCGGGCAATAAGGTATGCGTTAACACTTGCTGTAATTATTTATGCACTAGATATAAAATCAAATATTATTTCATATCAATACTAATAGGTAGATATAAATCAGGGTTGTGTGGCATATTTTTTTCCTGCGTAAGTCTCATGCTAACACCAACAAGTATATTATCATTTGATCCGTTTAAGGATAACCCTAATTTTGTCAAATAATTTTCTGATGTTGGTAATTGGTTGTTAAAAAGTAAATCGCCTATTAAATCAAAATATTCCCCAGTAAAGTCTTTATTGTCTGGAGCTGTTATGATTGCGAACTGATGATCTATTTTGCTTGTAGCAATAAATTTATTAATTTTATCAAAAGCATGTTTCAATAATTCTATAATGTTTTTTTTAAAATCCTCAAGGCTTACCGTTAAAGAAAACTGAATAAATCGATGATGTCCCGAGAAGTGTTCTACCAAATCTAATAAAGTAAAAGCAATAAGGCCATTATATGAATTTTGTAGTTGACATAAAACCTCATAATTAACGTTGATCATATCAGAACTTTTTTTCGATAATGAACCACTATCTTGAAGAAAAACATGAGATCTCATCGGGCTTCTTACATCAATGGAACCGTTAATGAGATAATAATCAGCAAGCTTTATATAGTTATCTGATTCAATGTATGCTTTACTACCATCCGAAGGAACACGGTCATGAGTACTTGATTCATCATAATCATTTAGGGTGTATTGAATATTTCTCAAATAAGTATCACAATATTCTTTAGGTATATTGTCACTTACCTCTTCTGCTAATAATACTGCGCGATTATAATTAATGCGAAATTTTCGTTGAATAGAGGATGGCGAAAGTTTTTTTGATTCCAAAACGAATGCCAATACTGAATTAAGCAAAGGATCTTTTGCTTCTTTTAAAAGCTGAGGCTTAGTGTCATCGTTCTGTGTGTTAGATGTGTTAGAGAAAGTCATGAATGAAAGTTCCTTATGGCTGCAATGATCTTGTAAACTCTATGTTAAGTGAGGATGTGTCATAATGAGACAAATGGCTACACCTGTAATGACCAACGGGGTGTACCGCTTTGGTGTGGTTAAAATCATTAAGAATGGGGAAATGGATCACGAGTGATATTTTGCCAATTGATCGAAGTGTTAAGGCGTGTAGGTTATTTTCTGCTGTCAGTTTTTAGGTTATTAATATTTGACACAGCTTGTCCGTCAAGAGGCAAAAGCTGAATCGAAAATATGGTATCATGACGCAACTGTATTAATTAAACGGGAATGATGCCATGCAAGTTTCCATTGAGCTACCAACTGGTTTTGTTGCTTTTGAATCTGTCGCGCAAATTCAGCAGGATATGAAATTAAGCTACGCTTTAATGCTGTTTAAAATGGGTAAGGTTAGCATCGCCAAAGCAGCGGACTTGGCAGGAGTAAGCCTTTATGCCTTTATGTCTGAATGCAAGAAGCATCAAGTTTCAGTTATGGATGAAAGCATAGACTTAGCAACGGAACTGGTCGGCTTATAATGTTACTGATTGCCGACTCATCTGCATTAGTTGCCTTGTCTGTTATGGATAGTTTATGTACGTTAGATAGGCTGTTTGGTAGAGTTTTAGTGCCTGAAGCTGTTTATCATGAGCTAACTTCCGATGAGTTCTTACCTGAAGCAAAGAGTTTAATGCAGTATTTGCAAGATAAGCGTTGTCCCATCGCTTCTGAGTCTGGTTCTGTTCTGTTAGATGCTTATGGTGATGTGGGTGAAATCGAAGCCATGTATTTGTATAAACAGCTCAATGCAGATAGATTGCTAATTGATGATGCTCGTGGTCGTAAGGTAGCACAGTTAAATAATATTGCAGTGATTGGATCCGTGGGTGTCTTGTTGTTAGCCAAACAGAAGGGAATGATAGCTGCCATTAAACCGAAGCTTGATAGATTGGAAGATTCTGCTGTTTATATTTCGTCTCGGCTAATAGAGCAGGCATTGATCTTAGCTGGTGAAAATTAATTGAGTAGTTTGAGTTTTGTGTATGTATTTGTGTATATTTAATAAAAACTTAAAAATAAATCCAATTAAATCAATTACAATAGAGTCCTGTCATAGCCACCATATTCAAGATTAAAGCCGCTTTATAGCGGCTTTTTTCATATCGAAAGAAATTAAATCGCCTCGGGCTTGGCGCTGAGTTTTTGTTGACAAGCTTGTTTGACGGTTTGGATTGTTGTTATCAACAACTGCTCGCGCTCACTGTTGTTCATGGTGTAAGCAGGGGTGAGGTAAACCCAATTGCCAAACGGACGTAGCCAAAGCCCGCTTGCCAGTGCGAGGGGTTGCACGGCTGCAGCTAAGGCTGGTGATGCCATTTCAATTACGCCAACATGTCCTAAAACACGCGTATTTGTCACGCCTTCGATTATCGCAAGCCCTTCAAAAGTAGTGTTCATATCTGTTTGCCATTGATCTACTTTGGGCTGCCAGTCGATGTCGTGCAAGAGCCGCATGCTGGCATTGGCACAAGCACACGCCAAGGCATTTGCCATGTATGTCGGACCATGCATAAAACGATGAGGCGGATGGTTGCTGATGGCATCTGAAATGGCAGTGCTGGTACAGGTCGCCGCCAGCGTCAGCATGCCACCTGTTAATGCCTTTCCTAAGCATAAAATATCGGGTGTGACGTCTGCATGTTGATGGGCAAATAGTTTGCCTGTCTTGCCAAATCCGGTCGCAATCTCATCGCAAATAAGCAATACTTGATAGCGGTCGCATAGCTGCCGTAGCTGCGTTAAATAGTCGGGACGATAAAAGTTCATTGCGCCTGCACCTTGCCAAATGGGTTCGATGATAATCGCAGCAAGCTGTTGGTGATGCTGCTCAAATAAGTTTTGCACACTGGCAAGGTCGCTATTGTTGTTATCCTCTCGATTAAAGCCAGCTAAGGGTGCAACGGCAAAAAAGGTCTGTGCGCTGGCATCACGGAATTGTTGGTGTAGGCTGTCGGGATCACTGACGCCCATTGCGCCCCATGTATCGCCATGATAGCCTTGCTTGAGAGCGACAAAGCGTTTTTTGTTTGGCTTACCCAATGCTTGCCAATATTGACGCGCCATTTTAAGCGCAACTTCGACTGCAACCGAACCCGAGTCGCTAAAAAATACCGACGGTGTCGCTGGCGATAAGGCTGCTAACCTATCGGCTAGTTGCTCGGCGGCAGGGTGGGTGAGTCCACCAAACATGATATGAGAGAGCTGTTTGCTTTGTTCGGTAATGGCTTCGACCAATGCAGGGTGGTTGTAACCAAAAATCGCTGTCCACCAACTGGCGATGCCATCGAGCAGCTTTTTACCCGATGCTAACTGTAAATAATGTCCTTGCGCTGCAACAACAGATAAGGGGAGTGGTTTAGCTGGTAGGCTATTGTACGGATGCCAAGCGTTAGATTTCATTGGGCACCTCTAATAATCAAATGGGTAGGAGGTCTGGAGGAAGGGATAGTTGAAATAGCATGGAGTCCATTGATTAAATCCCTTCCTTCAGCAAAAAAACAAACATGGAAAGTCTAAAAACAGCGAAGCGCGATTTTTAGAGATTCCCTTCATGGATAATTTCGAGCGGTTTACTTTTGGATTGTGCAGTACGTTGTACCACGTAAGTGATGACGGATACCGCCAAAATGCTTGCAGCATAAAAAGCAAATGAAAAGAGGGCGATTTCGAGCGGATTTTTGAGGGTAACTTCTAGAAAAAAGACGTGTCCTTCACCCAAATAAACCGACCCCAATAATGCACCAGCAATAATGGCCGTTGAGTCGATAATCCATGCATGAATGACTTTTTGTGCCACACGGGCAATCAAACGCGTCTGAAAAAACGCATTAACAGCGAAAATAGCCAATAGAATCGGCACGAACCACTGCGAAAATAAGAAGATATGTTCATAAATGAACATCCACATATCGGGCAAGGGCACATCTTGCGTAGTCGGCAGTTTATCAATAAAGTTAAACAAACCGACCGTTAGAAAGCTTAACCAAAACACCAGAAAGGTATCGAAAAAGTTAGCAATCGCGTAGCTAATGAAGGTATCTTTTTCGCTGGTTTTCATGCGCTATTGTGCATTCTTCGCTAAAAATGCTGCCAAACGTCCCATTGCACCTTCTAGCTCTTCCATGCTGGTAGCAAACGACAAGCGCATATAGCCTTCAGCACCAAAAGCCGAACCAGGCACTAATGCCAAGTCGCTTTCTTCTAAAATGCGTGTTGCCAACTCGGTATCGTTGGCGCAGCCTGTGGCAGCAATCGCGCCACGTACATCGAAGAAGTTGTAAAACGCGCCATCTGGCGACAAGGCTTTAATACCAGGCATGGCATTTAATGCTTGCGTGATATAAGCACTGCGTGCTTTGAACGCCGTTACCATGTCGCCAATAAAGCCTTGATCGCCATTAAGGGCAACCACCGTTGCTGCTTGTGAAATCGAGCAAGGATTAGAGGTGCTTTGCGACTGCACTTTTTTCATTTCGTTAATCAATGCCAAAGGTCCTGCGCAGTAACCAATGCGCCAGCCTGTCATGCTGTAAGCCTTAGAGACACCGTTGAGGGTAACGGTGCGCTCAACCATCTCTGGGCAAGCATTAAGCCAAGTAGCAAAAGGTGTATCACCTAAAATGATATGCTCGTACATGTCATCGGTTGCAATCAAAATATTGGGGTGGTTGGCCAATACATCGCCTAATGCACGCATTTCGGCTTTACTGTAAACCGCACCCGTTGGGTTCGAAGGGCTATTAATCACAAATAAACGCGTCGCAGGGGTAATCGCTGCTGCTAATTGCTCAGGGGTGATTTTGAAGCCTTGTTCGATACCTGCTTGAACGATAACTGGCTTGCCGCCTGCCAATAACACCATGTCAGGATAAGACACCCAGTAAGGTGCAGGCACAATGACTTCATCGCCATCGTTTAAGTAAGCTTGGCAGAGGTTATAAAAACTTTGTTTGCCACCAGACGACACCAGAATTTGCTTTGCACTGTAGTCTAAGCCATTTTCGCGCTTAAACTTAGCAACAATCGCCTCTTTAAGATCTGGTGTTCCATCGACCGCTGTGTAGCGTGTTTTACCTGCGTTAATGGCATCAATACCTGCTTGGCGAATGTGTGCAGGCGTAGGAAAATCAGGCTCGCCTGCGCCTAAGCTAATGATGTCACGCCCCTGACGTTTGAGTTCTAGGGCACGAGCAGTGACCACAAGGGTCGGTGATTCCTTGACGGCAAGGACGCGGGTAGCGAGTTGCATGATGATTTGCGGTCTCTAAAGTAAAGTTTTGTAAGAGGTTTTTTAAGTCATTTCTCTGGCAGTTAATTATATCGGAAAATGCTACTGCTCGGCTAGACAACACCGCTGTGATATTGGCCGATTATGCTAAAATTGACGGCTATGAAAACAATCAATCCTATTTTAATCGACTGCCGATCTCTGTCCGACTTTGTGGCAGGGCATCATGCTGGTGCATGTAACTTACCTGCGAATGAATTGGCGCAACGAATGCACGAGTTGCCAGACGCCGCTCAAGCCATTGCCTTGTTCGGAGATGAGATTTCAGTTGCGTCTGCACAGGCGTTTTTAGTCAGTAAAAATTATACTGTCAGTGATCGATTTATTGATGATAATGTGACGGTTAACACACTTAAGGAGGCGGGTTGGTGGGCTGTTGGTGGTGAATCCCAACGTCTGTGGCAACCTTCTCCGTTAATTAGCCGTTTTGTGCATGAGTTGATGTCGTTGCATGATATTAAAGCAGGCAAGGGCTTAGATATTGGTTGTGGTTCGGGACGAGATTTGGTCTATTGTGCTATGCACGGTTGGCAGATGATGGGCGTAGATGTTCAGCCAGCGGCGGTTGCGCGTGCTCAGGCGTTGGCGCGAAGCCAACAGGTGAGTGTCGAAACACAAGTGCGCGACTTGGAAACAGGTGTCGATCCTTTTGCTGATTTCGCTGACGGCAGCTTTGACTTGATTAGTGTCGCGCGTTATTTACATCGCCCTTTATTTCCAGTCATCAAGCGTCTGTTGGCAAACGGTGGCGTGATTGTCTATCACACCTTTATGGTGGGTTCGGAAGCATTTGGTAGTCCCAAAAATCCCAATTTTTTGTTGAATAAAGCGGAGTTGGCTGATGTTTTTAGGGGCTTTGATATTCTGATAGACGATGTGATTACCCTTGCCGATGGTCGCCCGATGAGTATGTTTGTGGCGAGGAAGCCATGAGTAAACCCTTCCAACTTTCCTCTCTTTACAAACCATCGGGCGATCAACCCGATGCGATTGCGCAGCTGGTGCAAGGCTTGAATGATGGTGAAATCTATCAAACCTTATTGGGCGCAACAGGAACAGGTAAAACCTTTAGTATTGCCAATGTGGTGGCGCAGGTGCAAAAACCAACCTTGGTGATGGCGCCGAACAAAACCCTTGCCGCCCAGTTATACAGCGAATTTAAGGGCTTTTTCCCTAATAATGCCGTTGAGTATTTTGTTTCTTACTACGATTATTACCAGCCCGAAGCCTACGTACCCAGTACCGATACCTACATCGCCAAAGATGCAGCGATTAATGCGCAAATCGACCAGTTGCGACTTTCGGCAACCAAATCACTGATGGAGAGACGCGATGTGTTGGTGGTGGCAACGGTATCGGCAATTTACGGCTTGGGCGACCCGAAAACCTATTTGGCGATGATTTTACAAGCTCGGGTGGGAGATCGCATCGACCAGCGAGCCTTGCTCAAACAGCTCACCGCCATGCAGTACACGCGCAACGATGTGGTACTCGAACGGGCAACCTTTCGCGTACGTGGTGATGTGTTTGAAATTTATCCAGCCGAATCTGAATTTGCTGCTGTACGTCTCGACTTTTTCGATGATGAATTGGAAAAAATAAGCTGGTTTGATCCGCTGACGGGCGAAATACTAGAGAAAACCAATCGTGTGACCGTTTATCCCAAAAGCCATTATGTCACCCCGCATGAGCAATTGTTGAGCATGGTCGATGCGGTTAAAGACGAGCTTGTTGAGCGCTTGGCATGGTTCCGCGAGCGCGATAAACTGGTCGAAGCGCAACGCTTAGAAGAGCGTACTCGGCTCGATTTGGAAATGATGATTGAATTGGGTTATTGCAATGGCATCGAAAATTATTCGCGCTACTTGTCGGGACGACCTGTGGGTGATGCACCACCGACCTTATTTGATTACTTGCCGAAAGACGGTTTGTTGGTGATTGATGAGTCACATGTCACGGTATCGCAAATTGGCGCGATGTACAAAGGCGACCGCTCGCGCAAAGAAAATTTGGTCGATTATGGCTTCCGTTTGCCCTCGGCATTGGATAATCGCCCGATGAAGTTTGAAGAATTTGAGGCACGGATGCCACAAACGATTTTTGTCTCGGCAACACCAGGAAAATACGAGTTAGAACATTCGGGTGCGCCAGCAGAGCAGATGATTCGTCCGACAGGACTGCTTGATCCTGTCATTGAGGTTCGTCCCGCGTTGCATCAGGTGGATGACTTGTACGGTGAAATTCGTGCGGTTGCCGAACGCGGCGAGCGTATTTTAGTCACCACCCTGACTAAGCGGATGAGTGAAGACTTAACCGATTATCTGAACGAGCAGGGGGTGAGAGTTCGTTACTTGCATTCCGATATCGAAACGGTAGAGCGGGTAGAGTTGCTACGTGATTTACGCATGGGTGTCTACGATGTGTTGGTCGGTATTAACTTATTGCGTGAAGGCTTAGATATTCCCGAAGTGGCACTGGTCGCCATTTTAGATGCCGATAAGGAAGGGTTTTTGCGTTCCGAACGCAGCCTGATTCAAACCATCGGACGCGCAGCGCGTAATATCAATGGGCGCGTGATTTTGTATGCCGACAAAATCACCGAATCGATGCGCAAAGCGATGGGTGAAACCGAACGTCGACGGTCGAAGCAAATCGCTTATAACGAAGCGCGAGGTGTACAACCGCAAGCATTAAATAAGCGCGTCGAAGACATGATTGATGTATCGAGCATGATGGGTAAAAAACAGGTCAACAGTCGTAAAAATAAAGTTGCCAATGACAGTAGCATGCTGATGGCTGCTGAAGAACAAGCAACCTACAATAGTGACCCGAATGCTATTGCTCATCAAATCGGCAAACTCGAAAAAGAAATGCAAGCGAAAGCCAAGGCGCTACAGTTCGAAGAGGCAGCTGCGCTCAGGGATCAGGTGAAGCAGTTGCGTAGTTTACTGATGCGAATTTAAGCTAAGTTGCGCTGTATCAAGATTGCGCCCATTTTTATCTTGCAATTTGTTTTCAAAACATCATTTTGGCGTATAGTTACGCACACTACTAAAAGAATTTAAATCGGGTTTTCATGTCTGTTTTCTGTCTTTTCCTGCCAACGAGCTGGTTACGAATATTGTCTGCTTTGGGATTCGGTGTGTTGTCTTTCGCTACGATGAATGTGGCGGTTGCAGATACATCGGGTTTGGTGTGGGCGCCTACGTTGTTGGAGCGTTCGGCGGAACGAGAAAAAGAATTTCAAGCGTTTAATGCTTGGTTGAGTACTCAGACGGGAGAGCGATTAAGCCTTGTGTTAGAACCAGATTATGACCAATTGATGCAGGGTTTTGAGCAGGACAAGTTGGCCATGGTGTGGGTTGGTCCGCAGTTATTACAGCAAATCATAAAACGCCGTCCTGATGTTAAGGTTTTGGCGACAACGCGAGATGAACAAGGCAAAACAGATTATCGTTGTGCGCTTTTTGTGCGCCAAGATTATGAGAGGACAGACTCTGCTGCTTTACAAGAGTCGGTTGCTTTAACTCAGCCATTATCAACTTGTGGATCAATTGGCGCAAGAATGTTGAGCGAACAGTCTCACGTGGATCTATCGCAAGTGAATGGCCGATTTACGGGCAGTCATCAAAATGCGATTGTTTCGGTGATGCTAGGAGAAACCGCTTCAGGCATTGTTGCTGCAGGTGTGTACGATCGTTTTTCTTGGCTTCCACTGAAACGTTTATTATTGTCGGATCCTCTACCTTCTTTTATGTGGTTGGTTAATCCTCGTATGGTTAGCCCAGAACAACAACAGCGGTTACGTTTTGCCTTGTCGCAGGCAAAGAGCGCAGAATCTGTTGATCATTGGTATGGCGCATTTCGTTATGGCTTTGAAACAAATGAGGAAGTCGTGAGTCAATCGATTATCTCGGTCGTTCGGAGTGTTCGCTAATGTTGCGTTCTTTGCGCTCTCTACGCCTTGCGTTATTGTTTCCTGCTCTGAGCGTTATGTTGATCTTTGCTATTGTTGTTGGGGTTTTTCTGTCGCAACGACTCTACAATCAAGCCCACACTGATGCGATGAATGAAGCACAGGCTCAGGCTGACAAAGCCTACGCCTTATTAAGAGGGCGCTTTGAGTATCAATTGTTGTCGAGTCAAGGTCAGCAGTCTCGTTACAAGACTTCGCAACCGATTATTCAAGAAGAAAGTATCCTGTTGCTGAAAAATCTCATGTCAGACTGGTCTGGTATGTTGATCATTCACGATAAGAACGCAGATTGGATATGGTTATGGAATGGCGTTTCATGGCAGTATAAAAAGCAGGGTCAGCGATTGTCGGATGATGGTTGGCTCGTTGAGAAGAAGTTTTTACCTTGGCAATGGATGATTCAAGTTCGTCCCAATGTTAGTCTCATTGAGCAACGCGTCGCGCGATCACGCTTGTTGTTACTTGCCTTGATTGCAGGCTTATGGTTGATTTCTGCTTCGTTGCTTTGGTGGCGGCTGCATAAGTTGGTGTTGCAGCCTATTTCAGCGGTAACTGGCTTTTTGATGCGTTTAATGCCTACTCAACAAGAGCATATTGAGCTTGATGGCAGTCAGGATATGCGTGTGCTGGCGTTGCAACTCAATCAATTGAGTGAACGACTGTATGGGCAGCATGCTCAACTTGCCGACAACATGCGCTTATTGGCAGATGAACATGCTTACATGCGTGCGCTATTAGATGCTCAGCCTGCAATAACCGTGTTAAATAATGGCACCGATATGGTTGATGCAAATGATGCATTATTTCGCTTTTTCCCAGAGTATCAAAATCTAGCGGACTTTAAATCATCTCACTCCTGTATCTGTAATTTGTTTATTCCCTATTCCGACCCGCTAGGCTATGACTATCTAGAACCACATCAAGAGGATTGGGTGCGCTTGGCATCAACACACGATTATCGCGTTTTGATGAAAAAGAACGGAGAAAATCACAACTTTATGGTGAGAGCTCGCAGCTTTAACTATCAAGGCAATGTTTACTATATCGTTGCTTTTGATGATATTAGTCATCATGTTGCAGCAGAATTAGCAATGCGCGAGCAGTTGTTGCAAGACACCCAAACCCAATTGCCCAATCGAATTAGGTTGGTGCAAGATATGCAAGCGGCTCCGCAGGGTATTGTTATCATTAAGTTGTTAGGTTTGGGGCGATTGAACGAGGTATATGGCATTCAGTTCGGAGATGCTTATATTTTGGCATTGGTACAGCGTCTCAAATTAGAACAACATCAAATTAAAGGGTTAATTGGACCTTATCGCTTATCGGGTTCGGAGTTTGCCTTTCAGTTATTTGATGACAATGCGGAACAAACGACGTGGGCATTACGCACCAAGCGGTTATTGAGTGATTTGGCAGAACATGATTTGGAGATATGGGGCGCACAAATACCCGTGATGATTTCGGGCGGTGTTTCCTTGTGGGACGATGAAGTCGAAGATGTTGAGCAATTATTGTTGCAAGCAACAATGGCCATGAATCGTGCGCGTCAACAGCATGTTGCTGTATTGGCGTATGATTCTAGCTGGCGAGAACGACAAAAATATCAGCAAGCTCAAGAGTGGCTAGAAAAAATTCGCGATGCATTGGTAGAAGATCGCATAGAGCCTGTGTTTCAACCGATTTTTAACCCTAAAAAGCAACAGATCGAAAAATATGAGTGCTTGGTGCGTATGCGCGAACATAGTGGCGCACTGATTGCCCCAGGTGTATTTTTGGATGCGATTAAGCATACGCGCGAGTATTTGCGTTTAAGTAAAGTGATGTTCGAGAGATCGTGCGCCTATTTTGCACATCGAACCGAACGATTTACCCTTAATTTGGCAGAAGATGACTTTATTCATCCAGAGCATTTACAGGCGTTATGCCATATTATTGAGCGCTATGATGTGGGCAATCGTGTCACCATTGAGGTGTTAGAATCGGAGGAAATCAGCTCGTATGAACAGATGTGTCAAGCATTAATGCCGTTGAGAGACTTAGGGTGTCAAGTCGCAATCGATGACTTTGGTAGTGGCTATTCTAACTTTGCGCATATTAAAGGTTTGTCAGCCGATGTGATTAAAATTGATGGTAGCTTGATTCAATTGATGCATCGAGATAAGTCTCAAGAGGGTGTTGTCATTGGTTTGATCGAGTTTGGACATCAAATGGGATTGAACGTTATTGCTGAATTTGTTTCAACGCCAGCGCTACTCGACAGGCTGTCTGAAATGGGCGTTGACGGTATTCAAGGGTACGCTATTTCGCCGCCCATTCGTATGGAAGACATGGATAAGCCCTTGATACCGTTGCTATAGGAAGGACGGAGCTAACCGAAAAAACTTCGCTTCGGGGCACCTCTAAAAACACACATTTTCTACTTGCTTGTATTAAGCCATTTCCCAACTTGCCTGTGTGCTGTTTTCGCCATCGGGCTTTTCGGTAGCAAAACGTTTAGAGTCGAGCTTGATGCGTAGGCGCAGATCATTCACCGCATCGGCAAATCGTAACGCATCGGTATAGCTGATCTGGTTGTTCTCGTAGTGGTCAAAGAGTGCCTGATCGAAGGTTTGCATCCCTAAGTCTCGACTGTCTGCCATTAAGGGTTTCATTTCATGCACTTTACCTTCAAAAATCAAATCTGCCATGCGTGGTGTATTGATTAATATTTCGATGGCTGCGACCCGTCCTTTGCCTTCTTGTTTGGGAATTAAGCGCTGACTGACAATCGCTTTAAGATTGAGTGATAAATCCATCAGTAGCTGGGCTCTACGTTCTTCGGGAAAGAAGTTAATAATGCGGTCGAGTGCTTGGTTAGCGTTGTTGGCGTGTAGGGTAGATAAGCATAGATGCCCCGTTTCGGCAAAGGTGATGGCGTGCTCCATCGTATGACGTTCTCTAATTTCACCAATTAAAATCACATCGGGTGCTTGGCGTAGCGTGTTTTTAAGTGCCGCTTCGAAAGAGTCTGTATCCGTTCCCACTTCTCGTTGGCTAACAATACAGCCCTTGTGTGGATGAACAAACTCAATCGGGTCTTCGATGGTAATAATGTGCCCTTTACTATTGGTATTGCGATGCCCAATTAAACCCGCTAATGATGTTGATTTGCCCGAACCTGTGCCGCCGACAAATAAAATCAAGCCGCGTTTATCCATAATTAAGTCTTTGAGCACGGGTGGCAGACCTAAGTCTTCTACAATAGGAATGGTGGTATTGATGACACGAATGACCATGCCGACACTATTGCGCTGTACAAAAACATTAACGCGAAAGCGTGCGGCTGTACCCATAGCGTAAGCCAAGTTACATTCGTTGGTGCGATTAAAGTCGGTCAGTTGAGCCTCTGTCATTAGGCTTTCGGCAAGCAGGCGCGTTAAAGTCGCAGACAGGGGTTGTTGCGTAATGGGCGTCATTTTACCGTCAATTTTTAAGCTGACAGGCGCCCCATCTGTAATGAACATGTCCGATGCTTTGGCTTCTAGCATGGCAGACAAGAGCTGGTTGAGATGGTTAAGTGCTTGCGCTTTATCCATGATGCATTACTCCTGAAAGGCGGCTTTATTCGCCGCCTTATTTGCTGCTTCGCTACGTTCAACTAAACCTTTATCAACAAGCTTTTGTAAGCATTGATCGAGCGTTTGCATGCCATGCTGTGAGCTAGTTTGAATAATGGAATACATTTGCGGTACTTTGTCTTCTCGAATGAGGTTGCGAATGGCATGTGTACCAATCATGATTTCATGTGCCGCCACTCGCCCGCCACCCTTCTTTTTGAGTAGCGTCTGAGAAATGACTGCACGTAGGGATTCCGAGAGCATGGATCGCACCAATGCTTTTTCATTGCCGGGAAAGACGTCAATGATACGGTCGATTGTTTTGGCTGCGCTGGAGGTATGCAGTGTACCAAAAACCAGATGCCCTGTTTCGGCAGCAGACAGCGCAAGCTGAATCGTTTCTAAGTCGCGCATTTCACCAACCAAAATCACGTCTGGGTCTTCACGTAATGCAGCGCGCAAAGCGTTAGCAAAACTATGAGTATCGCGATGGACTTCGCGCTGGTTAACCAAGGATTTTTTACTATTGTGTACAAACTCGATGGGATCTTCGACCGTTAAAATATGGGCAAAATGGTTTTCGTTAACATAATCAACCATTGCAGCGAGCGTGGTTGACTTACCCGAGCCTGTTGGTCCTGTTACTAACACGATACCACGAGGGGTGTTGGCAATGTCTTTAAAAATTTCTGGCGCATTCAGGTCCTCAAGCGATAGCACTTTAGAAGGAATGGTACGAAACACACCACCTAAGCCACGGTCTTGTTTAAAAATATTGGCACGAAAACGCGCTACACCTGGTAAATTAAACGAAAAATCTGACTCAAAGTGTTCTTCGAACTGTTTGCGCTGGTAATCATTCATCACGTCATAGAGTAAGCGTTGCGTTTCGCTCGCATCTAAAGCTGGTGCATTGATTTTGCGCACATCGCCATCGATGCGTAACATCGGAGGCAGCCCCGCTGAGATATGCAAATCTGATGCTTTTTGCTGTACAGCAAAGGTGAGGAGTTGTGTGATATCCATGCGATGCTCTCTGGTTGCTTAACAATAACGGGCATACCTAATAACTCAATATTTCGTCATCCTCGCGTACGCGGGGATCCAAAAATCAAAGAGATAGATTCCCGCTTTCTCCCCGTCTACGCGAGGGTGACAGGGAATGACGGGTTTTAATAGATGACCTAACGCCTATTCGGTTATATTATCCGATAGCGAGAGAGACAAAAAGGGATTTGATGATGATGTTACGATTATTCATGTTACTCAGTGTGTTATTTTCGTCTTTTGTTCAAGCGGGAGTATCTGTCGACATCAATAAAGCCGATGCTGTTCAGATTGCATCTGCGTTAGAGGGTATTGGTCAGAAGAAGGCAGAGAAAATTGTGACGTGGCGTAAAGCGCACGGTCCGTTTAAATCCGTTGATGATCTCGCTAAGGTGACGGGAATTGGTAGTAAGTTGGCTGCGCGTAATAAGGATTATGTGCAGTTTAGCAGTCATAGCGCGAATAATGTCCGTTCGGCAGATGTGAAGTCTGCTCAGGAAAAAGGCGTGTTAAGTTTACCTGTTGGTGCTTATTCAGCGAGATAAGTGTTATAATGCGCGTGCGGTTTGGGCTGGTCCCTCGCGGCACTAAGCAGAAAACTCCGCCAGGTCAGGAATGAAGCAACGGTATTTGTGATGTGGGCGCCGAGGTTACGCTGGTTCGAACCGTCTTCTAATTTCTACCCCATTAATTTAATGAGGTCTCATGTCCTTCGATACCGTTCTCGCGCGCAAGTGGCGTCCCCGTCAGTTTTCCGAAGTTGTTGGTCAGGAACCGGTGGTTCGTGCTTTGTCGCAAGCCTTAACTTCTGGACGATTGCATCATGCCTATTTGTTTACAGGAACGAGAGGTGTCGGCAAGACAACCTTGGCGCGTATTTTTGCTAAAGCACTCAATTGCCGAGATGGCGTTACAGCAGAGCCGTGTGTCGATGATATTAGCCATGCGATTGACGAAGGGCGCTTTGTCGATTTAATCGAGATTGATGCTGCCAGTCGTACCAAAGTCGAAGACACGCGCGAACTGCTCGATAATGTGCAATATGCGCCCAGTGTCGGACGCTACAAAATCTACATCATCGACGAAGTGCATATGCTCTCGACGCATAGTTTTAATGCGTTGCTTAAAACCTTAGAAGAGCCGCCAGCGCACGTTAAATTCTTATTGGCAACAACGGATCCGCATAAGCTTCCCGTCACCATTTTATCGCGTTGTTTGCAGTTTCATTTGCGTCCGATGACACCCGAAATTTTAATTGGGCATTTGGCGCGTGTACTCACAGCAGAGGGCATTGCTTTTGAGCAAGAAGCCATTGCGCTGGTTTCACGTATGGCGCAGGGGAGTGTTCGCGATGCCCTTAGTTTGCTCGATCAGGCGATTGTGTTGGGTGGTGGTGCGGTTGGTTACGAGTCGACGCGCGAAATGCTCGGTTTGGCATCGGATGCGCAAGTTTTAACCCTATTGCAGGCATTGGTGGCGCAAGACTCGGCGGCCGCCTTAACACAGTTGCAAGCGTGGATTGGTTGGGGAGCTGACTTTGATCGACTGCAACAACAACTGCTCGAAGCCTTGCATCAACTGGCTTTATTACAAAGCTTTCCTGCGCTTGCTCCCGATTACGATGTGGAACGCGTGGAGTTGTCGCAGCAAGTATCTGCTGAGCAGGTGCAAATTTGGCTACAAGTTGCGCTATTAGCGCAAGACGATATGCGCCTAGCACCAACAGCACAAATGGGTTTTGAGCTGATGCTGATGCGCTTGCTCCATTTTCGTGCGGGATCAACGATAGCTGCATCTGGTGCGAGCAATCGTCCAGCAGTTGCACAGATCGTGTCAGCACCAGTGCAAGCAACTCAGCCACTAACAGTCATTCAATCTGATGTACAGCGTGCGCCAGCTGCAACGATCGATCCTAGAGCTGCTATGTTTGCTGCGCTAGGTATGGAAAAGTCAACAACGGCTGAAAAAAAAACAGTTGAATTTGTCCAGCCCGTCGTAACCGAATCCCCTAAGGTTGCTCCTGATGGTGCGGTTACGCCAGAGGTCTGCGCACTAGAAGCCTATCAAGTCGATGACTGGCAGCAACAGCTCATGCAATGGCGCTTAAACGGGATGGAGCTGGAATTAGCACGCAAGTGTATTCGCTTACGCACAGATGACGAAAAGAATATTGTGCTGGCTTATCCGCCAACAGAGCAGTCATCGGTTAGCCTGTTGGGTGATCGGCTGATGCAAACGCTCAAACGGGTTGCCTCGTTGCAACTTGTGTGGCATAAAGGCTGGCAAGATGCATGGCTAACGCCAATGCAGCAGGGAATTCAGGTGTCAGAGCAGGCACAAAAAGATGCCAAAGTAGCGGTTATCGCGCATCCTCGTTTTCAAGAAATCTGTAACAACTTACAATTAACGCCCAACTGGGCACAATTTATTCAATTAGAAGAAGGAAATGCATAATGTTTGGAAAAGCGGGTATGGGTCAACTCATGAAGCAAGCGCAAGCGATGCAAGAAAAAGCGCAAAAACTGCAAGCAGAAGTGGCGCAAATGACGGCTGAAGGTGAAGCAGGCGGTGGTTTGGTTAAAGTCACGCTAACAGGTAAGCACGAAGCGACCAAAGTGGTGATTGATCCCAGTTTAATGGATGACCGTGAAATGTTAGAAGACTTGGTTACCGCAGCCATTAACAGTGCTAACCGCAAGGTCGAACAAATGACTGCTGAAAAAATGGGCAGCTTAACAGCAGGTATGAATCTTCCAGCGGGTATGGGCAACCTATTCGGTTAACATTAAAACCTGTTGCGCTGTCATCTTGCGTTGTTGCTTCGATTCTCGCGCTGCGTTACGTACTTTGTGTACGCGCCTTGCGTCTGCGCGTCTTGCGCCTAGCAATCTTGCCAGCTCACGGCGGTTTTACAAACCTGTTGCGCTCTATAACGTCGTCATTCCCGCGAAAGCGGGAATCTATCTCTTTGTTGGATGGATCCCCGCATACGCGAGGATGACAGAAGATTGAGTTATTAAAAATGTCCACACTGCTTAACACCCTGACGCAAGCCTTGCGTCAACTGCCTGGTATTGGTCCTAAAAATGCACAACGCATGGCGTATCGGCTGTTGTTGCATAAGCGTCATCATGCCGAAAAGTTGGCGCAAGCATTAACCGATGCTTTGGCTGGCGTGGGGCAGTGCGCGTCGTGTCGAGATTTGTCTGAAACGACCATTTGCTCATTGTGTGCGAACGATCAACGCGATGCTAGTGTGTTGTGTGTGGTGGAGTCGCCACTTGATATTCTAGCATTCGAGCAGACAGCGAGTTATAACGGCTTGTACTTTGTGTTGCATGGTCAGTTGTCGCCACTCGATGGGTTAGGTCCTAAAGAGCTGGGGCTGCCGTTATTTGCTCAACGCTTGAGTGAAGGCATGATTAAAGAAGTGATTATCGCAACCAGTCCCACGATGGAAGGTGAGGCAACAGCTTATTATCTGCAGCAGCTAACCGACGCAGCGGGGATTCAATCGACGCGTTTGGCGCAAGGCGTTCCCTTAGGGGGAAGTTTGGAGTTGCTCGATGGGGCGACCTTAGCGCAGGCGCTCGTCAACCGACGCTAAAACCTACTGTGCTGTCATCTTGCGTTGTTGCTGCGGTGCTCGCACTTCGTCATGTACTGATGTACATTCCTAGCGTCTGTGCGCCTTGCGCCTAGCAATCTTGCCAGCTCGTGACGGTTTTAGACTACCGCGCTGCTCGCAATTATTCTGCGCTTCATATGGCTTTAAATAACGGTAAGGTACTAAATCCTTTGGTCTGTAAAGCATCATTATTGATGCCCCACCAATGATGGGTTAGGCTGGCATAGAGTTGTCTAAAGTCGGTAGTAAAGCGTAGATCGCCGTTATCTAAATTGGTGAGTGTTGGCGTTGCGCCAATAATGCCACCTTGCACTGCTCCGCCCATGACTAAGTGCGCTGCTGCTGTGCCGTGGTCTGTTCCTTGGCTGGCATTTTCAATGACGCGACGGCCGAATTCTGAATAAGTCACAATGAGCGTGTTCTGCCACATATTGTGCGCTACAAGTGTTTGTGCAAGGCTATTGATGCCATCGGCTAGGTTTTTGAGTAGTCGACCATGACTGTCGCGCTGGTTATTGTGTGTATCAAAACTACCAATGCTTAACTTAATCACGGGCGTTTTAACACCAGCCAACATCAGTTGCGCGGCAACGGCAAGGCGTTTGCCAAATGCATTATCTGGAAAATTGACACTTGGTGCATTGCTATTGTGTAGGCGTTTTGCCAAAGTGTCTGCTGCCAAGCGAGCCTGATTTGATATATGGCGAATATGATCGAGTGCTGGGTTGTGTATGCCAGTTGCTTCTGGTGTTGTTAAATGGTTTGCTTGAGCGATAAAGCGATTAATATCGGTGAGTAGTACACTGCTTCCTAAGCCTGCTAAAGGTCCTAAGTCTGTCGCTAAAGAAATGCCATCCACATCGCGAGTATCTCGTAATTGGGGAATCACTTTGCTCAGCCAACCTTGATTAAGGCTTTGTTCACTACCCGAACCTGTTTCCCATATATCAAGTGAACTAAAGTGCGAACGGTTGGGTTTAGGGTAGCCTAAACCTTGCACCCAAGCTAAATTGCCTTTTTTCCACCAAGGATAGAGCGCTGAGAGTGAGGGGTTGAGTGCCAACTTATCGGTTATCGGTAAGAGCTGATCGTTACTGATAGCGAGCTTAGGGCGAAGTTTGGCATACAAGGGATCTCGATAAGGCACAAGAGTGTTTAAGCCATCGTTGCCACCAGACAATTCAATTAAGATTAAGGTTTTCCCCTGACTGGCAGCCTGTGTGATTGGGGTGGCAAGGGCAAAGGGCGCACCAAGCAAAAGGCGAAAAAAGTCACGACGTTCCATCATTTCACCTGAAAAACGGGGTCTAGTAGCCAAGCTTCGATTTGTTGCGCTGGTCTTCCTTCTGGTGTGTCGGAAGGAGGGAGGGGGAGCAGCACTTCTAGCCAGAGCTTTTCGGTCGCGCTGTTCCATGTTTCTGGCAGTTTTTTGGTGCGCATACCACCTGCATCGTGTAGAAAACGTTGCATGAGTTGTTCTCGTCCTAGCAATGTGTTGGTGGTAATCCAGTTAGTGCCACCTTCCCAGCCTTTGACATTTGGCGGGTTAAACAAGTCCTGACCGAGCAAACTAATACTGTTGCGCCACTGATTTGTTTGCTGGTGGGGTAGTTGCCATACCCGCAATAAACCAACAACATAATCTGCTGGAGATTTAACCATGCGCCCACGATTGGTTAGCGTCCAGAAGTCAGGACTGTTTAGAAGCTCTGTGAGCAATGGTTTGATGGCATACTTGTGTTTGTATTGCCACTCACGGCTGATGCGTTGAATTGCTGTCGGGTTTTCGGTGTCCGATACAAACGCTTTCCACAGTTTACTGGTGATAAAACGTGCGGTTGCAGGTTGTTCTAAAATAATGCGTACAATATCGTCGCCAGTAAAGTTTCCAGTCTGCTTTAAAAAGGTTTTCTGACTGTTGTCGTGCTCTTTTTCATTAAATTGAAAGCTAGCGCGTTCTCGATTAACCGCCCAGCCAGAAAAAGCACGTGAGGCTTCTTTGATATCGTTCTCGCTATAGTTGCTAACGCCAAGGCTAAACAGTTCGAGCAATTCTCGAGCAAAGTTCTCGTTTGGCTGTGCTTTGCGATTATTGGCTGCATCTAAATAGCGTAGCATGGCAGGGTCATGAATCATGGCCTTTAAAAAGTCGCCAAAATTACCCAGTGCATGATGGCGTAAGGTGTTGTGTTGCTGAGCCATGAAACGCGTGGTGCGTACTTTTTGGATGCTAGAGGTGAAGTGATTGTGCCAGAATAACGTCATTTGTTCGGCAAGCGGCGTTGGGGTTTGTACCATTTGCTCGACCCACCAGCTTTGTAGTTGTTCAAGACGTTCTCGTTCTTTTTTTTGTGCGCCGTGGCGTTCGCTGTCACTTCGAGACATCATCAGTTCATGACTGTCTTCTGGGGTGTTGAGTAAATCGTTAGGAATGGGTTTTAAGGGGCGTGTATCGGCTTTATTAATGATCAATTCGACCGCTTGTTCGCGTGATAAAGATAAGAGGGGTTCGATTTCTTTCCATGATGGGTCGAAGCCAGTGCGAGCAAGTAAGTGACGAGCATCGCTAATACTGAGAGCTTGTGCTTGTGTGCTAATGACACAAAAACTAATGAGGAATAAACAAAAAAGCCAGCAGGATGCTGGCTTTTTTATCACAGGCGCATTATGCGCTTGCAACCATCGCTTTAACACGAGCGTTCAAACGGCTCTTGGTACGAGCAGCTTTGTTTGGGTGGATAATGCCTTTGCGAGCAATGGTATCAATCTGACCCTGCGCAGTGCGAAATGCAGTCATCGCCGCAGCGTGATCGCCAGTAGCGATTGCTTCTAATACGCGACGAATCGATGTTTTAGTCTTAGATTTCTGTGCAACGTTGCTTTGACGATTACGTTCAGCAATTTCAGCACGTTTCTTAGATGACATAATATTTGCCACAGTAAATTCTCCTAATAGGTTTGTGTAATCCGTAGATGCTTGCAAGTTTTATCAAGGTGTGACAAAAAGCAACTACAGATTATGCGTTTTATGTGTGTTTTTGTCAAGATTTTTATTGTGTTGCTATCGTTGCTACTGATGTGGTCTTCTTGAACTGCTGTGCATGTTTATTTTTTGATAACGCGTATTTTTATGTTCATAGTTATGAAGTACTGAAGTAAAATAATGTCTGTTGTTATATTTCTAAAAAATCAAAAGGTGTGGCTATGTGTAATTCGGGTATTATTGATCGTGTATTACGTGTGATTTTGGGTTTCGCGCTGATTGTTGCCGCGCTATCAGGTTTTGTTTGGGGTTGGATTGGTTTGGTACCTTTAGTGACAGGTGCTGTTGGTTTTTGCCCCTTGTACTCAGTACTAGGTTTGAATACAGGCTGTAAAGCAGCCGAGTAATTCAGGCTGATTGAGAGAGGCGGTCGTTTGACCGCCTTTTTTGTTTCGCTTTTGGATAGGGGTTTCGATGCCATTTAAACGATTAATGCGCGGTGCGGCAACGGTTGGCAGCATGACGTTGATTTCACGTGTGTTGGGTTTCATTCGTGATATGGTGATTGCGCGCATGTTTGGTGCTTCTGCTGAAGCTGATGCGTTTTTTGTCGCCTTCAAAATTCCTAACTTCTTTCGACGCTTAACGGCAGAAGGCGCTTTTTCTCAGGCGTTTGTCCCTGTTCTTGCCGATGTTCGCCACAAAGAAGGCGAAGCCGCAACGCATCTCTTACTCGATGCTGTCTGGACTCGGCTATCGTTATTTTTGCTTGCGCTAACCTTACTTGGTATGCTGTTAGCCGAACCGATTATGCTCTTGTTTGCCCCTGGCTTTGCCAACGATGCGCGTTTGCCTCTCTCGGTAGATATGTTGCGCATTACCTTTCCTTACTTATTGCTCATTTCGCTCACGGCGATGTTGGCTGCTGTACTAAACTCCTATTCTCGTTATTGGGAGCCAGCGTTTAATCCCGTGTGGTTAAATGTGGCGATGATTGGTGCGGCTTGGCTGTTAGCCCCTGTGCTCGATGTGCCTGCGATGAGTTTGGCGTGGGGTGTATTACTGGCAGGGTTTGTTCAGCTCGCATGGGTGTGGTGGGCGTTAACGCCCGTCGGTTGGCGACCACGTTTTACGCGCGCCAAACACGAGGGGGTTGGCCGCGTATTGCGCAATATGGCACCTGCTTTGTTGGGGGTGAGTGTGGCGCAGATTAACCTGTTGGTATCGACCATTTTGGCGTCTTTTTTAATCGCGGGTAGCGTATCTTGGCTCTATTATGCCGATCGGTTAATGGAGTTTCCTGTCGGTGTGTTTGGTGTGGCGCTGGCTACGGTTGTTTTACCAGGGTTATCCAAAGCCAGAGCAGAGGGTGATTGGGATAGTTATAACAAAACACTCGATTTGGCATTGCGCTTAATTTGGGTGGTTGGATTGCCTGCGACGGTTGCACTGGCATTGTTGTCGGAACCGCTCATCTTAACCTTGTTTGGTTATGGTGCTTTTACCATTACCGATGCGCTGAGTTCGGCGCAAGCTTTAACTGCTTATGGTGTCGGATTGCTGGGTTTTTTGGCGGTGAAGGTATTAGCACCAGCTTTTTATGCGCGAGAGCAGATGAAAGTGCCCGTGCAGGTTTCTGTCGTTGCGTTGCTGGTCAATTTGGTGCTTGCTTTGTTGTTGATTCAGCCGTTAGCACACATTGGGTTAGCATTGGCGGTCAGCGTCGCTGCCTTGGTTAATGCTGGGCTGTTGTGGTGGGCATTGCGTCATAAGGGGTTTTATACGCCAATCGTCGGCTGGTTCAAATTGCTGTTGCAAAGCGCGTTGGCTGTGTGTGTGATGGCGGTTAGTTTGTGGTGGTTGCAGTCGACTATTTTGCCAGACTGGACCGCTGCGGGTGGGTTAGAACGCGCGGGTGCGTTATTGTTTTTGGTTGTTGTCGGCATCTTTAGCTATGCGTCGGCACTGTTGGTTTTTGGTATGCGTAAGCGGCATTGGGTGCTTTCTTAAAATGATTTTTTGATTTTATCAGTCTGTTTTCAGGTTTGTTAGCTAAGGAATATCTGAAAAATGCAGCGGGTTGGGGGCTTAGGGGAAGGGATTCACATTTTTAACCTGTAACCCATTGAAAACAACCCTTCCACCAACTAAAAAACAAGTTAGGAAGTCTGAAAAAAGGCGAAAGCCGTATTTTTCAGACCTTCCCTAAGTTCACGCTTTTTTTTGAGTGGTGTTAAGTCGGCCTAACGTATTTTGCTAATTCAATTTTGACGCTGAAAAGCTCGCATGAAAAACGCTACATTAGTACGTACCAAATGCTCATCTTCAATCGCCGTCGGTTTGCCCAATCCTAACATTGCTCGAATATGCGCTGCGCCATGAAATAACGATAGGAATTGGTCAGCAGCTTCATCAGGCGATGATACGGATAAGCTACCGGTTTCGTTGGCAGTGTGTAAATAGTCTGCAACTTGCTGAAGGAGTTTTTCGGGGCCTTGTCGGTAAAATGCTTTACAGGCTTCAGGATGTTCACCAGCGGCAGCAAACATCATCCGAAAGGTTCCAACCACATCATCGGATCGCGTCAGTCCTAGAAAAGATGTCGCTATCATCGTAAGTGCAAGCTCGGGATGGTGAGGGTCTAGTGCTCCAGGAGGAAGGGAGCCAAAAACCACATCGGTACAGCCACCAACTGCTGCCTCGAACAGTGCTTCTTTTGTCGGGAAGTAGCTGTAAATCGTCACTTTGGAAACGCCAGATTGTTTAGCGATTGCCTCTATGCTTGCGCGCGCGAAGCCGTGCTCAATAAATTGCTCTGTTGCTGCTTCTAGCACACGTCTCATGCGTTCTGGATCACGCGGACGTCCACGTTTAGAAATTGCCTCTTCCATTATTTACTTTACCGTTCAGTATTGTTATTATGTGTTTACTACACCGTAAAGTATATCAAATTGGAGGGTTATGAAAAACACTATTCGAACACGAACATCAGCATATTTATCGCGTGCTGTCATGATTATTTTCATTGTGGTGTTATCTGGTTGTGTCAGCAATCCCGATGTACCAACGCCAAGTGTATCACTGAGCTCTAGTTTTCATCATGGTGGAAAGACGAAAGCATCTGATACTTCAGTCGATATTCAATGGTGGCAAACCTTTGGATGTCAGCCGCTGGTATCACTTGTGGAGCGTACTGCGGTAGCGAATTACGATATTCGGATTGCTGTAGAAAGGGCTAAACAGGCACGCGCTGGAACAGCGGTCGCTGAGTCGCAACTGTTTCCTAGCGTTAATGTAATGGCATCCCAATCTGATAGTAGAACAGGTCTACCTAGTACGATTAAGCAGTCCATGCCAGACACGCAAGCGACGCGTGCTGGTCTGGATGTCGCTTGGGAAGTTGACCTGTTTGGCGGTGCGCGTGCGGCAGCAAGCGCGGCAGAAAAAGAGGCTGAGGCGGCCATATTTGGTGTTCATGGCGCACAATTGATTGCAGTGAGCGAGGTTGCACGGCAATACTTTGTTTGGCAAGGTGCCAGACAGCGCTTGGCGATATTGGAAAACCTCTTGCAAACGCAGCGCGACACGGAGCGTTTAACGCGCAGTCGCTATCGGGAAGGGATGGCGAGCGCATTTGATGTCGCGCGCGCTGCTGGTGAGGCTGCTACAGTGGAAGCCGCTCTGCCGCCATTACAGATGTTGATGTTTGTTACCGAGAGTCGCATCGCTGTGCTCACTGGGGCTGATGCCTCAATGCCTGTCCCAGAACTTCATGTTTCAGAAGATCAATTACATTGGCATGCACCAACTGCACCGATTGTCGGTTTGCCGGCTGATTTGCTGACACGTCGCCCAGATTTGTTAGCGGCTGAGCAACGTCTTTCAGCGGCGGCTTATCGCTTGGCTGAGGCGAAGGCGAACCGTTTCCCTAAGATATTTGTAAGCGCGTTATTCGGCTCGCAAGCACTGACACTGAATGATTCGTTGAGCTTATCTGCATCTCGCTATAGCAATGTAGCGGCAGCATTTACACTGCCAATATTTAATTCAGGACGTATTCATGCGGGTATTGATGCCCAGTCTGCTCGTGAACGCGAGTCCTTGCTATCTTACGAACAGTCTATTCTTGGCGCGATTGAGGATGTTGAGAGCAGTCTTTCCGCTTTGGCTGCCGAACGGCAGCGCGCGGATTCGTTAAGCGTTGCCGTCGTTGAGCGAACGCGGAGTGTTGCACATGCAACGTCGTTATTTCGTGAGGGACAGATTGACCTACTGCAGGTACTGGATGTGCAGCGGGCTAGGCTTGCTACAGAACTAACGCTCGCTGAAATTAATAGCCAGTGTGCAATCGATTTTATCCAACTTTACAAAGCGTTAGGTGGTGGTTGGCAGGCATTGCCTGCGCCTACGAATGCAGCAGTGGCGACAAACTTATCTTCTGGAATAGAACAATGATCATAATATCGCAGCAGAGCATCATTTTGTATCGAGTGACGTTACAAATAACAACCCTTCTTGCTTTGGTTGTGGGGCTTGCCGCTTGCGGCGAGCAAACGCCACCTGCAAAGAAACAACATTCCGTGCTCGTGACGACAGTTCATAACGAATCCGACAGTCATATGCGTTCCTTTACAGGTACAGTACATGCACGCTATGAATCTGAGCAAGGGTTCCGAACGGGCGGCAAGATTACTACGCGTCTGGTAGAAGTTGGGCAGAAGGTTTCTGCAGGGCAAGTGCTGGCACGGCTCGACCCATCGGATTACGAGCTCGCGTTGCGTGCGGCAGAGGATCAATGGCAAGCGGCACGCGTAGATGCAGAGCAGGCTGCATCGGATGAGGCGCGTCTTCAACGTTTGCTTGCCGATCACTCGGTTTCTGTGGGTGATCATGAACGACAAAAAGCAAGGGCTGATGCGGCGGCGGCACGTCAAGCACAGGCCTTGCGCCAATTGGATTTAGCACGAAATAAAATGAAATATGTCACGCTTGTGGCCGAATTTGATGGCGTGGTCACATCGATTCGGTTTGAGATAGGTCAAGTCGTTTCCGAGGGGCAGCCCATTGTGACGATTGCTAAACCTTCAGAGTTGGAGGTGCTTGTAGATTTGCCAGAGGAAATAGTCGATAACGTCAGCGCCTTTTCTGCTTCCGCAACCTTGTGGGGGTCATCAGATATTGCGTTTCCACTCAAACTGAGAACCCTATCTCCTGTCGCGTCAGTCCAAACCCGCACTTTCCGTGCTCGCTTTAGTGTTATGGATAAGTCAGCTTCTGTCCGCAATGCGTTGCATATCGGCACGACGGCCAGCATTCATTTGACAGAAAATAATAAAGAGCTTGTCGCGGAGCTGCCAGCCCCCGCGGTTTGGAAAACATCAGGTAAAAGCATGGTTTGGCAGGTATCTCATGTGGAACACACGATTATTGCACAGCCAGTCGATGTGGTGCGTTATACAAACGATACGGTACTGGTTCGAGGGCTAGAGGATGGTGCAAAGGTGGTATCTGCGGGTGTACAGAAGCTAACTGCTGGTCTTGAAGTTGTTCCTCTTGAACGCACGGCCAGTGGGTTGAATATGATGTCGCCTGTCCAAACGATTAAGGACGACGCATTAGGGAGTGCACTGTGAAGAATCTTAATCTATCCGAATGGGCTGTTACGCACCGAAGCATGGTGCTTTTTATGATGATAGCGGTGCTTATTGCTGGCGCATTTTCATATACGCAACTTGGACGATCTGAAGATCCTAACTTCAATGTTCCTGTGATGACGGCGGTTGTTGTATGGCCAGGCGCTACGGCACAGGAAGTACAGGATCAGGTGATGAATCGCATGGAACGAAAACTGCGAGAACTCAACGGCTTCGATTATGTAAAGACATTTTCTCGCCAGGGTTATGGTGGCATATCGTTGCGCATGAAGGGCGGTTTGCCGAATCATCAACTGACCGATGCATGGTATCAGGCACGGAAGAAAATCAATGACGTTAAACAAACCTTCCCAGAAGGGGTTCAGGGTCCCTACTTCAATGACGAATACAATGATGTGTATATGTCGTTATATGCGGTGCAAGGGGATGAGCTGTCGATGGCAGAATTGCTTGAGTACGCAGAGAAGATCAAGGTTGGTTTGCAGACGGTTCCTAGCCTGAGTAAAGTCGATATTCTGGGTAAGCAAGCTGAAAAGGTTTATGTTGAGTTTTCTAGCAAGCGTCTTTCCGCTTTAGGTCTGACGCCACAAAGTGTGATGGATGCCTTGTCACGGCAAAATATGATGAGCTCCTCTGGTTCTGTGGACACAAAATCTGATCGTGTACTTGCTCGCGTTGATGGTGCGCTACACAGTGCCACAGACGTGGGCAATGTTAGTATCGAGGCAGGCGGGCATTTGTTACGATTGTCTGACATTGCGACGGTTAGTGCGGGTTATGAAGACCCACCAAGTTACACGATTCGTCACAACGGTCATCCTGTGCTGGTCATTGCTACAACGATGACGCCGAATGAAAATATCCTGAAGGTTGGCGAGGCAGTTGATGTGCGTATGGCACAGATTCAGGCGGAGCTGCCTGTTGGTCTTTCAGTGGAGAAGTATGCCGATCAGCCTAAAGTGGTTGAGGCCTCTGTATGGGAGTTTGAGCGATCATTTTTAGAGGCGCTCGCCATTGTGTTGGCAATTTCCTTTCTATCACTGGGACGACGAGCTGGTTTAGTCGTTGCCGCATCGATTCCTTTAGTACTGGGGATCGTTCTGTTCATTATGTATCTGGCTGGGTGGAGTTTGGATCGAATCTCACTCGGTTCACTGATTATTGCACTTGGTTTGCTGGTCGATGATGCGATCATTGCTGTTGAAATGATGGCACTCAAGTTGGAGCAAGGTTGGGATCGAACCAGAGCTGCGACCTTTGCCTACACCTCGACAGCATTTCCCATGTTGACAGGTACCATCGTTACGGTAGCTGGCTTTATGCCCGTTGGCTTTGCCAAATCCATCTCTGGTGAATACGCAGGTGGCATTTTTTGGGTTGTTGGTGTCGCACTCATGGCATCGTGGTTTGTTGCGGTTATCTTTACGCCCTATCTTGGTATGAAATTATTGCCCGCTCATATGGCGAACACGACGCATACAGACCCTTACGACAAACCGATTTATCACCGTTTGCGCAAGTGGGTTGATGGATGTGTCGCGCATCGTTGGAAAGTATTGATTGCCACCATCGCGCTATTTTTGTTGGCTGGTGCTGGCATGACGTTAGTGCAGCAACAGTTTTTCCCTACGGCTGACCGTCCTGAGTTGATGGTTGAATTGCGCATGAAGGAAGGAGCATCTTTTGAAGCAACAGAAGAGGCGGTTAAACAATTTGAAAAGGTGTTAGAAAAGGATCCTGATGCCAAGAGTTTCACTGTTTATACGGGAGCTGGTGCGCCGCGTTTCTATTTATCTTTAGAGGCAGAGCTACCTAATCCTGGCTATGCGCAGTTTGTTATCATGACATCGGGTGCAGAAGCACGCGAGACATTACGCGCTCGTCTTTTGAACTATTTTGCCAATGATGACATGCTGCCGCAGGTACGAGGTCGTGTATTGCGGCTTGAGTTCGGGCCGCCTGTCGGATTTCCAGTCCAATTTCGTGTTATTGGTCCAGACCCAGACATGGTGCGACACATCGCTTACAGCGTGCAGGATATTGTGCAGCAAAGCACGCTTGTACGCGATACACAGCTCAACTGGAACGAGCGAGTTCGTACTCAGAGCATTCATATTGATCAGGATAAGGCTCGTTTGATGGGGTTGTCATCAACAGAGGCTTCAGCGATGTTACAAGCAACGCTATCTGGTACGCCTGTGACGCAAATACGTCGTGGCGAGGAATTGGTTGATGTTGTGCTACGCGCCGATGTTAGTGAACGCAAAGCACTAAACAACTTAGGCGACATCAATTTGTTCTCGCGCAATGGCTCGGTCGTGCCTTTGTCTCAGATTGCTCACATTGAACCGACCTTTGAGGAACCCGTACTGTGGCGCTGGAATCGCAATATGGCGATTACCGTGCGCAGCGACTTGACTGATGGCGTCCAAGGACCTTACGCTACCGAAAAAATTTGGCCATTGCTCAAGCCAGTCATCGATAATCTGCCGAATGGATACCGGATCGAAAAGGGCGGCGCTATCGAAGAGAGCGACAAATCAAATAGGGCATTGGTGGCAGTCTTTCCAGCGATGATCTTGGTGATGCTGACTTTCCTCATGATGCAACTGCAGAGCTTTTCTCGGGTGTTGATGGTATTTATGACTGCACCGTTGGGGCTGATCGGAGTTGTGCCTGCTTTGCTATTTTTCAATGCGCCATTTGGTTTCGTTGCGCTGCTTGGTGTTATTGCCTTGAGCGGCATGATTATGCGCAATTCTGTGATTCTGGTTGATCAGATTGAACAAGATATTGAATTGGGCGCTCAGCCTTGGCATGCCATCGTAGATGCTACCATACGACGCGCCCGCCCAGTCGTTCTGACTGCTGCGGCTGCGGTATTGGCTATGATTCCATTGACCCATAGTGTTTTCTGGGGACCGATGGCAATCTCGATTATGGGTGGATTGATCATTGCCACCATGCTCACGTTGGGGGTTGTTCCAGCGCTTTATGCGGCTTGGTTTAGAGTGCAGCGGTCAGCATAATTGCAAGACTATGTGAATTTTATGGTGCTAAAAGTGTCGTGTAAAGAAACCGAAAAGATGTTGCACAATCAGATTTTGCTTTGGGTTGTGTGTTAATACATGGAATTATTAACGGGCATCAATCGAAAGATATAACTTAATTATTGGTATGATAAAGGCAATGTTTTTTATAGGTTAATTAATTGTATTTATAGTGCGCATTAAAAAAATCTTATTTTTTAGTAGAGGTTAGGATGGTGTTGGTTTGTGGTTGACTTTTTAGGTTTGTAGGCGTAGATTTGGAACAAGGCATTATGGAAAGTAATGAAAATTATTTTTCATCATGGCATTAAAAAATAAATTCGGAGACTTCTACTTATGAAAAAATTAGCTACCTTGCTTGCGAGCGCTTCCTTACTGGTTTCATCTTTTGCTTTTTCTGCAGATACGCCGATGTCGCTCGCTGGAGCAGAGATGGTTGATGCTGCTAAAGTGAAATCATTGATGGCTTCTGGTGCAACAGCAATTGATTTTCGTGTTGCTGCTGAGTATGCAGAGGGACACATTAAGGGTGCCATTAGTGTTCCTTACAAAGAAAAAAGTGCTAAGGCTGCTGACTATGATGCATCTGTCGATACAGTAGACTTGACTAAGTTGCCTGCGGATAAAGGGGCTGCGATTGTGGGTTATTGTAATGGTCCAGAATGCTGGAAAGGTTATAAAGGTTCTGAACAAGCTGTAAAAGCGGGTTATAAGAAAGTCTATTGGTTCCGTGGTGGTATGCCTGAGTGGAAGGCTGCTGGCGGATCTGTCGAGTAAAAATACTGCTCATTAGTGAGTCGTTTAAATAAACAAGGGTGATTCTACGGTGTCGCCCTTGCTTGTCTCATATTTCCCGATTCAAAATAAAAAACAATATCGATATTTGCTGTTAAGGGGTTTTTTACCATGAACAGATTGTCAATCCGTCTTAAAATCGGTTTATTAATTTTTACTTCTCTTGTTAGCTTGCTGCTTGTAGGTACTTCAGCTTGGTTTGGTTTGCAGTCTGCAGAGCAATCGGCGTCTTTTGTCTATAAAGAGAATATGCTCCCTATGGCACACCTGCAAGCTGTAGATGAGAATTTGAAAGAAGTTCGTTATCGTATGGCTGCTGTTGCTTTAGATCAATTGCCAACAGCAAGTTCCAATATCAATTTAAAAGAAGCGCGCAAAGAAATTGCAACGCATTGGTCTGCATTCAATGCGATTTTAGCAAAGGGAGCCTTGTCTGAAGCTCAGCAAACATTGATCATAAAAGCCGACAAAACAATCAGTGAAAAGTTGCCTAAGTTTTTAGATATGTTATCTGCAGCCTATGCTAAAGAAGACGGTAAAAAAGTATTCTCATTGCTGGAAGATGATTGGCCAGCGATTCATGCGGGCGCTGTTAAGCCAATTACAGAGTTACTTCCTTCATTTCAAACGGCTGTAGATCGTAGTTTTGAACAAAGTGAACGGGATATTGATCGTACGAAGTATGTTTTACTATCGTTGTTCTTAGTCTTATTAGTCGTTTTAATTGGTTTCGGTTTATGGATATCAATGCTGATTATTAAGTCACTACGTAGTATGCAAACAGCCTTGCATGAAATTGAGCTGACGGCTGATTTTAGTAAACGTGTGTTAGTTGCCAGTGACGACGAAGTCGGGCAAACAGCGCGCGTGCTGAATAACTTACTGTCAGCACAACAAGCAGCCATTGATGAAGCCAATCAAGTCGTTTCAGCTATTGCAGATGCCAATTTTAGTTTGCGCATGAAAGGTAATTACGTTGGTGACTTGAACGCACTTAAAGAAGGTGTGAATGCTTCAGCTAGTAGTGTTGCTTTTATGATGGAAGAGTTGTCGCACGTTATGGCAGGGCTGCAATCTGGTAATTTTGATGTCAAAATGGATAACAAAGTCCCTGTTGCTTTCCGTCATCAGGTAGACAGTGCATTGGCATCTATTAATGCAATTTTAGCTGACATTAATATGGTTATGCACCAAATGAATGATGGTGAGTTTAATGTTCGTGTGAATGCGCCAGCGATGGGTGATTTATTGGTAATGAAAGATAATGTCAATAATTCTCTTGCTGCGTTAGACACGGCTATTTCTGATGTTTTACGTGTTTTGCAAGCTCAGTCAGAAGGAGATTTAACACAGCAAGTAACGACACATTATCATGGTCAGTTAGGATTCCTTGCTGCTGCGATTAATCGCTCCTCAGAAAAGATTAAAGATGTTGTTGTTGATGCTGTGTTATCTAGTCATGTTGTTAATGATGCTGCAAATCAAGTCTCACGTGGTTCGGCAGATTTATCTTCTCGTGTGCAGGAGCAAGCTGCTGCGTTGGAGAGAACGAGTTTGACAATGAAGCAAATGACCAGTGCTGTGCAAAGTAATACGACAAATGCTCAGCAAGCGGCAAGCCAAGCGGATGACGTTAAGTCTAAAGCGGTGGAGGGGTCATCGGTGATGCAGCAAACGATCAATGCAATGTCTTCTATTCGGGAGTCGAGTCATAAAATTAATGATATTGTATCGTTGATTGATGGCATTGCCTTCCAAACAAACTTACTGGCATTAAATGCTGCGGTAGAAGCTGCGAGAGCGGGAGAGCATGGGCGAGGGTTTGCTGTCGTCGCTGGAGAGGTTCGTGCCTTGGCAGGCAAGTCTGCAGATGCTGCTAAAGATATTAAGCACCTAATTAACGATAGTGTGCAACGCATCGAAACGGGTACGCATTTAGCAGATCAATCGGGAGCGATGTTGCAAGAAATCAATCAGGCAATTGCTTTGGTTTCGCATTCTGTAGGACAGATTGCGATAGCTTCGACAGAGCAAGCTTCGGGTATTGAGCAAGTTCATCGTGCCATTTATGAGATCGATAAGATGACGCAAGAAAATGCGGCATTAGTAGAGGAGACAACGGCTGCAGCGAATAGCTTAGGCGATCAGGCGGATATTTTGCGTCGAAATATGTCGTTTTTTAACACGGGTAATGGGGACAAGTCTCGTGTGAATCGTTTAAGTCTGCAGTAGGTTGATATTGGGAGCAATCCCTTCTAAGGATTGTCTGAATCATGCGCTTGGCATATCATTCAGACTTTCTTTTTTGGTTTAAATGTTTTAAATCAGTGTTTTATAGGTTTGTTTTCTCTTGTCTCAAACGCTCTTCTCATTACATTTTTCAGAGGCGGTCTAACGCTATTCTTCTTCGTTTTCCGCGATAAGTAAACGTGCTGAACATCATGTCTTATTTTTTTCTTAACAATGTCATATCATTGTATTATTATATCATTATATTATTTTGTGATTATTAAATAAGGAAATGTTACGATGAAACAACAAGTGTTTGTATTATGTGCAGGTATGTTTTTAGCAGGTTCTGCTTTCGCGGTAGACTTGCCCCAAGACAAAGTAGCAGAAGTTAAGCGTACCGAAACTGGACACTATTTGACACCGCAAGAAGCTTATGATTTTATTAGTAAGGATGCAGCTAATACGCTATTTATCGATGCTCGTACGCCTGCAGAGTTGCAATTCGTTGGTTACACGGATCTTATGGATGCGAATATTCCTTATATTACTTATGACTATTCTGGTTGGGATGATAAAGCGGGCGAATATAAGCGTGTACCCAATTCAGGTTTTGCGTCTGGCGTGGAAGAAGCGTTAGCAAAGAAAGGGCTTTCAGGAAACAAGAATGCTCGTATTGTCGTTATGTGTCGTAGTGGTGATCGATCAGCAAAAGCTGTCGATTTATTAGCCAAAATGGGTTACACCAATGTATGGAGTCAGATTGATGGTTTTGAGGGCGATAAAGCTAAAGATGGCGAAACAAAAGGTCAGCGCACCGTTAATGGTTGGAAAAATGCGAAGTTGCCTTGGACCTATCATTTAAACAAAGCAAAAGCAGCTTATTTAGAATAGGATACCTCTAAAACCCCAATGGGTAGGAGGTCTGGAGGAAGGGAGCGAAAAAAGTGGCATGTAACCCATTGATTAAAGCCCTTCCTACAGCCAAGAACCCCTGATAACATCAGGGGTTTTTTTATAGCCATCGAGTCAGTAAGTTGCGTTTGCCAGCATCAATTTCGGCTGCTTTTTTAGCCGCATCTTCAGCTTCAGCTTGTAATTTAGCGCGATACTCTTTTCGGAAGGCAAGCACTTCACCCCAAGCTGCAAAGGCGGCTTCGTTATTGGCGTAGCCGTTCATTTTCTGCACCAAGGGTTGTACACAATAATGCCCTAATGTTGGGTGGTAATTGATATGTACGGTATGCGGTTGTCCATCGATGGTTAGTGTCATTAGTGAACCGATAACCACGTAGGGCGCATTCTGGCGCGCATCGGCTTGCCAGTCGGCAGGAATGGCAATGTCATTGGGGGCGCTCAAGGGGATGTAAATTTTAGTCAACATCCAGGGTGTGAGTAATACACCCATTGCCCAGTTATCTTTGACATGCCAGCCACGCACCTCGACTTTAAGCTGATGGTTAATGCCCATCATGGCATCGGCGAAATCATCGTTGTAAAGCTGTGCAAAGGTGCTTTCGAGTAACGCAGGCAACGCTTCTGTTTCGAGTGCATCAATTAATTGCCAGTCACTCATGCGCTAAACAACACTTCTAGGCGTTTAGCCCAGTCTTTATACAGCAACAACTCGGCATGAATACGTACAGCCGTGGTGAACTTAGGAATCCACGCATTCATATCGGATAAGACTTCGTGCATGAGCTCTTCTTGCTCACGGTGGTGCTCAATTAAGAAAGCCAAAAATTGCAATTCTGTTCCTAAAAAATCGGCAGGCAAATCGGTTTCAACGGTAAAACCGGCCATTTGATAATAGTCGTTCACACGCATAACCGCTTCGCCCATCATTTGACCTTCCATCCAAACCGATTCAAAGGGCATGCAATGGGTTTTTGGATGTCCGCTAACAAATAACCCCGTGTGTTCAGCTTGCCAATTGGCTAAGGGTGTACTGCGGAGTTGTTCGAGCGCTTGTGCAGATAGCCACGGCAGTTGAGGCGCTAACTCTTCGATCGCTGCGAGTGAGTCTTCGCAAGGTTCGGCTAATAAGCCAGAGAGTAAGTTTAATTCTTGTACGGATTCAGACATGTTTTTGTTCCTTTAATAAAGGGCGCTTCTAAAATTCCAACGGGTTGGAGCTCTGGAGGAAGGAGGTGTTGAAAATAGCATGTAATCTATTGATTAAATCCCTTCCTTCAGCCAAAAAAACTTGGAAAGTCTAAAAACAAGCGAAGCGAGGTTTTTAGATGCTCCCTAAAACAATGCCCAGCTTAGCTGGGCATGTTAATGATGTCGCTATTCTACACGATGTCGACTTACCAAGGGTATTCGTAAATACCAGAAGCGAGCATGTAGTGACGCAATAAATAACCACCGATCAGGACCATGACGGCAGCACTAACAGTCGCTACAGCGCCACCTTTAATGCGACCGGTCAGTGCAGCTAATTCGATGAAGAAAGGTACAATCAAACCGATGACCACAAAGCCCCATACCCAGCCAGCGCTACCCCATAGTAACTGATGACTGACATAACCACCTTCTGATCCCGATAATAAGTAGTTGAAGAAACCAAACACAATGATGATTTCAGCACCAATTAACCACGCATCTGTTTTCTCGAAGAAGTGGCGCAATTCATGATCGTGTTCATTCTTAAGAATGGTGTATTGCACAATTAACAAGGTTGCAATCGCCGTCGAGGTTGCTGATACGGTGAACAACACAGGAATACCAGGGTTATGCCACAAAGCAACCGCAGGGAATGACTGTAATAGTAAGCCCGTGTATACCGCTGTTAAAATGCCGTTAACCGCTGTAAACCAACCAATGGCTTTATGGTGCTTGGTACACAAGCCCTTAAACCACTGGTAAATACCCCAGTTCTCAAAAATAGGCATATTTTTGGTGAGTGGTAGTGTGTACCAGAAGGCGCCAATCATGGCGAAAATGATAAACCACGTACCCCACGCAATCCATGCATCTGGCTTGTAGAACACGCCAACGAGTACGCGCCATACCGATAGATGGTTTAGCAAGTGATAGAACAGCATGGCAGAGCCAACACCGAGCATAATCAAACCGATCCAGTTACCCCACCAAGCCAGTTTGCTGTTGTCGCTACCGCCCGTTTTAAAAATGTGAGTGAAGATCGATACGGCCATCACCATGGCACCCATACCACCTAAAAATAGGTAGACGGCAACCAGCCAGTTCCATTGTTCTTGAATAGCATAAGTCATGATTATGCCTCCTTGCTTAAGTCAGTGAATTGGGCAGAAACGTCGCTTGCATCTGCGTGCTTAGCATGTGCATCGTGTGGTTTTCTGGCATCCGTATCACGAAGGTAGTGAATTTGTTGCTTATGCACAGGAATGTAATACACATTCGGACGTGTACCTAAATGCGGTAACAAAGGTTGCGCCAAGCCACTCTTCACGATTTTCGTTACCTTGTCATTCGGGTTGTCTAAATCGCCAAACATACGCGAGTTACCCACACAAGTCTCAACACAGGCAGGTAAACGACCCACTTCGACACGATCACGACAGAAGTTACACTTGTCGACAGAGGGGCGTGTTTTTTTCAGCATGTCTTCGCCAAACACCGCTTTTTTCTCGGTGTTTTCTTCGTAATGAATGCCATAGCGTGCATCATAAGGGCAGGCGAGGGTACAAGCCTGACAACCCATACAGACTTCATCATTCACATCGACGATACCGTCGGCTGTTTGATAGGTTGCGCCTGTCGGACACACAGTCACGCAAGGTGGGTTACTACAGTGATTACACAGGCGCGGAAAGAAGAGACGACCCGCTGTGTCGTCGCTATTGCCTTTGGCAATATCTTCCACGGTTGTGCGCCATTTACCTGCCCAAAACGGGGTTTGGTTTTCGATTGCACAAGCTGCCATGCAGGCATTACATCCCGTACACGCGTTTAGGTCGACGACCATTGCATATCTAGCCATGAGTCATCCCTCCTTATACTTTTTCAATTTTGATGGTGAATTCTTGCGAGCGGAATCCAGCAACAACAGGATCGATTTTGTAGCCGATCAATTTGTTAATGGCGCTACCAAAACCAGCAGCACGTGTTAACGCTTTGTTTTCTGAACCGAAAGACGAGTACATAAAGGCTGTCTCTGGTTGAATTTGATGCGTCACGTGAGCTTTACCTGTAATAAACAGGGTAGGCGTTTCTAGGTTAGTGATTTTAATCTTGTCACCATTTTTGATGCCTAGGGCTTCTGCACGCGCCGTGTTAATCCAAATGCCGGTAAAAATATCTTCTTTGAAGACGTTAATGGCATGGAGTACAGGGTTATTGGCGTTGGTTGAACCGTGCGATACCGTTGGTGTTTTACCATAAGTAAAGTAGAACTCATCACCACTCAGTTTGGTGGCATCAGGACGCTTGTTACCTTTCATGCCAGACGGTAAATGGGTCGCCAATACGCTGAAGTTTGGTGCGCGCGTTTTACCATCAACGCGTAAGCTATCGTAGAAGCTCGAATAAAGCTCTAGACGTCCGGACTTTGTCGGTACAGGTAACTTGCGTGGCATCGCATAGCTATCTAATAAGTGTTCCATATTGTCCACTTCGTAGATGCCTTTTTCACGTAATACCTTTTCCAACTCCTCTGGCGTGGTATTGACTGCTTTTGCCATGCCACCCATGCTCATTTTGCGATAAGCCGCAGTATAAGGATCTGGGTGGTTTTCTGCTTGGAACTTAGCAACCAGCTCTTTGGCTTTGGCTGCTGATGGACCAACCACCTCTTCAATGCTCTTAAAGTACTGCTCAACGCCATCTTTTCCTGAGAAAATTTCAGTTAAACGGAAGAATACATCGGTCGCTTCTCTGGTGTCATATAAAGAATCAATGGCTTTGAAGCGTGTGGTGACGCTCAAGTCCGGGCTGATACCATTGTTACCAACGATGGTTTCATCACGTTCTAGGTAGGTGGTATCTGGCAAAATAACGTCAGCATAGGCTGTCGTATCTGATGGCAGTACGTCTGTTACGACAACTAACTCGACCTTGTCACTGCTAAGCATGTCCTTCCAACGACCTTCTGGGAAGTAATGGTGCACAGGGTTAGCACCAACAGAGAAGAATGCTTTGGTTAGGTAGGGTTTGCCTTCGTGCATGAGTTTGCCGTCAACAGACTCGTACAAGCCTGCGTCAACCATGAATGGCACACTGACGTACGGACGACCCGCAGCCTTCTCCTGATTGGCAAACGCAAAGCTCCACGCAGGATAACCATGACCAAAGTTTTTGCCATCAGCAAACAAATCAACCATCACTTGCCAGCCTGGTAAGCCAGTCATATTGACCAATGGCTTAGCTGGAATCGTGCCTTTAAGTTTAGCTTCGTGCATCTTGATGGCTGTTTTGCGGAACTTCGCTGAGTTAACCCAGCCGCCCATGGTGTCGATACCACCAACCAATGTTTGTAGCGTAGCTTGTGCACGACGGAGCATCTGAATATTACTGTAACGAGCGCCCATCCAACCTGGATCAACAATCGCAGGCTTGATGTGCGTGAACTCATAAGCGGTGCGAACAATGACATCGGCTGGAATGGTGGTGCTGAGTTCAGCCCATTCTGGTGTGCAGTGATCAATTTCTGCCAATTGAGATTCGAATACGGTAGAAACATTCTTGCCATTAACGACTGTACCTTTAGGTAGACGTAACGCAGGAATGATTTTATTGCCGGCGGCATCGAACTCGTTGCTATTGGTATAAGCTGGAACAGCTTTAACCGATTTGGTAATTTCGTCCCATACTAATGGCTGACCTTTTTCATTCACGATAGGACGCCATTCATCACCATCTTTGTACAACATAAATGGCATATCGGTATGATGTTGGCAGAATTCTTTTTCGTAATAGTCTTTGCTCATGATTTCACGAATCATGGCCAGTACGAAATCTAAGTCGGTACCTGGACGAATACGAATCCACTCATCGGCTTTAGCAACCGTTTCTGATAAACGTGGATCTAGCGCGACAATTTTCGCACCACGTTGCTTGGCTTCTGTAACTTGAACAACACGTGGGACGTTAACCGCTGCGATTGAAGAGTTGTTGATAATTAACAGAATGTAGCGTGCGTTGTCGTAGTTAGGTAGGATCTCACCGTGTGGCTTGAAGTTGCCTGTGACTGAGTCCGTGCCTAATTCGCCTGTTGTGACACAGTGCTGCATGGGAGAAGCAATAAAGTTGGGCATTTTATTGGCATGAGAAAACGCCATTAACCCGTTTAGGTTGAATACACAGGTACTCCAGCCACCGATGATGGTCCATTCCCATGGGTTGATGCCTTTAGATTTTTTAGCGATGTATTCGTAGGCTTCTTCCCATGTTGCTTTGCGAAATTTCATTTCGCCGCGTTTTGAGCCTTCAATACGGATGAGCGGTGTCTTAATGCGATCAGTATCATAGGTTTGGAAAATGCCAGACTGACCACGCGCACACAAGCGACCACGATTCAATTTAGAAATTGGGTTGCCTTCAAGCTTAACCATGCGCGATTGCTTGCCATCAGTGAGGGTGCGAACTTCAACGTTACACAGTCCTGAGCAGAAGTTACAAATTGTAAATGAAATTTTTTCTTTCATCTGACCGCGCTTTTTAGCGGCAAATTTAAGGTCAGATAAAGACGGTAATCCTGCATTGGCAATTTGGCTGCCAACGATGCCGCTAAGACCAACAGCCGCAGAACCTTTTAAGAATGTTCGACGTGTCAGTTTTGGAAAGGACCAAGCCATGGTGCTACCCCTGATATGTAGTGAAATTAAGTCGATTACTACTCTATCAAAAAGACTATATCAGAGGGTTATTAACCACTGCTTTATTGATGTGGATTAAGAAAAAATATTAATGATTTATGGGGTTATAGAATAAGTTTATTGGAAGTCATTTCAAAATTTAAGGAAGCGTCTGAAAAACACCAAGAAACCCAGAGGCTCTAAAAACGCGCTTCGTTTTTAGAGGTCGTTTTTTCTTAATTGGCTTGCCAATGACCTGATTTTCCACCTTTCTTTTCCAACAGTTTGACATCTGAAATGGTCATGCCTCGATCAATGGCTTTTGCCATGTCATATACCGTTAAGGCGGCAACACTGGCAGCGGTGAGCGCTTCCATTTCAATGCCTGTTTGTCCGTTGACGCGGCAGGTCGCTAAAATTTCAATTGCCGACCGATCGGCGTGTGGGATTAAATCCACGGTGACCTTAGTAATCATTAATGGATGACATAAAGGAATCAGTTCCCAAGTGCGTTTGGCGGCTTGAATACCCGCAATACGCGCGGTAGCTAATACATCGCCTTTTTTGAGCTGTGCTGACAAGATCGCCTCTAGCGTCGTTGGTTGCATGCTAATCCATGCTTGTGCCGTTGCTTCTCGCTGTGTGATGGCTTTATCGCCAACATCGACCATATGTGCTTCACCAGTGGCGGTAAGGTGGGTGAGTCCGTTATTTTCTGTTGTCATAATATTGAGAACCTTTATAAAGCTCAAGGGAAGGGGGACAGGGGGAAGGGGTTGGTAAAAAACCTGTAATAGATTACTTTTATCCCCTTCCTCCAGCTAAAAAAATAAAAGTTAGGAGGTCTGAAAAAAGGCGAAAGCCGTATTTTTCAGATATTCCTAACTTACTGTCTAAATTGACTAAAGGGAATAAACGCAACGCGGTCACCAGGTTTAATGCTTGTGCCTTCTTGCACTTGGATAAAACCTTCTGCCCATACCGTTGATGCTAATACTGCAGAACCTTGGTTAGGGTAAATCTGTGCCACGCGTTGTCCAAGCTGAGTGATTAAACGTGCGCGTAAATACTCACGACGCTCACCAGCAGTAAAACTAAAGTCGGCTGTCACCGGTTCAGCTTGGATTGCCATGTCGGGAAGTCCCTGTAAGCGGCGCAAGGCTGGCAATGCAAACAGGTGAAAACAGGTAAACGCAGCGACAGGGTTGCCTGGCAGTCCAAAAAATGGCGTTTCTAATACGCGACCGAAGGTAAAAGGTTTGCCAGGTTTCATGCGCACGCGCCAAGAGTCAATATGTCCTAACTGGTTAACCGCGTCACGAACATGATCTTCTTCGCCGACAGAAACGCCGCCTGTACTGATAATGGCATCGAAGTCGGCAGCGTCGCGTAGGCGATTAACCGTATCGCTCAGAGTATCTGCGACAACGCCCATGCTAACGACATTAAACCCATGCGCACGTAGCAGGGATTCGAGTAAGTACAGGTTTGAGTTGTAAATTTGTCCCGAAGCCAGTGGGGTTCCTGGTTCAACTAATTCACTGCCAGTAACCAGTAGTGCAACCGATAGTGTGCGATAAACAGGCAGTTGAGCAATGCCCACACTCGCACAGAGTCCAATGGCGGCAGGTGAGAGTCGTGATCCAGCTTTGAGTAAGGTTTGACCAACTTGGATTTCTTCGCCCTTGTAGCGAATATGTTGCCCTGCTTTAAGGGGGATTGTTACACGAATGCCTTCTGGTATTGTTTCTGTCGCTTCTTGCATCACCACAGTATCAGTGCCTTCGGGTAGCATCGCACCAGTAAAAATACGCGCAGCTTGTCCTGTTTTAAGCGTCTCTGTTGGTGTCGAGCCAGCGGGGATGCGTTGTGTTACGGTAAAGGTTTGCCCAGCGCCAAGATCATCACCGATTGCTAGTGCATAGCCATCCATCATTGATAAGTTGGCAGGTGGTGACTCGATACTGCTCACCATGTTTTCAGATAAGACACGCCAACTGGCAACACGCAACGAACAGTTTTCGCTTTGTACGCAAACCGTCAGTTGTGATAATAGATTTTCTTGAGCTTGTTCGACAGTAAGGAGTTGGCTATGCATGAATAATGCTCTGCGTAGAAATAATATTTTGCATTATACGAGAGAATTAGGCGCAAAAACACTGTGGCAGCCTTAAAAAGCGCTAGAGTACCTCTAGAAATTGAATGGCTTGGAGGTCAGGAAGAAGGGAGGGTGAGAATTCAGTTTTAACGCGTTGGGTTAAGACTTTTCTTGCTCTATGCTTGCCAACGTTTCAGGGCTTTTTCGTCGCTTTCACGGGCATCGACCCAGCGCGCGCCGTCGGGGGTGACTTCTTTTTTCCAAAAAGGCGCTTGCGATTTTAAATAGTCCATAATGAATTGGGCAGAGTCAAAGGCGGCATGACGATGTGCGCTAGCAGTGAGTACGAGAACAATTTGTTCCGTCGGTTGTAGCTCGCCCACACGATGAATAATGGTAATGCCTTGAAGTGGCCAGCGAGTTTTTGCTTGTTCTGCAATGTCAGCTAGTGATTTTTCGGTCATTCCTGCGTAGTGCTCTAACGTCATGGTAGATATCTTGCTGCCTTCATTTAGGTCGCGAACTAAACCAACAAATGCCGCAATCGCACCGATAGCAGCATTACCTTGTTGTAATTGTTGCATTTGAGCATTAACGTCAAAGTCTTCTGTTTGTACGGAAATATGAATAGGAATCATGATAGTACTACCCACCTGTTACAGGTGGAAAGAAAGCCACTTCATCGTTTGCGCTTAGGGGTGTATTTCGTTTGGCTAATGATTGATTAACGGCAATTTGTAATCGCGTATTCTGGCGTAACTGTTCATCCCATGCTTGTCCACGTTGAGCGAGTAAGTCGAGTAGTTCTGATACGTTTAGCACAGGTTCGTTAATCGACTCATCAGCAAGACCTAAATTTTCGCGTAACGATGCAAAATATAAAACACGCACCCTTAACCCCCTAAGCTAACCATTTGGCGAAACTGAATATTGTGTCTATTTTCGTTAAAATGATGACGTTCAGGTTTGCGTGCAATGGCTGCAACAATAATGGCTTTGAGTTCGTCGTCGCTAACCCCCGCACGAAGTGGGGTGCGTAAATCGACCATATCTTCTTGACCTAAGCAGAGTGCTAACTCACCACGAGCGGTTAAGCGTACACGGTTACAGGTTTCACAAAAATGCTGTGAAACCGCAGAGATGACCCCAATTTTTGCCTTGCTGCCACTAATACGATAAACGCGCGCAGGTCCCGCTTCTTGCCTATCGAGCATGGGTAGTAAGTCTGTACCCACATGGGCTTTCAGTGCTTCTAAAATCTGCTCCGCGCTGACATACTCGTCCATGACGCTAATGCCTGCTGTACCAATTGGCATGGTTTCGATAAAACGCAAGTTAATGCCTTTTTCAATCGCATAATCAAGCATAGCAGGAATTTCATCAAAGTTAGTTTGCTTCATTACGACCATATTCACTTTGATTGGCGTCATGCCAGCAGCAAAAGCGGCGTCAATACCAGCTAGTACTTTATGTAGTTTGCCGCCACGTGTGATACGCTCGAACTTAACAGGATCAAGAGAGTCCAGTGAAATATTTGTTCGCGTAACGCCTGCAGTTTTAAGCGTCGATGCATGTTCAGCTAAATGCTCTGCGTTGGTCGATAAGGCGATATCTTTGACATCGGGGAGTGCGCTAATTTGCTGTACAAATTGAGCCAAGTTTTTGCGAATGAGCGGCTCACCACCTGTTAAACGTATTTTCCAAACACCTAGCTCAGAAAAGGCTTTGATGATGCGTGTCATTTCATCGTAATCAAGATATTCGGTATGACGACCTTCTGGATGTGCTCCTTGCTCCGGCATACAATAATTACACCGATAGTTGCACTTGTCGGTAACAGAAACGCGAAGATATTCGATTTTTCGTTGGAACGGGTCAATGAGAGCAGTCATAAACGTTTACCCCGCAGGCACAAAGCCAATGATTTTTGTTATAGGTTAGCATCATCCACGACAATGAGACTAGCATATAAGAAAAGGATGATATGGATTGATATAAAAAATGCCCGTGGGTTTCCCCACGAGCACTTTGCAAGTTACATGTCAGATTTACCGACACCAGCTGCAACATCTTCACCATCTGGGCGCTGCAGTACGTTGTACTGTGGCTTACCATCTGGTCCCATGATTACAGTTGTATACTTGTTGATGTTACCCGTGCCGTCACCGACAAGCGCAGCATCACAGTTAGTCATGCAACGAACGTTGTGAACCGCAGGACGGTCATCACAGAAGAACTTGTCTGCGTTAGGCATGTCCTTGTTGATTTTTAACAACATTTCGCTATCAATGAATGTGCTTTCAGTAATTGCCTTACCTTGATCGTATGTCAAGCCTTCAGCAAATGCCAAGAAGCCTGTAATACCTAAGTAGCCAGCATCACCAATTGTTTCGCTTACAGGACCAAAGAAAGGCATAGCGCGCTTTAAGTAGTCATGCAGTGACGTGATGAAAGGCCAGTAGTTACCCAAAGTACGGAATTTGTTTGGCTCTGTTGGATCAGCAGCAGACAAGTCCATAGAACCACCAACCAATGGTAGGTAGCCTTTAGCACCTTCAGCAAACTCGCCGTGACACATGCCACAGTAAGCTAGGTACATTTTTTCGCCTTCGGCAACGGTCATGCCAACACCTTTAGCAGGTAAGCCTTCACCGTCGTTGTAAACGTTAATGTCCCACTTCTTCAAAGCGCCTTCGCTAACTGGTGTGCCGTAACCGAATGTAGCTTGGTCAGCTGTTAGGTTACGCTTTGCGTTTTCCCAAACAGTATTGAATGCAGTTGGTGTCTTACATTCTGCTTTACCACGGTTACCGCCATCAATTTTGTCATCAACTTCAGAAGAGTAAGGGTGTGCTGCACCACGACGGTCTTTGAATGTACCAAATTCTTTGCCGTGTAGTTCAGCGTCTAAGTAACGGTGCGCACTGTCACCTTTACCGTAGCCACCATATACTTCAACAATGATGTCTTCCATTGATTTAGTTGGCGCAGCCGCTGATGCTTTTTCGCCCGCTGCAGGCGCAGCCGCTTTCTTCGCATCATCGTTACAGCCAGCTAAACCAAATAAGGTCGCAGCAATTGCGACGCTCAGCAATGTTTTATTAGTACTGAACATTTTCGATCTCCCCTGCACGATCGCTCTTCCACGCATGGACGCGCCACGTAACCATAGCGGTACGGTGGTATACGCCATTCGTACCAATGGTGTTACGCATTTGTACCATTGGTGGCTGAACATAACCTGTTTCATCCGTTGCACGGCTCATCAAGAAAATTTCAGAACCATCCCAGTCGAATTCGAGCTCAAAACGTGTCCATGCCTTAGGCAGAGCAACCGATGTGAACTTCGCTTCTTTCCAGTTCTTACCGCCGTCGATAGAAATATCAACGTGTGTAATACGACCACGACCAGACCAAGCAATACCCTTAGCCACATAACGACCAGGACCTGACATTTTGAAGTCTGGAGATGGGTAAGTGATAACTGAGTTTGCTTCCATTGTCCAAGAGAAACGCTGGATGGTGCCATCAGGCATCAACTCAGAGTACTTAGACGATTCTTCACGGTGATGAAGTGGCTTGTCTGTTACTTTAATGCGACGTAGGTACTTAACCCACATGTTACCTTCACAACCTGGGACAACCAAGCGGATTGGGTAACCTTGACCTGGACGTAGTGCTTCACCGTTCATTGCATAGGCAACCATACAGTCATCTAATGCGATTTCCATTGGAATAGAACGGATCAAACCTGATGCGTCAGCGCCTTCTGGTAATAACCAACGACCTTCTGGCTTAACACCAGCTTCTTTTAGTAATACAGACAAAGGTACGCCTGTCCATTCAGAACAAGACATCATACCGTGTGACCACTGTACAGAGTTAACCTGTACGCCTTTCCATTCTAGAGCGCCGTTAGCAGGACATTCTAAGAAGTAAACGCGAGACACAGAAGGCATGCGCTTCAAGTCGTCCATTGTGAACATCAAAGGACGTTCAACCAAACCGTGAATCACAAGTTTGTGTGTTGCTGGATCGATATCTGGCGCACCACCGTGGAAACGGTCAAAGTGTAAGCCGTTAGGTACGATAGTACCATGCATGCTTTGAATCGGCGTCATAGAAATAGACGCTAAGGTATCTGGTGTTAACCATTCCAAAGTACGCTTACGAACTTCTTTTTCGAAGGGAGAAGGCATGCTGTAGGTAGTCGACATAACGCCTTTACCCAACATGCGACGTTCTGCACCGTCTTCTAATACTTCAGTGATTTCTTTTTTGCCAGCGTATGGTTTTACCGCTGTTTTTGGGTCGTATGCAGCTTCTGCTGCTTTGGTGAACATCACCGTACCCGCTACTGCCAAACCGCCTTTAATGAAAGCACGACGCGTTTGCGTGCGGCTTTCTTCGGTCTGGACAGCGACTTTTTCTATAGTCTCAGACATGAATTGCTCCTTAATAGATGCCTTCTGCACCACGCCAATTGCCAAACTGACGACAATCTGCACAGCAGACCGTTTGCGAATGTTACTCTCTTAGAAGCATATTAGCAACTGCTAAAGCGATTCAATATTTGAGGGGTCGATAAGATAATTTTATGACTAAGTATGAGCTATTCGCTTTCCCAGTCTCCTTCGTTCAAGACGAAGGTTTTGCTCGCCTTTGTGCATGCTTGTTGGCAAGCTGTTTTTGCTTTCTCAAATGTGTCTTCGGCTGTTTTACCAATAGTCAACGGAATGATGCCAGCGCAAACCTGCCATGCAGGTAAGTCAGTATCAGGATAATCATCATGGTAACACTGAATTTCTTCTAATAGTTTTTGCGTGATTTGTTCGGCATGCGCTAGATCGCAACCACGAAGGAGTAGAATAAAACAATCTATGTCGGAGCGCGCCAAAAGGTCTCTATTGCGAATATGTGGTGATAGCAATGCAGTAATATCCGTCATGAGGCTTTCAATTTGTTCAGGCTGTGCTGTGCGGATATGGTCATTGTTTTTTTGCGTGATTTGGATTTTAACCAAGCTGTGAGGGTTGCTTAAGTAAGATTGTTTTAGTAAAGGGATAAGTTGTTGAATGAGCATGTTACGATCAGGGAGACCTGTGCTAGTGTCGAACGTGCGCAAAGATGTCGTCACTGGGCACCAGATTAATGCAATATTGTCTGGTTCGTTCAAGCTGGGTAAGTGTATTTTTCGAACACGCTCTCCACAAATAAATCCGCGCTTTAGACCATCGTTGTCGATTGCTTTTAGACAAATGCCGTGAGTATTTTCTTGTGTTTGATCGTCTAATATGAAATGTTCGTGTATTTGTTGGTTACGCAGCTGCTCCAGTGGTACACCCAACGAATGACAAGCACTTGAGTTTGCATGTAGAACTTGACCCTTGTGGTCGAGCAGAACAACGGCTTCCTCAAGAATGTTGATGAGTATTATTTCGCGCTGTTGTTGATTAATATTCATGAGAGCATTCCATTTGTTTTTTTGTTACATTGTTTAGTCTACACCAAAATAAGGGTGATGGTGCAAGAGGGTATTTGTTTATAATGCGCCATAATTGACATTAAATTGAGAAGACGTGTTGTGAGACAAGTTAAAACAGGTATTGCTCAGTTGCCACAGCCTAATGCTGAACAACTGGCATTAAGTGCTGGTTTGGTAAAGATAATTAAACGAAGCTTGCATCATGATGAAGGGTTGAGTTTTGCTCGATTTATGGAGCAAGCTTTATATGCACCAGCCTTGGGCTACTATGCCAATGGGTTGGCAAAGTTTGGCGCTGGGGGAGACTTCATCACCGCGCCAGAGGTTTCGTCTTTATTTGGTCGGTGTGTCGGTAGGCAAATTGCTGAAGTCTTGATGCGTTTATCGAATGGTTCGGTGCTTGAGTTGGGTGCTGGGTCGGGTGCTTTGGCAGAGGCAATTTTGTTGGAGTTGTCCGAGCTTGATTGTTTGCCCGTTAATTATGCTATTTTGGAGCCGAGTGCATCGTTGCAACAGCGGCAAAAAGAGCGGCTTTCTTCTGTTTTGCCTGAGGATATGATGGCGCGTTTGATCTGGCTGGATCGTCTGCCAGAAGACTTTACGGGTGTGATTGTTGGTAATGAGGTCGTTGATGCCTTGCCTGTCGAAATCGTGCGTTTGATGCCTGATGATGCGCAACAAGCCTTTGTGTGTTGGGATGAAGCTACTGAACGCTTTGATTGGGATTGGCAGCATATTGTGCAGCCTGAATTGCAAGCATCGGTTAATCAGCTGCGTGCGATGATCGGGGCGGTGAGTAGTCACGGCTATGTAACCGAGTTGCGCCCTATTTTGCCAGCTTGGATGGCTTCTTTGTCGCAAGCGTTGCACCAAGGAGCGATTTTATTCATTGATTATGGTTATTCTCGTCGAGAATATTATAACCCTAGTCGTTGGATGGGCAGCTTGCGTGCGCATTATCAGCAGCGTGCACATAATGATCCTTTTTGGTTTCCTGGTCTACAAGACTTAACCGCTCATGTGGATTTTACCGCATTGGCAGAAGCTGGCTTTGCAGCAGGGTTAACTGTTGCGGGCTATACAACGCAATCCAATTTTTTATTGGCGTTGGGATTGCTGGATTTGGTTGACCCACATGCAGATGTCGTAACGCATTTAAAGCTCGCGCAACAAATTAAAACACTCACCATGCCCGATGAAATGGGAGAAAACTTTAAGGCGATGGCGTTTACGAAAGACAGTGATGGTCGGTTAACAGGTTTTTCATTGCGTGACTTAAGGGTGAATCTCTAATAATCGCACTTCGTGCAATTTTAGAGATTTCATCTTTTTCTTCTGGTGGAAGGGAACAAGTCAAGAGCTTATAGGGGCTAGTAGTCTAGCCCTTCCCCCAGACCCCTATCCCTTTTTTGTTTTTAGTAAGATAAGATGCTTGTGTTCTTTTTCTGTTGTTGGTCGGCATAGTATTTGCTTTAACTGTCGTAACAAACGCGATGGTGAGGCAAAGACAATGAATTTATATGGTATTTCACAAACACAAGAAATTGAACGCTTAGCGATTGCTAGTGGTTTATCATCGTTGTTATTAATGAAGCGTGCTGGTTTTCGTGCTTTTTCTTTGGCTGAGCAATGGTTTCCTCAAACCAAACGCGTTTATGTGCTTTGTGGTGCCGGCAATAATGGTGGTGATGGGTTGGCTTTTGCCCAGTACGCTTTTTTAGCAGGTTGGCAGGTCGATGTGGGTTTGGTTGTGTCTCCAGCACAAGTCAAGGCGGGAGAAGCGGTTGCTGTCTTGTCGGAACTTGCGGCGTTAGGGGTAATGCCCAAACCTTACGATGCGCAACTCTGTGCTCAGGCAGATTTAATTGTTGACGCCTTAATGGGGATCGGGTTAAAAGCACATCTGTCGGCTGAAATGACTGCACTGATTGCCAGTGTCAATGCTTTTGCTAAGCCCGTGTTAGCCTTAGATGTGCCCTCGGGGTTGAGTGCTGATACGGGTATGTCGCATGGTGATGCGATTGTGGCACAGCGCACGGTGACCTTTTTAACGCACAAACAAGGATTGGTCAGTGCGGATGGTCCTGATTTGGCAGGCGAAGTACGAGTCGAATCGCTCGGTGTGCCAGAGTCCATTTATGAGTCGGTTCGTCCTGTTTCTAAATTATTGCATATAGAACAAACCGAAACAGGGCTCGCGCCACGCAAAAAGAATGTGCATAAGGGGCTTTTTGGTCAGGCGTTGGTTGTTGGTGGCGATACGGGCATGTTGGGTGCTGTGATGTTGGCAGGTCAGGCTTGTGCTCATGCGGGAGCTGGTGTTGTACGGGTGATTACGCGTGCAGAGTCTGCGCCTTGGGTAACCATGAAGTGTCCGGAAGTGATGGCGTATGGTGACCGCCAGTTGCCTGATTTTGTTGCTCGTGCTACGGTTGTCGCGATTGGTCCTGGTTTGTCTGTGACGCCCTGGGCAAACCAATTATGGCAACAGGTCTTGTTATCAGATAAGCCTAAAGTTGTTGATGCAGGCGCTTTGCGCCTGCTGGCAGAGCAGCCAACGCATCGTGACGATTGGGTTTTAACGCCACATCCTGGCGAAGCTGCAGCCTTGTTAGGTGTTTCAACGGATGATGTGCAAAAAGATCGATTGGCTGCTATCGTCGCATTACATCAAAAATTTGGTGGCGTCATTGTGTTAAAGGGTTCTGGTACATTGGTGTATGACGGTAAAGAAGCGCAAATTTGCGACTTTGGTGATGGCGCTATGAGTACAGCAGGTATGGGAGATGTTTTGTCGGGCATTATTACGGCCTTGATTGCACAAGGTGCTTCTTTAATGCAGGCTGCTGTCGAAGGGGTTATGATGCATGCGCGAGCTGGTGAGGCACTTGCTGCTCAGTCTCGAGTGGTTGTGGCATCGGATATGGTGGAGCATATCAGTCGTCATAATTTTAAGGGCTAACCAAAAAAATTTAATGGCAAAAATTCATTTTTTCTAATGCATTTTTATGAAGACTAAGCAATACTTAGCATCGGTGAGTGAACGAATAGTTCATCGTAATGATAATAGGAGATATACAATATGAAAAAATGGATGGCGATTGCAACAGCAGCGTTAACATTAGGTGTTGCACAGTCAGCTTCCGCTGGTTGGAACGATAATTGGGGTGGTGGTAACGGTTACAATGATTACCCAACTTGGACACCAATGTATTGGATGGATGAAATGTTCAATACCTTTGATAATAATGATTTTGGTGGTGGTAATCGTCCATGGAATTGGGGACGTAATAATGGCGGCTATAACAATGGCTATTATCCTCAGCAGGGTTATGGTTACGGTTATCCTCAGCAGGGTTACGGCTATCCACAGGGTGGTTATCAGCAGCCTTATGCCTATAGCCCATATGGTTATGCGCCACAGCAGCAAGCGCCTGCGTATCAGCAAAGCCCCTATGGCTATGCGCCATACGGATATGCGCCGCAGCAAGCTATGCCAGCAGCGCCAGCTAATCGTTAATTGCGATTGTCCTGTTAAGAAGCCCGCGTTAATCGCGGGTTTTTTTATGCCTATTTTCTTGTTAGGGCATCATTGGCATTTATAATGTCGCTATTAAATGTTCGTTTTAAGGAATCAGTGATGTCGGGTTTGATTATTTTGGATCGTGATGGGGTGATTAATCAGGATTCGGATGCTTATATTAAGTCGGCTGATGAGTTTGTTTTGTTGCCGAATACGGTGCAGGCAATTGTGGCATTGAAGCGCGCAGGGTATACCGTTGCAGTTGCAACCAATCAGTCTGGATTGGCACGTGGTTTGTATGATGCCAAGACCTTGCACCTAATGCACCATAAGTTGCAAACATCTTTGGCTGCGCAAGGTCAGCAAGTGGACTGGATGATGTATTCGCCACACTTACATAAAACGGCTTGTCGTAAACCGAATACAGGGATGTATCTGAGTATTGCATGGCGTTTCGGTTTGTCGAATCTAGCGAATGTGCCAGTGGTTGGGGATAGTTGGCGCGATTTGGAAGCAGCAATGGCAGTGGGTGCGCGTCCGATTTTAGTGAAGACGGGTAAGGGTATGTTGACACTCAGTAAGCATGCGGCTGATATTGAGCAGTACCAAATTCCAGTTGCTGACGATTTGTTGGCTGCAGTACGTTTATTGGGAGTGAGTCTCTAAAAATCGCGCATTGAGTCCTCTTTTGCTTGTTTTTAGATTTTCCAAGTTTATTTTTTGGCTGAAGGAAGGGATTTAATTGATGGGTTACATGCTATTTTGGCTTTCCCTTCCTTCAGACCTCCTACCCGTTTAGGTTTTAGAAGCGACCAGGAGTTGTTCGATGATCGTATTGCGTTCAGTATTGTTTCAGTTGGGTTATGCGCTAAGTACGATTTTCTTTTCGTTAGTCAGTTTGCCCTTGTGGTTGGTGAGTAAGTCGTTGCGCTATCACATCATGACCTATATGGCGCGTTCGGTGATCTGGTGGTTGCGAGTAACCTGCGGTTTAAGCTATCGCGTCAATGCACCGCATGGTTTGCCCAGTGAGGCTTGCGTGGCGCTTGTGCGTCATGAGTCGGCATGGGAGACTTTTGCTTTGCAGGAAATACTGCCACGTCAGGCGTGGGTACTTAAGCGCGAGTTGTTAAAAATTCCGTTTTTTGGTTGGGGGTTGCGTGCCATGTGGCCGATTGCTATTGATAGGGGTGCTGGGCGAGCGGCCTTAAAGCAAGTCATCGATCAAGGCAAGGAGCGTCTTGCCGACGGTGCTTGGGTTGTGGTGTTTCCTGAGGGAACACGTATGCCAGCGGGCGAGTTAGGAAAGATGAATATCGGTGGTGCAATGTTGGCAGAAAAGGCACAAGTACCTGTTGTGCTTGTTGCACACAATGCGGGACGGTTTTGGGCGAAGGGCGCTTTCCACATTCATGCTGGTATGATTGATGTTCATGTGTCAGACGTGTTACCCGTTGGGTTAAGTGCACAAGAGATTAATGCACAGGCAGAGGCTTTTTTTAAAGAGCACCTATGACAATGCAATAGCGTCTGCAGCTTTTTTGCAGTTTTGTCATAAAAAACTTTCTTTTTTCTCTTGAATTCGGTGTTTATAAGCACCATAAACAGCAATGAACAGGGCTTGCCATACGTGGCGAGTCAACTTTTTAACATAGGAGTTATCTTAATTATGAATCTACGTCCCCTGAGTGACCGTGTTGTTGTCCGTCGTATGGAAGAAGAAAAAACCACCGTTGGCGGCATCTTGTTACCAGATAGCGCAAAAGAAAAGCCAGCAAAAGGCGAAATCTTAGCTGTTGGCGAAGGTAAGCGTTCTGATAACGGCACAGTTATCCCGATGAGCGTTAAAGTTGGCGATAATGTTTTGTTTGGCAAGTATGCAGGTCAGGAAGTTAAAGTTGATGGCGCTGATGTGTTGGTAATGCGTGAAGATGACATCATCGCCATCCTAGGCTAATTAAACCTACTGCGCAGACATCTTGGGTTGTTGCTGTGGTGCTCACACTGCGTCATGTACTGATGTACATTCCTTGTGTTGTGCGCCTAGCGCCTACAATTTTGTCTGCTCGTGACGGTTTATCGCTTTACGGTTTAGTTGCCGTAACAGTTTATGATTAGTAAAGAAACAATTTAGTTAAAATTTAAGGAATTTAAAATGTCTGCTAAAGATGTAAAGTTTGGTATTGATGCGCGTGAGCGTATGGTTGAAGGTGTTAACATTTTGGCTAACGCAGTCAAAGTAACCCTAGGTCCTAAAGGTCGTAACGTGGTATTAGAAAAGTCTTTCGGTGCGCCAGTGGTTACCAAAGACGGTGTCTCTGTTGCACGTGAAATCGAATTAGAAGACAAGTTCATGAATATGGGTGCGCAGTTAGTTAAAACTGTGGCTTCTCAGACCAATGATGCGGCTGGTGACGGCACAACAACGGCGACAGTATTGGCGCAAGCGATCGTTCGTGAAGGCATGAAGTCGGTTGCGGCTGGCATGAATCCAATGGACATCAAGCGTGGTATCGACAAAGCAGTCGTTGCTGCGGTTGAAGAAATCAAGAAGCTTTCTAAGCCTTGCTCAACAACAGCTGATATTGCTCAGGTAGGTACTATTTCTGCTAACTCGGACAAAACCATCGGCGATTTGATTGCGCAGGCAATGGAACGTGTGGGTAAAGAAGGCGTGATTACCGTTGAAGAAGGTTCTTCTTTAACAGACGAATTGGAAGTTGTGGAAGGTATGGACTTTGACCGTGGTTATTTGTCTCCTTACTTCGTGAACAATCAACAGAACATGACTGCCGATTTAGAAAACCCATTTGTGCTGTTGTTTGACAAGAAAATCAGCAGCATTCGTGATTTGATTCCTGCGTTAGAAGGCGTGGCTAAGTCTGGTCGTCCGTTGTTGATTATTGCTGAAGATGTCGAAGGCGAAGCGTTAGCGACGTTGGTCATTAACAGCATGCGCGGTATCGTGAAAGTCACAGCGGTTAAAGCGCCAGGTTTTGGTGATCGTCGTAAAGCGATTATGCAAGACATCGCGATTTTGACTGGTGGTACCTTAATTTCAGAAGAAATTGGTATGACACTTGAATCGGTTACATTGAACGAGTTCGGTCAAGCGAAACGTATCGTTGTTGGCAAAGACAGTACAACGATTATTGATGGTGCTGGTTCTAAAGAAGATATTGACGCGCGCGTGTTGCAAATTCGTGCACAGGTCGAACAGACAACGTCTGACTACGATAAAGAAAAACTACAAGAGCGTTTGGCTAAGTTAGCTGGCGGTGTTGCAGTACTTAAAATCGGTGCTTCGACTGAAGTTGAAATGAAAGAGAAGAAAGACCGTGTAGAAGACGCGTTACATGCAACGCGTGCTGCGGTTGAAGAAGGCATCGTTCCTGGCGGTGGCGTTACCTTGTTACGTATCTCTGAAGCGGTTAAGTCGTTGAAAGGCGATAATCCTGATCAGGATATGGGTATCAAGATTGCTTGTCGTGCCATGCAAGAGCCAACGCGTATGATCGTGGGTAACTGTGGTTTAGAAGGTTCTGTTGTTATCAACAAGATCTTAGAAGGTTCGGGTTCTCATGGTTTTGATGCGGCAAATGAAGTTTACGGTGATATGTTTGCAATGGGTATTATCGACCCAGCAAAAGTAACCCGCTCTGCATTGCAAAACGCGGCTTCTGTGGCTTCTTTAATCATCACGACTGAAGCGATGGTTGCAGAGTTGCCAAGCAAAGGTAATGCTGCACCAGCTGGTGGTGGCATGGATGGTATGGGCATGTAATTCAAACCTATTGCGCGGTCACCTTGCTTTGTTGCGCGGTGCTCGAGTCAGTTATGTACTACTTGTACATGCCTTCCTCTGTGCTCCGTGCGCCTCGCCATGTGAACCGCTCATAACGGTTTGATGTGTATTTATATGCAGAAAAACCCCGCAAGCAATTGCGGGGTTTTTTATTGGGTTATTGTATTATTTCATCACTGCTTTCAAGTATTTTCCCGTCCAACTATGCTCACAAGCGGCAATCGCTTCTGGTGACCCTTGGGCAATAATCTGACCACCGCCATTACCGCCTTCAGGTCCCATATCAATAATCCAATCCGCTGTTTTAATCACATCCAAATTGTGCTCGATAACGACAATGCTATTGCCATGATCGCGTAGACGATGCAAGACAGTCAGCAATAGTTCGATGTCGTGGAAGTGTAGTCCTGTTGTTGGCTCGTCCAAAATATACAGGGTATTACCTGTGTCGCGTTTCGATAATTCCTTGGCAAGTTTAATGCGCTGCGCTTCACCACCCGACAGCGTGGTCGCGCTTTGACCGAGCTTGAGGTAAGACAATCCCACATCCATTAATGTTGCTAGTTTGCGCTTGATGGTCGGTACGGCATCGAAAAAGACCAGCGCATCTTCGATGGTCATATCAAGCATGTCGCTGATGGTTTTGCCTTTGTAGCGAATGTCGAGTGTTTCGCGGTTGTAACGACTGCCATGACAGACATCGCAGGGAACGTAAATATCGGGTAAAAAGTGCATTTCGACTTTAATCACGCCATCGCCTTGACAGGCTTCGCAGCGTCCGCCTGCGACGTTGAAGCTGAAACGCCCTGGTGTGTAGCCGCGCGCGCGCGACTCAGGCACACCAGCGAGTAGCTCGCGAATAGGGGTGAATAAGCCTGTATAGGTGGCGGGGTTAGAACGCGGTGTGCGCCCAATCGGGCTTTGGTCGATATTAATGACTTTATCGAAGTGTTCTAGCCCCTCGATGCGTTCATAGCTTTCGGGATGCAAGCTCGCACCATTGAGTTCATTTGCTGCAATGCGGTACAGGGTGTCGTTAATCAGTGTCGATTTGCCTGAACCCGAAACACCTGTAATGCAGGTAAACAGCCCAACAGGTAAACTGAGGGTGACGTTTTTCAGGTTGTGCGTGTTGGCACCGACTAACACCAGTTGTTTTTCGCTGGGTTGGTGACGTTCAGGTATGACAATACCACGTTTGCCACTGAGGTATTGCCCTGTGAGCGATAGTGGGTTATTAATCACCTCATCGGGTGTACCTTGCGCGACAATGTGTCCACCATGCACCCCAGCTCCCGTGCCAATATCGATAAGGTAATCTGCTTGACGCATGGCATCTTCGTCGTGTTCTACCACGATAACGGTATTGCCTAAGTCGCGTAAGCGACGCAAAGAAGCCAGTAAACGGTCATTGTCACGCTGATGCAGTCCGATAGAAGGTTCATCGAGCACGTACATGACACCCGTTAGCCCCGAACCAATTTGACTCGCCAATCGAATCCGTTGCGCTTCGCCACCCGATAGCGTTTCGGCACTGCGCTCAAGCGTTAAATACGATAAGCCTACCTGAATGAGGAAGCCCAAGCGGTTGCTGATTTCTTTAAGAATTTTATCGGCAATTTGTGCTTTATTGCCCGTCAGGGTCAGTTGACTAATCCAGTCGTGCAGGGTATTGAGCGGCATACGGGTCAGTTGCGGTAAGCTCATATCGGCAATAAACACATGACGCGCTGATTCGTTCAAACGACTGCCCTCGCAACTGGGGCAGGGGCTAATAATACGCAACTGTGCCAATTCGGTTTTGACCGACTCAAACTCGCTATCCTTAAAACGGCGCTCGAACCACGGCAAAATGCCTTCCCACGGACGCGGTGCATCGGAATAACGCCCAGCAGGGAGCGCGATGCGCTCGTTACCACTACCGTGCAACAGCTTGTGTTGTATGTCTTCGGGTAAGTCTTGCCAAGCGGTTTCTAAGTCGAATTGGTAATGGCTAGCAAGAGCAGTTAGCAAGGTTTTGGTGTAGGCGTTGCGCTTGTCCCAGCCATGAATCGCACCGTTGCCAACAGGCAGTTCGGGATGGGCGACAATGCGCGTATAATCAAAATGCTCGCTGTAACCCAAACCGTCGCAACTACCGCACGCACCGTGCGGGCTGTTAAACGAGAATAAACGCGGTTCGAGTTCGGCAATGCTATAACCACAATGCGGACAGGCAAACTTGCTCGAAAAGAGCAGCGAAAATTCCCCATCTTCTTCCGATAATGGTTCGACGCGGGCTAAGTTATTGCCTAACTTAATGGCTGTTTCAAAAGATTCTGCCAAACGCTGTTTAATATCGTCGCGCACTTTGAAGCGGTCGATGACGGCATCAATGTCGTGTTTCTTTTTTTGGTCGAGTTTTGGGATAGTGTCGAGTTCGACTAGCTCGCCATTGATGCGGGCACGAATATAACCTTGTGCCACCAATTCGGTGAGGATGTCTTTGTGTTCGCCTTTTTTGCCACGCACCACAGGGGCTAAAATCATCGCGCGTGTGTTTTCGGGCAGCTCTAAGGTGCGGTCAACCATCTGGCTGATGGTTTGGGCGTGCAGGTCGCAACCATGCGTCGGACAACGTGGCGTACCAACACGAGCAAACAGCAGACGGAAATAGTCGTAAATTTCAGTTACCGTGCCGACGGTTGAGCGAGGATTGTGGCTGGTCGCTTTTTGCTCGATGGCAATGGCAGGGGAAAGCCCGTCGATGCTGTCCATATCGGGCTTTTCCATCATCGACAAAAATTGACGTGCATAGCTCGATAAGCTTTCGACATAACGACGTTGCCCTTCGGCATACAGGGTATCGAAGGCGAGTGATGACTTGCCCGAACCCGATAAGCCCGTAATCACCACCAGCTTGTTTTTGGGGATGTCGATGTCGATATTTTTAAGGTTGTGCGTGCGTGCGCCGCGAACGCGAATATGCGTATCCATTTGCCCGTGCCGTGTGTTTGTTTTATTGGTCAGTTAGTATAGCTTAATCTGCACCATTTGATGATGGGTTTATATTTTTCTACCGATATCCTACCGTTAACCAAAATTGGTTTGCTTGATCTGGGTTTGGGTTGTCACATGCCAAGCCGTATTGCCAATGACCCGAGCGGAGTTGCATCGAAAGAGTTTTTGATTCGGGGTATAACAGAAAGCCAATGCCGTCGGCAACGACTTTTGTCAAGATGCCAACGCCTGTTTGACCATAGCCGTAGTGTTCACGGTAAGCAGCTTGTAGCGCCATACTTTCCGATATAGGCATTCGCACATTGGCATCAATCCAAGGTGACAAAGCCTGACTATATTGACTGGCATATTCTTTACCACTGAGCACTGGTGTGACTTGTAAATAACCGTTGGCATCGTAGCTGCTGACTGCGGGGCTGGCAGTTGCGGTAGTGCGGGGTGTATTTCCCCAGTCGATATGCCCCAAAGCATCGCGTACCCATAGGTTGTAACTTGCCCAATCCGATTGTCCTTGTAAAGACAAGTCTAACGCATAGCCACGTCCTGTTGGGGTTGCACCGTCTGTGCGGCCGAAGAGTTTATCGGATTCGTACTGATAATCGACGTTAACCTGATAGTGATAGGTTTTATCGCTCAATGCAGAACCATTGCCTGTGATATGCCCATTAGTGAGTGTGTCGGTATTAAATATGCTACCACCAATGCCCAAACTATGTTGTCCTAAAGTGAGTTGATAGGACAATCGCGCTCCCGTACCACGCCATGCTTGCGCAGCAAAATCGAGCTGATAGCTTTTACCAACAGGCAAGGTCATATTTTGCGAGGTTAAATGATAAAACTCAGCAAAGTCTTGACTGTAGTGGTAGGACTGTTCGTAACGATTTAATAATCCCAATTGCCAACCATTCGTTAGTCTTACGCCTGCTTCTAACCAGTTGCTGGTAAATGCGCGTTGACCAGAAGGATTAAAATTACCCTTGCCATCACCCAAATGAACAATACTGACCGATTCGCTTAGTGTCATACTGTCGAGTAAAAAATACGGCTGCCAACTGTCATCGGCATGTGCAGTTTGCGCCATAAAAAAAGAGGCGGCAAATGCCGCCCTAATCAGTTGATCGTTCATCAATTAATACTAATAGAACCAGTTGAGTTGATAATCGGTGGATTAAATATACTCGCTTCAGTTGAACTTGTACCGATACTGCTCGATGTGAGATCAGCGCTTGACGTTGCGTATGTGTTCGTTGAACTAGAGCCTGACATTGTTGAGTATGTATTCGGTGAGCTAGAACTTGATGCCGTTGCAGATGTATTTGTTGCATAAGATCCAGCATTTAAACTATCAAAAGTACCGTCCGCATAGGTGACTTTTGTCCAAGAGCCCTGATCGCTAATTGTGCCAATTTCAGTGCCTCTAGCATTTTTGATTGTGCCGTTGATGCCAGTACCAGAAGCAGATTTGAATACGGTCATAGACGTGCCGTCTAAACTACTAATGGTTACACGATCAATCGCGTTAGCGCCATTCGCGACAGTGTTTGCAGCACTAATGGTAATGCCACGGTTTGCTGACTCTTGTTTCAAACTTACTGCAGCAGTACCAATATCAGGGAAGCCAGATCGGTTAACGGTAATGGTTGCTTTGGTATTAGGGAAACCAGCTAAGTTGGCATCTAAATTAACCGATAATGAACCTTGCGCGAAGTTATTGGCGGTTTCAAAGTCGGGGAAAGTTGCGACTCCGTTGGCATTGCTGTAACCATAATTATAATAACCGTTTTGAACCATGACACTGCTTGCGCCTGCTGTGCCTGCTGTGCCTGCTGTCAGCATCGAACCAAAGCCTAATACATCACCAGTAGTACAAACATTTCCGTAGTTTAAGTAAGTTTGACCTGTTATGGGGGTGCTGTAGTAAAAACAGGTTTGGTTATTATAACTGCTGTAGTAATATGGATTGTTGCTATAGTTAACAGAGTAAACTGTGCCATTGCTAGGCATACCAGCCTGTTGTGCCAAAGATGTTAAATTTGCAACATGGGCAGGGTTGCCATTCGCATAAACATATTTAGTCGGCTGATACTGACTAAATGCTACCAAATCAAACGCTGCGGCATTGGTTAAGTTTAGAGTTGCACTAGCTTTGAAGTTATTGCTGCCGTTAGCAAAAGTACCATCTAAGGCAACCTTGCTAATGTTCAAGTCCATTGGTTGGGCAGTGGTTGCTGTTGGGTGAACCATTTGAATATCGGCATTACCTGTAAAGCTACCACCAGAAACACTGTCTGCTAGGTTAATACCGCCTTTTAAACTAGCAACGGATAAAGTTGGTACAGTGCCTTCGGCAACCGCATTACCACCCGTGTAAGAAGACGCAAAAGTGGTTGCGGCCGTTAGGTTGTTAAAAGTCATGGTTGCGCGCGTGTCGCTAATGGTGCCATTAACAATAATGCTGGCGCCATTTAAGGTTTTACTATTAGCCGTTAAATCGGCAATGGTAAAGTTGGGGATTGTAAATGTTAGGTTGGTTGCAGGTACAACATCACTACCATTTGTTGGCAATGCTTTAGTCACAACAACTTGTAAGCCATTTGTTGTGTCTGCAACGCTGACTTTGACTGTGGTAATTGTATAATTTGTCGTGCTGCCATAATTTGTCGTATTACAAGTGGCTGGCACCACTGTTGTGTTATTGACTGTTTGACTATTTAACGTGCTGCTTGGATTAGAGTAACAAAATAATGCTTCTGTTGTATTAATTGTTACCGCTCGATCCGTCACTGCTGTTGTAATGCTACTTCCCAGTTGTGCCCCAACATCTTGAATGATTTCTGCTAAATACAACCCTATTAAACTACTACGATCATTCCAAACTTTATTAACCGTTTCCATTTGCGTGCTGAAGTTTTGAGCTGGTGTTTGCATGCTGGTAAGGCTTGTGCCTAATGCGCGTGCTTGTGCAACAATTGCCTTTGCTTTGCCCATGTCGTCTAGCAATGCTGTTTCGACCACTGGTGGTTTGTACTCACCTGTTGAGCTTTGCTTGATTGCAGCATCTTTTTCAGCGACTTCGTTTTCTACTTCGGTCTTAACTTGTGCGCTGATTGTGCCGCTAATGACATTATTTGCTAACACCGCTGTTTTGGTGTCAATAATTGACTGCATGACAGGTTTATCATTACCGTTAGCATCTTTGAAGCTATCGTTATTATCGAACTTGCCATCTTTAAAGCTATCACGCAATTTGGTGAGAGCTTCTGTGAAATCACCAGCGGATTTTGTCGTTGTGCTCGTAGATGGTTTGTAGGTATAAAGCATCTCAGCAACTGTCGCTAGTGCTGCTGCGAGACGCTGTTGATTTGTATCTGCTGTTGTGTTGTCTTGTGTTGCATCAAGTGGTTTAGTTGTTAAAATGTCAGGCACCCCAAAACTGGTCGAAATTTCTAAGCTGCGTTCTTTAATGCTTGTTTCGTTAATGGTGGCAGGGTTTTGTTCTAGGTTCGCTGCTGCCATATCCGTTAACGGAGTAATGTAAGCTTTGACAGTGCTGTTTGTGACTGGTGGCACAATCGCCTTCATTGTAAATGTATTAGGAAGTGTTGCTTCGTTACCGAATGTTGCCGTTGTGCCGTCGGCATTGGTACAGCCGCTAGGCGCGTCACAAACCATTTTGGTGCTAGTGGTTGGGGTGACAGTTACGCGCACAGGACCGTTGGTATAACCAGTCATATTAATGCTGTAGGTGCCATCATCGGCTGTTGTTGCTGTACCGCGTGCAGTCCATGTAACACCAACTAACTCTTCGGCAGTAACGAGGGCACTTTTTAAAATACCTTTGTTGGCAACCCCATCAAGGGCGGTCGTGCTAGATGAGATTGATGGTGACGAACCACCGCCACCACAACCCGCCAATAGAAGAGAAGAAAGAATCGCAGCCGATAGAAGACGCAACTTGGGCGTTGTTTGCATAAAAATACTCCAATAAAGGTTTGTGGAAAATTCAGTGGCTACTTTGTCGCCCTGATTTGTGCCACAAAGACTATATTTCATAATGTGTTTTGTCAATAGTTGTTTTGTGTTTATCAGGATGATATTAGATCGTTATTAATTTGTTATACTTGACGATTTAGATAAAACAATAAAACGGAAACAGAATGCGCGCTACAGCACCACAACCGATCGATGACTTGGCGATGTTGCCAGACGAAAAACGAGCTGCTACCTTAATGGCCGCTTTGTACGCCAGCCGAATGTTGGGCATGTTCATGATCCTGCCGACTTTCGCACTCTTTGCACAAGGCGAGTTTACCAATGCGACAGCTTTAATGATTGGCTTAACCATCGGTATTTATGGCCTAACGCAAGCCATGCTACAGCTGCCGTTTGGTATGTGGTCGGATAAAATTGGGCGTAAGCCAGTCATTGCATTAGGCTTGGTGCTATTTGCCATTGGTTCGGTGGTGTGTGCGCTTGCGCCTAGTTTAGAGTGGATGTTAGTGGGTAGGGCGTTGCAAGGTGCTGGCGCCATTTCTGCGGTATTGATGGCGCTACTGGCCGACTTAACACGCGAAACCGTGCGCTTGCGTGCCATGTCATTAGTGGGTATGACCATTGGCTTATCGTTTACGGTGTCCTTGGTAGCAGGACCCGCACTAGATTCGGTGATTGGGGTGCGCGGTATTTTTTGGCTAACCGCGCTGATGGCGGTTGTTGGGTTGATTGTGCTTTATACGCTCGTGCCTAACCCCCCGCCCAAGTATTTTAGCCGCGATGTGCAGGCCGATACGTCATCTTTGGGTATTGTGTTGCGTGATAAAGCATTATTGCGCTTGAATTTTGGCATCTTTAGTTTGCACTTGCTGCTCACCGCTTTGTTTATTGCGGTGCCTTTGGCGTTAGTTCAGTCAGCAGGATTGGACAAGATGGATCACTGGATGGTGTATTTGCCCGTGATGCTCGTATCTTTTGCGCTGATGGTTCCCTTTATTATTATTGGTGAAAAACGCGCTAAGTTGCGTCCTGTCTTTTTAATCTCGATTGCACTCATTGGATTGTCTGAAGCGATACTATGGGATGGACACGATGCCTTGTGGTTAGTGACGCTAGGGTTGTTGGTTTTCTTTACGGGATTTAATGTGATGGAAGCCAGCTTGCCATCCCTCATTGCTAAGTTCTCACCCGCCCATCTTAAAGGGACGGCGAGTGGTGTTTATGCCACCAGTCAGTTTTTGGGTAGCTTTGTTGGTGGTGTACTGGGTGGTGCCTTGTTAGGCTGGGGTGGTTTTGATGCCATTTTCTCTGCGGCGGTACTCTTAACGTTGGTGTGGTTCGCTGTTGCTTGGGGGATGGATAATCCCGATCGTTTGTCGAGTTTTGTTTTGCCGCTTACCACCGCGCATGCACAAGATGCAGTGGCAACAACGCAGGCGCTAATGGAAATTGATGGTGTGCGTGAGGCGTGGGTAGATGAAGTTGGATTGCGTGCTTATATGAAAATTGACCGTAGTTTGGTTGATGAGGCAGCATTGATTCATTGGGCAGCATCAAAAAATGACTAAAGTGGTGTGACTTTTGTTATGATTACGAAAATATGCTTGTTAGCATGTTTTTTATTTTTTTGTAGTACGTAAAGTTATGTTTTAGGAGTGTGTTATGCGCGGTGTGAATAAAGTTATTTTAGTTGGAACCTTAGGGCGTGATCCAGAAGTGCGTTATACGCCAAATGGTAACGCGATTGCTAACTTAAATGTGGCAACATCGGAACAATGGACAGATAAGCAAAGTGGCGATCGTCAAGAAAAAACAGAATGGCATCGCGTGGTGATTTTTGGTAAGTTAGCAGAAATTGCAGGACAATATCTCAAGAAAGGTTCTCAGGTTTACCTAGAAGGTAAGTTGCAGACACGTAAGTGGCAAGATCAAACGGGTCAAGATCGCTATAGCACCGAAATCGTTCTCGATGTGAATGGTCAGATGCAAATGCTTGGCGGTCGTAATGATGGTCGTTCTAGCTCGTCAGGCATGGATGATGGCTATGGTGGTAGCGATAGTTATGGTGGTAATGCGGGCGGTTACGGTGGTCGTGCTGCTGCGCCAGCACCGCAACAACGTCCAGCGCCTTCTGCGCCAGCGGCGTTTGGTCCTGATCTGGATGATGATATTCCTTTTTAAAATGTACTTGCTGCTATTATGTAAATTATTTTGTCTAGAGGTCTGTTTTAACAGGCCTTTTTTTTACTCTTGACAAAATTAATGTAAAATATTTATTGCGAGAATTAACAGTAAGTAATGCATTGCTATTTGACAGGTATTTAAAATGTTTTGCATGAGAATGTCGTAAATTTGTCTATACAAACCTTTATTAAATTTGATGTTGAATGTAGTCACTTCAGTGAGGCATCTGAAGCTTTTGTTGGTAAAAAGCCTACTCGTCAGTCACTTAATAACAATCAGGCGATTAGAGATGCTTTTACGGCTCGAAAGTCGGGTATTCGTCAGTTAGGTATTCACAAGCCTAAGCCAAGTAATCTTAATGTTGCAGCAGATCGTATTTTTCACCTTCAAGCCGAAAATGATATGTTGAAAAAAAAGAACGCAGCATTGTTGGAACAGTTTGTGAAGTGGCAGTACAATGCCTATAAACACGGCATGACTGAAGCCAAGCTTAATGAACCCATGCCGATGATTGATAGAGAAAGAACAGAATAGAAAATTAGAAAAACCATGAGAGGTGCACTTATTTTATGAATTTTCGAATTTTGTTTTAAAGGTCTATTTGAATGTCTGTTTTTAATTGGAATCAAATTCGTACGTTAGCTGGTTCTCAGCAGGAAGGTTTTGAAGAGTTCGTATGTCAACTTGCAAGAGTTGAGCCTGTTGAGGAAGGCAAAAACTTTATACGAAAAGGTAAACCTGATGGTGGTGTTGAATGCTTTTGGATATTAAAGGACGATACAGAGTGGGCGTGGCAGGCAAAGTATTTCACTAGTTCTCTGGAGGAAACACAGTGGAGTCAGATTGATAAGTCGGTTAAAACGGCTCTAAAAAAGCATCCAAATCTTACCCGTTATTTTATTGCTATTCCCTATGACCCTCCTGATGCCCGGATTCAAGGGCAAAAATCGTCATTGCAAAAGTGGGATGAAAGGGTCAGGTCTTGGTCTGATCAAGCATCGAAGAAAGGAATGAACGTTGACTTCATCGCATGGTGGAGTTCTGACATGATTAGCAGAATACAAAAGCCTTCAAATGAAGGGTTAGCGTATTTTTGGTTTAATCAGGAAGAGTTTACTAATGAATGGTTTCAGCAAAATAATGATCGTGCAATACAAGATTTAGGGCGTAGATATATTCCCAACATATATGAAGACCTTAATTTCGAATTGCCTATTCTGCAAGAATTCGATGGCCTTTCTAGGAATAAAAATTTTGAAGACCTGTTTTTCTCCAAATTTGATGAATTGTTACTTTGTGGATTTAAAGCGTTACCTCAAGAGCCAGAACTTTATGAAGTTTCGAAAGAATTTAATCAACGTTTAGAGCATTTAAAGCAGATACTTTTATCCATTGATTTTTCAGGCATAAATCAACTTCCAAGTGATGATATAAAAAGCGTTCTTGAAAGCCTATCTCACGACGCAAGAAAGATTGAAGACTTTTACTATTCACACAAGCCAGAATCACGTAAGCCACACGAATCATCTCCATATTCTTATCAAAAGCACCAAGTTCAAAAGTTTGAGGAGAGTTTAGTTGAAGCCGATTCGTTTTTTAATTCCGTAGGCGTAGATTTATTAAATAGCCCTTTTTTACTGTTAGTTGGTGAGGCTGGAAGTGGTAAGTCTTTTTTGTTTTCGGATATTGTCACCCGAAGATTAAACGACCATAAATTTAGTCTATTTTTATTAGGTCAACACTTTGTTACAGCAGAAGACCCATGGACTCAGATAAAGAAAAAACTAGATTTAACTTGCAGCTTTAAATCATTTTTAGGTGCATTGAACTCAAAGGCTCAGGTTGAAGGGCATCGGCTGGTTATTTTTATTGACGCTCTCAATGAAGGGGAAGGTAAAAAATTTTGGAGACAAAACTTAAAAAGTTTTATTGACCAAATTCAACAATATCCTTGGCTTGGTGTTGCGTTGTCTTTACGCACTTCCTATGAAGAGATTATTTGGCCAGAAGATTATGATCAGTTTATAAGGTTAAGCCACCGCGGTTTTGATGGACATGAATATGATGCTGTAAAACTATTTTTTACAAATTTTGGCATTGACCAACCTTCTGTTCCTGTATTGAACCCAGAATTCTCAAATCCGTTATTTCTGTTGCTTTTCTGTGAAGGATTAAAAAAAGCGGGATTAACAAAAATTCCTGAAGGGATGCATGGGATCACAGAGGTTTTTGAGTTATTTATCAAAAGTATAAATCAAACGCTGTCTCTCCCAGAAAACTTAGATTTTGATCCGTCATTAGATTTTGTAAATGAAGTAATTAGTAGATTTTTTGAAGCTTGCCACCAAAGAGGCGTTCAGTATTTACCATACTCAGGAGCCCATCGTATGCTTGTGGGTGTTTGCACTGATTATGGAATTAAATCAACACGTTTAGACTTTCTTGTCTCTGAAGGAATTTTTACAAAAAATATTTTTTGGAATTCAGAAAAGAATTGCTACGAAGAAGGTCTATATTTTGCATATGAACGTTTTGCAGATCATAAGTATGCTAATTACCTTCTTCGACAAAATGCAACGCCACTACAAGCATTTGAAAAAACAGGAAATATTTACCATCTGTTGTCTTCTCATTCTTCTCTATATGAGAATCGTGGCTTGGTCGAAGCCTTATCTATTCAATTGCCTGAAGTTGCTAGAAAAGAGTTATTTGAAGTCGTTCATCCTGACGTTAAATTTTCTTTTGTAATAGCAGAGGCTTTTGTGGAAAGTCTCCAATGGAGACGCCTAGATACGATGGATCTAAAATTGATTGATTACGTTAACAGCGTCATCATCAAAAATGATTCTATCCACTTCAAATTTGGCGAAGTTCTTATGTCAGTCACTTCAATACCAAACCACTTTTTTAATGCTAGATTTCTGCATAAAACATTAATCAAGATGAAAATGGCTGATAGGGATGCTTGGTGGACAGTTTGGCTTAAAGAGCTATTTTACGATGGTCATGGTGTTGAACGGCTTGTTGAGTGGGCTTGGTCAAATAATCCTAAAAGTCATATTCAAAAAGAATCGAAATTACTAACAGCTACAACACTTTCATGGTTTTTGACATCTCCAATTAGATCATTGAGAGATAAAGCAACTAAGGCTTTAGTTAATTTATTAAAAAATGATTTAGAGCTCCTGATAGACTTATTAAAGCGTTTCCAAACGGTTGATGATCCCTATGTATATGAGCGCCTTTTATCTGTTTCATATGGTTGCGTACTACGATCAAATGATTATGAAAATATGGCGAAAATTGCCCACTACGTTTATCAAACCTTCTTTGATGTAGATGATGAGGTTTACCCACATATCTTGCTAAGAGACTATGCAAGAGGAGTTATTGAATATTCGCAATTCGTTGGAGCTACTGCATTTAGTGATGAGCAAATTGCTAAAGCTAGGCCTCCATATAAAAGTGATTTTTCATCAACATCATTAACAAATCAAGAACTAGATGATAGATACGCATTGCCACATAGTTCTGAGGCATGGGGCCAAAATAAAATTTTAAGCTCAATGACGACAGAATATGGAAGAGGCACATGTGGATATGGTGATTTTGGACGCTATACGTTTCAGTCATCATTAAGTAGCTGGGATGTAAATCCTGATGAAATGAGTAATATCGCAGTTGAATGGATATTTGAAAAGTATGGTTATAATGTCAAAAAACATGGACATTATGACAACAAAGTTTCCTCTGGTGGAAGAAATGGGTCAAACAGGGGAGAAAGAATTGGAAAAAAATATCAGTGGATTGCTTTACATGAAATTTTAGCTAGGGTTTCCGATAACTGTCCTATGTATTCTGATAGAGGTTACCACAAAGAGATATTAGAACCTTATCAAGGTCCTTGGCAGCCTGGTGTCAGAGATATTGATCCATCAATGTATTTGAAGGAAGTCCGTTCAAATCGAAATTATGATGACTTTTGGTGGGAACCCAAAATTGAGTTTGATTGGAGTCAAGACACTAAATCTTGGGTTTTAAGTGAAGCGGATTCAATGAATCTAAACCCATTTTTTGAATTTTGCGATCCAGATGACCAGTCATGGTTGGTTTTGGAAAGCTATCCGGAATTCTCTGAACCTAAGGAGTTAGGAAAAGATAAATGGCAAGATGGTCATAAGAGGGTGTGGTTTCAAGTTAAGTCTTATTTAGTGCATGAGAGTGATTATGATGAGGTTCTTGCTTGGTTAAAAGAAAAGAATTTCATGGGACGATGGATGCCGGAATCTCGAGAGCAATACAATATTTTTGATGGTGAATATTATTGGTCCCCTGCTTTTGACTACTTTAAAGACGAGTATTACGGTGGAAGTGATTGTTGTAAACTGAAAGAGAGGTTTGATAGCAAAGAATCGTTTTCAGCTTACCTAACAACCTCAAAATATTTCCATGAAAAAAACCAAGATCATTCTTTTGAGAAATCTTCTTTCTCAATCCTGAAACCTTCGGAGACTGTTTTTATAGGGATGAAATTGGTTCAAACCGAAAGTTTAGGAAGTTTCTTTGACGAAACCAGTGAGGTCGTAAGCTTTTGCCCATCTGTTGAATTTGATGTAGAGGAATCCTTATTAGTAAGAAAAGATCGCTTTCTTAACTTTCTTTCTAAAAATAATTTAAAAATTATCTGGACTGTATTAGGTGAAAAGCAATTTATAGGCGGAGATCGGGATGACTTTGTTGGTTTAACAGAAATAAGTGGGATTTACTATTTGAGTGAAGTTGATGAAGTTGAAGGTGGCTACCAAACTAATGTAATTAGTCGCTCCTGAACAACACCACTTTTCACGTCCTCAATTTTCATAACTTTCAACTGTAACCATCCCTTAAATTGGTTCCATTTATTTTTGGAGTTTTTCCAGCATAATTTACCCATGCAGGAGAAACAAAAAAAGCCCCAATTAATCATTGGGGCTTTTTTATGAGCAAGATGCTACTAACGA
>CAZSGH010000006.1:0-76976 GCA_964606405.1 uncultured Francisella sp.
TGCTTGACTCCTTGATGCGCTTCATTAAACGCATCAGGGCTAACCTTATCGCTGACTTTATTGGCGATAATAAAAATAAGCACACCCGCTGCCGCTTCTAAGGTTGCTAGCACAATCACCATATAAGCCAACGCCAGATTTTGCGTTAACTGCCAATGATGCGCACTGACAGCAAGCATGAGAATCACCGCATTCAGCAGCATTTCCAGCGAGAAGAAAATACGTAAAAAATCACTTTTTGAGCTAATGCCATACAGCCCAATACTGAACAACAGAATAGCAAAGATGAGTTCGATATTAACCATGTTGTTTACCACGCAAAAATCTCACCATTTTCATCGTGCCGTAAAGCAAGCTGACACCGATCAAGGCAAAAATCAGCACAAAGTCGGCATAGTGTTCGGTAAAGGCTTGCGCCTGATTACTGGTGTGTGGTGTTAGCGTCTGCATTGTCGGCAACATCATGGTGACTAAATACATTAGTGCCGCGCCCACGGCAATACTCGATACAATCGCCCATGGGCGTGCTTTGGCTTTAGGGAATGTATCGCCAATGACGGTGATACCAAATAACATCAATACCACGATACCGCCCGTATAAACGAAGATTTGCAGCAGACCCAGCAGCTTTTCATCCAGTACAAAGTAGTAAATGCCGAGTAAGAACATCATCAAGGCAAAGGCAATCATCGCAGGCACGGTTTTTTTCAGGGTAATGGACGCCAGTGCCAAAATCAGCACCGCCACTAAAATGAGTAAACTCATGATTTCTCTCCTTCAGCACCGCTAGCAACGGGTTGCGCGTGTTCAGCTTCAGCCGCCAGTCGTGCTTCTTCGGCTGCGAGTGCTTCTTTTTTCTTGGCTTCCATTTCTTTTTTAACGCGTGCCGCTTCTTCTTCTGCTAATCGACTGTCGATATAGCTTTGCGGGATGTTGGCGCGTAGCCAAAAGCTTTCCTGATCGGCATGACTGCCACCTGTCAAAATATCGAAACGTCCACCACTCAGCTTAATCGCTTTTTCAGGTTTGGTGGGGCAGACATCTTCGCACAAACCACAATAAATACAGGTCGCTAAATTGACCTCTGGCACAGTATTGCGTCGCTTAAACGGTAGTTTCAGCATGGTAATGGCATTCACGGGGCAGATGTCAGCGCAAATATCACAGCCCGTGCAGGCTTCGTGATCGACGGTGTGTTGGCCACGGTAATTGGCAGACAGATGCACTGCATGATGACGCACATCTTGCGTTGCCAATCGTGGTTGGCGCAAAGCACGCACCACACGGAACATTTTTTGAATGATGTGTAGCAACATATTACGAACCACCTAATAGATAGACTTTAGCGACCAACACCCAGGCCAGATTCAAAAAGCTGAGTGGCACCAGATAGGTCCAAGCGAAACGGAGCATTTGGTCTAAGCGAATACGTGGCGTTGACGCCCGCACGGTAATCATCACCACCGCCAACACCAGCATTTTGAAAAATAGAACCGCAAACCCATCAAACACGCCGCCACGATAACCCGCAAAAAATAGCGTCACAGTCGCGGCAAAGACAATTAAAAACTCGGTGAACTCTGCCAACTTGAGCAGTAGGTAATTAGTACCTGTGTATTCGGTATAAAAACCATAGACAATTTCTTGTTCGGCATCGGGAATGTTAAACGGCGGTTGCGCCAAAATTCCCAAGGCAGAAATAAAAAACAACAATGCACCAGGCAGTAAAATCAAGGTGGTGAGCCAATTGGCTGATTCTACAATCGTCACCAAATTCATGGTGCCAAAAAGCAGTGCAGGCGCCAGTGCCGCCATAAAAAACGAGGTTTCCATCGAAATCATCTGCGTTAAAATGCGGATGCCACCCAAAAACGAGTATTTGTTGTTCGAACCAAACCCCGTTAAAAACAGCAAAAACGGCTCGATGCCAATCAGCACCACCAATGCCAATACGCCATACTGCGTATTGACTACCACCAGATTGGGGGACCAAGGCAATAACACCAAGGTTAACATTGCCAAGGTTGGCGCTAATAGCGGAATCAGCCCAAACAGATAAGGGTTGACGTTATGTGGCGTGATGCTTTCCTTGCCGAGCAATTTGGCAAAGTCGTACACCGTTTGCAGGCTACCACCCATGCCGTTGTAGTGCGGACCTACGCGCTTATGAATGTAGGCGAGTACCTTGCGAGAGAACCAAAATACAAACAATGCCCACAGCAGTACAAATAGCAGACCCGGGAAAACCAGAATATTAAACAGTAATTCCATATTACTTGCGAGTACCTATAAAAAAACTAGATGGGTTAGGGGTCTGGGGGAAGGGCTGGTTCATATTAACATGTTACTACATGATTTTTAATCCCCTTCCTCCAGCCAAAAAACAATATTGGGAAATCTAAAAATGCGCAAAGCGCCATTTTTAGAGGTTTCACCTACCGATCCAAGTCGCCTTGGCAGATATACAAGCTGCCGAATACCAAAGGAATATCCGACAGGGTTTTGCCTGCTAACAGGTTTTCTAGCATCATGGTGTGGTTGACGCTGGGCGCTTTGATTTTTAAGCGATAGGGCGTTTCATCGGTTTTGCGGGTGACCAAGTGCATCATCAGCTCACCCCGCGACCATTCCACACGACTGACAGCTTCACCATTGGGTAATTTTTTCGGGATGCGTACCATTGCATCTTTTTCGGGACGATAATCACCTGACTCAATCCCTCGACGCAAATCGGCAATGGCTTGCTTGAGAATATCCATCGACTGATCGACTTCTTTGAACAGCACTTCAAAACGGTTTTTAGCCGAACCCTGCTCTGCCAACATATAGGTCATGTTGATCTTGTCGTAAGCGGCGTAAGGCTCGTCTAAGCGAATATCAGTTTTGACGCCACTGGCGCGGGCGACAACCCCACACAAGCCGTTGTTCAACACCATTTCTGGTGTGATGATGCCTACTTCCGTTGCACGGCTTTGCATGGTCGGGTTGTTGATGAAAATGGCATAAAACTCGCTACGTGTCGCTTCGTATTTGGCAATGGCGGCTTCTAGCGTTACTAACAACTCTAGCTTAAGCGGATAGCGCACACCACCGGGCTCAATCGATGCAGTCGCAATGCGTGCGCCACTGTAATCTTCCAACACATCTAAGAAATACTCGCGCACATCCAACGCCCACATTTGTAGCGTCACCAACCCCATGGTATTGAAAAAACCACCAATGCCCATTAAATGCGACACCACACGCCCAATTTCACCTAGCATGACGCGCATCATGCTCGCAAACGGGGTAATGGGCTTACCCGCGATTTCTTCCACCGCCTGCGCGTAGCAAATCATGGCATTGGTATTGTCCATAAAGCAGATGCGCTCAATAGCGACCAATGCACCAACAAAATCTTTGCCCTCGACCAGATGTTCCAGCCCACGCCAGACATATCCGACATCGGGTTTAACACTGATAATGTCTTCACCATCAACTTCGACCCGTAAGCGCAATGGCCCGCTGGCTGGGTGCGTTGGTCCCCAGTTGAGCGTGGTGTGTGAACCTTTGCCCATGCGAGCATCATTGATCGCGTGTTCACGCTCGAAACCTTGCACAATACACGCCATGTTCTCAATCAAATTAGCTTCGTGCGCTTGCCAGTCAAAGCCCTTGCGAAACGGAAACTTGCCGATAAAATCTTCCGAGATAAAAATATTTTCTAACGCAGGATGCCCGATAAAACGCACCCCAAAAGTCGAAAAGGCTTCACGTTCATGCCAGTTTACACTGGGAAATAACGGCGTAAGCGACGGTATTTGGCAAGCAGCGAGTTCTCGTGGAATATCGACCTTAATCCACGCATTACGACGGGTCAGTAGGTCTTCAAAAAAATAATTCAGTTCGAGGCGATTGTCATCGAGAAAGTCGGTCGGAGATACCGTGATCAGACTGGTCAATCCGTCTGCTTTTAAGGCAGTTGCCAAAGGAATAAGATCATCTTGCGTTGTTAACTTTGCCTTTATCCAGCATTGTTTGTACGGCTCGCACGATGCAACATGGAAGCCACTGATGAGGGTATGTAGGTCTTTCATATCAGAACGTCATTTGTTTCCATAACCCACCCTGACTTGCCGCACTGGGTTCGCCCTTGCGCATTTTTTCTTTAATGATGTCTAAGCCCGTAATAATCGCTTCAGGTTTGGGTGGGCAACCTGCGACAAAGGCATCGGCAGGGAGGATTTCAGTCATGTTTTTAATCACCGATACAGACTCATTGTAAGGCCCGCCATCGTAGGCACAAGCACCAATGGCTAACACATAACTCGGTTCTGGCATTTGAGCAAAGGTACGCAATAACGCAGGTAGAATCTTTTTAGATACCAGCCCCGTAATAATCATCACATCGGCTTGGCGGGGTGTTGGCGTTTGCATATAGCCATAGCGTTCCCAATCGTAACGAGGACCTGTTGCCGCCGCCATTTCTAAAGAGCAGCAACCACTACAAAAATGTACAATCCACGGGCTTTCACTTTGCGCATAGTTGAAGAAATCTAAAATTTTAAGCACGGTTGTATTCCTTCATGGTGATCATCAGCGCCACCGTCAAAATGCCTGCCAATAGCGCCGCCACATTGAGCGCATGGGTATTGTCGCTAAACACAAACAGGCTAAAGAACAAGCCTGCCATATCAATCACAATAAACAGAATGGCAAACACAAAATAGCCAAAGTTCGCTTTTTGCGCCATGCTACTGCTGGCAGGTAAGCCACATTCAAAATGGTCGTTTTTAACGGCATTGGGTCGGAAAGGCGATAAAAAAACGCCCAGCAAGTAAATGGCAACCATACTTGCAAAAGCCCCTAATGCATATAAAAAAACAGTTTCCACGTGTGTGCTCGATCGTTGTTTGGGTTTTGGCTTTATTGCTGAATCAGCATTTTATAATGGGCTATTTTACTCGAAATAGATATTGATAGGATCTTTCGGTTTTACAATAAGTTTTGCCTATCACTTCTGGCTGGCATATTATTTCCAAATTGCCCCGTATTTAATGGAGTTTTTACGATGGATATTAGCTTAATTGCCGCAATAGATAAGAATCGTGCTATTGGTTTTGATAACAAACTACCGTGGCATTTACCCGATGACTTAACCTTTTTTAAGAGGCAAACGCAAGGTGGTGTGGTAGTTATGGGACGCAAAACTTTTGAATCGCTTGGCTGTCGTCCGCTGCCCAATCGCCGTAATATTGTGCTCACCCGTCAAGCCGACTGGCAACACTCGGGGGTTGAAGTGGCGCACGATTGGCGCGCATTAACAGCTCAACTGGCTGCAGAGCATGTTGGTAAACTATGGGTTATCGGTGGCGCGGAAATTTATGCGTTGGCGCTTGTCGATGCGACCGAGTTAATGATTACTCATGTGGATACAACTTTGCCGCAAGCCGATGCTTATTTCCCCTATTGGTCACCAGCAGGCTGGTTAGAACGTCCTTTGTCCGAGCACGATGCCGATGAGCGTCATGCCTTTTCCTTTCGTCATATCAGTTATCTCGCAACGCTTTGCTAAAGAATAGCTAAAAAAATACGGCTTTCGCCTTTGTTAGGGAATATCTGAAAAATGCAACGGGTTGGGGGCTTGGTGGCAGGGCTTGTCTCAAATGCCCAAAGATCAAAATCGCGTATCCCTTCTCCCTAACACATTGCAATCTTGTTAGTAGGGATTCCCTTTAAGTTTTTTGGTAGTACGTAAATGGCTATACTCATTATTTCCTATTGACCTGCTTTGTTATTGGGTGGTAGGATAATACAAGAATATCCACTGCCATCAATAAAATTAGCCTCTAAAAAAACAAGCGAAGCCCTAGTTTTTAGCGGCTCTCTAACCAATTGATAGAGGCAAAAGCCCACAGATAAAAACAGAAGGGGTGTAGCTCATGAAGATTAAAGGCAAGTTTACATTAGCGTTTGTTAGTATTTTTACATTGGTTGCGATTGGTTCAATCACTACCTTGTGGATGAATGCACACGTTGAACAACAAGTCCGTAGCATGCTCAATGAACATCGCGTTAAATATGATTTAGCGCGACAAATTCAATACGAGTCAGCCGTTCGTGCTGAAGTTCAGCGAAACTTAGTGATTATGACGGATCCTACGCAGCTCGATGTTGAACGCAAAAAAATGAAAGCGTCCGCTGATCGATACGGTGAGCGCATGAAGCAGCTCGGTAGTTTCCCGTTAAGCACACAAGAATCAGAAATGATTGAGAAAATTCGTGCCAATGGTAATGAAACCTATGTTGCTTTAGGTGAATTCACAAGCAACCTTGAAGCAGATATGAAAGATGAAGCGGTCGAAGTGTTGTATGGGTCAATGCGAGAAATTCAGCAACGCTTTTTTAACTTAATTAATGAGTTTACGCAGTTGCAAGAACAGGCGTTGCGTCAGTCAGAGCAAGATTTGGCATCAGCCATGACCTTTGCTAATAGTGTGCAAATTGTGTTGGCTATACTGATGGCGCTATTGGTTTCCGTCGTGGGGGTTGTATTGACGCGTTCTATTGCCAATCCCTTAGTGCTATTAACCGAAAAAATGCGTTCTATTGCCTTATCAACACACTTTTCTCAACGATTAGACCTTGGGCATCGTTCCGATGAAATTGGCGATAGTGTACAGGCGTTTAATCAGTTGATGGCTCAGGTAGATCAGTCATTAACCGAAGTGAGGTCGGTGATGCGAGCGCTGTCGATGGGTGATTTTACCCCCCGTGTTCTAGCGCCTTTAACCGGTGATCTCGAAGACTTGAAAAACAGTGTTAATCAGTCAGCCGAAGCCATTTCTGTCAGTATGCATTGTTTGTCGACGGTGTTGACGGCATTGCAAGATGGTCGTTTTAACGTTCAGGCGGATATGGGGCGTTTGTCTGGTCAATATCGTCAGTTAGTGCAGCAAGGCGTCGAGACAGCAAACACCTTAAATGCGGTGGTGGCGAGTGTTAATGAAACCATGCATTCCCTTGCTGAGGGAGATTTTGGTGCGCGTGTGAGTGCGCAAGCCACAGGCGATTTGAATCTTCTTTGTCAGAATATTAATCGTATGTCGGAAGAGTTGTCTCGTGCGGTGTGTGATATACAAGCCTTAGCGACTGCCTTGTCTCAAGGAAAGGTTGCTGCGCGAGTATTAGGGCATTACAACGGTGATATTGGAAAAATTGCCGTTGCGATGAATCTGGGGGTCGATAAAATCCATAGCAGTTTACGTGATATTAGTGAGGCGGCGTTTGTGGTTGAGCGTGCAAGCGCAGAAGTGTCTGATGGTAGTCAGGACTTTTCTGATCGAACACAGCAGCAGGCGTTAGATGTGCAATCGGCAACGGAAGCGATGGCTCGTGTGTTAGCGGTATTGCAACAAAATGTGGCATCTACTGAAGAAGGGCGCGTATTGGCATCTAGTACACGTCAGGCTGCTGAATTGGGTGTGGTTAAGATGGATCAAACGGTTCAAGCAATGCAAGAAATTCGAGAGGCGAATCAGCGAATTACAGGGATTGTGTCACTTATTGATACCATCGCATTTCAAACCAATTTATTGGCACTGAATGCGGCCGTCGAGGCGGCGAGAGCGGGTGAGCATGGGCGCGGTTTTGCGGTGGTTGCAGGCGAAGTACGAACCTTAGCGCAAAAAGCAGCAGAGGCAGCTCGGGATATTAATGTGGTGGTGGCTCAATCTGTGGCGAAAACGGCGGTCGGTGACGCTTTAGTTGGTGAAACCGTGGCTGCTTTTAAGCAGATTCAATCTCGATTACTGCAAACGGATGCCGCAATCGCTAGCATTAGTGCAGGCATGATCGCACAGCGGACAGGAGCAGAAGGTGTCGGGCGTTCGTTAAACGACATGGATGCGCGTACGCAACAAAATGCTGCTTTGGTCGAGGAGTTGTCGGCAACGGCAACCACTTTGCGCGAACAGTCGAACGAGATGCTGGGGCGTGTGAGTGTTTTTGATCTAGAAATCAATACTAAGGGACACCACTAATAACCTAATGGGTTGGATGTCTGAAGGAAGGGGTTGTGAAAAACAGCATGTAACACATTGATTAAATCCCTTCCTTCAGCTAAAAAATAAACTTGGAAAGTCTAAAAATAAGCGAAGCGAGGTTTTTAGAGGCTCCCTAAGCCGAAGGCGTTACCGAATTAGGATCGTTTTCTTCATCAGTCTGCTCTGGTTCGGGTGGATAGAGTTCGAGCAGACGGGCACGTAGGATGTCTGGGTTCTTATCGCGCAGGCGATGCAGGGCGCGTACATAGTCGTCGATTTCAATTTGCTGACGTTTGGTCAGTTTGTAGAACATGACGCGGTAGGTGCTTTTAGCTAAAATGGGCTTGAACCAAGGTAAAAATCCATCGTCGCCTTCGATGGCGTTAATTTCTTCAACCACCTTTTGTGTCGCAACTTTTTGCCATTGTAAATCCCATAGGTGATAGGCATAGCCAACCAACAGAGCGAGTGTTGCGCCGCCGACAAATCCCCAAATCATTTTTTCAAAGTTTAGCCCAATAGCAACGCCCGCTAGCAATAAGAGTACGGTAATCGGAATAACGAAAAAGTTCCAGTCTTGACCCGCTCGCAACACAATGAGTTGTTGTTGAACGTCAAGTTGGTTCATGTCAATGTCAGCTAGTTGTGCGAGTAGGGCATCAACATCGGGTTGTGGTTTGTCGTTTGTACTCATGGGTATCTCTTATTCGGCAATGCTCGGCTTGGCATATTGCGGACAGTCAATCTGTGTCACCTGTTGTGTTTCTAAGCATAAGGCTGAAAGGGATCTTCCCCATAAACAGCCCGTATCTAAACACAGACTATGTTCTGTTGCAGCAAGCCCTTGTGTTGACCAGTGCCCGAATAGAATTTTACCGCAGCTGTCATCAATGCGAGGGTAGTCGAACCAAGGGGCAAAGCCAGCAGGGGCGTTACTCACATCAAACTTATGTTTGAACTCTAATTCGCCGTTGCTTGTACACAAGCGCATGCGCGCAAAAGCATTAATGGTATAACGCAAACGCTCCGTTTTGCTCGCTTCATTGGTGTAAACAGTAGGGCTATTTCCATAGAGGTCATGATGGACGAAGTGTTTCCAATCGCTAGATTGCAATCGCTTTTCAACTTTCTTTGCCAACTTCTGCGCTTGTTCTAATGTCCATTGTGGCGGAATGCCTGCATGAGCAAGCGTGGTATGAAATGGCGCAAGATGAATGATGAGCGGGCGATGACGCAACCAGTCGAGCAGCGACTCTTTATCGGGTGCGTGTAGAATATCAAGCAAGGTATCGCTTTGACGATGGTAGCGTTGGTTGCCTGTTGCTACTGCCATTAAGTGAAAATCGTGATTACCTAATACGGATGTGACTTTCGGGGTATTAACAGCCCAGCGTAAGCATTCGAGCGATTGTGGTCCGCGATTAATGATGTCACCAAGGAGATAGATGCTGTCTGTGCCTTCGCGAAACTGAATTTTTGTCAGTAACTGCTCAAGACTCGTAAAGCAGCCTTGCAAGTCGCCAATTACAAAGGTACGCGCGCTCATTAGTGAATCGTCCGAGGAATACTGAGCAAAAAAGCAGGAATGGGCGCACTGAATAGGTTGCCTTGTGTGTCTTCAAAGGTGTAGTGCCCTTGCATTTGACCGTAGGGTGTTTTCAGTTGGGCGCCAGAGGTGTAAACAAAACTTTCACCCGCTTGTAGTGTGGGTTGTTGACCGACAACGCCTTCGCCTTCGACTGTTTCCAACTGTTCGTTGTCATCTGTGATTTGCCAAAAGCGACGGCGTAAGGTTAGTGCCACTTCGCCTGTATTGGTGATGGTGATGCGATAACCGAAGGTATAAGTATGCTGCATCGGAATCGATTGATCTTCAAGGTAAGTTGCGCTCACATGAATGTGGATGGGTGCGATGGGATAAGAGCGGTTCATGACGGATTTTGCTCGTTTTTATCGTGCAAACAATCGGCAAGGCGCACAAAATCGGCAACACCCAGCACTTCAGCACGAACCCCAGGATTAATGCCACAAGATTCAATATCTTCGCCCGTTAGCGTTCCTTTTAGGTTGTTGCGTAGCGTTTTTCGACGCATCGAAAAGGACTGTTTAACCATGCCAGCAAAGCCCTGTTCGTCTTTAGCGATACAGGGTAGGGCGAGATAGGGCTGTAACCGAACAACAGCAGAATCCACTTTAGGGGGAGGATCGAAGGCTTCTGGTCCGATATGGAATAAGTCTTCGATGGCACAGTAGTATTGCGCCATGACACTTAAACGCCCGTAATGTTCGCCATCTGGCGGACTGGCTAAGCGCTCAACCACTTCTTTTTGTAGCATAAAGTGCATGTCGATAATGCGATGGCGGCTTTGTAGTAGCTGAAAAATGAGTGGTGTCGAGATGTTGTAGGGTAAGTTACCCACGACGCGCAGCATTTGCCCGTCGTTTAAGTTCGAACCATAGTCAACCGTTAAGGCATCTTGATGAATAATGTTAAAGTGGGGGCGATCAGCAAAGCGTTTATTGAGCGTGGGTATTAAGTCATTATCAATTTCGACAACCGTAAACTGGGCGACATGGTCAATCAGTCGGGTGGTCAATGCGCCTTCACCTGGTCCAATTTCGAGCATGATGTCGGTTTTTTGTGGTGCGATGGCTGCCGTCATGGCATCAAGCACGCTTTGATCGTGCAGGAAGTGTTGGCCGAAGCGTTTTTTATGTTTATGACTCAATTGTTTGTCTCTGTTTAACCATGTCGATGGCTGTTTGAATGGCATAGATAAAGCTCCCCACTTCCGCTTTGCCCGTTCCAGCCAAATCGAGTGCCGTACCATGATCGACACTGGTGCGAATAAAGGGCAAGCCAAGGGTGATATTGACCGCATTGCCAAAACCCAGATGCTTCAAGACAGGCAAGCCTTGATCGTGAAACATGCTGAGCACAGCATCTGCTTTTGCTAAAAACGGTGGCGTGAATAAGGTATCTGCAGGCAAGGGATCGGATACTAACCAACCCTGTTGCTGTGCAGCTTTACAAATCGGGGCGATGGTTTCGATCTCTTCACGTCCGATATGTCCGCCTTCGCCAGCATGGGGATTAAGCCCCGCGACTAAAATACGCGGCTGCACAATACCAAAGTCGTTAACAAGACTATGATGCAAAATGGCAAGTGTTTGCCCAAGTCCATCCTGCGTAATGGCATCGCTGACATCTTTAAGTGGTAAATGTGTTGTTGCGAGAGCAACGCGTAATTGCGCACAAGCAAGCATCATGACCACTGGTCTATTGCCCGCTCGCTCAGCTAACCATTCGGTATGTCCTGTAAAGGGGATGCCTGCGTCATTAATGATGCCTTTGTGTATCGGTCCTGTCACCAATGCTGAAAAATGTCCGTCGTAAAGCCCGTCAACAGCGGTTTCTAACATGGATAGTACGTATGAAGCATTACGTGCATCTAAGTATCCTGTGCGGCAAGCAACATTGAGCGATACAGGTAAGACAAATGCTTCCCCAGCGCGACTCGATTGCGCTGGTTGATTGGGCAAAAAAGGCTTAATCATCAATGGTAAGCCAAGCTCTAGTGCGCGCTGCTGTAACAAGTCAGGATCAACAATAATAACCAGTTGCTCGTTCCAGTTTTGCTGACTGAGCATGACGGCTAAATCAACCCCAATACCTGCTGGTTCACCTGTGCTGATGGCTAAACGAGAAATCATATTGAAATACCTAGCAACAGCATATTAGTCTCGTGCATATTCTGGCGCTAAGATTTTAACAAAGGCTTCATCACGTACACGACGTAACCATTGTTCGTACAGGTTGTTGCCTTTTTGCGTGCGCAAAATACGAACAGCTTGCTGTTCTAAATCAGTAGGGATGTTTGAAGCTGCGCTTTGCTCTTTACCCAATAGCTTAACAATATGAAAGCCAAGCGAGCTTTGTACAGGTTCGCTAATCTCTTGTGTGTTCAGATTGGTGACGGTGCTTTCTAAGAAAGTAGGCAATTCACTAGCTTCGAGCCAACCTAAGTTACCCCCATCTAAAGCCTTCGAGTCAGCGGAATAGCGAATAGCGGCTTGTGCAAAATCATCTCCTGATTTAAGTCCTTGCCAAATGCCCTTCGCTTTTTCGCGCGTGGCAGCAATTTGTGTAGGCGTCGGTGAGTCGGGCAAGGCAATGAGTAAGTGCTGCACCTGATAACGGGTGTTGTCTGCTTTCATGCCCAATTTACGGTTGATGAAGTTTTTAACTTCGTCTTGGCTTACGCGAATGCGTGCCACTACTTCTTGATTGCGCAGTTCGTCCAGCGTCATTTCATCACGAACTGAATCACGTAAGCGGATAAAACTGCCACTTTCTTGTTGCTCCATACGATTTCGCAAACCAGCAAGGTCAAGTTTGTTTTGTTCTGCAATCAGGTTGAGGCGCTCATTGACCTCTTCGTCACGAATGCGTACGCCGATTTGACTGGCCAAATCTTCTTGTGCCTGTTTAAGAATAATGTGTTCTAACACTTGTTTATACAGTTCATCGACTGGTGGTAAGTTCATTCCCTTCGCGGATAGCTGACGGGTAATGTCTCGACTTTCATTCATGAGCTCAGATTCAGTAATGACGGTATTGTTGACAATGGCAATACTGCGGTCAAGTAATTGGGCTTGGGCACTTAAAGCTGTTAAAGCGCCAGCCAATAAGATCAGAAAACGGGGGTGAAACATGCTAAAAAGCCTCATTCGAAAATAGAGTCGAGAATCAACCTTATCTTCAGCTGTGTTGCCAAAGGTGGATTGGTTCTAAAATACATTAAATTATAAGGGAACCTCTAAAAAGATCGCTTCGCTTGTTTTTAGCGCTCCCTGTTTTGTTTTCTTAGCTGGTAGAAAGGGGATTAACGTAATCAGTTACAGATAAGTTTTTGTAACCCCTTCCTCCATACCTCCAACCCATTGAGTTTTTAGAGGTGTCAATAACGACAGCTCGCATAACATTACTCAAAATAGAGTCGAGAATCAACCTTGTCTCCAGCTGTGCTGCCAAAGGTGGTGAGTCCCTTAAATATGAATGCCAATCTAATAATATCATCTTGAATGTTGTTGATGTAGAGATTGTGCTCCCAAATTAATTGACTTGCCCAGCAGCAACTATCATATTGTACGGCATTTACGGCTCCGCGCAGTTGGCTTGCTGTGTTGTTGTAATTAATAAAGTGCATACTACTCAGTGTTCCAGAATAGCGCATTTTCCCGCCAAGCGTGACTTGTTCATCTTCGCTAGCCGTTCCTTTTGCGCGCAGACGATGACGAACCACAAAACGATTGTCATTTGCGCCGAGATATTGCAGGCTGCTGTCTTCTTGTACGACGGCTTTACTATCTCGATCGAGCTGTTGGGTTAAGGATGCCCGCCAACGATCCTGAATCAGAGAAACCGTAGCAATTAAGTCGGAAAAGTCGCCGAATTGTTCTGGGATGTTGGGTAATTGTACGGTACGAGATTGAAAATAGCTGATTTGTCCTAAGCCGAATTCAAAAAACTCACGACCATCATCATGTAATAGTCGGCTAAATAACCCTGTGGTGACCTGATTGGCATCGCCGATACGATCCATTCCTGTAAAGCGATTGTCGGCAAAAAGTTGTAAATAGTCAAAGTTGCGTGGCATGGTATCGAAAACAGGGATTTGGCTTTGGTTGCTCTTAGGAACAAATAAATATTTCATACGAGGTTCTAGTGTGTGAATGAGACCAGAACCGAATAACGTGAATGGTTTTTCGAATGTTAACCCTGCATCGATACTTGTGATGGGTAATACACGACTAAGGCTGTTTTGTGAATTATCCATGAGGTCGTATTGGGTCATGAGAAGTTGCGTTTTTCCGCGCAAAAAGCCGAATGGGCGCCAGACATCGAACCCCGCTGTTGGTGCAATATGCAGACGATTACCTACTGGCACGCTTTGCGTAGCTTGTGGCATTGCGAATCGCGTCAGTTCGCTGTTAAATGACATGTAAAAAGGATTGTTGCTCGCGGCTTGCTGCCAGTTATAGTTTACTCTTGGCAGTGCGCTGTAGTATGGCTGACCATAAAGCAGTTGTTTAAAGTCGAGTAGTTGTAGTGATACCGATTCGTTCTCCCAGCCTTTATTGATGCTGGCAGAGCGAGGTAGATAAATCATGTTGCGTAGATAGTAATCTGTTAGCTGGATTTCACGATAAAAAGCAGGGTCAGACACATCGTGCCAGTTCCAATTGAGCTGCCATTGCGCAGGTAGTTTTTGATTGGCTTGCCACCAGACACGGTAGCGGTCGCTGTTGGTGGTTTCGTCGCGCAGGAAACTCGTGGTGAGTTCGCCGCGTTGTTTGGGATACCAGTAGCGAAACTCGTTATCGAATACTTGTCCTCTGTCTGCCATTTGTACCAGGGTTAGCGTGTCGTCTAAGTTGGGCGCAATGTTAAAGTAATAAGGAATTTTTACCACGGATTTAACGGTATTGGTGGTTGAGTTTTCGTTGTAGTAAGTCGTGACCGTTGGCATGAGCAGTCCAGAAGAGCGATCGGCAGTACTAAATTTAAACCAAGGCATATAAAATACGGGAACATTGCCCAGCTCTAGAACAGCGTTGTGACCTGTGGCTGTTTTGTCGACATCATCGATGGTCAAGTCATCTAAGGTTAACCACCAGTCTTCTTTACCCATCGGGCAGCCAGTATAGCTGATATTTTTTAACTCAAGCTTTTCTTTGTCATGAGAGACAACTGCGCTGTCCGCTTGTCCCCAAGCGTTATTTTGGCGTAATTGATAGTTGAGTTGGGTGAGTTGCGTGCGTTGTGTTTTTTCATCGTGCTCCGCGGTTTCTGCTATCGATAAGTAATCAGGATCTTGTAGATGGACATTACCAAAAGCATAAGCTTTTTGCGTGTCTTGATGATAACGAATGAGGTTGGCGCGAAGGTTTTTTTCGTCTTGAATAACGCTCGCATCGCCAGATAGCGTAAAGAGATTATCGTTGGGATGTTGTAATCTGCTGGCTTCAAGATGGCGTTGCCCTTTTTCGGTTTCCCAACGTGCAGGCTCAAAAAGCTTAGGATAAGCACACAGCGCATCGCTCGTGCTGGTATCGTCGCTCGCCCAAGAAAGGGACAAACTGGATAGCAACAGACAAGTAATGGCGATGTGAGTCGGCAGACGGCGCATGAAAAAGTTGTCAACAGGATATTAAAACGAGTATTTTAGCAGCCTAATGCGTTTTTAAGGGTGTTTTATGCAGGATATGCGTGCAGAATTGTTAGCACAGTGGGTTTTAGCGCAGCCGCAATGGCGAGAAGGTAAACTAACGCCGTTGGCAGGCGATGCTAGTTTTCGGCGTTATTTTCGTTGGCAGGGTGAATCTCACGCTGCAATGGCGATGGATGCGCCACCACCACAAGAAGATGTTCGCCCGTTTTTAGCGGTGCGTGATGCTTTGGCTGCTTTGTCGGTTGCTGTGCCAGCTTGTTATGCCCAAGATGTCGAACGGGGTTTTTTGCTGCTCGAAGATTTTGGCGACTTAACCCTTGCACAAGCCGTTAAGCAAGAGAAGGATGCAGAAATTGACGCGCTTTATCGTCAAGCCCTAACGCAATTAGCGCACTGGCAAACGCATGAATCCTGTGCGGCTCAGGCAAACAAATTACCCCATTATGATGCGCCCTTGTTAGTGCGCGAAATGCAGTTGTTGCCAGAATGGTTGCTAAAAGAGCATCTCGACAGTCCCATGTCTGCCTTTGAAAAAAGCGATTGGCAAAGCTTTTTGCGCTTGTTGTCAGGAGCGGCACTGAGTCAGCCACAAACCTTTGTGCATCGTGATTACCATAGTCGCAACCTAATGGTAACTGACGCTGCTAGTTTAGGTGTGCTCGATTTTCAGGATGCGGTTAAGGGTGCTTTAACCTACGATGCGGTATCTTTGTTGCGCGATGCTTACGTTAAGTTCGAGTCAGAACAGGTTCTGGAATGGCTACGCTTTTACTTTTTGCTGTTGGTTGAAAAGGGGCTATTATCGAAAGGTGAATGGGATGGGTTTGTGCGTGCTTTCGACTGGATGGGTGTGCAGCGTCATATTAAAGTCTTGGGAATTTTTGCGCGTTTATATCGTCGCGATGGTAAAGACCGTTACCTTGCCGACTTGCCACGGGTGCTAGATTACACGGTCTCTGTCGCGAGCAAGTATAGCGAGTTAAAAGGGTTGGCGGTTTGGTTAGAAAAGCGGGTGATGGGGAAGGTGTGATGAAAGCTATGATTCTCGCCGCAGGACGAGGGGAGCGTATGCGACCCTTAACCGACCATACACCCAAGCCTTTATTGCTTGCTGGTGGTAAACCACTGATTGTTTGGCATATCGAAGCGCTTGCACGGGCAGGTATTCGTGAAATCGTCATTAATCATGCATGGCTAGGCGAACAAATCCCAGCTGCTTTGGGTGATGGGTGCCGCTGGGGTGTCACGCTCATTTATTCGCCAGAAGGCGACTTGGGATTAGAAACGGGCGGTGGTATTTTCAATGCCTTACCTTTGTTGGGCGATGATCCGTTTTTGCTGGTTAATGGCGATGTGTTCAGCCAACTCGATTTTGCACCACTGGTTCAGCGTGGTTTAGTGGGTAATGAATTGGGTTATTTAGTGTTAATTGATAATCCAGAACACAATCCTAACGGTGATTTTACCCTCACCGAAACAGGTCGCATTGTCGATATACCAAGCTTGACCTATTCAGGGCTTTCTGTGTTGTCGCCGCGCTTGTTTAGTAAGTGTACAGCAGGTAAATTTGGGCTTGCGCCCTTGTTACGGCAAGCAATGATGGAACGTCGCGTGTGGGGTCAAAAAGCGCAAGATTTATGGGTAGATGTCGGCACGCCAGAGCGGTTAAAATACCTCAATGATTATTTATTAGGAACTGCGTCATGCTGATGCTTATTTCTCCTGCCAAATCTCTCGATATGGACAGTCCATCCCCGATAGCTGATTATTCGCAGTGCGATTTTTTAACCCAATCTCAGTCGTTAATCGACCAGATTAAGCGACTCAGTGTTGATGATATTGCACAGCTAATGACCCTGTCAGCCAAATTGGCAACCCTGAATGTGCAGCGCTACCAAGATTTTCAGTTGCCTTTTTCTGAGCATAATGCCAAGCAAGCCGTGTTTGCATTTAACGGTGATGTGTATGAAGGTTTATCCGCAACAACCTTGCCTGTCGAGTCTGTGCAGTGGTTGCAGGGACATTTGCGGATTTTGTCGGGGCTTTATGGTTTGTTGCGTCCACTCGATTTAATGCAGCCGTATCGATTAGAAATGGGTACAGCCTTTGCCAATACACAAGGTAAAAACCTCTATGCCTTTTGGGGCGATCAATTAACCCAAGCGGTCAATCAATTGTTATTGCAACAAACACAGCCTGTGTTGGTTAACCTCGCTTCGGAAGAGTATTTTTCTGCCATTCACGTAAAACAGGTACAAGCGCCGATCATCACGCCTGTTTTTCAGGATGAAAAAGCAGGAAAATATAAAATCATCAGCTTCTATGCTAAAAAGGCGCGCGGCATGATGGTGCGTTATGCAGCAGAGCATAGGCTCATGGATGTGCAACAACTTAAAAGTTTTGATACCGCGGGTTATGGCTATTGCCCCGACATCTCAACGGAGACGCAGTGGGTATTCCGACGTGCGGAGGGAACCAATGAGTCAATCCGTTAATAACCATAAAAAAGCCGCAAAAGTCTTTTTAGACCCACAAGTTGCCGCCTATTGCGAGGCGCATTGCTCTGCCGAATCGGAATCTTTGGCAGCGTTGACGGCATTTACCATGAAAAATCGTAGCGATTTTGCCGTTAACTTATCAGGCAGAAGTGTCGGGCAGCTGCTTAAGTTGCTTGTCGGGCTGTCTGGCGCTAAGCATATTTTGGATGTGGGTACTTTTACAGGTTATTCTGCCTTGTCTTTGGCAGAAGGTGCGCTTGCCGATGCGCGAGTGATCAGTATTGATGCCAATCCTATGAGTAAAGAACTTGCACAGCCCTTTTTGGCACAGAGTCCGCACGGGCATAAAGTCGAGTTAGTGACTGCTTTTTTTCAAGATTGGCTGATACAGCAACCAGATGCCTGTTTCGATTTTATTTTTTTAGATGCTGATAAGCATCGTTACCCACAGTATTTGACCGAGTGTTGGCGCTTATTGTCGGTTGGTGGATTGTTGGTCGCAGACAATATTTTGTGGGGTGGACATGTTGTCAGTGAGCATCCGCCAACGCGAGCCATTGCGGTGGATGCATTTAATAAAGCAGCAAGTACCTTGCCCAATGCTACCGCTGTTTGTTTGCCCTTACGTGATGGTGTGATGTTATTGCGTAAATCGGCTTAGGGGCTTGGGGGAAGGGATGCACATTGTTAGCCTGTCACCTATTGATAACGCCCCTTCCACCAACTAAAAAATACGTTAGGAAGTCTGAAAAAAGGCGTAAGCCGTATTTTTCAGACCTTCCTTAGGTTTTTCATGCAAAGGTCATAAAACTCAGCTAAGATAGTCGACTATGGAACATACTACCCCCCAATGGATTACCTTAATCCAAATTATTGCATTATTGGCAATTAATGCTTTTTTTGTTGCTGCTGAATTTGCTTTAGTAAAAGCGAAACAGGTGCGTTTGGCGCAGCGAGGTGACAGTCGAACGACACGCTTAACCCTGTCTATTCATCAAAATATCGAAGCTTATTTGGCTGCTTGCCAGTTGGGTATCACCATGGCTTCGCTTGGGTTAGGTTGGGTTGGAGAGCCTTTCGTCGCAGCGCTTATTTTGCCGCTGTTTGAAGCTTTTAACTTGCCGCAAGAAGTACTGCATACCTCGTCGTTTTTAATCGGTTTTATTGTCTTTTCCGCTTTGCATATCGTACTCGGTGAGCAAGTGCCTAAAAACCTCGCTATTCGAGAGCCTGAGCCTGTTGCAGTGTGGATTGCGTGGCCGCTGCGTGGGTTTTTCTTAATGGTTTATCCTTTTTCGCGTTTGTTGGACATGACGGCTGCTGGGATTTTGCGTACTATGGGCGTTAAACCTGCTAGTCATTTAGAGGTTTTTACTGACGCTGAAATTAAAGACATCATTGATCAGTCGCGCGCGAGCGGCGAAATGGGGCATCAAAAAGCCGATATGCTGACCAATTTGTTTGAGTTAGAGCATCGTACGGCACGCGAACTGATGACACCTCGTGGTGATATTGATGCCTTAGATATTGAACGTTGCCCCGAACTGTTGCTCGCCTTAATTTTAGAAACGCAACACTCACGTTTTCCTGTTATAGAAGGTGGGTTCGATCAAGTTCATGGTATTGTTTTGGTTAAAGATTTGTATCGGGCTTTATTGGCAGGCGATCAGCAGCCATGGGCGCATTTAAAAGACTTTTGTCGTCCAGCACAAATGCTTCCCGATAGCCTTAATGCCAGCCAGCTGTTCGAGCAAATGCGCACTAAGCAGGCGCATATGGCGGTAGTGGTTGATGAATACGGTGAACTCGTCGGACTCATTACCTTAGAAGACGTTTTGGAAGAATTGGTCGGTGATATTGGTGACGAATTAGATGAGCAAGTTGCAGAGTATCCGATTGAAGTTGTTCCCGAAGGATGGCGCGCTCACGGTCTTGCCGATTTAGATGATGTTGCGAAACTAACTGGTTTGCTCATCGAACCTAACTTACAGGTGCATACTTTGTCTGGTCTGTTTATGGAGAAATTAGGGCGTATGCCCGAAGTAGGCGATCAGTTAACAATGGGGCATCTTTTGTTGCAGGTGCAACAAGTCAAAGATCGGCGTGTAGAATTGGCTTTAATTCAGTCTGCGCAAGTTGTACAACATGAATGAACGTAGTTTGATTGAACCCATTCGGGAGCGGGATGCGCCCTTGTTGAATCAGGTTGTCCCCTTACTTGAAAACGCTCGCTTTGATGTGCTTGCCGATGTGCTTGATGGTGAGCATGAAACCGATTTGGCCGTTGTTCTAGAATCTTTGCCAGCGCATCAGCGTCAGCAAGTGTGGGAGTTGATTCCAGCTCAGCGTCAGGGTAGTGTTCTACTGCATTTGCACGATGAAGTGCGTAATGCCCTAATTGCTACCATGCCGCATCAAGAGTTGGCCGATGTGGTTGAGCATCTAGATGCCGATGATATTGCTTCGGTGATTGAAGATTTGCCCGAAGATAAATCGGATGCCATATTAGAGCAACTCAATCAAGAAACACGTGCCGATGTCGAAGAAGCCCTAAGTTATCCAGAAGATACAGCAGGGCGCTTAATGCGCTTTGATGCGATTGAAGTGCGCGCAGATATCGACTTGCACACCGTTTTTCGTTACTTACGTCGCCATAAAGCCCTGCCTGATCATACAGATGGTTTAATGGTCGTTGATGAGCAAGGGCGTTATGTGGGTAAACTTCCTTTGTCGATTATTGTAACGCACACGGGTAGTGCGCGCGTTCAAGATATTATGAATGGTACAGCCGAAGCCATTTCTGTACACATGGAAGCCGATGAGGTCGCGCATTTGTTTGATCAACGTGATTTGGTTTCGGTTGCGGTAATTGATGATCTTGGTAAGCTTGTTGGGCGAATTACTGTTGATGATGTGCTTGATATTGTCCGTGCTCAGTCTGATCGTACCTTAATGGGGATGGCAGGTCTTAACGAAGAAGCCGATTTATTTGCTCCTGTGTTGGTTAGCGCACGTCGTCGAGCATTATGGCTAGGTTTAAACTTAGCAACGGCATCATTGGCAGCATGGGTGATTGGTCAATTCGAAGCCAGTATTGCACAAATTGTGGCCTTAGCTATTTTGATGCCTGTGGTTGCTAGTATGGGTGGCGTTGCAGGTAGCCAAACCTTAACGATGACGGTTCGCGGCTTGGCTTTAGGTCAGGTTGGCTTGTCTAATATGCGCTGGTTATTGCGTCGAGAGTTGGCGGTCGGATTGCTGAATGGTTTCTTGTGGGCTTCCTTAATGGGAATCGCAGCATGGTTAATTTTTTCAACGGGAGTTGGGGTAGTGATTGCGGCTGCTTTAACCATTAACATGTCTTTAGCTGTTGCTGCTGGCGTGCTGATACCGATTGTGTTAGATCGTCTCGGCATAGATCCTGCTTTATCCGCTTCAATGATCCTGATGACAATTACTGATGTGATGGGCTTTTTGACTTTTTTAGGTTTGGCGACCATCTTTTTGCTCTAAAAATATGTCACAATTTCTTGAATGTGATATGCTCAATCTTAGAAAAACAACATAAATTGAAAGATTAAAAAATAATAAGGGGACTGTTTTATGTCTAAATCTACCTCAGCGGTTACGCAACACGAGTTTCGTCTTTCGTCCGACACGGTGATTATTTCTCGCACCGATTTAGAGGGTAATATTGTTTACTGCAACGAGGACTTCGTTGTTGCTTCTGGCTATGCGCGAGAGGATCTGATGGGTCAGCCGCATAACATTTTGCGTCATCCAGATATGCCTGCTGAGGCGTTTGCCGATTTATGGAAAACGGTACAGAATGGTATGCCTTGGAATGGTATCGTTAAAAATCGTCGTCAAAATGGTGATTACTACTGGGTTTATGCGCAGGTTTCGCCAACCTACTCGATGGGTAGTATTAGTGGTTATTTAAGTGTTCGTGTTCCAGCAACACCCGATCAAATTCATCAGGCAGAGTCTTTGTATCCACAATTACACGAGGGAAAGATTAAGCTTAATGCGGGAAGTTTGGTTTCGTGGCGCGATCGCTTTTCGTTTGTACACCATTTAAATATGGGTATGTTGTTGGTTTGGTGGCTCTTGTTAGTTGTTATGCTGCCATTTGTGCTCAATACCCTCAATGTGATTTCGATTCCTACTTGGTATGAAATGGGATCAATTGGTTTAACGGTGTTGATCGCCTTTTTTGCTCAGAGAACACACTTTAATCATTTGGGCAGTTTTGCGAGGGCATTGCAGTCGTTAGCAGAGGGTCGCATGCAAATTGAAGTGCAATTTTCTGCTGACAGGCCTTTAAATCAGGCGGGCTTAACCCATCAGATTGGCGCTTTGTTGCGTACGATGCAATTAAATTCATGGTCAAATATTAATGGCGTTGCAGATGCAGATGCCGCACAACAGCGTATTTTTTCGGCACTAAATGAAGCCGCTGCTGCATTGGTTGTTGCCGACGCAAGTGGTAATTTGGTGTTGGCTAACCGTAATGCGCAAGAGCAACTTTTGATGCATGCGGGTATGTTGGCGCATGCCTGTGATGGCTTTGATGCCCATCATTTAGAGGGACAATCAATCCGTAAACTGATTAGCGATGATTCTTTGCATTTGCTTAAGCATGACGGTGTGATACAGAAGCGCGTATTAGAACTCGGTTCTAGTAAGTTAGTATTGCAGGCAACCCCTGTACGTAGAGGCGACCGTTTTTTAGGGGTTGCCCTCTTAATTCAAGACCAGACTCGGGATTTAAAAGCACAGGCTGACGTGGCGCACTTGGTTGAAACGGCTCGTGCAGGCTTTATGAAGTCTCGACTAGATTTGGATAATTTGCCCGAAGGGTTCTATCGAGACTTTGGTCAGCGAATGAACGAGATGATGGACACTTTTGCCGAAACCTTTGACACGGTCGGGCGCGCTGTGGGCATGCTTGCTTTTTCGGATTTGGGCGCGAACATGGAAGGGGATTATCAAGGTCAGTTCCGTATGTTGCAAAACTCGGTTAACTTGTCGATGCGCAACATGAACGAGGTGGCTGGACAAGTGCAGTTCACCGCGAATAGTGTCGAAAAATCGATTCAACAGATTAACGATGGTGTTTCGTTCTTTGCTGATCAAGTACGCTCTCAATCAGCTTCCTTAGAAGAGACGGCTGCCAATATGCATCAGATTTCAGACGATGTGAAGCAAAATGCGATGCAAACCCAAGCATCAGAAAACTTGACCGCACAAGCAAGCGATCAGGTTAACGCTAGCGCGCAAGTGATGCAACAGGCTGCTCGTGCGATGGATGCAATTCGAGTTTCGGGCGAAAAAATCGGTGAGATTAACGATATTATTAACGGTATTGCTTTCCAAACGAATTTGTTGGCATTAAATGCAGCGGTAGAGGCAGCGCGAGCTGGCGAGCATGGTAAAGGATTTGCTGTTGTAGCGGGTGAAGTGCGGGCGCTGGCGCAAAAATCGGCAGAGGCGGCAGCTGATATTCAGCAATTGATTGAGCAGTCTGTACAACAAATTATTGATGGAACAAGTCTGGTGAGTCAGTCGCAACAGCAGATGGATGGCGTATTGCAAACAATGAATCGTTTGAATGATACCGTTAAAACCATGAATGTGGCCGCGACGCGTCAAGCGACGACAGTGCAAGAAGTGAGTCGAGCACTGGAAGTCATTGACCATGCGGTAGCTCAAAGTGCCACCTTGGTTGAAGATACCACTGCGCGTACCGAAGAGGTGAAAGGACAAATGCAAGGTTTAAGCAAGCTTGTTGGAACCTTTAAATTAAATAAAGACGGTCAAGTTGTTGCTAAAGAAGGACGGACGCTCTTGTCGGATATGAAGCAAGCGCATTTGAACTGGCGTATTAAAATGGTTAACTTCCTAGAAGGCTACGATAAAACTGTCGATCCTAAAGTGGTGGGTGATTTCACCGCTTGTGCTTTAGGTAAATGGCGTTCATCTGTTGGTGTGGGTTATGAACATTTGCCTGAAATGGATGATCTTGATACTGCGCATAGGGCTTTCCACCAAAAAGTATCTGAGTTGGTTGATTTATACTTAATGGGTAATGTTGAGCAGGCTTATGCTGGTTTGCCACAGATTGATGCTTTATCTGAAACCGTTGTAGCATTATTAACGAAGCTTGAGTTTGCGATTCGAGAACATGGTGTTCAAGTAAAAGAAACGGCTCATCACAGATCATCACCTGCTGGTTGTGGTGCAGGGTGTCAGCATTGATTGCGTTTAATGCTTCAAGACATAAAAAAGGCACGAATTTCGTGCCTTTTTTATTGCGGGGAGGAATCTTTAAAAACAGCACTAAACCTGCCGAAGGATGAGTGCAGGGGTGATAAGATTGCCTAAATTTTTGCCCACACTGTCCGTCTCTTCCGAACGCCTTGTGCAAGCTGTTCGAGTAAGGAAACAGAGTCATCCCAGTTTAAACAGCCATCTGTAATGCTTTGTCCGTAGGTAAGCTCGCAGCCTGTTTTAACCTCTTGACGACCTTCAACAAGGTGGCTTTCTACCATTACGCCCATAATGCTTTTGCAGCCTTCACTCAGTTGTTGGGCGATACTTTCGGCAACAAGGGTTTGTTTGCGGAAGTCTTTGTTGCTATTAGCATGCGAGCAATCAATCATTAGCTTCGGACGGACGGCAGACTTTGTAAGTTTAGCGAGCGCATCCGCTACATAGGGTGCGCTGTAATTGGGTTCGCTATTGCCGCCACGTAAAATGATATGACAATCGTCGTTGCCTTTGGTATGGAAAATGGCAGAACGCCCTTCTTTGGTTAGCGACATGAAAATATGTGGTCTTTCGGCAGCGCGAATCGCATCGATGGCAATGCCGACATCGCCGTCGGTGCCATTTTTGAAGCCAACAGGACAGGATAAGCCAGAAGCCAATTCACGATGACCTTGGCTTTCTGTCGTGCGCGCACCAATTGCTCCCCAGCTAACCAAGTCGGCAACATACTGTGGTGAAATCAAGTCCAAGAATTCGGTAGCAGCTGGCATGCCCATGCTGTTAATATCCAAGAGCAGACCACGAGCCAGTGCTAGCCCCTTGTTGATCTGAAAGGATTCGTCAAGATCAGGGTCGTTAATCAAGCCTTTCCAACCAACCGTGGTACGAGGCTTTTCGAAATAAACCCGCATCACAATCAACAAGTCATCTTTAAATTGCTCGCGTGTTGCTAATAAACGGCTTGCATACTCGCGTGCCGCCGCCGTATCGTGAATCGAGCAAGGGCCAACCACTACTAATACACGATCATCTTTACCCGTTAATATATCGTGAATTTGCGCACGAGTATCATAGATGAGTTTTGATGCACGTTCAGTGATGGGGTAACGGCTGTGTAATTCCTGTGGCGAGATAACCTCGGTCATGCTCTTAATGCGTAGGTCGTCAGTTGCGTATTTCATGTTGCTGTCGCTGTTACAATCCTAAAAATAGCCCATTATTATGCCACGAATATCATTGGCTTGCCAGTTGATGATGTGTTGATTATGACTAAGTATCTGGTGGTGCTTGTTAAATTAAGCTAAAATTGACACATTATTTTATCTTCTTCTGTAAAGCACATTATGAAACAAGCCCTGCATTCGCTCATTGCCTCTGCTTTAACGCAGTTACACGCTCAAAACGTGCTGACCCATGTTGATTTGTCTGCCATCAAAATTGAGTTGCCTCGTGATAAATCGCATGGTGATTTTGCGACCAATGTGGCAATGGCTTTAGCAAAGCCCAATGGGATGAATCCTCGAGCGTTAGCCGAATCATTAATCGCTGCTTTGCCTGCAACGAATTGGTTAATCAGCGCTGAGATTGCGGGTCCAGGCTTCATTAACTTTCGTTTAGATGCCGCAGCTAAATTTTCGGTGTTAGCTAAGGTTTTGCAAACAGGTTCTGATTTTGGTCGCATTAATATGGGTGAGGGCAAATCGGTACAGGTCGAGTTTGTCTCGGCTAACCCGACGGGGCCTTTGCATGTAGGGCATGGTCGTGGTGCTGCCTACGGTTCGGCATTGGTTTCGGTATTACGTCATGCGGGTTACGATGTGCAGGCTGAATATTATGTCAATGATGCGGGTCGTCAGATGGATATTTTGGCAACCAGCGTTTGGTTGCGTTATTTAGCTTTGTGTGGCGAACCGATTGTTTTCCCGAGTAATGGTTATAAGGGCGATTACATCATCACTACAGCACGAGCCTTATTAGATGAACAAGGTGAGCGTTTGCGTCATGCTGAGTCAGTTGTCTTTGCCTCAGTGACACCAGATCAAGTGTTGAATGACGCTGGTGAAGTGGTTAGTGGCGACAAAGAAAAACACATTGATGACATTATTGTTCATGCGCGCGAGCTGCTCGGCGCAGATGACTATCGTTTGGTACTAGACAAGGTGCTACACGAAATTTTATTCGATATTAAAGAAGATTTGGCTGAATTTGGCGTTCATTTCGACAACTGGTTTAGTGAACGCTCTCTGACTGATTCTGGGATTGTCGATGCTGCCTTAACGCGCTTAGAAGCCAATAATCAGCTATACGAAAAAGAGGGTGCTGTTTGGTTTAAATCAACCGACTACAATGACGCCAAAGATCGTGTTGTGGTGCGTGAAAATGGCATTAAAACCTATTTTGCATCCGATATTGCTTACCACTACGACAAGCTAGCGCGCGGCTTCGAAAAGGTGATTAATATTTGGGGCTCAGATCACCACGGTTATATTCCCCGTGTGCGTGGCGCGATTCAGGCGATGGGTGAAGATGATAGCCGTTTAGATGTGTTGTTAGTGCAGTTCGCCGTGCTCTATCGTGGTGGCGAAAAAGCATCCATGTCAACACGTTCTGGTGAATTTGTTACCTTGCGCGAATTGCGCGAAGAAATTGGTAATGACGCGACGCGTTTCTTTTATGTGATGCGCAAATGCGATCAGCATATGGATTTTGATTTGGATTTAGCCAAATCTAAGAGTAATGAAAATCCGTTGTTTTATATTCAATATGCGCATGCACGTTGTTGCGGCGTCTTTACCCAAGCAGAAAGTAGAGGCTTGCGCGAGTGGACCCAAACAGAAGGGTTAAGCCATCTTGCGTTACTAACAGAAGAAAGCGAAGCTGATTTGGCGCAAAAAGTAGCACAATTCCCTGAAGTGATTGGTACGGCAGCACGCGATGCTGAGCCACATCAGATTGCTTACTATTTGCGCGATTTGGCACATCAGTTACATAGTTATTACAATAACACACCATTGTTGGTCGAAGATGATGCTTTGCGTATGGCGCGCTTAACGCTTTTGTCAGCGACGCGTGTTGTGTTAGCCAATGGTCTGACCTTGTTGGGTGTGTCTGCTCCTGAGCGTATGTAATGGCGCGTGACTACCGTTATGGTCACAAAACGAAGCAGCCGACGGTGCGTCGAACGCAGCAAGATGCCTCTTCACTTGATGCTGCTAGTGTTGATATTAAATCAGAAAAGTCTTCTGTTTTAACAACGGTCGCATCTCGGGCGCGTGCTGCGCGCGCCAAACAAAACGTTGTAGATGTTGCTCAGGCTTCCCGTTCTGCGCCAAAGCGTTCTGCCGATGTGCAAAAAATTGTTGATGAGGCCTGCCGTTTAAGTTTGCCCAAAACCATCCGTAAAGAAGCCGAGCAACGAGAAGCCGAAGCAAAAAAAGAAGCAGAGATACAAGCAGCAGAGCAAGCCAAGCAACACGCTTTAGCGCTAGAGAAAAAACAGTCTCGCTTTGGTTGGTTTGCATGGGGTAGTATGACCTTGTTGATTCTCTCTGGTGTCTCTTGGTTGCTCTATGCTCCCTTTTTCTTGGCGTTTGCTTTCGAAATGCAATGGATTGATGAAGAAACGCGCAATCGTTTAGATCCTGCGGCTGCGATGCGATCGCAAGCAGTGGCAACCTTATCAAAAGATAAGCAAGAGACGATAAAAACAGTTGCTCCCGCGCTAACGCCTGTTGCCGATCAGGATGCTGCAGATATTCAATACAGTTTTTATCGAGAATTGCCTAAAGCCAATATTGTGACGACTGCACAGCCATTACCCGTGCGTACACGTTCGCCAACTTATTTGCAGTTAGCATCCATTGCTAATGATAAAGAAGCGCAAAACGAGCGCAAGCGTTTGGCGCAAAAAGGTTATTTGGTGCAAATGACTGCTCAGGTGAACAAGGGGCAGACGGTGTACGTGTTGCGTATGGGGCCTTATGAGGATCAGCGAGTTATTAATCGTTTAAAAGTAGAGTTGCAACGATTAGGTGTGGATGCGCATGAGGTGAGTGTTATTTCGGTGGTGAAGGCGGCAGAACAGCAAGCAACACAACCAGTCACATCAAATGCTGTTGCTAATACAAAACCTGCTACCGTGGTTAACGCCCCCAGTCGTGCAGATGTGCAACAGAAGGTAACAACCCGTTAGGAAAAATGGCGTTTCTAATTAAACCAAGATGTTGTCATCCTCGCTTATGCGGGTATCCATAAGATCGAGGTTGTACCTCTAAAAACCTATAGAGTACCTATAAAAACACCAATAGGAAGGAGGTCTGGAGGAAGGGTGGGGCTGAAAGTGGCATGTAACCAAATTGATAAACCCCCTTCCTTCAGCTAAAAACAAACTTGGAAAGTCTAAAAACGAGCAAAGCGAGGTTTTAGAGGTTTCCTAAAGCTGCGCTAAGGTTGTTTTATTGCGGCCTGTTTCTTTAGACGCATAAAGTGCCTTATCGGCACGCATGTATAAACTATCCCAGTCTTCACCGACACGATATGAAGCAACGCCTAACGAAATGGTGATATTGCCGATGGTTTCGCCCGTGTCTTTGCGCTTTAAATGACTGATTTCGACTTTGTGTCGTAAGTGTTCTGCTAAGGTAAAAGCTTCTTCGACAGTCGCGTTGGGTACAAGAATGGCAAACTCTTCGCCACCAATGCGTGCAACCAGTTGTGATGGTTCGACATTTTTTTTCAGAATGCCAGAAATGAATCTTAATACGGCATCACCGATTTGGTGTCCATAGTTGTCGTTAAATTTTTTGAAAAAATCAATGTCGGTCAGAATAACCGAAAGTTCATTGTTGTTTTTGGTTGCTTGCATCGCAAGTTCTAAGTCTTGTTCGAACCAGCGACGGTTTGCCAGCTTGGTTAGCATGTCCGTCATTGCCTCTGCTCTGGCGTCTTCAAGCTCTTTTTGTAGTTTGGCAATGTGTCTTGTCGCTGCGACCATATCTTGTTGCATTTCACTTTGTGTGGCAACGATTGATTTTGTGGTCGATAAGACACTTCCTGTTAAATGGCGCAAAGTTTCAGGGTCAATATCCTGTCTGCCAGATAGCTGATTAACATAATGGTCAAGCTCTTGGGTGTGAGAGTCCATATTCTTGGTCCAGTCCATCAGTTTCGAGACCATGCGCTCCAGCAATTTGCGGAAGGCTCTCTCTAAGTCAGATGTGTCGGCTTGTTGTTCTTTTAAGAACTCTTCATATAGGCGAACGCCCAACGTATTCGTGAAGCCATCACGATTTTGCATCGCATTATCGAGTACGGTAATGAGTTTGGGATTACTGGCAAGAAAGTACTCATACCACACCAAAAAATTCATTGGGTTTGGGGTAATGTTGTGCTTTTCAAATATGTCAAGAACTTTGACCAATATGGCTTCAGATTCGAATTTGTTTTGCGTATAAACTTTCATAGAGTCCTGTCTCTTAGCGTGCATTTATTTAGTGTAGCATGTCGTTCGGTCAATTTTAATCGCTAATTGTTTATTAATGACAAAAAGCTGTGTTAGCATGACTTTCTGGTTAACGATAAGGAAAAAATAGATGCTATTAATTAAATTACACGTATTGTTTGCGTTGTTGTCTGGATTCGGTTTTTTTATGCGCGGAATTGGTCATTTGCGTGGTGAAGCTTGGGTGCAGAAAAAGTTGGTGCGAATTGTGCCGCATGTTGTCGATACGGGATTATTGGTCACGGCGATTGCCTTACTGGTTACGTTTGAAATAAGCCCATTAACCGATTGGGTGTTGGCTAAAATTATTGCCTTGTTGGTTTATATCTTTCTGGGTGTTATGGCTTTTAGAATTGCTAAAACGATCAAAGCAAAAGCACTGTTTTGGTTGGCAGCATTGGTGATGTTTGGGTATATGTTTGCCGTCGCGAAAACACATTCGGTATTGCCTTGGGTCTCGGCCGTGGCTGCCAGCTAAAGGAAGGGCTTCCACCAATGTGTTACATGCTATTTTTAGCAGGCCCTTCCTCCAGACCTCCTACCCATTGGGTTTTTAGAGGCGTACCTAACTTGTTTTTCAGATATTCCCTAAAGGAACTTTGTTGTGGAACCCTTATTAATCGATGCCGAGCAGAAAATTCGCGCCTTAGGTCATCGGGTGACGACCGGGCGCGTGTTAACGCTGTCCATGTTATTAGCAGCCGATAAACCGCTAACGCACGACATGATGTTAGCGAGCTTTAAAACGCCGATGGATCGGGTTACGTTGTATCGTACCTTAGACTGGTTGGTGCATGTGGGATTGGCGCATCGTATTCGTGCAGAAGATCGTTTATGGCGCTTTATTGCTGGTGGTGGCGAAACGCGGCATCCGCATTTTTATTGCGAAAACACAGGCAAGTTGATCTGTTTAACGGATGTGCAGCTTCCAGATATTACGTTGCCTAAACAGTTCAAAGTTAGCCATGTCGAAATTGTCTTTCATGGTGTTTGCGAGGCGTAATTCAAGGAAGGTCTGAAAAATACGGCTTACGCCTTTTTTCAGACTTCCTAACGTGTTTTTTAGTTGGAGGAAGGGTCGTTATCAAGAGGTTGCAGCCTAAAAATGTGCATCCCTTCCCCCAAGCCCCCAACCCGTTGCATTTTGCAGAGCTTTCCTAAGCAAAAACTACCTCATGCTTTTTCTATTCTTTAATAAAGGTGCTTGTCAGCACCTTTTTTTAACGCTACTATATGCAACTAGTATATAAAAGCAACCAGTATCGAGGTGGGTATGCAATCTAAACGCTTATTATCAACGGCCATTGCGATCCTGTTTTCAGGCGTTACCCTTGCGCAAACAACGATTCCGTTGCAGTCGCTGTCAGAGGTGGTGATTAAAAACCAAGATGAACGCTCGCCCGAGGGCTGGACGATGTTGCGTGACGCGTTGGTGAAAACAGAAACCATCGATAGCAACAGTATCGAACGTACCAATGCCAGTAACATCCTAGAGGCGGTCGATAACCGACCAGGGGTATCGGTGCAGTCAGAGTGTTCGGTCTGTAATGCCCGCAACATCACACTCAATAACATGCCGGGTCGCTTCACCACCATGCTGGTGGATGGTATCCCCATTTATTCCTCTTTATCGTCGGCATACGGTTTGGATGGTATCAGTACCGAAGGTGTTGAGCGTATCGAAATTTCACGTGGCGCGGGCACGAGTTTAACCGCGCCCGAAGCCTTGTCTGGTACGGTGAATGTGATTACGAAACGTCCCAGAATGGTTGAAACGATCTTGAAACAACAGTTTGGCTCGTTTGGTGATATTCGCTCGGGCGTGTACCTCGGTCAGCCTGTGGCGGGGGGCGCTTACAGTGTGTCGCTCGATAGACGTACTCAAGATGCCGTCGATGGTGCAGGTTATGGGATCAGTCAGTCGGCAGGGTTTGAGCGTAACAACTTAGGCGTTGCTTACTTTATCGATAAACTGGCAGGGTTTCGCTGGCAAGGGCGTGTCGATGTCTTGCAAGAAGATCGCAATGGCGGCGCATTGGGTAAAGACTATTATGGCATTAAGCAAAACACCACAGGCAACCCCTTCAATTTTTCAGCAGGACCGAATGGTTCTCCGATCAGCAATGGTTGGGTCAATGCTGACGGTTCAGGATTTACCACTTACACGAGCGGTTTAGCAGGCTTTTCGCAAATCATTCGTACCGAACGCCAACAAGCGACCTTGCAAGGCGAACGTAAAATGGGAACAGGCACATTGCGCGTTGCATCAGGGCTTGCGCATAATTATCAAGATTCATTTTATGGTGGCGATGCGCTCTACTCGGGGCATCAAGGGCAACAATATCTTTCTGCCAGTTATCAGTTTCCGATAGCAGAAAACCTGATTACGCTAGGTGCAGACTATCGCGGAGAAGACTTACGCAGTCAGGGGTATTCTTATACCACCAACCAAGCCAATAATGGGGTCGATAATTACAGCTATCGTAGCAATGCTGTGTTTGGTCAGTATTACCGTGCCTTGTTGGATGGTCGTTTAGAAACCAATGCCTCGCTGCGTATCGACGAACATAATGTGTTCGGTACCATTGCCAGCCCACGCATTAATACGCTCTATCATCATAATAATGCCTATGCCAGTCGTTTTTCAGTCGGCCGCGGCTTCCGTGCGCCCACCTCGTTTTTCGAGCAAGATCACGGTTTATTGGCAGACAGTAAAATTGTGCGCGTGATTAACAAAGCCGAAACCTCGGACAATGCCAGTTATGCCCTAAGTTATGCATCGGAAGGCTTTAGCTGGATCGCATCGCTGAATTACAATCGCATCAATAATATGGCGCGCTTAACGGCAGGGGTTGATGATGGTAATGGCGGCACCTATACCTTATTTGATGCATCCCCCGATCCTGTTACCATTAAAGGCATAGATTGGGTAGGCAGCATTAAGCTAACCGATACGCTGTCAACCAGTATCGGCTTAGAGCATTTTGACTACGAATTTACCCCAGGGTCATTAACTTTCGCCCGTCCGAACGACCGCGTTTATTGGTTGCTCGATTACGACCATGGGGGATGGGATTTAATGGGGCGTGTGACGTGGACAGGGCCACAAGATTTAGCCAAGTTTTATAACTATGCCGATACCCAACAATACAACTTAGATGGTACGCCCAAGCGCAATACCAGCCCCGACTTTGTTGTCACCGATGTGCGTGCCGCATACAAGTGGAATAAAACCTATTCTGGCTTTGTGGGCGTAAATAACCTGTTCGATTTTCAACAATCACAAGTGGATAGCTACCTATGGACAAACGGCGCAGGTGAAATGGATGTGACCCATATTTGGGGGCCAAACTTAGGTCGTCAAGTGTATGCAGGGGTGCGGATGAGTTTATAGCGGTTGCTAATTTAGTTCTATGGCATCTTTAACACTTAAAGGATAGGTGGTCTGGAGGAAGGGGATGTTGAAAATAGCATGTAACCCATTGATTCAATCCCTTCCTTCAGTAAAAGACAAACATGGGAAGTCTAAAAACAAGCGAAGCGATGTTTTTAGAGGTTCCCTATGCTAGTATTTGCTGAGCTAAATACAAGATGGGAGATTAGCATGGCAAATACCTTAGCGCAGGTTTGGACGCGCGCAGAGTTGGGGTTAGAATCCCCTGTTGTAACGGTTGAGGTACATATTTCGAATGGGCTGCCAGGTTTAACTCTGGTGGGTTTGCCCGAATCAGCAGTTCGTGAAAGTAAAGACCGTGTGCGCAGTGCGATGCTATCTTCTTCAGCTGATTATCCGACAAGGCGTGTTACGGTTAACCTCGCGCCTGCTGATTTACCCAAAACGGGCGGTCGTTATGATCTACCCATTGCTATTGGGTTGCTGGCAGCATCAGGGCAAGTACCCTTAGCTAAGCTTGCCAATTATGAGTGGGTGGGTGAGTTGGGGCTAGATGGTGCTTTGCGCGCTGTGTCAGGGGTGTTGCCGATCGCTATGGCGGCACGCGGCAGTGGTCGCTGCTTGGTTGTGCCTTTAGAACAATTAGCGGTTTGCGCGGTGGTGCCAGGGCTGGATGTGGTGGGTGCTGCGCATTTGCTCGATGTTATTGCGTATTTAAATGGTGAAGGGCGATTGGTTGCACCTGATGGTCATACTGTTTCGATTGACGCTGTGCCTCAGCCAGATTTGGCAGAAGTGCGCGGGCAAGCGGTAGGTAAACGCGCGTTAGAGATTGCTGCTGCTGGCGGGCATAGTCTGTTATTTGTCGGTCCGCCTGGTAGTGGTAAAAGCATGTTGGCGAGTCGGTTGGCGGGCTTGTTGCCGCCTTTGTCGGAGTCAGATCGGCTGGAGTCGGCAGCGATTCATTCGTTAGCGGGTATGCCTGTCGAGCCGATATTGGCAGGGCAGGTGCCGTTTCAGTCGCCGCACCATTCATCATCTTCAGTTGCTTTGGTGGGAGGCGGTTCAAAACCGCGTCCCGGTGCGATTTCTTTGTCCTCGAAAGGGATTTTGTTTTTAGATGAGCTTCCTGAATTCGATCGTCGCACCTTAGAGATGCTGCGCGAGCCATTAGAGTCTGGCGAAGTACGTATTGCCAGAGCCGCTTATCAAGCAACTTATCCCGCGCGCTTTCAGTTGATTGCAGCAATGAACCCATCTCCATCGGGATTTTTCAGTGATGACCCAAAGTGTCAATCAACCCCCGAGCAAACCGCTCGCTATTTAGCTAAAATTTCAGGTCCGCTGCTCGATCGTATCGACTTACAAGTCGAATTGCCTGCCGTCGAAGTGAGTGCTTTACAAAACGCGCCCGATGGCGAGTCCACCGAAACCGTCGCAGCACGTGTGTTACAGGCGCGTGATTTTGCTCGGTCTCGTGGGAAGTTAAATTCAGAACTTACCCCTAACGAGCTAGATACTTATGCCAAGCCCGATGCCGCAGGGGCTAAGTTGCTGGCACAAGCGATGCAAAAAATGGGCTTGTCAGCGCGTTCTTATCATCGTATTTTACGCGTCGGGCGTAGTATCGCCGACTTGGCTGCCAGTGAGCAGGTGCAAGCGACCCATTTGGCCGAGGCTTTGTCGTTGCGGATGTTAGAGCGGCGAATGAATAAGTTGGGATTGGGATAAGCAAGGTTGTTCATGCCTATTCTCGCTCCGAATGAGAGAGAACAGGGATGGATGTGTTTTACTGTTTGCCGTATTGGTTGCTCTGACCATTGCCGACTGGGGTTCTTGTTTTCGGTTGTGCATCGGCTCGCTATTGATGAGGGTATTCAGGGTGACAATATTCTGTGCCTAAGCTACAACAGCCTGTGCTCACACCCAGTTTCTGCAAGCCATTATCGAATGCCCAATAATGGTTATAACTGCCGGCACGTAGGCTTTCAAACACACTCACCAAGTCTTGTGCTGTTCCTGCAGTGTTCAGGTCTGCATTCAGGTCGTTAACATCGGTTACTTCTACCTTACACCCTGTTTCGAGTGCGGCTTGTTTAGAAACGCTGCCTTGTGTATACAAGGTGTTGTACAAGGTTTGCAGTGGCGATAGCGTGTAAACACCCGCGGGTATTTCAGCCAGTGTGGTAATGGCAGTGTTGTTTGCTGTGTTATAACTCGCAATGACAGTATTGACGAGATTGTATTTGGTAAGGAGGCTTTCCATGCTAAGTTGATGTTGCGACTCTGCCTTGTTCGCAATGTTGCTCAGTTGATTGCTGGGTTGGACAGCATTGAGCGCAAGATATACATCTTTGGCGAGTTTTTCTTCATTCCACATGTACACCAATGTGTCTAATTGCGTCTGTGATAGCGAGTAAGTAGGTAAGCTACTGACCATTAATGTCGGGTTGTCTGTCGTACTGTTAAGTACTGCGACTTCGTTACTATCCAGTATGTCGATGTTTGCAGCCAGTGTTGTCGCTAATGTTGCCTCTAATTGTGCTGCTGTCTCTGTTGTTCCCTGATAGGCCGTCATTCTTCCTTGAATACCAGAAATAAGCGTTTCAAGTTGTGCGCTAGTGATACTTGCCAAGTTGCTAATCGTGTTAGTGACTGAAAACTGATATAGCTCATCAGACAAAGCGGCAATCATTTTATCTTGTGTGGGCGTATTGTTGAGCAGCTGAGATTCGGTGAAACCAAGTGTCAGTAAGCGCGCTTTAATGGTCGCATCCTGAGCAAGGGTGCTCGCTATGCTAAGCATTGTGCCAGAAGCAACACCTAAGCTCAGTTCGCCTGCTTTAATATCACCGATATCAATCGTACCGCTACGGTTAACGTCAATATACCCCCCCATTGTCTTGATTGGGTAGGTAATCACGCCACTAAAACGATATACGCCATTACCGATAGGTTGGGCTGTCATACCGTTGGCATCGGATACACTAGCATAGAGTATTGGGCCACGCTCTACGGTTATATCAGTGATTGTTGGCATATTATTGCCAGCTTGACCTGCGCCACCACCATCGCAAGCAGAAAGTAGTGTTCCTGCGACAAAGGTAATGGCCAATAAAGTACGTTGTTGCATCATTAAAATCCTTGTTGTTTAAGTACAGGTTGCTGCTTTATTGGCTGTAACCGCGTCCACCAGCTTGACCACGCCCTTGTCCGCCACCGTGACCATAGCTGTTGCCGCTGTCTCCACTCATGCTACGCCCTTGTCCGCCGCCATGTCCCTGTCCCCGCCCTTGTCCAGATTGTCCTGAAGCATTAGACTGACGATTATCACGATCCTGTTTCCAAGCATCGTCACGCTGCTGCTGTTGCTGGTGTTCATAGCGACCTGGCGTCATGTCATCATCGGCTTGTGCACCCATCGCGGATAAGAATGCGATGCTTGTTGAGAATAATAAGGTTGCGATTTTCATAAAATACCTGCTGTTCTGTGTTTTGTTAGCGCCTTTCGTTGGCTTGATGCTATTATTAAAAAAATGTTTTTCAAAAGTGTTTCAGTTATGTCAAAACTTGCTTTGCCTCGAGTGCTTCTGCTCGATGATGATGCGCCCATTCGCCAGATGCTATCGCAGCTATTGCAACATGCGGGTTTTGCGGTAACAGCTGTTGGCAAGGTTGCAGACTTTGAGCGTGCATTACAAACACTGGGTGCAGACGTGTGTATTATTGATTGGATGCTGGCAGGTGAGAGCGGTTTGCTATTGGCACAAAAGCTGTCACAACAAGCAGATCGTCCACCGATGTTGATGCTTTCAGCGAATGCTACGCTAGACGAACGCTTACAAGGTTTGTCCATTGTCGATGATTATCTAACCAAGCCGTTTGAGCCAAAAGAACTCATTGCCCGTTTGCATGTGTTGTTGCGTCGTCATCATAACGATAAAACAGCTCAGCAACTCACCTTTGGTCAGTGGCGGTTAGACAGCGCAACCCATCAGTTATGGTGTGCGAATGATGTGATTACTCTCAGTGCGGGTGAGTGGAAATTATTGTGGTATTTAGCACAGCGTCCGCAACGGCTTGTTTCTCGCGAACAATTGCTGGCTGTGTTAGACGATGCTTCGGCAAGTGAGCGAGCAGTGGATATTCGCATTTCTCGATTGCGCAAAAAGCTGGGCAACGATGGCTTAATTGAAACCGTATGGGGACAAGGCTATAAGTTTGTGCCGCCTACTAGTGTGTTAACCTCATGAAACAAACACGTCGCTGGTTGTTGTGGTTTGTGTTTGTGGTGCAACTGATTGGATTTGTCGGGTTTATCTTGGCGATTGCGCTGCCATTAGCACAGCGCTCTGCTGCTGATTTAGCTGGACTGATGCTGATTTCTGCTAAAACTTGGGAAGAGCTGCCCGATGAACGCAGGGCTGCTTTTGCGCAGAGTTTATTGCAAGATACGGGAGTGATCATCGAACGCGGCGTTTTGCCCGATCTGGCAATGCAGTGGCGACCCCATTGGTATGCGGATTGGGTGCATCATGCGATGGTAGCACAAGGTGAAAAACCTGAAGCAGTTCTCATGCAACAAGGACAAGTGCAGGTCTCTATCGTCATCGATTCAACGCCCGTATTAATTCGCGCGGACTCGCCAAAGCTTGGTTCATTATTGGTTGTTTTCTTTGTTATGATGCTGTTAGCCTTGCTTGGTACCTTGTCGGCATTATGGTGGCAAGCTAAATGGCAACGCCAAATGCTGCGCTCGCAGGTGATGTTGGCAGGTTTGTCTCATGATTTGCGTACCCCGTTAACCCGATTGCGTTTAGCGATAGCGCTATTGCCAACGGTGACTGAAGCAGAGCAAACGCAGTTAAGCGATCATATTCAGTCGTTGAATGCCTTGATTGATACGGCATTGGCATTGTCGTCATCCTCAGAATCGCCTGTACAACAAAAACAGGCGAAACTGTCTGTGCTTTGGTTACAGTGGCAAAAAGACTATCCCGACGTGTTATTTATGACTGACGATTCTGACTGTCAGGTAATGCTTGTTTCTGTGCTGCTGACGCGAATTGTCCAAAACTTAATTGATAACGCCTTGGTACATGGCTTAGGTGAGGTGCGGGTCTCTTTATCGTGCCAGCAAGTGGGTTGGCGCATAGCGGTTGTCGATGAAGGGAATGGTGTTCCTGATCAGGTGTGGCGTGCAGTTCAAAACCAGCAACAACCCAAAGCAAAAGGCGTTGGCATCGGCTTGTTAACCAGTTACTGGCTATCGCAGATCATGGGGGTGCATTTGGTTCGTATACCACAAGGTGTTGGGGTTTCTACGATTTAAGGTGCTAGAAACAATCATTTTCTGGTACAATAGCGATAATTTTTTATTGAATTTTATGCTTGGGAGCCAGTGTTATGTTTACCAAATCAATGACCATTGCAGGATATGATGATGTGATTGCGCGCGCGATTAGCGATGAAACACAACGTCAAGAAGACCATATCGAGTTAATTGCTTCTGAAAACTACACTAGCCCACGCGTGATGGAAGCGCAAGGTACGGTATTAACCAACAAGTATGCTGAAGGCTACCCAGGTAAGCGTTACTACGGTGGTTGTGAGTATGTCGATGTGGTCGAGCAAGTGGCTATCGATCGTGCGAAGGAATTGTTTGGTGCAGATTGGGCAAACGTACAACCTCATTCTGGCTCACAGGCGAACGGTGCTGTTTTTCAGGCTTTACTAAATCCAGGTGAAACCGTTTTAGGGATGAGCTTGGCGCATGGCGGTCACTTAACGCATGGTGCGAAGATTAACTTCTCGGGAAAAATTTACAACTCTGTGCAGTATGGCGTTGATGACAACGGCATCGTACAAATGGAAGAAGTGCGTAAATTAGCGTTAGAACACAAGCCAAAAATGATTATTGCAGGTTTTTCGGCTTACTCTAAAACGATGGACTGGGCAGCGTTCCGTGCGATTGCCGATGAAGTCGGTGCTTACTTGTTTGTCGATATGGCACATGTGGCAGGCTTGGTTGCTGCGGGTTTATACCCTAACCCAATGCCTTATGCTGATGTGGTTACCACGACAACACATAAAACCTTGCGCGGTCCGCGTGGTGGTTTAATTATGGGTCGTGCTAACGAAGCGATTGAAAAAGCCATTGCTTCTCGTGTATTCCCTGGCACACAAGGTGGTCCTTTAATGCACGTGATCGCTGCTAAAGCGATTGCCTTCAAAGAAGCCTTAGAGCCAGAATTCAAAGTTTATGCGGCTAATGTTATTAAAAACGCACAAGCGATGGCGAAAGTGTTCATTGAACGTGGTTACAAGGTAGTTTCAGGTGGTACTGATAATCACTTGTTCTTGGTCGACTTGGTCGCACAAGGCTTAACAGGTAAGCAAGCTGATGCCGCATTAGGTGAAGCGCATATTACCATCAATAAAAACTCTGTTCCGAACGACCCACAATCTCCGTTTGTAACGAGTGGCTTGCGTGTGGGTACACCTGCCGTGACAACACGTGGTTTTGGTGTTGGTGAATGTACCGAATTGGCAGGCTGGATGTGTGATGTGCTTGATGCGATTGGTAAAGACAATGAAGCAGCAGTACGTGCTGATGTGATTGCAAAGGTCACAGCGGTGTGCGCGCGTTTTCCCGTTTATGCTAACTAATTCATGAATTGCCCTTTTTGTGGTGCTGTAGACACCAAGGTTATTGACTCTCGCTTAGCGATGGATGGCGCTCAAGTGCGTCGTCGTCGTGAATGTCATGTGTGTGCAGAGCGTTTCACTACCTACGAGGTGGTTGAAGTGGCTTTGCCACGTGTGATTAAACGCGATGGTAACCGTGAGCGCTTCGATGAAGCGAAGGTGCGTGCAGGCATGATGCGTTCGCTCGAAAAACGCCCCGTGTCATCTGATTTAATCGAAGATGCGGTAACTCGTATTAAGCACAAAGTCATGGGCGAGGGCGTACGTGAATTACCTGCCAGTCAGGTGGGTGAGTGGGTGATGCAAGAGCTAAAAAGCCTCGATCAAGTTGCTTACGTACGTTATGCCTCGGTTTATCGTAGCTTTCAGGATGTGCAGGCATTTCAGACCGAAATTTTACGTTTACTCGATGGTACGGCTGCTAAAACTTAATGTCCGTTAAATTTTCTGCTCAAGATGCCCGCTTTATGGCGCAGGCTTTACGCCTCGCCGAACGCGGGCTTTTTTCTGTGCGCCCCAACCCCGCTGTGGGTTGTGTCATTGTTAATGATGGGGTTGTTGTCGGCGAGGGTTGGCATATTCGAGCAGGCGAACCTCATGCCGAAGTTTATGCTTTGCGAGCAGCAGGAGAGCAAGCAGGTGGCGCAACCGCTTATGTTACTCTCGAACCCTGTAGCCATCATGGACGAACGCCGCCTTGTTGCGATGCCTTAATCGCTGCAGGTGTGGCGCGTGTTGTTGTGGCGATGCAAGACCCTAATCCGCAAGTTGCGGGGCGTGGTTTGGCGCGTTTGCGTAATGCTGGTATTGATGTGTCTGTTGGTTTAATGGCAGATTCGGCGCGTGCGTTAAATCCTGGTTTTTTATCGCGCGTCGAGCGCAATCGTCCGTTTGTGCGCGTTAAAGTAGCAGCGAGTTTAGATGGGCGAACGGCTTTAGCCAATGGGCAAAGTAAGTGGATTACAGGCGAGGCAGCGCGTGCCGATGTGCAGCGATTACGTGCACGTTCTGGTGCCATTCTAACTGGCGTTGATACGCTATTAATCGACGATCCCTTGCTTACCGTTCGTTTATCCGAATTTGAGTCGTTTCAACCATTGCGCGTGGTAGCAGATAGTCGTTTGCGTTCCAGTGTGGATGCAACGTTGTTCTCATCGGGCGGCAAGGTGTTGGTTGTAACCTGCCAGGCATTAATCGACGAGGGGCAACAAGCAGATAAAATTACTTTACTGCAAGCCAAAGGCGTTGAGGTTATTGGTGTGCCTTGTCTTGATGGTCGTGTTGAGCTAGAAGCATTGTTGTTTGTTTTGGCACAAGATTATCACATAAATGATTTGATGGTCGAAGCAGGGGCTACCCTAGCGGGTGCGTTTGTGCAACAGCAATTAGCCGATGAGTTATGGTGGTATGGTGCTTCTTGTGTGATGGGTAACGATGCGCGAGCAGGAATTATGCTGCCGTCCATTTCTGTAATGGCAGAGGTTCCACGCTTGACGCTGATTGAACAGCGTCACGTTGGGCAGGATGTGCGCTTGCGTTTTAAGCTTTGATTGCTTGCCAAGCACCATCTAAAAAGTATTGTATTTGCGTACACTCATGCAAGCTACGCATGTCTTCGAGCGGTTGTGTTGCGTCTTTATCGAAGTGTGTCCGAGATTTGTCGGATTTTTCGCTACGAAAGAAAGCAGTGCCGAGCAGTTTGACTTGGTTTTTGTCGTTTAACAGTCGAAATTGGTGAACAATAGCGCGTTTAGAAACAAGAACATTCGTTTGCTCTAGGCTTCGTGCGCCGCGTGTTGTATAGGCAAATAGTTTCATGTGCTTTCCTTTAGCGATGGCTGTCGATATTCATTCATTTTGTATATGAGAATACACTAACAGAAAACCTATGTAAATGTTGTGAAATCTTGATGAAAGTTATCTTTGTTTTTGTGGCGAGGCGCGTAAAACAATTACTTATGCTATGCTTATCGAATAAGAAAATATTAGAGGGGAGTTGTTGTGTTAAACGATATTTTGCATCGCGTTAAGCGTACGGGTTTGGTCTGTTGTGTTCTCATGTTTTCGACATCAGTCTTGGCGGCTAATTGGTCAGATACCGAGATACAAGCTTTATCGGGTAGTGGTTTTCATGAACCATTCAATGCGCGTTCGGTCGCTAAAAATACCATTACCTTGCAAAACGCCAGTGGCTTTGACTGGGGAAGTACTTATGCCTTTGTTGACTACCTCAAATCAGATGCTGCAGATCGGAATGCCGATGAGTTTTATGGCGAAGTATACGCCTATCCGAGTTTGGGCAGGTTAACAGGCAGTGATTTGAAAGCGGGTTTGTTAAAAGATGTTAGCCTAACCTTCGGCGTCAATACAGGTGAAAAATCGACGGGGGCGAATCCTCGCGTATTATTGGCGGGGCTGACGTTTAATTTGGATTTGCCGCAGTTTTCATTTTTTGATATTGGTGTGAATGCTTATTTAGATCGTAGTCAGTTTAAAGGTCAGTCTGCTACCTGTCAGGGTGATGGCGTGCAAATTACTCCCGCTTGGCAGTTGCCATTTCATGTTGGGCGATTATCGATGAGTTTCGAAGGCTTTGTTGATTACACCACTGCTTACGGTGGTTGTGTGGCACATACATTGACTCAGCCACAAGTTCGTGTTGATATTGGAGACTTGTTCGGAACGCCGAAGCGTTTCTATGCTGGTATTGAGTATCAATATTGGCAGAATAAGTTCGGTATTCAGGGTTTACATGATGAAGTACCACAAGCGTTGTTCGTGTGGAAATTCTAACGATGTTGAGTCGTGCGTTTGTTGCTGTCTTTCTATTGCTTTTATCGCATGCGAGCAGTGCAAGCCTTGCTGCTTCGGCACATGCGTCGAGTGCGATACGATCTGTTGTGGTGCAGCTAGACTGGAAGCATCAGTATGAGTTTGCCGCTTTTTACGCTGCTAAGCAACAGGGCTATTATCAGCAAGCAGGATTATCTGTCGAAATTCGCGAAGGTGGTCCTGGCATTGAGTCGACTGCAGAAGTTGTATCCGGTCGTGCGGATTTTGGTGTTAATACATCGGGGATTCTGGTTGATCGTGCCAAAGGTCAACCTGTCGTGGCATTGGCTGCGCTCATGCAACACTCTCCCGTATCCTTATTGGCGTTGCGCCGTGAAGGCTTAAATAGCGTACATGATCTCGCCAATAAACCTATTGCTGTTGATGCACATAATCGCGATGAGATTGAGGCTTTTTTACTGGCATCTGGCTTGCCGAAGCAGTCAATTAACTTTGTTACACAAACAGACTGGACACTCAAAGCGTTACATAGTGGTGTTAATGCAGCCAAAGTTGTTTATAGCATCAATGAGGTCTTTCTTATTCGCGGTCATGAGCATGAGTATCTTTTGCTTTCGCCACGGTCATCGGGTATTGATTTGTTCGGTAATATTCTGTTTACCAGTGAGCGTGAAATAGAACATCGTGCTGACGTTGTTCAAGCGTTTAAGTCGGCTACCTTGATGGGGTTGCAGTATTCCTTGGCGCATCCAGAGGAAATTGCAGACCTTATCTTGGCGGAATATAACACACAACATAAAAGTCGAGATCATTTGCTCTTCGAAGCAGCTCAGATTAATGAGCTAACCCGTCCAGATATCGTTGAACCTGGCTATATGAGTAAAGGGCGCTGGCAACACGTGGTCGATGTGTATGCAGGTCAAGGGAAAGTTCCCGCTAAGTTTGATGTTACGGATTTTGTTTATGATCCTCAAGCGGCGAAGGTTCCTTTCTGGTTGATTGCCTTATTTGTTACATTGGTATTTGGTTTGGTCATTGTGCTCATTATCATGCGAAAAATGAGCCAATATAATCACTTGCTTCAGCGCGAGGTGACGGAACGACAGTTTGCACAAAAAGCGTTAACAATTAGCGAGCAGCAGTATCGTGAATTGGTTGACAATGCTAACGTGATTATTTTACGTCTAGCATTTGATGGTACAGTGACTTATTTTAATGAATATGCCGAACGCTTTTTTGGTTATACACGTCAAGAAATATTGGGTAAGCACGTGCTTGGTACGATTGTGCCAGCTACCGAATCTCATACCAATCGAGATTTGTCTGGGTTGATTGAGGCAATTCTCACGAATCCAGAAAACTATCAAGAAAACCAGAATGAAAACATCACTAAAGATGGTCGTCGTGTCTTTATCAATTGGACAAATCGGGTATTATTTGATCGACAGCATAAAGCCGTTGGTGTGTTGTCCATTGGGCATGATATTACTGAGCGTCGATTGGCGGATGAGAAAATTCACGCCTTGGCATTTTATGATTCTCTAACAGGTTTGCCAAATCGTCGATTGGTATTGGATCGATTACATCAGGCCGTTTTGCAACATCAGCGAAATGGTCAGTATGGCGCTTTATTGTTTATTGATTTAGATAATTTTAAGCTCCTTAATGATAGTCAAGGACATCACGTTGGTGATCGTTTGTTGGTGCAGGTTGCAGAGCGACTCGTCGCCCATTGCCGTGTAGGTGATACGATTGCTCGCTTGGGTGGCGATGAGTTTATTGTGATGTTCGAGGACTTGTCAGACGATCCGTTATCAGCCTTGTCTGCTGTCAAAGCGATGGCAACAGCTATATTAGAAGCATTGTCATTGCCTTATGACTTGCCCACTGTTTCGAGTCCGATTACGGCAAGTATCGGAGTTGCTTTGTTTCGAGATAAACAAGATAGTGTTGATGAGTTGCTCAAGCGCGCTGATTTGGCGATGTATCAAGCAAAAGCCGCAGGGCGTAACGTGATTCGTTTTTTTGATCCGATGATGCAGGAGATTTTGACCAAGCGTACAGCGTTAGAGTTTGAACTACGTATGGCGATTGAGCGACAAGAATTTATTTTATATTATCAACCACAAGTCGATATGCATCATAAAGTGATGGGTGTTGAGGCGTTGGCTCGTTGGCAGCATCCAGAACGAGGTTTGATTTCTCCTTTTGAGTTTGTGGGATTGGCAGAAGAAACAGGATTGATTTGGGATATTGGCTTGCAAGTCCTCGATCAGGCGTGCGCTCAATTATCACGGTGGCATGCTTCTTCTCTGTCGGCAGGTTTGAGTGTGTCTGTTAATATTAGTGCTCATCAATTTCATCGTAGCGATTTTGTTGAAAACGTCTTGACCGTTATTGATCGTTATCAGTTGGATGCGCGCTTTTTGGTACTAGAGATTACGGAAAGTCTTTTGTTACAAAATATTGGTGATGTTGTGACAAAAATGTCGATATTAAAAGCGCGAGGTGTTCGTTTTTCTATCGATGATTTTGGCACAGGCTATTCATCTCTTGCTTACTTAAAGCGCTTACCGATCGATGAGTTGAAAATTGATCGTTCGTTTATTATGGATGTGACAACAGATGATAATGCTGCAGCTATTGTGAATGCCTTTATCAGTTTAGCGCATTTATTAGGACTGCATGTGGTCGCAGAAGGCGTTGAGACACTTGAGCAACAGCAGTTGCTGGCTCGTGATGGTTGTGACTTAATTCAAGGTTTCTTGTTTTCGCGACCTGTATCTGTCGAAGAAATTACGCGGATGTTAGAAGCGTAAAGTATGCTCGTCATTCCCGCAAAAGCGGGAATCTATTTCTTTATGTTATAGACCCTCAGATGTATGATGATGACGATAATTTGAGTTTTTAGAGGTGCTCCAATGTTTACTGGTATTATTCAGTCAATAGGTAAAATACAAGCGATTAGTCCCGCAGCGGGTGGCGATTGGCAATTGGCGGTTAGTGTTGGCAAGTTAGATATGTCCGATGTTGCTTTAGGGGATTCAATTGCGGTTAACGGTGTGTGTTTAACCGTTATCGATATGACACCAACCAGTTTTGTTGCAGATGTGTCGAATGAGACCTTAACTGTAACGGCTTTTGCGGGCTTATCTGTTGGATCTCGTGTCAACTTAGAAAAGGCCTTACGTTTGGCTGATCGCTTAGGCGGGCATATGGTCAGTGGACACGTCGATGGGGTTGGCTCATGTGACAGTATTCTTGCCGATGGTCGCTCGTGGCGCTACCAGTTTGCCTTGCCAAAAGACTTGGTGCGTTATGTCTGTGCTAAAGGATCGATTACCATTAATGGTGTTTCTTTAACCGTTAATAGTGTCACAGATAGCAGTTTTAGCGTAAATTTAGTGCCACATACGCTACAAGAAACCAATTTAGGCGACTTAACGGTGGGGAATCGGGTAAACTTAGAAGTTGATATGATCGCCCGTTATTTGGAGCGTTTATTGCAGGGTGGCGTGGCTACAAATAAAAGCAGTACCATTACCCCCGAATTTTTAGCAGAAAATGGTTTTTGGAAATAAGCGAAGCAACATAATGTCATTAAATACAATCGAAGAATTATTAGCGGACTATAAAGCTGGCAAGATGGTCATCTTAATGGATGATGAAGATCGTGAAAATGAAGGCGATCTGATTATGTCTGCAGACTTGGTGCGCGCGCAAGATGTTAACTTTATGGCGCGTTATGGTCGTGGTTTAATTTGCTTGACCTTAACGCAAGAGCGTTGCCAGCAGCTTAACTTGCCCTTGATGGTACGCGGTTCTACCGATCATCAACAAACTGCCTTTACCATGTCGATTGAAGCGGCTGAAGGTGTCACAACGGGCATTTCAGCAGCTGATCGGGCTAAAACCATTCAGGTGGCTATTGCAGCTGACGCTAAGCCATCCGATATCACCATGCCAGGGCATGTTTTCCCTTTAATGGCGCGTCGTGGTGGCGTGTTAACCCGTGCAGGTCATACCGAAGCGGGTTGTGATTTAGGACGTTTGGCTGGATTGTCGCCCGCATCGGTGATTGTCGAAATCATGAACGAAGACGGCACCATGGCGCGTCGCCCTGAATTAGAAGTTTTTGCCGCTGAGCATGGTATTAAAATCGGCACCATCGCTGAGTTGATTCGTTATCGTAGCCTGCACGAAAAGAATGTCGAGCGTGTCACAGAGTGTGCCTTACCGACTGAATTTGGTGATTTTCGCTTGATGGCTTACCAAGACTTAGTTGACCAGAAAGTACATTTTGCATTGGTTATGGGTAAGCCAGATCATACCAAGCCAGCTTTGGTACGTGTACATATGCAAGATACCATCTGTGATTTGTTTGCCAGCAATCGTGAAGAGTGTGGTTGGACATTGCGTGCGGCGATGCAACAAGTCGCTCAAGCGGGTGAGGGGGTTATCGTTGTTTTGCGTCAAGATGCCGATGCTCGTTCATTGCTGGAGCGTGTGCAGGCGATGCAGTTAAAAGACCGCCACTTACCTGTCGCAGTCGAGCCAATGGATGATGATGTGAAAACCTATGGTGTTGGCGCACAGATTTTGTCGGACTTGGGATTGCAAAAATTGCGTATTATCGGTACGCCTTGGCAGATGTCAGCCTTAACAGGGTTTGGGCTTGAAGTAATTGAATTTGTAGAAAAATCATAAAACCTATTGCGCAGTCATCTTGCGTTGTTGCGCGGTGCTCAACTCAGTCATGTACTTCGTGTACATTCCTTCATTTGCGCTCCGTGCAGCCTAGCAATTTTGACTGCTCATGAACGGTTTTAGTATTGGTAAAAAATAAGGAATAAAAGATGAAAACTTTTGAAGGAAAATTGAACGCTGAAGGCTTAAAGTTTGCTTTAGTAGTGGGTCGTTTTAATAGCTTTGTTGTAGATGCGTTAGAGTCGGGTGCTAAAGATGCGATTGTGCGTCATGGTGGCTCGTTAGAAAACGTGGCGGTTGCTCGTGTACCTGGTGCCTTCGAAATTCCATTGGCGGTACAACGTATGGCACAAAGTGGTAAGTACGATGCGATTATTGCTTTAGGTGCGGTGATTCGTGGTCATACCCCTCATTTTGATTTTGTGGCGAATGAAGCAACCAAGGGTATTGCGCAAGCAATGTTGGATTTTAGCATGCCAGTATCTTTCGGTATTTTAACGGTCGATAGCATTGAACAAGCCATTGAGCGAGCTGGTACAAAAGCAGGTAACAAAGGTTTTGAAGCGGCGGTAACGGCAATCGAAATGAGCCAGCTATTGCGTGCTATTGAGGCGGGACTATGAGTCAGGAATCGGTAAACGAAAACACACCAACGGTAGAGCGTAAAGGTCTACCTGTGCGCACGCAGGCGCGTCGTGCTGCCTTGCAGGCGTTGTATCAGTGGCAGCTCAATCCGAGTAGTCTGGTTGAGCTAGAAATGCAGTTTATCAATGATCCGAGTATTCAGGTCGGTAGCAAAGAGTTCTTTAGTGGCTTATTGCAAGGGGTGTTAACCAATCTTGAGGTTATTGATGCGGCATTTGTTGGTGCTTTAGATCGCCCCATTGAACAGCTCAATCCTGTTGAGTTGTCGGTGTTGCGCTTGGGAACATACGAGTTAATGGCGATGCCAGAAACACCCTACCGCGTCATTATCAACGAATCGATTGAATTAGCAAAAACGTTCGGAGCCGAAGGTGGTCATGCCTATGTGAATGGCGTGCTCGATAAGCTGGGCAAGACCTTGCGTGCAACGGAGTTAGCAGGAGCTTAGTGGAACCTCTAAAAACTGCGCTTTGCTTGCTTTTAGACTTTCCAAGTTTATTTTTTAGCTGAAGGAAGGGGGGTAATTAATGGGTTACATGCTTTTTTCTGCCCCCCCTTCCTCCAGACCTCCTACCATTGGGTTTTTAGAGGAGCCATTAGTTTTTGTCTGGCGAATTTAATCTTATTTACCAACATATCGCCCCGCAGGCTGGTTCTCGGGGCGATGTCGTTTTAGGTATTGGTGACGATGGTGCGGTGGTGCAGTCGCAGCAAGGCAAGCAAATCGTTGTTGCTTTGGATACCTTGGTAGCAGGTAGGCACTTTTTTGTTGGGCAAGATGCAGCAGATATTGCTTATAAATCACTGGCCGTTAATTTGTCTGATTTGGCGGCAATGGGCGCCACTCCCAAATGGGCATTATTGTCGTTGGCATTACCAACGACCTGTGCGAATCCCTCGTGGTTTAAACAGTTTATGCTCGGCTGGTCTGATTTGGCGCAGCAGCACGATGTTGCATTAATCGGCGGTGATACAACTTACAGTGACACCTTAACGGTGAGTGTTACCCTAATGGGAGAGGTAACGGCTGGGCAGTCCATTACACGATCGGGGGCGCAAGTCGGTGACGATATTTGGCTGTCGGGAAACCTTGGAGACGCAGGATTAGCATTGGCTAAGCTATTGGCAGATCAACACCCTCATGTCGCTATTGCGCAACGCTTGCATCGTCCGACTGCGCGTGTGGCGTTGGGACAGGCTTTGGTGGGTATGGCAACAGCAGCTATCGATATCTCAGATGGCTTGCTTGCTGACTTGGGACACTTGCTCAAAGCGAGCCAAGTGGGTGCCGTGTTAAGAATAGAGGCGATGCCTTTTTCTGAAGCGGTTTCTGAGTGGGTTGAGCAATCTGGCTGGGAAAAGCCATTAACGAGTGGTGATGACTATGAATTATTATTTAGTGCATCGTCACAGTGCCGCTCACAGATTCAGTCGCTTGCTTTAGTTTTAGGATTAGAAGTCAGTCGTATTGGCACGATCCTGTCTCAGGATCAGGGGTTAATCATCGCAAAAGATGGTAAAGAACAGGAGATTCCGTCACGCAAGGGCTTTGACCACTTTGCTTCAGCTGATGGGACTCTCTAAAAACGAGCAGTGCTTGTTTTTAGACTTTCCATGTTTGTTTTTAGCTGGCGGAAGGGGGGGGATCAAATCAATCCGTTACAGGTAAGTTTTTGTAACCCCTTCCTCCAGACCTCCAACCCATTGGGTTTTTAGACGTGCCCTGATATAATGAAGGCATCTTAACTATTAGGTTTGGCTCACAAGGCAATGCAATCCACTAAACACTGTAAATATGTTATCCAAGGTATTACCGAGTCGGGTAGTAAATTCCGTCCATCGGATTGGATTGATCGTATCGCGTCATTAGATGCGGAATATGGCACTTCTCATCGCTTAGTCTATTCAGATAATATTCATCCAGAAGTATTTGAGGGAGAGCGTAGCTTAATTATCGATATGAAGTTAAAAGAAACAAACCCAAGCCTATTAGACTATGTCATGGATTTTGTACGCATGAATCAACTGCGGATGGTTCAGGTGTGTTTCATGGAAGGCGAGTATGTCGAAGCGCCCAATGCTGACCGAGAGCAAGCACAACGCGTTTAACGCTAGAGGTTGCAGCCCCTGTGGTTATCTCAGATATGCGTCATAAAAAATAGTGCATTGGCTCTATTCCTAGTAATACCAAAATGCCAGCACCTGCCAACCAAGGTCCAAATGGGAAGGCATTGGCGAGATCGTGCTTTTTCAGTAGCATCAAGCCACCCATGACCACAATAGCCAGTCCACCCGCTAAAATGAAAATAGGTATTAAGGCTTGAACGCCTAGCCAAGCGCCCAATGCGGCAGTGAGTTTAAAATCACCATAGCCCATGCCTTCTTTACCTGTTAGTGCGCGATGACTCTGAAAAATAAGCCATAAACTGACATAGCCCACCGCTGCCCCCCATACCGCTTCGCTTAAGCTAATAAAACCAGCATCGCTGGTATTGAGCAATAGTCCGAGCCAAAGCAAGGGAAGGCTTAAACGATCTGGGATGAGGTAATGCTCAAAGTCGATAACACTAATCGTAATTAACGTCCAAACGAATAATAAGGCTGCCCAGCCTTGAAAGTTTAATCCCAACAGCGGCGCGCTGGCATCAAAAAAGGTCCAAGCCGTTAGCGTCGATAAACTGGCGGTTGCCAGTTCTGTCAGCGGGTAGCGCGCAGAAATGGATGAACCACAGCAATGCGCTTTGCCTTTGTTCAATAGCCAGCTGAGCAAGGGGATAAGTTGCTTTGCTCCCAAGGGTGTATTGCAGTTGGTGCAGCGAGAGCGGTCAAATACTAAGCTGCGTAGTAGTTCGGGTGTGTCGCTTTCGATGTGTTTCACTAGGCGCCAGCTGAGCATGCTGATGAAGCTGCCCATAATTAACCCTAACACAAGATGGATGCTTAATAGGGTGCTAAACGATAGTTCGCTGGTATTAATCAAACGGCACCTCTAAAGTCAATGGGTTGGAAGTCTGAAGGAAGGGTTTGCAGATAACGAAGTTCTGCGCAAGCTAAATTTACCTGTAACACCTTGAGGTAATTCTCTTCCTTCAGCAAAAAAATGAACCTAGAGCACCTAAAAGCAAGCGAAGCGATTGTTTTTAGATGTTCCCACGACTGAAGGTAGCGCAGTTACGGTCGTTTTCCCAAACCTTTACCGAGGCAACGCTAATGCGCGCATCGTTGATGTCTTTGCTTAAACGCTCGAATAAAAACCAAGCAATATTTTCGGCTGTAGGGTTAAGGGCTTCGTTAAAAGGAGGGATGTCATTTAAATAAAAATGATCCAACTCATCAATGACCGCTTTGCTGCGACGCTTGATTTCTTTAAAGTCCATCAACATGCCGACATCGTTCAGCTCACTACCGCTCACTGAAACTTCGACTTTCCAGTTGTGTCCGTGCAAGCGAGCACAATTGCCATCATAGCCGCGCAAACGGTGTGCAGCAGCAAATTCGAGTTGTGATGTAAGCGTAAAAGCCATTGATGAAGTCTCTTAAATCCTAATGTAACAGTTTATTATACCATTAGATGGTCACTAAAAACCCAGTGGGTTGGAGGAAGGGGATTTAGGAATGCATATGTAATCTATTGATTAATCCCTTCATCAAGCAAAAAAATGAACTTGGAACCTCTAAAAACAAGCGACCCGAGGTTTTTAGATGTTCCATTAATGCTTGCGTTGTACGATGTACTGACACAGGTCGTTTAATAGCGTCGCATGTAAGTGTGAACGAGATAAAGCATCCCGAGCTAGGCTAACGTGTGAGTTGGCGGCATGCGTCGCGCCTTCTAAGCCCAGTAAACTGACAAAGGTGGTTTTGCCATTGCGATCATCTGAACCTTGTGGCTTGCCCAGTGTTTCGCTCGATTGCGTGACATCTAGTATGTCGTCTTGAATCTGAAAAGCAAGACCTAAATGGGCTGCATAGACTTCTAAGCTATGTAAGGTTGCTTCGTCAACTTGAGCTGATGCGATGCCTCCCAATGCGACAGCTGCTTCGATGAGTGCGCCTGTTTTTTGTTGATGCAGTTCGCGCAGTTGTGTTTCACTTAATGTGCTATCTGTTGCTGCAATATCGCGCATTTGTCCAGCAACCATGCCATTAGCGCCCGCTGCACGCGCTAATACGCGAATCATTTCGATGCGTTGCATGGCGGTTAGGTCTGGTGCTTGTGCCAAAACTTCAAAAGCTAAAGCTTGCAATGCATCACCGACCAAAATAGCCGTCGCTTCATCGAAGGCAATGTGAGTGGTTGGTTTGCCACGACGTAAGTCATCGTCATCCATGGCAGGTAAGTCGTCGTGTACGAGTGAGTAGCAATGAATTAATTCGAGTGCCGCTGCAGGTGCATCGAGTAACCCTAAGGGGACATCTAATGCTTCACCGACTGCGTAGGTTAAGGCAGGGCGTAAACGCTTTCCTGCATCCAATACGCTGTAATTCATTGCATCAAACAATTTTTCGGGCATGGCAGCACGACGTTCTGCTAATAGGTTTTCGAGAACGCTATTAATACGTTGTTGAAACTGAGAAAGACGTTCGAGCATGATGTATCCTTTGAAAAAACGAACAAAAAACCGCCCGAAGGCGGTTTAGCGGCAACTTATAGCGCGTCACCATGAGATGCTAAGTACTCAGCAACGCCTTCAGGGCTTGCTTTCATGCCAGCATCGCCTGGCTTCCAGCCAGCTGGGCAAACTTCGCCGTGCGCTTCGGTAAAGTGTAGCGCATCGACCATACGGATCATTTCGTCTACGTTACGACCTAATGGCAAGTTATTAACCACTTGGTGTTGAACAATGCCAGCCTTGTCGATTAAGAAAGAACCACGTAATGCAATTTGATCGGGGTGATCCACGCCGTAAGCGCGCATAACATCGCCACCGATGTCGGCAACCAACGGAATACCAATTGCACCTAATCCACCTTGATTAACGGGTGTGTTGCGCCATGCTAAATGGGTGAAATGAGAGTCAATTGATACACCGATCACTTCACAGTTACGCTTTTTGAATTCTTCTACGCGGTGTGCGTGCGCCAAAATTTCTGAAGGGCAAACAAAGGTAAAGTCTAATGGGTAGAAAAATAAAACAGCATACTTGTTTTTGATGAAGGCATGCAGGTTAAATGATTCGTTGATGCTGCCATCGGCCATAACCGCTGGTTTGGTGAAATCGGGTGCTGAGCGAGTAACGAGAACTGACATAGAAACTCCTAAATTCATTAGTATTATGATGCGTAGCCACGTGCACAAATGCACATGTTTCTCATTATAGGCAAGGCATCTATAGACTGTCTAGTCTTGGGCTTGCATCTGTTGTTTAATCGTTAGACAATGAGGCTTTGATAACCGTTAATAAGAGTCTTGATATGCTAACTGCCGCTTTAGACACCGCTTGTCGCTATTCTCAGTTTGTTCGTCAAACGAGAGAGCGTTATCCCGATTTGTTATCTGAATCAGATCTGTTGGCATTGACGGCTGGATCAATGCGGCTACAGGCGCAAGAAGTTTTGTTGGCTTGCAAAGATGAGGATTCGATTAAGCGTGCCTTGCGTGCCTTTCGTCGTTTTCAGATGCAACGTATTGCTGTGCGTGATTTGGCTGGTATTGGTGGTTTAGATGATACGCTTCAAGATGCCTCCGAGTTGGGTGATGTTTTGGTCTCTTTGGCCTATCGTTGGGTTTTTGATTACTTAGTTCCCAAATGGGGCAAGCCGATTGGTGAGTATTCAGGAGATGTGCAAGAACTGATTATTTTGGGTATGGGCAAGTTGGGTGGTCGAGAGTTAAATTACTCGTCTGACATTGATTTGATTTTTGTTTTTCCTGAAAAGGGGATGACTCAAGGCGGTGAGCGCTGTATTAGTAACGAAGAGTTTTTTACGAAAGTTGGTCAACTACTCAACAATCTGCTGAATACGGTAACGGCAGATGGTATGGTTTTTCGTGTTGATATGCGTTTGCGGCCTTTTGGCGCATCAGGACAGTTAGTACATAGTTTTGATGGCTTTGAACAATACTATCAAGTGCATGGTCGCCCTTGGGAGCGTTATGCGATGGTTAAAGCGCGTGCAATGACAGGCAAGCCATCGGATATTAAAGAATTAGAATCGATGATGCGCCCTTTTATTTACCGTCGTTATGTTGATTTTACCATGCTAGAATCCTTGCGAGAACTTAAGCGTATGATTGCATTAGAAGTTCTTAAAAAAGGCGCAGATAGAGACGTTAAGTTGGGTGCAGGCGGTATTCGAGAGGTCGAATTTATTGCTCAAGCTTTTCAATTGGTTCACGGTGGTCAGGATGCGCGTTTGCGTGGTCGTGAGTTAATGCCAATGTTACAAATTTTAGCAGAGCGTCACTATCTTGATGAGCAGGTTGCACAAGCGTTATTGCTTGCCTATCGGTTTTTACGCGATGTTGAAAATCGATTACAGATGTGGGCAGATCAGCAAACACATTTGTTGCCGACTGAGCCAGAACGTCAATTGTTGTTGTCTCAATCAATGGGTTTTGCAGATGTTGACGCTTTTATGCAAGCCCTGAATTGGCATAGACAACAAGTTGAAATACATTTTAATGCGGTATTAGGTGGCTCACAAGATGCACAACCGAGTGAGTGGGTTGCTTTGTGGCAGCAGCCAGAAACAGCAGTTTTGAGTACCAGTCTTGAGCATGAATTGGTTTGGCGCGAACAATTGAATGGTTTGTTGCAGTCGAGACAGGTTGCCTTACTCAGTGTCGAAGCAAAAGGACGGTTAGATGGGCTAATGCCATTATTATTGGCGGACATCGCCCAACAGGTTGGCGATGGTGAAACCTTGAAACGTGTTTTGTTGGTTGTGCAAGCGGTGCTGAAGCGTAGTGCTTATTTGGTATTGTTGCGCGAAAGCAGTAAAGCGAGAATGCTCCTTATCCGGTTGTGTGCGGCGAGTCCTTGGTTGACTGATTATTTGGTTAAAATGCCGTCGTTATTAGATCAGTTGTTAGATGAACGTATTCTGTTTGCGCCATTATCTAAAGCAGCTTTGGTGGAAGAGCTTTATCATCAATTAATTGATGTGGACGATGAAGAACGTTTTATGGAAATCATTCGTCGATTTAAACATGCTCAGGTGTTTCGTGTTGCCGCTTCCGATATCACTGGTGCTTTGCCACTGATGAAAGTGAGCGACTATCTAACATGGATCGCCGAAGTGATTGTCGATGCGGCTTTAACAAAGGCTTGGCAGCTTATGCTTAGTAAGCATGGAAAACCAGCCGACTATGTGGGTGATGCCATACCATTTGTGGTAGTTGGCTTTGGTAAACTCGGCGGCTTAGAGCTTGGTTATGGTTCTGACTTAGATATGGTTTATTTGTCGGATGATCGCTTAAACTCAACTGCTATGACTGATGGTGCAAGGCCTTTAGATAATACGGTGTTTTTTACGCGTTTAGGGCAGAAGTTGTCGAGTTTATTAGCGACGCAGACGATTTCTGGTATGGCGTATGAAGTAGATATGCAGTTGCGTCCACATGGAGCCTCGGGTGTGTTAGTGCCAACCTTGGCGAGTTTCTTTCGTTATGAGCAGGAACAGGCATGGACTTGGGAACATCAAGCCTTGATTCGTACGAGAGGGATTGCAGGCAGTCAAGATTTGATCGAACGATTTGAGTCTGGGCGACGTACCTTTTTATGTCAGCCGCGCGATGTTGGCAAGCTCAAGCAAGAAGTGATCTCGATGCGTCAGAAGATGCGTGATCATCTCGATAAGTCGACAGCAGAAAAATTTGATTTGAAGCAAGGTAAGGGCGGTATTATCGACATCGAGTTTTTAGTGCAGTATTGGGTATTGTCGTCGGCAAGTCAGCATCCCAATGTGGTTGCCTATAGTGATAATATTCGTCAGTTAGAAGGGCTGACAGAAGAAGGTGTGATTGAGCCTTCTGTTGCTCAGTTGTTGTCAGATGCCTATCGTGCTTACCGTAGTCTGGGGCATGTTCATGCCTTGTCACAAGTGGGCGGTAATCTGATTGACCGTGAGTTGGTGGGTGATTGGGTAGATAAGGTGGCTTATGTCTGGCAGGATGTGCTGTCTTAAAGAAGGTCTGAAAAATACGGCTTTCGCCTTTTTTCAGACTTCTTAGTTTGTTTTTTGGTTGGTGGAAGGGTTGTTATTAATGGGTTTGGTTCTAAAAATTACGTACCCCTTCCCCAAAGCCCCTAACCCGTTGCATCTTCAGAGACTCACTAATCATCGGAAATAAAAAAGCCCCATCAGTTTGATGGGGCTTTTTTGTTTGAGAATTCAAATTAATGGTTGTAAGCACGCTCGTTATGCAATGCCAAGTCCATACCTTCGACTTCTTCTTCTTCAGTGATACGTAAGCCAACCATGATATCAATCGCTTTTAAGATGATTGCGGTTGCGATGATGCTGTAAATAATCGTTACGCCAACACCTTCTGCTTGAATCATGAACTGAGACATGATGCTGACGCCTTCAGCCAGTCCCTTACCGCCAAAGGCAGTGTCAACGAAGATTCCTGTCAATAAGGCACCAACAATACCCGCAACAGCGTGAACACCGAATGCATCAAGTGCGTCGTCATAACCAAAAGCACGCTTAATGCTGGTTGCAGCAACAAAGCTGACGATACCCGCGATAATACCCATGAATAATGCGCCAGTAGGACCGACGAAGCCTGCAGCAGGGGTAATGGCAACCAAGCCAGCGACAGCACCAGAGATTAAGCCAAAACCTGTAGGCTTGCCGCGTGTCATCCATTCTGCCAACATCCAACCCATTGCCGCAGCAGCGGTTGCAATTTGCGTCACTAACATTGCCATAGAAGCAACACCATCAGCAGCTAATTCAGAACCAGCGTTGAAGCCAAACCAACCGACCCATAGCATAGCGCCACCGACCATGGTCATCATCATGCTATGAGGAGCCATGCCTTGTGTGCCATAACCTTTACGCTTGCCAATCATGATTGCAGCCACTAAGCCAGCAATACCTGCGTTGATGTGTACAACTGTGCCACCAGCAAAGTCTAATACGCCATCAGCAGATAAGAAGCCGCCGCCCCATACCCAGTGCGCAATTGGAACATAAACCAAGCTAATCCATAATGCTGTAAACAGTAACACAGCAGAGAACTTCATACGTTCAGCAAAGCCACCGATGATGATTGCTGGTGTGATGAGCGCAAATGTCATTTGGAACATGATGAACAGCACTTCGGGGATGGTGCCTTTTACATCGCTTGGCATAATGCCCGCTAAAAAAGCTTTCGATAAATCACCAATCCAAGCGTTATTGTCGCCACCATCGCCAAAGGCTAAGCTATAACCAAAAGCAAACCATACGATTGAGCCAACACACACAACAGCGAAAACTTGCATCATTGTCGATAGTGCGTTCTTAGCGCGAACCATGCCCGCATAGTAAAGTGCTAAACCAGGGATAATCATCAGCAATACGAGCGCGCTAGAAATAAGCATCCAAGCAGTGTCGCCAGCGTTAATGGTTGCCACTTCTGCAGCCGCTTCAGCAACCTCTGCAGCTGCTTCTTCTGCCCAGCTCATAACAGGAGCCATTGCGGCGCTAATGCCTGCAAGTGCAAGCAATCCTTTTTGTTTTAGTGTTTGCATAACAGTTTCTCTCCAATGTTATAGTGCGATTGTGCCGCGTTCGCCAGTGCGAATACGAATCACGTCATCTAAGTTGGTAACGAAGACTTTTCCGTCGCCAATTTTGCCAGTATGTGCTGCTGCAATAATCGCTTCTAAAATAGAATCTAAGCGATCTGCTGATACAGCAACTTCAATTTTGATTTTGGGTAGGAACTCGACGGTGTATTCAGCGCCACGATAGATTTCGGTATGTCCTTTTTGACGCCCAAAACCTTTAACCTCTGTCACGGTCATGCCATGAATGTCGAGTGAGCTGAGTGCTTCACGCACATCATCTAATTTAAAGGGTTTGATGATCGCAGTAATGAGCTTCATGATGGTTTCTCCATTGTGCAGTTTTAATATTCGCAACTACTTTAAGCTATTAATGAACCATTTATTATTATTTATATTTAAAACAATTAGATATGAGTTTTTGTTGTCTTTTTTTTGCATTGTTTTTGTGTTTTTTATTCTTTTTGGTGCAATTTGATTTATTAATAAAAAACCGCCTTGGTTGGCGGTTTTTTTATTGCTGTGATTTTTTTGCTGGGGTTAAAACTCTTCCCATTCCTCTGTTTTGGTTTTGTTGTTCGTTGTTGGGGCAGGCAAGGCCGCAATCTGTCGCGTGTTTTTAGTTTCCGCTGGGATTGTGTCGGGAGCTGCTAAGAGTGGCTGAAGCTGGGTTTCTCTTTTGTTGTTTTGTTCTCTGGATGCGATGATCGCGAGGTCGTTTGCGATGCTGACAGCGCGAGTATCAAGTTTAAATTGCGTTACAATTTCTGTTAAATATTGCGTTGATTGACGCATTTTTTGTGCTTCTGTTGTTGCATTAATCATTTGTTGTGTGTTGTTCTGATTCAGTTGGTCAATGCGCTGGATGGATTGATTGCTTAACTCTATAGCGCTTGCTTGTTCAATATTCTTGCTGAGGATATCGTCCACTAATGCAATAAATCCACCAATCTGATCGTTGATGGTATGCATTGTTGTCCCAGCAGAGGCGATTAATTCTGCGCCACTATTGATTTGCTCGTTGTTGTTTTCAATCAGTACTTTAATGTCGGACGCGGCTTGTACCGTTTTTTGCGATAAAGCACGAACCTCACCAGCAACGACCGCAAAGCCTCGGCCGTGTTCTCCTGCGCGCGCAGCTTCGACTGCTGCATTAAGTGCCAGTAAGTTCGTTTGGAAAGCAATCGCATCAATTAGGCTTAAAATTTCGGTAATACGACGACTTGAGCGGCGAATATCCTGCATGGCTGTCATGCTTTGATTCATGATATCAACGCCCGTTGCAACTTGGTCTGATGCTTTGCGAGCCTGCTCTGCAGCTTCTGTTGCAGTGCTGGCAGTGGAGTGCGCCTGCTCTGACAACTCTTCCATGGCTGATGCTGACTCTTGTAAAGCATCAGCTTGTGATTGCATTTGCTCGCTGACGTGCTGTGTAATGTCCATCATGCGTTGGCTATTGCTATCGGTTTCGTTAATACGCCCTATAATGGCACCCAATGTTAAGTTGATTTTTTCGATGGCTGTGTTAAGTGCTGACTTTAAATCGGCCATTTCGCCAGAAAGTTCTCCTGACATGGGGGTGGAGAAATCTCCTTTTTCGATGTAGCTAATGGTGCTGCTGGCAGAGCTAATGCCTAATTGCAACGCAGATAGGGTTTCGTTGATGGTGTTGGTGAGTTGAGCGATATCGCCTGAAGCATCTATGGTTAATCGTTTGTTTAGATTGAACTTTGAAAGTTCGTGCATCACTTCGTTAATCATCGCAAAGGCATTGCTGACTTGCTGCATGGCACGTCCTAAGCTAATCATGATGCTTTTAAAATCACCAGTTAGGTTTTGTGTGTCTGTCTTAAAGTTGAAGCTGCCAGTATTTAAGGTGTCGACAGCTTGACGAATTTGCCCCATGGTGCTGCGCAAGATATCAATGGTGTCATTGGTGCGTTCTTTTAGTTTTGCCAGATCGCCCTTGTACTCTGCTGAAATCGAACGATTAAAGTTTCCTTGAGAGATGGCAGTTAAGCTATCGTCTAAGTCTTTAACCATGTCGTTTTGTGTTTGCATGAGTTCATTAAAGGCCGTTGTCATTTCACCAATTTCATCGTGAGCACTAACTTTTCCGCGTAAGTTTAGGTTTCCTGATGTGCGCGCATGGTTCATTGTCGTCATTAATTGCAAAATAGGTTTGGTGAGTCTTCCCGAGAAAACAATCGAGGCAATAATAACAAACAAAACCATCACAATCACTGCAAGTGATAGGGTTTGTTGCAAGCTGTTAATGGGTTGGTAGAGTTCGTTTACGTCTTCTTTAGCAATAATCGCCCAAACAATATTCCATAATGCAATGGGCGTATAAGCAGTAATGGTTTCTTGTTTACGATAATCTGTGTTGCTGTCAACGCCCGTTTCCCCCAACTCATGGACTTTTCGGGTTAAAACGTCGTCAACTTTTCCTGTTTCTGGGTTGTTCCAAGATGCAGCCAAGCTGTGTGTTTGTGGTTTTAATCTCGAGTCTGAGCGCATGAGATAGTTGCTGCCCACGAGTAAAGTTTCGCCTGTTTCGCCAGCGCCAATAGATTGACTCATAATAGTGTTGACTTGTCCGAGATCGATTTGAAAGGCAATGTGCCCTAGTACGGTATCACCACTTTTCAGCGGTATGATCAGAAAGCTTGCCGGAGCTTCGTAAGATGGGGTGTAGCTTTCATAGTCAGCAAACCAGTTCGGCATATTCATTTCTTTGGCTTCTTTCCAGACTCGCGCCAAGTTGCTGCCAGACCAAGGACCCGTTACAAGTGATGTTCCGTAGTCGATTTCTTTAAAATAAGTGTAAGCAATGCGTCCCGATGGTGTGATTAAGAAAATGTCATAAAAACCAAATGCCGTAATATTGGGTTTCATGCGTTCTTGAATACGTTGATGCAATCGATCATAACTTGTCCAGAAGGGGTAGTCATCGTCACCACCTGGCGCAAGCATTAAGTCGGATTTTTGACCAAGCGGGAATTTGTTTTGTGCAATGTAACGCTCTTGCATAATCAGAGCAGTTGGGTCTAATTTATCTAGCCAACGCGTTATTTCGGGTGTTTTGTTTGCTTTTTGTGCGTAAACCGTCTGAAAGTCTTTGCTCAGGTATTCTTTTAAGTGGTTTTTGGCATTATCGATATCTGTTGATGTGAACTCATTGCTCTCGATGCTATCCATGATATCGACGAGTTTTCGATAGTCGCGAATGGTGTCAGGTGAGCTTGCGATCATCTCAGTTGATAACATCATGCTGGCAAAATATTGCTCAACAGCTTGTTTGCGACCATCTCTTAAGAGCTCGAGTCTATGTTTTGCTTCACTTTCTATGGATTTTGCACTAAGAGACATGCTAATGCCACCAATAATGACTGTGGCGCTGATAGCCAAGAATAAACTAAACAGCATGATTTTGTAGCGAATTGGCAGATTGCTTAGCATGATTAAGACTCTTTTTTATATTAACTTTATGGTTCTGAGTATAGCAAATCGTTTTTACTTTGTGGTGATTGTAGCGACAGACTTTTTCGTTTCTGTAGCTTTTTATTGCCGCGAGTCAATAAAAAAGGCAGCCATAAGGCTGCCAAAGGGTCAACATGAGGAAATCAAGTGTTGATTAGAATGCTTTTGTAGCTGAAATAACAGCGGTTGTTACATCAACCTGACCAGGTTTGTAGGTAGTCATATTTAGCTCTTTGCTTGAGTTGATAACGAAAGCATCTAGATCAATTCCGCCTAGAGATGTTTTGTAGCCTGCTTGGATATAGCTACCATCTTTGCCTGTGCCGTTGCTGTCAAATAATCCAGAACCTTTTGTCGCATCGTTTTTCTTATCAAATGCGCCATAAAGTGCATAGAATCCATTGTATTCGCCTTTTAAGCTATAGAATACATAATTCATGTTGCTGTTAGTACCAACACCTTCATGGTAGCCAGGGTTGATTGTTGCGGTGATTGGACCATAAGCTAAACTAAAGTTTAACTCATTGTAAGGTGTGTCAAAGCCAGTTGTTCCATTGTATTTGTTTGTGTATTGATAGCTTGTAAATCCAGCACCTAAGGTTGCGCCTGAAAGTTCTTTTTTGATACCACCATACAAGTCAACTTCCCAGCCATTTGCGCTAGTTGTTGGTGGGTTGTTTTCCAATCCAACTTGTGCTGCCCAAATACCAGCATATAAGCCAGAGTCGTGTGTGTAGTCTGCGCCACCCATTAATGAAGCGCTATCGCGTTGCATCATGCCACGGAAAATGTATTGGCTCATCACGCCTGCATTAAAAGCGACATCTGCAGATGCGGTTGTGAAAGCTGCTGTTGTTGCCATTAAACCTGTTGCTGCTAAAGTTGTTGCAATTGCAGTAGAAAGGATTTTTTTCATGTTACACTCCAATGTGATAAAGTTAATTTTTGCCGTAAGTCTTCGGGTTGAGGTTGTTGAAAACATGAGGCTTGCTATCTATTAAGCTATAGTTGTGCCATTTATTTTTTACCCATTAAAAACAAAGGTTTGTTGTTTTTAATGTTTTTGTATTTCTGGTTTTTATATTTGTATGCACCAAAATAAATCAAAAAAATCCATTTTATTTTTTCGAAACCCGCTCTGGTTGGCGCTTTTGATTCAGTTAGTCGTTTTGGTCGCCATTAGTCTTGTTTTGCCATATTTGGCGGAATGGGTTGCACCACCATATCATCCTACGTATATCGTTCTTGCTCAAGCTTTTTTCGCTGCTTTGTTGTCTTTGGCGGTAAAAATGCCGCGTTGGTGGCTGTGGATTCAGTTTTTATTGCCGATAGGTTTGTTTGTTGGTTTGGCTCAAACGATGATTCCTTTTTATTGGTTTGGTTTGTTTGCCTTGATCTTGATGTTGGTTTTTTCGAATGTCTTGGGTGAGCGGGTTCCTTTGTATTTGTCGAATGGTGTAACGCATCGCGCTTTGCTGGAGTTGGTTGTTGAGCGTCATATCAAAACAGCAGTTGATTTGGGTTCTGGTTTGGGTGGCGTTGTTCGTGCTTTGGCGGCTTCGGGTGTTGATGCGACAGGTGTGGAGTTTTCGCCTGTTTTGGCTGTGTTGTCGAATGCGGTGTGTCGTTTAACGAGGCGTGGGCGAGTGGTTCGTGGTGATATGTGGCAGCAAGACTTGTCGTGCTATGATTTGGTTTATGTTTTTTTGTCGCCAGTTCCTATGTCCGCTATTTGGCAAAAAGCGCAGGCCGAAATGAAGTCGGGAGCTGTTTTGGTGTCGAACAGTTTTGCTGTGCCTGATATTGAGCCAGATGATGTGTGGGTGTTGGCAGATGGGCGTGAGACTCAGTTGTTTATTTATGTTATGAAATAAAAAAGCCCCATCAATTTGATGGGGCTTTTTACTGTTAATGATCTTGCGATAATTAACGGCTGTAGTACATGTCGAACTCGATTGGGTGAGTTGTCATGCGCATACGTGTCACTTCTTTCATTTTTAATTCGATGTAAGCATCGATCATGTTGTCGGTGAATACGCCGCCTTGTGTTAAGAAAGCACGATCTTTGTCTAGCTCTTCCAAAGCCATGTCTAATGAGTGACATACTTGAGGAATTGCTTTTGCTTCTTCAGGAGGCAAATGATACAAGTCTTTATCTGCAGGCTCACCTGGGTGGATTTTGTTCAGAACGCCATCTAAGCCAGCCATCAAGATTGAAGCAAACGCGAGATAGGGGTTAGACATAGGATCTGGGAAACGACATTCGATACGGCGTGTACGTGGGTTTGGTGCGTAAGGAATACGGATCGATGCTGAACGGTTACGTGCAGAGTAAGCCAGCATGATTGGCGCTTCAAAACCTGGAACCAAACGCTTGTACGAGTTAGTGCCTGAGTTAGTGAATGCGTTCAGTGCTTTCGCGTGCTTGATGATACCGCCAATGAAGTAGATCGCCATTTCTGATAACGCGCCATAGCCATCACCTACGAATAGGTTTTGACCATCTTTAGACAAAGACATGTTCACGTGCATACCAGAACCGTTGTCGCCAACGATTGGCTTAGCCATGAATGTTGCTGTTTTGCCGTATAGGTGTGCTGTGTTGTGAATTGCGTACTTTAGAACCAATACTTCGTCGGCTTTCTTAACCAGCGTGTTGCCCGCAATACCTAACTCACATTGACCCGCGTTAGCCACTTCGTGGTGGTGCGTTTCGATGCCTAAGCCCATTGCTTCTGAGTAGTCACACATAGACGCACGGATTTCGTGTAATTGGTCAACTGGCTGAACTGGGAAGTAGCCGCCTTTAGTTGCTGGGCGGTGCCCCATGTTGCCGTCGGCATAAACTTTGTCTGTGTTCCAAGAAGCTTCTTGCGAATCGACTTTAACGAAAGAACCAGACATGTCCGCGCCCCAACGAACATCGTCAAAAATGAAGAATTCTGGCTCAGGACCAACGAAGCAAGAGTCAGCAATGCCTGTTGACTTTAGGTAGGCTTCTGCGCGCATCGCGATAGAGCGAGGGTCGCGGTCGTAGCCTTCCAAAGAGATTGGGTAGTGAATCGTACAGCGAATGATCATGGTTGGATCGTCTGTAAATGGATCCATGATTGCTGTGTCAGCATGCGGCAACAGTACCATGTCTGATGCTTCGATGCCTAACCAGCCAGCAACTGATGAACCGTCGAAAGGTTGACCCGCTTCAAAGAAGTCTTCGGTTACTTTGCTAGCAGGAATGGTAACGTGCTGTTCTTTACCGTGAGTATCACAAAAACGTAGGTCAACCCACTTGATGTTTTCTTCTTTGATACGTGCGACAACATTTTTCGCCATGAGAGCATCCTTTTTAAACAATGAGGAGTGAAATAATATTCATACACTGTGGATATTAGCCCGAAGTGTGCCAAAAAACCAGAAGCATCTTAAAAAATATCTCACTAGCGGCGCATATTCTTTGAATAGGCGGTTGTTTTGTTCGTTGCTTATGTTTTTCTGTTTTGTTTCGGTGCGTTTTGTGGTTTATTTTGGTGCAATGACGCGCGATTTGTTGGGTTTTTGGTCATAAATTAGTCATATTTCTTCGTTAATATAAGCGATAGTCAAAAAAGGGCTTTATTTACCATGTCATTAAAAAATCGAGATACACAAACACTGTTGTTGGGGCGTGAGCGATTACGTGCTTTTAAGGACGTTAGCGCACGCTATGTCATCGGTGCGGGTGGCTTTGCCGTTATTGGTGCCGTGTTGCTGATGATGGCGTTTTTCTTTTTACAGGTTGCGCCGTTATTCGTGTCCGCAACATTCGAGCGTGTAACCACTTATCAGCAGCCTGGTGATGGTGCGAGTGTCTTTGTTGCGATGGATGAGTATCGAGATACTGCGGTGCGCTTTACCAACAAGGGAACGGCTATCTTTTTTAAAGCGGAAACAGGCGCTGTCGTTAAAGAGCAACGTTTGCCAATTCCTGAAGGCGTAACGATTCGCTCGCATCAAATCATGAGTGATGCCGATGGTGATGTGTTGTTTGGGTTAAGTGATGGTAGCTTGCTTGCGGTGCGCTACGGTTTCATCATCAGCTACCTTGATGGTAAGCGTCAGGTAACACCAAAATTGTCTTATCCGTTAGAAGAACAGCCCATCATGATTGATGAAGGTAAGCCGTTAGTGGCGGTTGCGGGGCGTTCGGGGGCGGATATGGTTGTTTTGGCTGCCTTTGCACAAGGTGCTGATGCTGTAGCCGTGCGTCGTTTCGAAAAGAAAAAGCAAATGTTTTCTGACGAGGTTAGTCTAGAAGCGCTCGATGCAACCCATGTTTCGGTTAAAACAACGCCGCGTTGGTTAATGATCGATGGCATGCTTGATTGGTTGTATGCGATTGATGAGCAGGGTAGCGCAACCGTTGTTAATATGCGCGATAGTGAGTCGTTGAGTGTGTATAAGCAGTTGGCGTTGCTTGATGATAATGCTCAGGGTGCTCGCCGTTTGACATCGGTTTCCTTCTTGCTGGGCGATAACGCTTTGTTGTTAGGCGAGTCGAACGGGCAGATCAGTCAATGGTTTCCAGTACGCGATGCCAAAAATAACTACGATTTTATGCCTGTGCGTCGTTTTCACGATCAGCAGGCTGCGATTGTGCAGGTTGGCAGCGAACAACGTCGTAAAGGCTTTGTTGTTGCTGATGCACAGGGTAAAGTGGGTGTCTATCATGCCACTGCACATCGTACCTTAGCGGTCGAATCGCTGTCGAATGTGGCGTTAGTTAGTCTGGCATTAGCGCCACGTTCTAACGCTGTCTTGGCGGAAGACTCTGCTGGTATGGTTCATTTGTGGAAAATCGATAATGAACATCCAGAGGTGTCTTGGGAAGTTTTGTGGAGTAAAGTTTGGTACGAAGGCTACCCTGAGCCAGACTATATCTGGCAGTCATCATCATCCGCTGCCGATTTTGAACCTAAGTTTTCATTAGCACCTCTCGCGTTTGGTACGTTAAAAGCAGCCTTTTATGCCATGTTGGTGGCGATTCCGATTGCCTTAATGGCTGCTATGTATGCAGGTTTCTTTATGGCACCTGCCATGCGTCAGTCGGTTAAGCCTGTTGTTGAGTTGCTAGAGGCTTTGCCAACAGTGATTATCGGCTTTTTGGCAGGCTTGTGGTTGGCACCATTTTTAGAAAGAAATCTGCCAGACTTTTTCGTGTTTTTAATTTTATTGCCAACCTTGGTGTTTGTCTTTGGATTTGCATGGAGTCGATTGCCAGATGCCGTGAGAGTTAAAATTCCACACGGATGGGAGGCAGCACTATTAATTCCAGTTATTTTGCTCACCTTGTTTTTGGTTAGTTTACTGGGTCAGCCTGTCGAAAATGCCTTGTTTGCGGGCGATATGCCTTCGTGGTTAACCAACGTAGCGGGTATTGGCTATGATCAACGCAACTCGTTAGTTGTCGGTATTGCCATGGGTTTGGCGGTGATTCCGATTATCTTCTCGATTGCTGAAGATGCGATTTATAACGTGCCGAAGCATCAGGTTAACGGTTCGTTAGCGCTGGGTGCAACGCCTTGGCAGACGATGGTTGGCGTGGTCTTGCCGACAGCGTCTCCTGGCTTGTTCTCTGGGGTGATGATTGGTTTTGGTCGTGCCGTTGGTGAAACCATGATCGTGTTAATGGCAACAGGTAATACACCGATTATGGATATTAACGTCTTTGAAGGCTTGCGTACGCTGTCGGCAAATATTGCAGTAGAAATGCCCGAATCGGAAGTGGGTAGTACACATTATCGCGTTCTGTTCTTAGCAGCGTTGGTATTGTTTATGTTTACCTTCTTTTTTAACACGCTTGCTGAATTGGTTCGTCAGCGCATGCTCAAACGCTACGGCGCACTGTAAAAGGAAAATGCAATGTTAAGATCATGGATGAAAGAAGGTAATCACTGGGTCTGGTTTAATGCCATGGCACTTGCGATTAGCTTGTTGGCGGTCACTGCCTTAGTTGGTTTGTTGGCGGTTAAGGGTATTGCGCATTTTTGGCCAAAAGATGTGATTGTTTTTACCGTTGACGATGGCAAGGGTGGCAATGTGCAGCTGATTGGCGAACGTCAGCGTACAGGAGAGCGCTTAGAAGGGGATGCAACTGTTGGTGTAAAGCATATTCCGCAAACTCTGGTTAAAATCGGTGGTCGTGAGCTATTCGGAGCCGATTTTAAGTGGGTTGATGATCCAGCTATCGTATCTCAAGAAACACCTAATAATATGGTAGTCATTGAGCGTTACGAATGGGGTAACTTATATGGTCGTTTGGTTTCTATCACTAATTCGGATGGTCGTAAAACAACAGGCGATGCGGCGTGGGACAGTTTTAAATCGCTTATTGCTTACCACGGTCAGTTATACGAACAGCTGGTTGATATTCAGAAAGATAAAATTGGTAGTATTAACTATGCCGTGGAAGGCTTGCGATTAGAGCGTCGACGTTTGGAGTTGAAGAACGCCTTAACCGATGCTGATATTCAGCGTTTGGCACAAGAACGTAAAGACTTAGATCAAAAATATGAGCTATTGCTAGCGGATATGCAGAAATTGCAAAAGCTGTCAGAGTCGTTAGGTGTTGCTGAACTTGAGGTGATGGGCGGCAAACTGGTGCAGTTGCCAGTGAGTAAGGTGGTTGCTGCAACCATGCCCAATGCCATGGGAGCCTTTGCTAAAACGGGTGAGTTTTTCCATAAAATTTGGGAGTTTTTAAGCACAGATCCGCGTGAAGCCAACACAGAAGGCGGTATTTTCCCCGCGATTTTTGGTACAGTCACCTTAGTTTTCATTATGACCTTTCTTGTGATGCCTTTTGGTGTCATGGCCGCGGTTTATTTGCGCGAATATGCGAAAGATGGTGTGATTGTGCGTATGGTTCGCGTGTCGGTGAATAATCTTGCTGGTGTGCCATCAATTGTTTATGGTGTGTTTGGTTTGGGGTTCTTTGTCTATATTGTTGGGCAAGGCATTGATCATGCTTTTTATCAAGAAGCATTGCCATCACCGACATTTGGTACCTCTGGCTTGTTATGGGCGGCATTAACCTTGGCTTTATTAACCTTGCCAGTGGTAATTGTATCGACAGAAGAGGGGTTGGCACGGGTGCCTCGTGCGATTCGTGAAGGGTCTTTAGCTTTAGGTGCTACAAAAATTGAAACCTTGTGGCGTACCGTCTTGCCAATGGCATCGCCTGCCATTATGACCGGTTTGATCTTAGCCATTGCCCGTGCAGCAGGTGAGGTAGCTCCTCTGATGCTGGTGGGTGTGGTTAAGTTGGCACCGAGCTTGCCCGTCGATGGTAATGCCCCTTTTGTGCATTTGGATCAAAAAATCATGCATTTAGGCTTCCATATTCATGATGTAGGCTTCCAGAGCCCAAATATTGAAGCAGCCCAGCCGTTGGTTTATGCCACTGCATTTTTGCTGGTATTGATTGTTATTTCATTGAACATTAGCGCGATTGCCATTCGTAACCGTCTGCGTGAACGCTTCAAGTCGCTAGATAATTAAAAAGTCGATAGAAATTAAGGAATATTAAAATGAGTTCTGTTAACGTTGCCTTAGATCGTGAAAACCGTGGTCTGAATTTAGATGAAGAAAAAATTGCCATTCATGTGCGCAACTGGAATCTGTATTATGGTCAGAAGCAAGCATTAAGCAATATTAATATGGAGTTGCCAGAAAATCGGGTGACCGCTTTTATCGGACCTTCTGGTTGCGGTAAGTCGACCTTATTGCGCTGTTTTAATCGCATGAATGACTTAGTTGATGGTGTTCGTGTTGAAGGCAGAATCAGCTTGCATGGACAAGACATCATGGAAAAGACATTGAACGTATCGGTGTTGCGTCGACAAGTAGGAATGGTATTTCAAAAGCCAAATCCTTTCCCTAAGTCGATTTACGAAAATGTGGCTTACGGCTTGCGTTTGCAAGGCGAAAATAATCGCAGTGTGTTAGATGATAAGGTCGAGTGGGCACTGAAAGGTGCTGGTATTTGGAACGAGGTAAAAGACCGCTTACATGACAATGCGATGGGGTTGTCGGGCGGACAGCAACAGCGCGTGGTGATTGCGCGTGCTATTGCTATCGAACCAGAGGTCTTGTTGTTAGATGAGCCGACATCGGCGCTCGACCCTATTTCGACCTTGAGTATCGAAGAATTGATTTTTGATTTAAAAGAAAAATTTACGATTTTGATTGTGACACATAATATGCAACAAGCCGCACGCGTGTCGGATTACACGGCATTTATGTATATGGGTGAGCTTATCGAATACACAGATACCGATACGCTATTTACCAATCCGTCTCAAAAGCAGACAGAAGACTATATTACGGGTCGTTTCGGCTAATCGGCTAATAGGAGCTACAAAATGGACAGCAATATCATTGCGCCGCATATTTCGCGTCGTTACAATCAGGATTTAGAAAACATTTTTAACAAAGTGTTGGCAATGGGCGGGCATGTTGAAGAGCAAATGAGTCGAGCTTTTGAAGCCTTGCGCAAAAGCGATGCCGTCATGGCAAAAGAAGTCGTTGGCTTAGATCGCTTTATTAACCGCCAAGAAGTGAATATCGTTGAAATGTGTGTGCGCGTCTTAGCACGTCAGCAGCCAGCAGCCATTGACTTACGCTTAATCATGGCTGCTTTGCGCATTGTTACCGATTTAGAGCGTGTGGGCGATGAAATTACCAAGCTGTCGCGCGTTGTGATTAATTTGAACGATAGTGACAATGTTGATTGTGCCAGTATTCCTGGTTACGATCATTTGGTTGAAATGACGGTTTGTGCGCAAGAAATGCTTAAGATTACCCTTGATGCCTTTGCGAACTTGGATGTAAAAAAAGCATTAACCTTATTGCCAAAAGAAGCAGCAGCAGACGAAGAATATCGTGCAGCGCAAAAGTTAATGCGAGAGCACATGATGGCGAATCCAGCGCAAATTCCCAGTATGCTAGACTTACTTAATGCCTTGCGTGCAATGGAACGCGTAACCGATCATTCCCTCAATATTGCAGAACATGTTTTTTATGTCGTAGAAGGTTCTGATATGCGCCAGATTAGTTCTGAGCGTTTAGCAGATATTGCGAACAAATATCGTGATATTTTGTAAGTCAAACAGAGGTTATCACCATGGCGGCTCCAATTGTTTTAGTCGTTGAAGATGAGTCTTCGATTCGGGACATGCTTAGCTTTACCCTTCAAACCGCAGGAATGACGGTGCGAGAGGCTGGTAATGCAGAACAGGGTTGGCAGTTAGCGTTAAGTGATGCGCCTGATGTCATTTTGCTCGATTGGATGTTGCCTGGGGTGCCTGGGGTGAGCTTGTTGTCTCGTCTTAAATCGCATGACAAGCTCAAACATATTCCCGTTATTATGTTGACAGCAAGAGCAGATGAGTCTGATCAGTTACAAGGCTTCGAGCTTGGTGCAGATGATTATGTTACTAAGCCATTTTCACCACGAACCTTGTTAGCACGTATTCGCGTCTTGTTACGTCGTTTTGATGATACGCTTGACGGCGAAATGATTGTTGCAGGTCGTATGCAGCTAGATAATGGCAGTCATCGCTTAACCATTGATGGCAATGAAGTTAAGTTAGGACCTAAAGAGTTTCGTCTCTTGCAGTTTTTTATGGCGCACATCAATCGAGTGTTTACACGAAATCAGTTATTAGACGAAGTGTGGGGCGATCGTGTCGTCGTTGAAGATCGCACCATTGATGTGCATATTCGTCGATTGCGTCGTGCGCTAGAAGATCAAGGCTGTGAGTCCTACATCCAGACGATTCGCGGGTCTGGTTATCGTTTTTCTGTAACACCTTAGGTTATTGGATAGGGAAGGTCTGAAAAATACGGCTATCGCCTTTTTTCAATCCTCCTGCTCGTTGCATTTTTTCAGAGATTTCATAGCATGCGTTACCTAGAGCAAGAGTTTGCAAGTATTGTTTGGTTGCTCGTTTTTTCGCTGCTGATTGCTTGGTGGACAGATGGCTGGCAGTTCATTGGGTGGCTGGTTGCTGCTGCGATAGCGTTACGTTGGTTTGTCGCATTATGGGCGGCAGATCAGTGGCAAGTGTCTGGTGGACGTAAACTTGTGCTGTTGCCCATCAATCCGCTGTTAGATTTTTTATTGAATGCAACCCGTTTGCTCGAGAAAGAGCGGCGCTTGGCGCAAAAGTTATTGGGCAGAGCGCGCTATTTTAAATATGCTGCTAAAGCCTTGCCAGAAGGCGTATTAGCGTTTGATAAAAGCAAACGCATTGCTTGGTTTAATCAGGGAGCGATATCCCTTTTGGGGTTGCGTCGCTCACATCGTAAGCAAACCATTACGGCGGTATTGCGTCTGCCAGAGGTCGAAGATCTTATTGATGGAAAAATAAATTCGCCGCTAGAAATTGTATCGCCATTAGACAATCAGCGTACTTTGGAGCTAGATATTCGCCCTTTTATGCAAGGGCACGATTTAATGATCGTGAGAGATATTACAGTATTTAAACGTAACGATACGATTCGGCGTGACTTTGTTGCCAATGCGTCTCATGAGTTAAGAACGCCTTTAACCGTTATGCATGGTTATGTTGAGACCATGTTAGATACGCCAGGTAGTCATCATCAGCAATGGCTGAAGCCCTTGCAGCAAATGCACAATCAAACAGAGCGTATGCGCAAAATCATTGAAGACATGCTCATGCTGTCAAGCTTAGAAGCGGCCGATGATTCATTAGAAAGGCGACAGATCGATGTTCCGAGTATGCTTAATCAGCTATTAAATGATGCTAAGCAGTTTTCTGGAAAACATGAACATCATATTGAGCTGATCTTAGAGACGCAGTGTGGGCTTTTAGGCTACGAGAACTATTTGCGTAGTGCTTTTACTAATTTGGTCACCAATGCGATTCGTTATACGCCAGATGCTGGTCGAATTACCTTACGCTGGTTCGAGGACGAAAAGGGCATTTGTTTATCCGTTTGTGATACGGGAATAGGTATCGCGGCAGAACATCTTCCTCGTATTATGGAGCGTTTTTATCGTATCGATTCCGCTCGTTCGCGTGAAACAGGTGGTACAGGACTGGGGTTAGCAATCACTCATCAGGTATTAGAACGTCATCATGCTATGCTCACGGTAGAGAGTGAACCCGATCAGGGTAGTTGTTTTATCTGCCATTTTCCGTTAGAAGTTATGAGCAAAGGGAGTCTCTAATAATCCAATGGGTAGGCAGCATGGAGGAGGCTGCTAGAATGCGGGGATCCATAAAATTAAGAGGGTAGATTCCTGCTTTTGCGGGAATGACGGACTTTTAGCGGAGGATTGTCGAATGGCTTGTCATAAAACTGAAACAAAGTCGTCATAAAATTGCCATGATGAGCGAACATAATAACCTCGTTATTTAACTGAATGTCTTATTTGGAGTTTCTTGAATGAAAAGCTTGCTTGCTATCGCGCTGGGATTAGGCGCTACCTTGTTAACAGCACCTTCCTTTGCTGCTGTTGATGCTGCGTTGCCAGGTTATCAAAAGGTTGCTGGCGTGTCGGGTAACCTATCAAGTGTGGGTTCGGATACCTTGGCTAACCTTGCAACTTTGTGGGCAGAAGAATTTAAACGTGTTTACCCAAATGTGAACATTCAAATTCAAGCAGCAGGCTCTTCTACAGCGCCACCCGCATTAACGGAAGGAACGGCTAACGTTGGTCCTATGAGCCGTGAAATGAAGTCGAAAGAAATTGAAGCATTTGAAGCAAAGTATGGCTACAAGCCGACGGGTATTGCGGTTGCAATCGATGCTTTAGCGGTTTATGTGCACAAAGACAGCCCAATTCAAGGTTTAACAATGTCACAAGTTGATGCTATTTTCTCTTCGACACGTAAGTGTGGTGGTAAAGAAGAAATTAGTAAATGGGATCAATTGGGTGTCACGGGACCTTTAGCTGGCAAAGAAGTTCAAATTTATGGTCGTAACTCAGTTTCTGGTACTTACGGTTATTTTAAAGAGCACGCGCTTTGTAAAGGTGACTTTAAGTCGAACGTTAACGAACAGCCTGGTTCTGCCTCTGTTGTTCAGTCTGTCGCGACCTCTTTAAATGCGATTGGTTATTCTGGTATTGGTTATAAGACTTCTGGTGTTCGTGCATTACCTTTAGCTAAAAAAGAAGGCGCGCCTTTTGAAGAAGCGACAGAGGCTAATGCGCTAACTGGTAAGTATCCTTTATCTCGTGCGCTTTATGTATATGTAAACAAAGCACCAGGTAAAGCACTTGATCCAATGGTTAAAGAGTTCATGACACTGGTTCTGTCTAAAGAAGGTCAGAACGTTGTGGAAAAAGACGGCTATGTAGCACTTCCTGCCGCAGTTGCAGCTAAAGAGCTTGCTAAGTTGAATTAATTTTCTGCTTCTCTTTGTCTTATAAAGAACCACCTTCGGGTGGTTTTTTGATTTTATCGCGCAGCATTATGTTTATTTATGTGCATCGGTGGAACGTTTCTGGCAAAATATGAAAGATTTGTTACAAAAAAGTGACAAGATCGACTGTTATTTTCAGGTTTGTGAATGATTCCAAAAGAGTAAATACCTCATGAAAGTTGGCGATATTAAAGATATTGAAAAGGCAACGCGTTTTTCGCGCGGAGAAACCTCGCGTTTTGGCATTGCCTTATTGTTTATGATTGTTGTGATGCTGATTGTTGACGGCATGCATTTGGTTGACGGTCAAGGTCATGTACTGCTCGTGGTCGCTGCCATGATTGGTGGTTATATGGCATTGAATATCGGTGCGAACGATGTTGCCAATAACGTTGGTCCGGCAGTGGGCGCGCGAGCCATCACGATGACGGGAGCAATTGTTATTGCTGCTATTTTTGAGTCTGCGGGCGCACTCATTGCGGGTGGTGAGGTGGTCACGACCATTAAGAACGGTATTATTGACCCTAAACAGATAGCCGATATTCAAGTTTATGTTTATGTCATGATTGCCGCGCTACTTGCAGGTGCCTTGTGGCTTAATTTGGCGACAGCGATGGGTGCGCCAGTTTCGACCACGCATTCGATTGTCGGTGCTGTGATGGGTGCAGGGATCGCAGCAGGTGGCTGGGGGATTGTTAACTGGCCTTCGATGGGCTCGATTGCTGCGAGTTGGGTGGTGTCGCCTGTGCTCGGTGGTTTAGTGGCGGCATTGTTTTTGTTTTGGATTAAACGAAGTATTACTTATCAGGTCGATATGGTGCAGGCCGCCAAAAAAATGGTTCCTGTTTTGGTTGCGTTGATGGCGTGGGCATTTACGACTTATTTAGTGCTTAAAGGCTTAAATAAAGTGGTCAAGATGTCGACAATCGAGGCGAGTTTGATTGGGCTAGTTGTCGCGATTGCGGTTTATTTTTTGGTGAAATCTGCCATTTCGAATCGTGCGAGTAGCTTAAAAAACGATAAAGATAGCATTAATAGTTTATTTACCATTCCACTTATTTTCTCTGCTGCTTTGTTAAGTTTTGCGCATGGTGCGAACGATGTTGCTAATGCTGTCGGCCCTTTGGCTGCTATTTATGATGCTTTGGTAAATGGCGCAATGTCTACTAAGGCGGGCATTCCTATTTGGGTAATGATGATTGGTGCTGTGGGTATTTCGATTGGTTTGCTATTGTTTGGTCCAAAGCTTATTCGTACCGTAGGTAGTGAAATCACAGAGCTAGATCAAATCCGCGCTTTTGCCATTGCCATGTCTGCAGCACTCACCGTGATTGTGGCTTCTGAACTGGGTATGCCCGTCAGTTCGACACATATTGCCGTCGGTGCTGTGTTGGGCGTTGGTTTTTTACGTGAGTATTTAAAAACTAACTATGCACAAGCAATCGAAGTGATTCGTGAGCATCATGATGCTATTGATGCCGATAAATCTGCTTTAGAAGCTTATATGCAGCGTTTTGATAAAGCTTCTTTTGAAGAAAAACGCTATATGCTCAAACAATTGAAAGAGCATTCTGCAGAAATTGAATTGAGCAAAAAAGATCGTAAGTCACTCAATAAAGTCTATAAGCAAGAATTAGTTAAGCGTTCGATTATGCTGAAAATTTTTGCGGCATGGATTATTACAGTGCCAGCATCAGCTTTGTTGGCAGGGTTCATTTACTTTGCTATTCGTGGCATGATGATGGGCTAATAAGAACGGGGAACGCTAATAACGCCAATATTTCCATCCTCGCGTATGCGGAGATTTAAAATCAAGGAGATAGATTCCCGTCTTCGCGGGAATGACGGATTTTTAGAGGTTCCCAATAAGGTTAAATGAACGAGTTAGGAGAATTTAATGCGAGTCATGTTGTTGGGCGCACCAGGTGCAGGGAAAGGAACTCAGGCGGCTTTTTTGACCAGTCATTACGACATTCCACAAATTTCAACGGGAGATATGTTGCGTGCATCAATTCGAGCGGGCGCGCCTCTTGGTTTGGAAGCTAAGGGTTATATGGATGCTGGGCAGTTGGTTCCTGATGATTTAATTATTCGAATGGTTAAGGTTCGTATTAGCGAACCAGATTGTCATAATGGCTTTTTGTTAGACGGTTTTCCACGTACTTTGGCACAGGCAGAAGCTTTGGCCTCGGCAGGTATTGCCTTAGATGCGGTGATCGAAATTGATGTGCCGTTCGATGTGATTGTTGAACGTATGTCGGGACGTCGCGTACATTCCTCTGGTCGTACCTATCATGTTGTCTACAATCCGCCAAAGGTTGAAGGCAAGGATGATGAAACAGGCGAAGACTTGATTCAGCGAGATGACGATAAGCCAGAAACGGTTAAGAAGCGCTTAGATGTGTATGCTGCACAAACACAGCCGTTAATCGAATTCTATACGGCTAAAGCTGCGGTAGACTCGACATTGAAGTACATTAATGTCGATGGTACAGCGGACATCGAACAGGTTAAGTCGGTTATTTTAGGTGCTTTAGGTAAATAAAGCATAAAGTGCTGGCTTTTTAATAAAGAAGCCCATATAATATGCGAATAGTTTGGCCGGGTAGCTCAGTCGGTAGAGCAACGGATTGAAAATCCGTGTGTCGGCGGTTCGATTCCGCCCCCGGCCACCACTAAATTCAAAGGGTTAGCAGAAATGCTAGCCCTTTTTTATTGTCTGGAATCGGCCAAAAATTTTTTTACATTAATCCGAAGTGTGCATATACAAAAGGCTGTTCTAACCATCAAATGGCTATGATGTTTGGAGGAAGGTGGGCTGAAATAGCATGTAATCCGTTGATTAAACCCATTCATTCAGCTAATAATAAACGTGGAAAGTCTAAAAACAAGAAAAGCAAGGTTTTTAGAGGCTCCCTCTATTGTGTTGCCTAGTTTTTTGGGCTAAGATTCTGATAAGGTGCAAGTTGTTTGCTAGCCTGCTTGCTCGAGGTTTTCTTAGTGACCAAGGTATCAGAATATTGAAATTGCTTGTGTCTTTATTGTGTTGCATACCCATCTTAAGTTATGCCGCACTCGATTTAAATGACTTGCTGGTTGCCAGCGAGCAAAATCCATCTATTGTTGCACAACAACAGATGGTTCAGTCTGCAGGTGCTGTTAAAGACACAGCTCAGTGGCAATACTATCCTACGCCAAATATCTCAGTTCAACAGGTAAAAGCGGGTAAAAATGATCCGAGCTACCAAGGAGATGAGCGTGTTTTAACCGCAAGCTTACAGCAGCCGCTGTGGACGGGCGGTAAGCTTGATGCAGGTTTTGAAAAAGCAGAATATGAACAAAAAGGCGCATGGGCTGGTTTAGCAGAGGCGCGACAGGATATTCAATTACGTACAGTTCAAGCCTATAGCGACTGGTTAACCGCTTCTTTAAAAGGTCAGGTGAGCGAGCGTAGTATCGCTACCCATGAAAAGCTTTATGCACGGATAGCTCGACGTGTTGCAGAAGGGAGCCTGTAAATCTATTTGTGTAAACGCCCAATAAATTACTGGTAGTTTTTAAG